>JAIENY010000030.1 GCA_019750915.1 Xanthobacteraceae bacterium
AGCGGATGCAGATCATGGTCCTGGGTGGCGGCGTTGTACCAGTCGATCAGTTCAGCAATGCGGCCCGGCGTGTCAAAGGGGCTGGCGGTCTCAAACACCACGCCAAGTTGCCGCCCTGCCTCGTCGAAAGCTGCGATCGAGTTTGGCGCGGTCTTCCAGGCCCCCCTATGTCGCTGGTCTTTGCTGCTGTGCCGCAGGAGGTCCCGGTGCAACTGGCGGATATGGTTCTCGGTCACATCGATGTCGCGCCACGAGGCGAAGACTGTGTCCATGACCTGAGCGTAGCCAGCGACCTCCTCTTCGTCCCGGGTCGAGAAGGTCTGGATGTCGAGATTGGAGAGCAGACGCTGAACCTCCTGATCGGAGAGCCGGCTTCCCTCGATGCGTGTCGAAGAGCCGATGCTCTCGATGGTGGCGACGCGGCGTAAGGCGGACAGACGCTCGGGGGCGAGGCTTCCGAGTGCGCGCCATGCGCCTTTGAACTCGTCGATCTCGGCGATGATCGAGAGAAAGGTCGGGGTGATGCGGAGCGTCTGAGTTTGGATCATATCCAATTTTATACCCAATAACACCCATTTCCTGCAACCCAATTCGGAACCCAATTACACCCATTTAGCAGCCGGACCACCGGTCACGCCTGGGATCTGGACAGTTGGGACGACAAGGTCGCGGTCGGCCAGTGGGTTCGACCCGGACGTATCAGTCCATGTCTCCGTTGCCGAATCCGGCAACGCGGGCAAGATGAGCCCGAGCTCTTGTTGTTATGGACTCTCCCCTACCGATCGGTTCCCAGGCATCAAAGGGAAGAGCGAGGCGCCGCTGTATCTCGCCTTCGACATGCTCATGCCTGAAATTGAAGGCGATACCGGCCAAGCTATCACGCTCCTCGTGTTTCATCATCACGACCCCCGCTGGAAGTTCACCGGAATACCCTAGCCGTTCATTGTCATCGTTCCAACAGTGGACCACACCAACCAACCGTCTGGAGGTCTCGCATGAGCGATAGACGCAAAATCTATAGCTCATGAGGGACGACCGGCAGACGATCTTTGCCGGACGAGTTGTGCAACGCCGAGTACTGTCGCGCTTCTTCGCCGATAACGGCGCCGCGCGTTGCCCTTTCGTTTCGCTTCTGGTCCAGTCGTGCGGCACGAAGCTGAGCTGAGGCGGCACCAAGATGAAGACCCCAAATGGCGACCTCGACCGTTGGCCGGACCCGGCCGGCGCAAACGCCCGCCGCAGCGTTTTCGCGCAGGACCTTGTCATCGAAGGCGATGCCACGTCCAGTGGACCGATCGAGGTCCAGGGCAACGTCGTTGGCTCACTGCGGGCGCCTGAGATCACCGTGGCTGGTTCAGGTCGTGTTGAAGGTTCCGTCGTCGCCCACGACCTCGTCGTGCTTGGGGCGGTTTCCGGCACGGTCTCAGCGCGAAGCGTTCAGCTCGCGCCGAGTGCGGTCGTGCAGGCCGACGTCACCCATGAGCGGATCGCCATCGAGGTCGGTGCCGAGCT
>JAIENY010000006.1 GCA_019750915.1 Xanthobacteraceae bacterium
CCCTCGCGCTCATTGTCGTGGCTGCAACGCCCGTCGCTGCGCAGGAAAAGCCGAGTTCTTTGGGGCTCGGTATCTTCACGTTCACCTCCGGTCCGGGCGCCGCTTTTGGCATGCCCGGTAAGAACGCGGCCGATCTGATGATCGACGACATCAATGCCAAAGGTGGCATCGAGGGCGTTCCGGTGACACCGATTTACATCGACGAAGCACAAGGCACTCAAGGCGTCATTGCCGAGTATCGGCGCTTGGCCGGCGATCCGAAAAACCAGGTGATGGTGGCGGCGATGTCGAGCGCAAACTGTCTGGCGCTGGCGCCGATCGCGGAGCAGCTGGAGGTTCCGACAGTCGGCTGGAATTGCGATACGCACCAGCTGCTGCTCGACGGCAAAAGTAAATACGTGTTTCGCCCGAACGGCAATACCATTCCCGAGTTCATCGCTTATGCAATCTATCTCCTTGACCACAAGCCGAACGTAAAGACCGTCGCAATCATCAATCCGGACTATGCTTTTGGCCACGACGCGGCGACCATCTTCAAGGCTGCGCTGAAAGCCTTAAAGCCGGACATCGAAATCGTCGCCGAGCTTTACCCGAAGCTGGGATCGCCGAACTATCAGACCGAAATTTCGCGCCTCTCCACAGCGCGCCCGGACGTGATCTTCTCCAACTTCTGGGGTGCAGACCTTGAGAACTTCGTTCGGCAGGCATCGTCCCGCGGCCTGTTTGCGTCAAGTCAGGTCGTTCTGGCGGCCGGCGAGACGGTCCTTCAGCGAGTTCCGCTGCCCGACGGCGTGATCGTTGGCGTGCTGGGCGATGGCTGGTGGATGTCGCCCGATGCCAGAGCGAATGCAGAGACGGCAAAGTTCGCGGAGGCTTACAAGGCACGGTTCGGCGAGTATCCGGTTTCCCCCTCGATGAAGATGGCCAATTCGCTGATCTATGTGAAGGCAGCCTACAAGGCCGCAATGCAGAAAAACGGCGGCAAGTGGCCGAGCCGTGCGGAAATCGCGGAAGCGATGAAGGGGAGCATTGTCACAACCCTCACAGGCAAAACGCAAACGCGCGCTGATAATGACGGTCTCGTCGACCAGATTGTCGGGGTCACAGTCAAGTCGCCGGACAAGACGTTCCCTGTGATCGGGGACATGGTCCGCTACAAAGGCGACAGCCTGATGCCGCAGACTGGACAAGATCCAATCGCCTGGATCTCGACGCTGAAGCCAGAATTCGCGAAAGCCCTGCCTAAGCCGGGAAGCTACAAGTAGGCGGGCTAAGCCTTCTTATTTTTGTGGCTAATTCCAGTAGGTGGGTCGATGTCGAATACAGTCATTCCGTTTTTGTTAGACAGCCTCGCCAGCGCCGCGTTGATTTTCTTCGCGGCGGTTGGCCTAACGCTGGTGTTCAGCGTGCTTCGCGTGCTGAATGTAGCGCACGGCAGTCTGTATTCGATCGGCGCCTATGTCGCGGCGTCGGTCTGCCTGTTCATCGCGAGCAGACAACTCAACCCGTATTTGTCATTTGCGGCGCTGT
>JAIENY010000082.1 GCA_019750915.1 Xanthobacteraceae bacterium
TCTTTTCGATACGGTCGAGGAAGTGCGTCGCCAGTTCGGTGGCGGTGATGGCTTTGCTTTGCAGCAGCGCGGACAGCTCTTTAATGGTTTTGGTGTGCATGGCGTTTCAATTCAGATTCGTTGCGGCGTCGTCCCCGCGTAGGCGGGGATCCATGGAACGCTGGCCAAATGGGCTCAGCATGGATTCCCGCCTGCGCGGGAATGACGGTGTTACTCGATCACCTTCGGCACCAGGTACAGCCCGTCCTGGGTCTTGGGCGCGACGGCCTGGTAGTCTTCGCGACGATTGGCCTCGGTGGCCACGTCTTCGCGCAGGCGCAGGGCGATGTTATTCATGTGCGCCGCCAGCGGGTGGCTCAGCGGGGCGACGCCGTCGGTGTCGACCGCCTGCATCTGTTCGGCCAGCGCAAAAATGCCGTTCAACTGGTCCAGCGCGGTAGCGGTCTGCTGCTCGCTCATCTCAAGTTGTGCCAGTTTTGCAATGCGTGTTACGTCGGATATGGTCAGGGACATGGCGAATGGCGCGGGCGGGCCGCGCGAGGTTTAATTGTAATATTGATAAAAAACTGGAAATTCTGCCTTTTCGCTGGCAAAAGAGAACGAATACCGCTTAACTCGCGGACTCAGCCGATACACTTTTGGCGGGATTTTCGGCAAATCGCATTCAAATTATAAGGTAGAATGGCGGGTTGATGCGTTGCCGGCGCTGAATCATTGCAGCCGCCGCCTCACCACAGGATTTCTTTCTAACGGCTTACGCGCACATCAGTAGCGCCACAGGACACACATGTTTGGTTTTTTACGCAGGTATATTTCCACCGATCTGGCCATCGACTTGGGCACGGCCAACACTCTGATCTACGTTCGCGGCCAGGGCATCGTCCTGGATGAACCGTCGGTCGTCGCGATCCGCCAAGAGGGCGGCCCGAACGGCAAGAAGACGATCCAGGCAGTTGGTAAAGAAGCAAAACAGATGCTGGGCAAGGTCCCAGGCAACATCGAGGCGATCCGCCCGATGAAAGACGGTGTGATCGCCGACTTCACCGTCACCGAACAAATGCTGAAGCAGTTCATCCGCATGGTGCACGACTCCAAATTCTTCCGTCCTTCGCCGCGCATCATCATCTGCGTACCGTGCGGCTCGACCCAGGTTGAGCGTCGCGCGATCCGCGAATCTGCGCTGGGCGCCGGCGCTTCGCAAGTCTACCTGATCGAAGAGCCGATGGCTGCGGCGATCGGCGCCGGCCTGCCGGTGTCGGATGCGACCGGCTCGATGGTGGTCGACATCGGCGGCGGCACCACCGAGGTGGGCATCATCTCGCTGGGCGGCATGGTGTACAAAGGTTCGGTGCGCGTGGGCGGCGACAAATTCGATGAAGCCATCGTCAACTACATCCGCCGCAACTACGGCATGCTGATCGGCGAACAGACCGCCGAAGCGATCAAGAAGGCCATCGGTTCGGCCTTCCCGGGTTCGGAAGTGAAGGAAATGGAAGTCAAGGGCCGCAACCTGTCCGAAGGCATCCCGCGCTCGTTCAC
>JAIENY010000073.1 GCA_019750915.1 Xanthobacteraceae bacterium
TCTCGCTGGCCCGACGTGACGCATCTAAGAAAAAACGATTCGACCTCGTTCAGGAACGTTGCGACGATCTGCTGGTGCTCCTTGTCATGTGGTGCAGCTTCGAGTGCTGAGTTGACCAAAAGGCAACCCAGTCGCTGTTTGTCGTTCAAGGATCGTTTAATGATTTCCTGCAGAAACGCGACGATTGCATCCCGCGGCGGAAGGCTATGCTCAAGACGGCCAATTCGCTCGCGGAAAGTCTGGTCGAGATAGCGGTTGAGCGAACGCTCATAGAGAGTTCGTTTGTCGCCGAACGCGTTATATAGGCTGGCCCCGGCGATGCCCATCTCGTCGGCCAAGTCGCGCACTGAAGTGGCCTCGTAACCGCGCAACCAGAATTGCTGAATCGCCGCGTCCAGAACGGTAGCTTCGTCAAACTCTCTCGGTCTTGCCATGATCTCCTATGCCCCTATTGCCGCGGCAGATATAGGCCCAGAAATGTCTGATGTCATTGCGGGTGATCGCCAAAAGTAAGTATTTTTGCCTTCACGTCGAGGGGCTTTGGCCACCCTCCGGGGTCCACGCAGGTATCGGCATGAATGTTGATGCGACGTTTGGGTTCCCCATCGGCATTTTTGTTATAGATCATGTGATCTATAATGTTCTATGTTACTTCATTTCTAAGCTCGCGGCGCATCAAAAGCGCCAGATCAAATGCCGGAGGAATGGTGACAATTGAGGCTGACAATATACTGCCGGCCGCCTTCAGCGCGCACTGGCCTTATCCGCCGCGCTTTGCGAGCGTCAATGGCTGGCGGATGCACTACATTGACGAGGGAGAGGGTGATCCGGTCGTGCTCCTCCACGGTAACCCGACATGGGGATTTCTATACCGCGATATCATTGGTCCTCTCGTCAGGTCCGGACGGCGGGTGATCGTTCCTGACATGATCGGTTTTGGTCTCTCGGAGAAACCGGTTCGTGAGCAGGCTCATACACTCGACGGCCATAGTGCCAATCTGACGGCGCTGATGCGGCAGCTCGATCTCTCAAAAATCACGCTCGTTTGCCATGACTGGGGTGGGCCGACCGGCCTGTCGTTTGCAATGAGCAACAAGGCTCGGATTCGCGCGCTCGTCCTCATGAGCACGTGGGCATGGCCGCTGCCCCCCGCCGAATTTCACACTCGCATCTTTCCCTGGCGCATGATGCATGCGCCGCTGGTCGGTCCGTATTTCCTCGGCCGCCACAAGGCGCTCGCGGGCCGCGGCGTCTATCTGTCGGTGGTCGATCGTGAGAAATTTGCCCGCACGGCGCAAGCGGCCTATGAGGCGGTTCTGCCGGACCCTGCGACTCGGCTGCTAACATGGGTCTGGCCGCGTTGGATTCCCTTGGATCAGGACGCGCGGGCGTTTGAACGCTTCAAATGGCTTGAACAGGAACTATCGCTTTCCAAGTTTCCCACCATGATCATCTGGGGCCGCGAGGACGAGGTCTTCGACGCCGTGACATTCTCGAATCGCTTCAAGCAAATGATTCCGCATGCGGAGGGGCCCCATCT
>JAIENY010000072.1 GCA_019750915.1 Xanthobacteraceae bacterium
CCTGAATCTCGTCTTTGGCAGTAAGAACGACCGTGAAATCAAAGCGTTGATGCCCGTTGTGGCGCGCATCAACGACTTGGAGTCCAGCCTTACGCCCTTGTCGGATCAGGACCTGGTCGGAAAAACTCCGGTCTTCAAACAGCGCCTGGCCGACGGCCAGACGCTCGACGACATCCTGCCCGAAGCCTTTGCCGTCTGCCGAGAGATGTCCCGCCGCCGGCTGAATATGCGCCATTTCGATGTCCAGCTCATCGGCGGCATGATCCTGCACCGCGGCCGGATCTCAGAAATGAAGACCGGTGAAGGCAAGACACTCGTCGCGACCCTGCCGATCTATCTAAACGCGCTCGAAGGCAAAGGCGTGCACCTGATTACGGTGAATGACTACCTCGCGAAGCGCGATGCCCAGTGGATGGCGCAGTTGTATCACGCGCTGGGTTTATCCGTCGGTATCATTCAGCACGACGCGTCGTTTCTCTATGATCCAACATACGACGCGGCTGACAAGCGCTTGCAGTCCCTCCGCCCCTGCACGAGGCGGGAGGCCTATCACGCCGACATCACCTACGGGACCAACAACGAATACGGGTTCGATTATCTGCGCGATAACCTGATCGTGAGTGAATTGGGCCAGTGCGTCCAACGCGAACTGAACTTCGCGATCGTCGACGAGGTGGACAGCATCCTCATCGACGAAGCCCGCACGCCATTGATCATCTCCGGCCCGACCGATCAGACCACCGATCTGTACTACCGGATCAACTCCGTGATCCCGCAGCTGAAGCCCGAACACGACTTTACGATCGAAGAGAAAACCAAGACCGCCTCGTTGACGGAAGAGGGCAACATCCGGGTTGAGAAGCTCCTGGGCGTAGACAACCTCTACGATCCGGACAACATGGATCTGGTCCACCATGTCGTCAAGGCGCTCCAGGCCTACGCGTTATATAAGCGCGATGTCGATTATGTCGTGAAAGACGGCGAGGTCATCATCGTCGATGAGTTCACCGGGCGCCTCATGCCGGGCCGCCGCTGGAGCGATGGGTTGCACCAGGCCGTCGAAGCCAAAGAGGGCGTGAAAATCGCCAACGAGAATCAGACGCTGGCCTCCGTCACGTTCCAGAACTATTTCCGCATGTACAAGAAGCTCGGCGGCATGACCGGCACGGCCGACACGGAAGCCGCAGAGTTTGCCAAGATCTACAATCTCGACGTGAACGTGGTCCCGACGAATCGCAAGATGGTCCGCCTCGACTACGCCGATGTGGTCTATCGCACAGAGAAGGAAAAGTTTGAGGCCATCGTCGAGGAGATCAAGGACTGCAATGAGCGCGGGCAGCCGGTGCTCGTTGGCACGATCTCCATTGAAAAGTCAGAAAAGCTCTCCGGCTTGCTGAGCCGGAACGGGGTCAAACACAACGTCCTCAACGCCAAACAGCATGAGCGCGAGGCGGAAATCGTCGCTCAGGCCGGCCGCAAGGGCGCTGTCACCATCGCCACCAACATGGCGGGCCGCGGCACCGACATTCTCCTCGGCGGCAACGCCGACTTCATGTTCAAGCA
>JAIENY010000033.1 GCA_019750915.1 Xanthobacteraceae bacterium
GCGGCTGCGGCCCGAGTAGAAGGTGAATCAACCTTTGAGTTCATTTTGAGGCCGCGCGCGAAGCCGAGGCACTGGCCTTGGTTTTTCCACAATCTTCAGTGGAGTTTTTCCCACGTCGGCGGGGCTTACGGCGTTACAGCACTTATCCGAGCCAGGAGATGAACCTCAGCGTGTCTTTCGCACGTTTAATCAAATAGCACGAACCGCGGCGCCAGGCCATCCTGCATGAGAGACGCAATCCCCAACAGCATCGAGCCAGTACAGGGCAAGATCTGTATAGAGCTGATCAACTACCCAATGCTGTTGTTCAAGGACGGAGCCACGCCGATGGAATATTGGGCTGGCCGCAGCAGGCGGCTGCACGAAAGCGGAACCTTTGTCACTTTCACGCGGGCCGACGCCGACCTGTTCGCCCAACGGCCTTGCATGGTGCCCAAGTCCTCGGCTTCACACCAGCCTGAAAGCGAGCTCTTCTACAATGACGACATCAAGCTGAAACGAAGGACTGTTCTCGTCACCACGTCGACCAGAGGGGACCTAAAACGGTAATCGTCCAAAATCGGGAACTACGAATCATAAATTACGACAATTTCATATCGGTCGCCGGGATCGGAATCTGGCTGTCGATACTTTTCAAGCGATTTGCGGGCGGCAGGTGATCGAAGCGGCCCGTAACATCTCTCCGGGTTGCTCCGAGGAACGACCGACCTCGTCAGCCAAAGCCGCCGCGACCTCGGCCCTGACGAAAAACCCGAGCCACAGACTTTTCAATTTCGCGACTCACTCGAAGATGTCATTAGTGTGGAGGGGTAGGTCAAAGCGAGTATCCGCGATGACCGACAAAGTAATTGCACAGGAATTCGTCATTCCGACGGCGTTGGCCATTGCGCTCGCCGCCGTACTCTCGACTGGCGCCATCTATTGTATAAACAACTACCTCGGTCCAATCGACCAAGGAGAAGCCAGCAAAATTACCATCGGCCCGATTGATCCGAGGCCGTAAGAAGTGGTCGGCTTACGACTTGCCATTCCAGCCGTCCTAATATCGCGGCTGTGGTAGCAGCGTGTATCACCTACATCGCTATACCTTCGCCGCAAGAACGGATCAAGGTCGATCGGCGGTCGCAGCCCGTCGCGCCCAAGGTGACAACGCGCTACGTCACAGAGACGCCGATAGATACTCAACGTCAGGCGACGGAAGACCATGTAGCAGCCTTCCAGCGATCAGTCGACGCCATCCTGAAGCGAGCGCAGAACGTTTCTGATGGGGGCGCCGAACAATGGCCACTATCCCGTCACTAATTAAGACCAATCTGAACGATGTTGACCCGCTCGGGTATCTGACCGACGTCCTGACCAGGATCTTCATCGGTCATCCAAACAGCGATATCGATCAGTTGATGCCGTGGGCCTACCGAAAGCACGACCCTCAGCGTCGTGGCCTGAGGATTGCGCTTGCGCAATGGCTCGGCCACGCTTCGATTAGTTTTGCTGAAATTATGTTACGCCCCGTTATATCCGAGTTAGCGCTGAGCCACTAAGGCGAAGGCAATAATTCGCTAGTTCTTCGAGCTATGCG
>JAIENY010000070.1 GCA_019750915.1 Xanthobacteraceae bacterium
CGTGCGCGACGATGTTCAGGCGATCAACGGCGGCGACGCCGGTGCGCTTGCCGTAAGGCAAACGCAGCCCGCGTCCGATGCTCTGCTCGATCAACGTCCGCGCATTGGCGGCGCGGAGCGGGATGATCGTATAAAGGTTGGTGACGTCCCAACCTTCCTTCAGCATGTTGACGTGAATGACGATCTCGACTGGGTTTTCGGCGTGTTCCACCGTCAACAGCTTCTCGACCGTCTCCTCTTCCTTCACACTGGAATCGACCTGGATCACTTTGTCAGCATAGCGCCCGTCGAAGAACGCATCGGATTGGATCAGGCGGGTAAGCTCCGCCGCGTGAGTGGTATCGCGCGCGATCACCAGCACGAACGGCTTGACGATCCGCTCGCCATTCTCGCGTGCATAGGTTTCCAAATCGACCTTGACGCTTTCGTGCAGGCGAACTCCGTCCTCCAGCTTCATCGTCTGGATCGCTTCGGGCGACTTGCCTGCCGGATTGAAATCCTTGCGGGTGACGACGGCGGGTTCCTTGACGAAACCATCCTCCATCGCGCGCGCGAGTGGGTAATCGAAGATCACGTTGCTGAACGGCACCGGTCCGCGCGTGCTTTCGACGAAAGGCGTTGCCGTCAGTTCCAGCCCCAGCACCGGCTTCAATTCGTTGATCGCGCGCATCCCTGCGGTGGCCCGATAACGGTGCGATTCATCCATCAACAGCACCAGGTCGGGCAGGCTGGCGAGATAATCGAAATAACTCTCGCCAATCTCCTCGCGGAACGAACGGATGCGCGGTGAACGGCCGCCGCGCACTTCCGACGAGATTTTGGCGATGTTGAAGATGTTGATCGTGGTGGGGAAGAGATTGCCACCTGAGGCAATCTGCCGCTCATAGGTTTCGCCGGTCGTCAGCACAGGCGGCGAGATGGCAAACTCCGCGATGCCCTTGAATACATATTTGGTCGTGTTCGGAGTGAAATCGGCGATCAGCTTGTTGTAGATCGTCAGGTTCGGCGCGAGGACGAAGAAGTTATTGATCCCATGCGCGATTTTCAAATAGGCGATGAACGCCCCCATCAGTCGCGTCTTGCCGACGCCTGTGGCAAGCGCGAAGCACAGCGACGGAAAGTCGCGCTCAAAATCCACCACGCCGGGATATTCGCTGGCGATGATGTCCTTGGCCGCGTCAAGGTCGGCAGTCCGCGCCAGCGGCACGATCTCGGTAATCCGGTCAAGGATTTCGAGACTGCGACGCTGCGGTGGACGCAGGCTCAATCGACTGGAGATGGCGTTGACGTGGCGGAGATTACTCATACCGCGTCCCCTTCGTTTTCGGCAACATCGAACAGCCCGGACTGCGCAGGCGGTGGGGGCGGTGGTGCCTTCTCAGCCATAGGCAGGTTAGCGACATTGAGCGAATAATCGTCATGCCCCCATTCGCACTTGCTGCGGATATGGTTAGGAATTTTGCGCAAGGTCAGATTGGACCAAAGATCGGCATTGCCCCGGAATGCAGCGCACAGGATCAACAGAGATCGGCCTTCGCCCACCTCCTCGGACAGCGCGGCAAGCTCTTCCGGTCCCAATGTCTGGGTGGTCACATAGAGGAAGTCGCTTTCAGACGAATGGCCCTGCTGCCAATAGACGCTATCGCTAGGCGCATA
>JAIENY010000031.1 GCA_019750915.1 Xanthobacteraceae bacterium
GATGCCGCCTGTTCGCAAGCCGCTGCCCGTCGATCATTCGATCCTGAATGAGATGCTGGCGATCCGCCTGCAACAGCTCGAGATCGAAAACGGCGGCATGGAAGCCTTCCTGCCAAAGACGGGGTTGGCGCGCGGCACCTACTACACAATCGTGCGCGGCATCGGGAATCCAACGCTGAGGACGATGGAGCGGATTGCCTCGAGCCTGAACATGAGCGTGCTCGAGCTCTTAGGTTTCGAGGCCGCGGATGCGCGCCGCGCTCTTAAGAAAAGCGGCGTCAACTACGACGAGCTGGTCTCCGCGATCGGCAAGAAAAATCGGGCCGACCGCGGGCTCGCGCGGCAGACACGATCGCGAAAACTTCCCTCGTAGCGGACCGGATTCGCGTCGGGCACCGGCCTTCAAGTAGGAGCGGCGGGGAGGCCGAAGCCTCCCCGGTATTCGCTATGCCGCGGCGCGTTCGCTGGCTTGCGCCAATCGGCCGAGCTCCTGAGCGATGAGATCGACCGTGTAGACCCGTTGGCCATCGCGTTCGAAGCTGTTCTGCCGAAGCCGTCCGCGCACATGGACCAGGTCACCCTTGCTGACGTGCTCGCTCACGTAGGATTGGATCGCCTTCGTGAAGATTGTGACCTCGTTCCAGTGCGCGTCGTCCTTCCACTGGCCTTTGTCGTCCTTGAACGGGTAGTTGGCGCAGATGCTGACGCGAAGGGTCTTGCCGACTTGCTTGATGGTTCCGACCCGACCGATGAGGGTGAATTCGGCGATATTGCGCATTGTCTTTCTCTCTTCTGTGGGGCTGTGCCCCGTTGCGATGGCGATCCGTTGATGGCCGGAAAGACGAAACAGAGCCGGAGCCGCCAGAGGCGAGCGGAGGGCAAGCGCAGCGCTGCGCCCCGGCCGGAGCCACGAATTTTGGCGCTGCAGGCGCATGCGCGAGGAATGCTGGTCGGGGTCCCCGCTTGCGGGGGAAACCGGCAGGGGAAAATTCTTGGCTCCAGGGGCCGACGTGCCGTCGACGGCCATAGGAATCCAGCCATGCAACCGGGAGCGACAGCCCGAACGGGAGAAAGATCTGCGATCGTCGCCAGCATCCCGATCTTCGGCGGACTGATCAAAAGGGACGGCCATGTGATCGTTGCGGTATTTCGCGTAATTCCCGACGGACGACATATGGGAAGCGCCGACCTGTTCTGACGAGTACAATCGTCTTGGCGATTCCCAGGACGCGCACAGCCCGTGGCAGAGAGATCGAGCAGCGCGGAACGGCCGCCCAGGTTCAGTTTTTCGCGGCTCCCGGATCGACCGATCGCTCGCAGCTAGATGCGTCCACGGCCGAAGCTCGAGAACGCCGGGTAAAGCGAGGAGGTGAAAGTGAGTTTGCCTATCACGTCAGGCCCGCCGCTTTTCGTTGAGCTGCGAATTGATCTGAGACATCAAAATCGGGCCGAGCGAGAACTCTCCGGCCTCGGCTTTTCGCGTCAAACCGCGCAGGTAACCGCCGGCGGACCTAATGGCCGCGCCACGCTGCAGAATGCACGCGACAACAATCGCAGCGGGCGTTTCACCGAGGATCGTTTGCGCCTCCTCCCAGGCGCTCGGACTAATTCCGAGCATCGATCGAACCACGGTGGCGGTGGCGAGGAAATCCCGCCAGTTCG
>JAIENY010000059.1 GCA_019750915.1 Xanthobacteraceae bacterium
CTGAGATACAGGTTGGCGCCAGAGACCTGAAAATCCTGCTCCTTGTAACGCAGCCCGCCGATGAAGATGCAGATCCCGACGAGGCCGTTGCAGACGATCATCACCACCGCAAACACGGTGTCGCGCGCCAGTGCGGGCACCGGCTTGTCGCCGAGCATGATGGTCGCGATCAGCGCGACCTCGATGATGGTGACCGCCAGCGTCAGCAGCAGCGTGCCGTAGGGCTCCCCGATCCGCTCGGCGATCACCTCGGCATGATGCACGGCCGCGAACACCGTGCCGAACAGGATCGCCAACAGCACGGCCGCATAGAGCAATCCGCCGGCCGTCGGCGTAAACGTCAGTCCAAGGCCGGTCCCGACGGCAAAAAGGGCCACCGCCAGCGCCGGAAATATCCACGCCGATCGCGGCATCGGTCCGTGTGCGCTCATGCGATCAAATCCTCAAAGGCCTGGTTATTGGACGATGCCATGACCATAGCAGCCGTCAGCCGTTTACAGCATCGATGAAATGTCGCGCGGTTTCAATCGCGCCAAAATTCTGCAGATTTTCGTGGCCGCCTTCGGGAAAACGGACGAATTGCTTCGGCTCATTCGCCAGCGCGAACAAGCGTTCGCCAAAGCGAATGGGTATCGCCGGATCGCGCCCGCCATGCATGATCAGCAGCGGTATCTTGACCCGCGGGATCCGCTCGTCGGAGCGGAACTGGTCGCGCATCACCAGGCGCACCGGCAGGAACCAGAAAATCGATGCGGCCACATCGGCGGTCGAAGTATAGGGCGCTTCCAGAATCAGCCGGCCGACCGGCTGTTCAGCTGCCAGCGCCACGGCAACGCCCGTGCCGAGCGAAAAACCCCAGACGACGATCCTGTCCGCACCGTATCGTTCACGCGTGAACGCGTAGGCCGCCGCGGCATCCCGCAACAGTCCCTGCTCGCTCGGGTGTCCGCTAGAGCCGGCATAGCCGCGAAAAGACAGCGCGACGACGCCGGTGCCATCCGCGAGCAGGTCGTGGAAGCGGCCGAAGAAGCCGGCGAGAAAGTCGCCATTGCCGTGGAAGTAAAGAACAACCCGGTGACCGGGCTTTGCCGGGACATGCCAGACGATGACCTTCTCGCCATCCGGCGTGTCCAGGACATGCTCTTCGGCTTGCGGAAACCCCGCTTGTTGCGGCGAGGTGCGCACCACGGTCGGGACCGGAAACAGGAACGAGCGCTGCGCGAAGAACAGCGCGGCAAGCCCGGCGGCATAGCCGAACGCGATGACAATCAGGAGCCATTTCAGGACGGTCATGACCGAAGGGCTGCGATTGATGAGGACGTCAGCGTGTCGCGTGCGCTCATTCCTGCCGCTCCATCGATCGCTATCGCTTGCGGCGGAGCTTTAGCAGCTTTTCAACGTCCAGCTTGATGCTTTCGGGGATCGCGCGGCACCCACACGCCACCGCATGAGCGGCGTGCCATCTGATCCGCATCTCGCGCGTTGCCCCGGGCGGCATGCGATTCAATCGATGCCACTCCTTGTTCAGGGCCACAGCGCCTCGCTTACATCGCCTTGACGATGCTTTCGGTGACCTTCTTGGCGTCGCCGAGCAGCATCATTGTGTTGTCGCGATAGAACAGCGGATTGTCGATGCCGGCATAGCCCGAGGCCAGCGAGCGCTTGATGAACATCACGGTGCCGGCCTTCCAGACCTGCAGCACCGGCATGCCGTAGAT
>JAIENY010000065.1 GCA_019750915.1 Xanthobacteraceae bacterium
TTCAATATTGCGTTTCACCACATCCATGCCGACGCCGCGGCCGGAGACATCCGTGACTTTTTCAGCGGTGGAGAATCCGGGCCTGAAAATCAGGCCCCAGATCTGATCGTCGGAGAGTTTGTCGGTTTCGGCGATCAAGCCCTGCTTCAGGGCTTTGGCGAGGATCCGGTCGCGATTCAATCCCCGGCCATCGTCCACCACGGTGATGCAGATGCTGCCCCCCTCATGGAAAGCGCCGAGATGAATGGTCCCTTGTTCGGGCTTGCCGGCCGCCAGGCGCTCATCCGGCGGCTCCAAGCCGTGGTCCGCGGAGTTCCGCACCAGGTGCGTGAGCGGATCGCCGATGGATTCGATGACGGTTTTATCGAGCTCTGTTTCCTCCCCTGAGAGCAACAGTTGAATCTTCTTGCCGGCTTTTCCGGAAAGGTCGCGTACGAGCCTGGGAAAGCGGCTGAACGCGTTGCCGATCGGGAGCATGCGGATGCCCATCACGCGTTCTTGGATTTCGCGGGTGTTGCGTTCCAGCTGAGCGATGCGTTCGAGCAACACCGCTATCTGGCCCATCTCAAACCGTGAACCCAAATCGCTCAACATCGACTGTGTAATCACGAGTTCGCCGACCAGGTTGATCAGCTTGTCGATTTTCGCGGTATCCACGCGGATTGAGGCCGCATCGGCGGCTTTCTTCGGCGCGGCGCCCTCCTGCTGTTTTTGGAGCGCGTGCGAGATTTGCTGCGGAGTGGCGGCATGTTGCTCGATCAGGATTTCCCCGACACGCTTCTGTTGCGCCAGCGCCTTGTCCAACGTCTCTCGAGACACCACGCCGGTTTCAACGAGAATTTCTCCCAGCGGCTTGGGCTCTCCCTGCTCGGCAGGTGAGGTGGCAGATGGCGTGGCCGGGGACTGTCCGGATGGTTCGGCCTGCGCTTTGATGGTTTCAATTGTGAGTACGCTGTCGTCCCGGACGAAATCAAAGACAGCTTCAATGACGGAGGGCTGTTTGACTGTGCGCAACTCGCAGGTCCAGGAGAGGTAGCAGACTTCCGGATCGAGCGCTGAAAAGGTCGGCACGTGTCCAACGTCAAGCGAGCGAGATTCGACGGTGCCCAGCTCTTCAAGTTCGGCGATGATTCGCAAGGGATCAAGGCCTCGTTGAAAGAGCCACCCCGGCGGAGTCCAGGCAATGCGATACCGTTGCTGCGAGGGATCCGTCGATGCACCTGAGCCGGCGGCGGCGCCGGGCGCGCTTTGTTTGGGCGCTTTCGACGATTCTCCGGCGGCGGCGGCCAGTTCGCCTTCGAGTTGAGTGATCGTCGCCTGATCGGGAGCGGCTTCTCCGTGGGCTGCGTCGATCAATAACTTGAGGCAGTCGGTGGAGCGGAGCAGGACGTCCGCAATGGCCGGCGTGACAGAGAGATGCCCGTTGCGCAGTTGATCGAGGAGGGTTTCCATCTTATGCGTGAATTGCCCGACAGCGGTGAACCCGAACATGCCGCTGTTCCCTTTGATGGAATGGGCCGCGCGAAAGATGCGGTTCAGCAGGTCCAGATCTTGGGGATGCTGTTCAAGCTGAAGCAGGCCGTCTTCGATCGTGGAGAGGTGCTCGGCCGATTCCTCGAAGAAGGATTCTTGAAACTGTGAAAGATCAGTGCTCATAAATAGCTTTCCGCCTTCAGTCTTCAGCCAGCGGCCGGATCGGATGACCCGGTGTCGACGGCTGATCGCTGACGGCG
>JAIENY010000078.1 GCA_019750915.1 Xanthobacteraceae bacterium
AAGCTTCGTCTCGTCGAAAAGGTGATCCAGGGCCGGGATTTCACCTGCATGGTCGAAACGGTCAATGCGGTCGAGGCCTGGCTCGGCAGCTTGCCGGGACACGTCTATGCCAACGTCCGGCAGCCACCGATCTCGACTCTGAATTTGGCACACATGATCCCGCTGTCCGCGGTGTGGGCGGGGGAGGTCAGGGACAATCATTTCAAGGCGCCACCGCTGTTCCTGGCCAGGACGGAGGGATCCACTCCATTCCGCTTCTCGCTTCACGTCGGCGACGTCGGACACACGATGGTGGTGGGACCGACTGGCGCCGGTAAATCGGTGCTGTTGGCGTTGATGGCGTTGCAGTTTCGCCGCTATCCCCAATCCCGGATCTTTGCATTCGATTTTGGCTGTTCCGTACGTGCGGCCACGATTGCCATGGGCGGCGATTGGCATGATATCGGCGGCGTGCTCTCGGGCGAATCCGCGGAGTTCGTTGAGCTTCAGCCGCTGGCGGCAATTGACGAACCATCCGAGCGCGGTTGGGCTTTAGAGTGGATCGCCGCGATCCTCGGTCGTGAAAGAGTTGAAGTCACGCCGGAAACCAAGGATCATCTGTGGTCGGCACTGACCTCGCTCGCTTCAGCACCGATCCAGGAGCGGACCTTGACGGGTCTTTGCGTTCTTCTTCAGTCAAATGCGTTGAAGCAGGCTCTGCAGCCTTATTGCCTTGGGGGGCCGTATGGCCGGCTTCTCGATGCGGAATTCGAACGCCTTGGCGATGCAGCCGTCCAGGTCTTCGAGACCGACGGGCTGATCGGCACCGCAGTTGCGCCGGCTGTCCTTTCCTACCTGTTCCACCGTATTGAAGCACGGCTTGGTGGCCGGCCAACTCTGCTCATCATCGATGAAGGATGGCTCGCGCTCGATGATGAAGGGTTTTCCGGTCAACTGCGTGAGTGGCTGAAAACCCTTCGCAAGAAGAACGCCTCCGTCATTTTCGCTACCCAGTCGCTGGCTGACATCGATGGCTCCGCGATCGCGCCTGTTATCATCGAGAGCTGCCCGACGCGCATTTTGTTGCCGAACGACCGTGCCATCGAGCCACAAATCACGGCAATCTATCGACGCTTTGGGCTTAACGACCGGCAGATCGAGATCCTGGCGCGCGCAACGCCGAAGCGCGAATATTACTGTCAGTCGCGCCGAGGCAATCGCCTGTTCGAGCTCGGTCTCGGCGAGGTTGCGCTCGCCTTCACGGCCGCCTCCTCCAAAGCCGACCAAGCCCTTATCGAACAGGTCCTTGCCGAACATGGCCGTGAGGACTTTGTGCGCGGCTGGCTCATGGCGCGCGACATCTCCTGGGCGACCGACCTCATCCCGCATCTCGACGAATTGGAGGCTTCCAAATGAACCGCCTCTACCGTCTCGCCACCGCCAGCATGATCGCGATCATCGTTGCCGTCAGCTCGAGGCCCGCGTCGGCGCAGTTGGTCGTTTTTGATCCCAACAACTATGCACAAAATGTGCTGACAGCCGCTCGCAGCCTGCAGCAGATCAACAACCAGATCGTGTCTCTGCAGAATCAGGCGCAGATGCTCGTTAACCAGGCGAAGAACCTGGCAACGCTGCCGTTCTCGTCGTTGTTGCAACTGGAGCAATCGATCCAGCGGACCCAGCAGCTTCTCGCTCAGGCCCAGCGCATCGCTTACGACGTCGGGCAGATTGATCGTGCGTTTTCAACGACCTACGC
>JAIENY010000003.1 GCA_019750915.1 Xanthobacteraceae bacterium
GCCGGGGCGACAAGGACATGCATACGGTTGCAGAACGTATGGGGCTGAATTTCAGCTGACGCGTCGTCCCCGCGCAGGCGGGGACCCATGCTGAGTATGGATTCCCGCGTGCGCGGGAATGACGTTTCGACATTCAACTAAGGGAAAACCCATGTCCAAAATCGCAGCAACTTTCAGCGCCCTGAAGGCGCACAACAAAACCGCGCTCGTCACCTTCATCACCGCCGGCGATCCGTCGCCGGAGCTGACCGTGCCGCTGATGCACGCCATGGTGGCCGGCGGCGCCGACATCCTGGAGCTCGGCGTGCCGTTCTCCGATCCGATGGCCGAAGGCCCGGTGATCCAGCGCGCCTGCGAACGGGCGCTGGCCAACGGCGTCGGCATACATGACGTGTTCGGTTCCGTGGCGGAATTCCGCAAGACCAACCAGACCACGCCGGTGGTGCTGATGGGCTATGCCAATCCGATCGAGCGCATCGGCGCGGCGGCGTTCATCGCCAAGTCGCAGGCGGTGGGTGCGGATGGCGCCATCGTGGTTGATTACCCGCCGGAAGAGTGCGAAGAGTTCGCGGCCGCCATGCGCGCCGCCGAGCTGGACCTGATCTTCCTGCTGGCGCCGACCTCGACCGAAGCGCGCATCGCCCAGGTGGCCAAGGTTGGCGGCGGCTTCAGCTACTACGTCTCGCTGAAAGGCGTGACGGGCGCCGGCAATATCGACACGGTGGAAGTGGCTGAGCGGCTGACGGCGATCCGCCGGCATGTGCAGTTGCCGATCGGCGTAGGCTTCGGCATCCGCGACGGCGCCACCGCGCGCGCCGTGGCCGAAGTGGCCGACGCTGTTGTTATCGGCAGCCGCATCATCCAGGAAATCGAAAGCGCCGGCAAAGACAAGGCTGTGGCCGCTGTACAAACCTTCGTCACCGGCATCCGCACCGCCCTGGACGCCTGACCTCCCGCAAATCCCGACCGCTCACCTTGATACATAGTTAAGAACTGACTATGTTGAAGGGGAGCGGTCGTGCGCTTCGAATGGGATGCCCGCAAGGCTAAAGCCAACCTCCGCAAGCATGGAGTGAGTTTCGACGAGGCCCAAGATGCATTCCTGGATCCGTATGCCCAATCATGGCTGGATTCTGAGCATATCGATCACGAAGACCGCTACCAGCTATTGGCCCAAAGCCGACAGCGCGAAATTTTATTGCTGATTAGCTACTGTTTTCTGGGCGATGACGGTGTGCGCATCATTTCCGCGAGAAGAGCGTCGAAATCGGAGTGGAAGCAATATTCTGAGGAGTGATAAATGCGTAAAGAATATGATTTTTCCAAGATGAAGCGCGTACCAAATCCTTTTTTTGAGAAACTGAGTAAGGAAGTCACGTTTCGATTGGACTTCAATTCGCTGGCTTACTTTCAAAAAATCGGCGATGCCTATGGCTTTCCTATTGAAAAGGTGATGCAGCTATATTTGCAGAAGCTGGCGAGCGCTGGACGGGTACTCAACATTGGCTTTCCAACCCTGGAAGAGCGGGAAGACCTCGATGCGTACATTGAGCGGCAGATCGAACGCGAGACGAAGGCGTAGTGGTTTACCTCTAAAAACCCATCAATTCCATGACGAACCTTAAAAATTGTTGTACAGCAAAGTTCGACAGGGGGGCAAGAAACGGCTACACTTCGGCCACAAGTTAGCTGCAAGGAGAATTTATGAGTTGGTTGGAAAAACTGCTGCCCCCACGTATCCAGCGTTCCGACGCTGCCGCACGCAAGACCATGCCCGAGGGCCTGTGGGTCAAATGCCCGTCCTGCGAAGCCGTCCTGTACCGCACCGATCTGGAATCGAACCTGCACGTTTGCCCGAAATGCGACCATCACATGCGCATCCGCGCCCGTGAACGCCTCGA
>JAIENY010000075.1 GCA_019750915.1 Xanthobacteraceae bacterium
ATTCGCAAGGGCAAGTGCATCATTCTGGTCGATGACGAAGACCGCGAGAATGAAGGCGACCTGGTCATTGCCGCAGATAAAGTAACGCCCCAGGCCATCAATTTCATGGCCAAGCATGCGCGGGGCCTCATCTGCTTGGCGTTGACTCCGGAACGTTGCGAAGAATTGCAGCTTCCGCCGCAGGCTATTGAGAATACGGCGACCTTCGGCACAGCGTTTACCGTCTCCGTGGATGCCCGCAAAGGCATTACCACCGGGATCTCCGCGGCTGATCGATCGACTACGATTCAGGTGGCGCTCGATCCGAAAGCCAAGCCGGCCGATCTGGCTCGGCCTGGACATATTTTCCCGCTCAAGGCGCAAAAAGGCGGGGTGCTGAAACGGGCGGGGCAGACGGAAGGGTCTGTCGACCTGGCGCGTCTCGCCGGGCTGCAGCCGGCCGGCGTCATCTGCGAGATCATGAATGAGGACGGCACCATGGCCCGCGTGCCGGAACTGGCCAGGTTTGCCAAGCGGCACAAGCTCAAGATGGTGACGATCAAGGCCCTCATCGAATACCGGATGCAGCGCGAGACGTTTGTGAAGCGGGCGGCCACCGCCCGCATGCCGACGATCTTCGGCGACTTTGAAGCCGTCGCGTTTGAAAACGAAGTCGACAATGTGACGCATATTGCGCTGGTGAAGGGCAAAGTGAACGGGGGGGCCCCGACCCTTGTCCGCGTGCATTCCGGCTGTCTCACCGCCGATGCCCTGGGATCGCTCCGGTGCGATTGCCGGGATCAGCTCCATCGCGCGATGCAGATCATCGAAGCCGAAGGCCGCGGGGTGTTGCTCTACCTGAATCAAGAGGGCCGGGGCATCGGCTTATTGAACAAGCTCAAGGCCTACGGATTCCAGGATGAAGGGAGCGACACGGTCGAAGCGAATTTCAGGTTGGGCTTTAAGGCCGACTTGCGCGACTACGGCGTCGGCGCGCAGATTCTCGTCAATCTCGGCCTGCATCAGATCAAGCTGATCACCAATAACCCGCGCAAGATCGTCGGGATCGAAGGTTATGGATTGAAAGTCGTGGAGCGGGTCTCGATCGAGATCGCGCCTCGCGAGGCCAATGTGCGGTATCTCCGCACGAAGAAGAATAAGATGGGGCATTTGCTGAAAAAGGTGTGACGGGGTGGAGGGGCTAGCCCCCATGCTCGCTGCCCGCGCACGCAGGAGTTGATCGAAATGATCGATCGCGGGAGGTGCTCGGTCAATGCGCGCAGTTGGGGCTAGCCCCTCCACCCCTGGAAGTAGGTGATATGTGAGGAAGGGAATCGTAGGCGGGTATGAAGCTTCGTAAGGGGTCACATGATGCGACGGGGATGCGGTTTGGCATCGTCGTCGCTAAGTTCAATAAATTCGTCACCAGCAAGTTGTTGTCGTCCTGTCTCGACGGTCTGACGAAGCACGGCGTGAAGGAGTCGGACATCGACGTGGCCCGAGTGCCGGGCGCGTTCGAGATTCCGCTCGTGGCGAAGACGCTGGCCAGGTCCGGGCGGTTCGACGCGGTGATTTGTCTCGGCGCGGTGATTCGCGGCGACACGCCGCATTTCGACTACATCTGTCATGAAGCCAGCCGGGGGATCGGGCAGGCATCGCTGGAGACCGGTGTGCCGATCATCTTCGGCGTACTGACGACCGAGACGGTGGCGCAGGCGATCGAACGCGCCGATACGGCGAAGTTCAACCGGGGCGGCGAGGCGGCGAAGTCGGCGATTGAAATGGCCAGTGTGATAAAGCAACTGAAAGTCTTGGCGCCGGCGTCTACGGCCGCCGCGCCCCGTCCCAAGCGGACCGTACGAAAGAAAAGCACGTAGTTATGGGATCTCGCCACGAAGCGCGCGAACGGGCGCTCCAGATTTTGTTTCAGTACGACATTCACGGCA
>JAIENY010000064.1 GCA_019750915.1 Xanthobacteraceae bacterium
CACACCGCCTTGCACCTCGCGCGTGACGGCAACTCCTGCCCCTGCCCCGAGATTCACCTGTTTCGCCGGCTGAATCGCGATCGAGGCCTTCTGATCGCTGACCAATGGCACCAGCCGCAAATCGCCGAACGAGAGTTGCCCCTTGTCCACTCGACCATCCGGGAAGGTGACGGCATAGTCCGCGCAGCGTTCTCCATCTTTTCCCTGCCCGATCGGCGCGACGCAGGTCCCCAGGTAGACCATACAATCGCGAACGAACACATCGGTTGCGGCCTTCTCATCGATCGCCGAAAGCACGCCCAGATGCGGCATCATAAAGATGCTGTCCACTGAAAGCCTCGTCACCCCGAGCGGTTCATAGGCATCCACCATCATGAGCATCGACTGGATGCGGCGCGGCGCATGGGACAGAATCCCGCCGCTCCCGACGATCAAATCCAGCTTGAGCATGTCGATCAGCGTCTTGCCGGACTGCTGCTGTTCGAACACATCCGAGATCGTGCGTTCCTGTTGTATCCCCTTGAGAGCCGTCGCGAGGGACTTATGATGGATCAAGGCGAGCCGGAGCGCCTCGCGGGCAATCGCATGTTCGATCTGCAGCTCGTCCAGCGTCTGCGGAATCGTCGTCGGCCGGACCATCTTGTTTTTGATCCGGTTGCGAAGCGTCTGTTCGTCGATGGTGAAGGGCACCCAGCGCATGATATTGGCGAGCCCTGCTTCGGCCAGCACATTGGAAATGCTGTACGACATGCCGAGGTTCGCGCTGACGGTCCGATTGAAGAGCCCTTCGAACACCGAAAAGACGTCCGTCGTCGCGCCGCCGATATCCACCCCGATCAAGTTCAGATGCTCCCGCTTGGCAATCGTTTCCATGATCACGCCGACCGCCGCCGGTGTCGGCATGATCGGCGCACCGGCCATCTCGATCAGCTTCTTGTAGCCAGGCGCCTGCTGCATGACATGTTCGAGAAAGAGGTCGTGAATTTTATTCCGCGCCGGCGCGAGGTTTTCCCGCTCCAGCACCGGACGAATGTTATCGGTCAACACCAACGCGGTTTTCTCGCCCAGGATATTCTTCACTTCCGGCTGCGCGTCTTTGTTGCCCGCGTAGACCAGGGGAAGTTTATACGTGGCTCCGAACCGGGGGCGTGGGTCCGCCGCCGATATGTACTCCGCCATTTCCACCACATGGGTGACCGCGCCGCCGTCCGTCCCGCCGGACATCAAGATCATGTCCGGCCGCATCGTCCGGATGCGTTCTATTTTTTCATGCGGCAAGCGGCCGTCGTTCGACGCGAGCACATCGATGACGATGGCGCCGGCTCCGAGCGCGCAACGTTGTGCGCTTTCCCCCGTCATGTTCTGCACGACGCCCGTCACCATCATCTGCAGCCCCCCGCCCGCGCTGCTGGTGGAGATGTAGATATCCACGCCGGTCTTCGCGTCGCGGCAGGGCGTGATGATGGTGTCGCCGTCCAGGATTTTCCGGCCGGAAAGTTCTTCGATTTCCGCAATCGCGTTGAGCACGCCTCGCGTGACATCTTCGAACGGCGCTTCCACCGTGGTCGGCGCTTCTCCTCGATAGGTCTGCCGGTATTCGTCGCCGACTTTCTCGATCAGAATGGCTTTGGTCGTGGTGCTGCCGCAGTCGGTGGCCACGATGACGTTGAGAGGATGGGTAATCTTGCCCGATTCTTGGATAGTCATACGGCAGGCTTTGGGGCTGATATGCGTAATTGGTCGCACGTCGTTCGTCTCTCGTATCTCGTCGTTCGCGAACTACGCTTCACGAGTAACGTTTCACGGCAATACGTCATTGAGCGGAGGCTCCTTGAGGAGCCTGGGGAGCAGACTTCGTTTCAATGAGAGAAATGAGACGGGAGATCGTCTCGCGTCGTTCGAGCAACCGGGCCACCTGCTCGACTTCCTTGGCATCGAACGCCCATTCGACGATCAGGGTCAGAAAATACAGGGCCTGGCTGCCGAGAAAGTTCATGGGGCCAAGCGACTCCAAAAATACCGTGGCTGGAG
>JAIENY010000071.1 GCA_019750915.1 Xanthobacteraceae bacterium
TGGGAACGCCTGACGCGCGGCACCTCCAATCGCACGCTAATGGCGTTGACGGCGCTCACCGGTCTTTACATCGGTGCCGCACTGGTGATGACACGCTCGCCGATCAACG
Source organism: Xanthobacteraceae bacterium (assembly GCA_019750915.1). GTDB lineage: Bacteria > Pseudomonadota > Alphaproteobacteria > Rhizobiales > Xanthobacteraceae > Afipia. The sequence continues at coordinate 110 of JAIENY010000071.1, forward strand.
TCATCGCAACCGGCATGACGCTCGATAGCTGGACCGGCTACTACCGCCTGCAAATCTGGGAAAATGGCCTGAACAACGTCTATGCGAACCCATGGACCGGCATCGGCCTCGCCGAGTGGGAGCGGCCATGGTGGATGGTATCGTCGACAGTCGACTCCTTCTGGCTGGTGATTGCGATGCGTGAAGGCATCCCTGCCATCCTTCTATTGATTCTGGCGCTTGCCTTGATCACTCGTGCAGTCACGACCAAAGGGTTGCAGCACCCCGATCCACGCATCCGAAATCTGGCACGTGGCTGGATCATGTCGTTGATCGCGCTGTCGCTGGTCGGCACGACGGTGCATTTCTGGAACGTGCTCTACGCCTTCTTTTTCTTTGTCATTGGCTTGGCGGGATGGATGGCCGATCCAAAACGGATGACGGCCCCAGCGCAGACTTCAAGCGCCGAAGCGTTGCGGCGCCGCGTCACCACGCGCAGATTGCGACAGCCAAAAATGGCTTCTGCGGGCTATCCCGTCAGGCCTGCGACGACCGCTTCACCGCTTCCTATTTGACAGCCCCCTCACGCTGCCGACGTCGCCCGGCATTGGTCGCTATTTTCCCCGCCGCGGATACCGCGAAGCACGTCAAGCAGTTGCGTCGCCTTCGCATCCCAGCTCTCATGCGCAATTCTGTTCCGCGCCATCGCGGCATCAAATGGCTGAGCCAAAGCGGCTGTAATTGCCGCTGCAAATTTCTCAGGTGTTGCCGCGATCCTCACCAGATCGCGATACGGCGCCAAGGCCGGAAAATCCGTCGTCACCACCGGCCGGCCGACGGCGAGATACTCTTTCAGCTTGATCGGATTGCACGCCTTGATCCACGAGCTGTCGTTCCAGGGCATGATGAGCACGTCCATCGCTGCCATGTAGCGCGCGACATCATCGTAGGGTTTGCGCCCGACCATTGTCACGTTCGGTAACCTGCACCAGCCATCCGGCAACGAACAGCCGCCGACCAGAACGAACTCAGCGTCAGGCAACCGTCGTGCCGTTTCGAGAAACAGCTCGGGCGAAAACGTGTGCGCATCGATACCGCCGATAAAGCCGACACGAGGATGCTTTAAAGCACCGACATCGTCGGGTTCGGACACCGCCGCGTCGCCGGCACGAGTGAACATGTCAAGATCAGCACCGTGCGTAATGAGAACTTGGCGACAGACCTCGCGGCGTTCTTCGTCCATCAACGATGCGTTGCAGTAGACGACGAGATCGGCTGCTGATTTGAGACGCGCGATCTGCCTGCCAACGACCTGCGGATCGGCTTCGGGAAAAGCTTCGAACCGGTCAGTCCTTTGCAGCACCAGCGCCGTGTGAGAAATCTTGTCGATCAGCGGCGCGCCGGCTGGACAATGCACCCACAGTAATGGACGGCGAATTCCGGCAACGGCGGCAGCGCGTTTGATTTGCGGCGCCAGCGCCCAGCCCGAAAGCCGCTGACCGGTAGGACCCGGCACCGCCCACGGCGACATCACCCAAAAATTGGTTTCAACGCGGACCAAGCCGCGCGACAGGCTTTTCAATTTACGTCCAATGCGGGCCGCAAACTGCCCTTTCTCCAACAGCGACGGCATGCGCACAGCAAGCGAATTGACGAACAGCACCGGCATCGACCGCGCAAGCCGGCGCATGATCTGGAAATCGAAATGGCCGCGATTGTGATACCACCAGTCTTCGCCGCCGATGCAGATGATGCCATCAAAGGCCGTTCGCTCCGCGTCGTGCTCCACCGCCATTCCGGCCTCCCCGCTTGGTCCCGCTTTGGCAAACCATGGACTGATCCGCGTTAATCAGTCGTTAGCCGGTTAATGAGCAGAGCCCGCCGTTTACCTCTCGTTAACCTCTCGCACCTAGCGTTCGGTGGCAGATTCGCTGCGGGGAAATGCGGATGCTGGCGACCACGCCCGTCGATGTATCGATCATCGTTGTCAGC
>JAIENY010000035.1 GCA_019750915.1 Xanthobacteraceae bacterium
ACGTCCTTGAGGTACTTGGTCGGGAAGCCGCCGCCCATGTTGACCATGGACAGGTTGATCCCGCGCTCCGCGCAGTCACGGAACACCGTCGAGGCCATCGACAGCGCACGATCCCACGCCTTCACCTTGCGCTGCTGCGAGCCGACGTGGAACGAGATCCCGCACGGCTCCAGGCCCAGGCGCTTGGCGAGGTCGAGCACGTCGACCGCCATCTCCGGATCGCAGCCGAACTTGCGCGACAGCGGCCACTCGGCGCCTGCGCAATCATAGAGAATGCGGCAGAACACCTTGGCGCCGGGGGCGGCACGGGCGATCTTCTCGACTTCGGCGGCGCAATCGACCGCGAACAGGCGAATGCCGAGCGCGAAGGCGCGCGCGATATCACGCTCCTTCTTGATCGTATTGCCATAGGAGATGCGGTCCGGCGTCGCACCTGCGGCCAGCGCCATTTCGATTTCGGCGACGGTCGCGGTGTCGAAGCACGAGCCCATCGAGGCCAAGAGCTGCAGCACTTCCGGCGACGGATTTGCCTTCACCGCGTAGAACACGCGGCTGTCCGGCAAGGCCTTCGCGAAGGTCTGGTAGTTGTCGCGCACGACTTCGAGGTCGACGACGAGGCACGGTTCGGTGTCCTGGCCTTCGCTGCGGCGGTTGCGCAGGAATTCCTGAATACGTTCGGTCATAGCACTCTCCCAAACGGCCCAGCGACGGGTTCCGTTCAAAAAATTGGCGTCGGATATGAGTGCCCGGCCCAATTGCGCGATGGAGGCGCAACGAAGCCAAAAGACTCAGATCAAACTGTGCTGCCGTGGATTGGTTGGGAATTTCCCGCCCGCACACCTGGCAATGAAGGACAAGCCTTTTCAGTAGCCCGCGCCGGCGGTGGAATGCCGGTAGAGACCAAAAAAGCCCGATCCGTCGTTGCTTTAAGTCGCGTCCCCCGTTGAGAGCGGGGTGCGCCGGTTCGCCTCCGGCTGCCAGTCACGGTTGCAAAGGATGCAGAGACCTTCAACGGCATCTCTTGAGAGAGATGCTGGCCACTCGAACTTGATTGCTCAAGCTTGAATGACCCTCGGTTCTTCATCCCTTGGCGGCTGTCCGGCCTCTTGTCCGGATACCTACCGACTGACACACGACCACAGGCACGTGCGAAATTGGGCAAAAGTGCAAATAGGGTATTTGAATCCGCTTCGCAACGTTTTTTTTAGGTTGAGAACAAATTTACCTAACATCTGCTTACAGCGCCGCGCTCGCAGCCTGCTTGCTGAGTCAAACATGAACGGATGTTAAGACTTTGTCGACCGCGCAATTGGTTTGGCGATTGCGTTTGCGCCTGTGCCGCAGCGGTTTCTTGCACGCGTCGATCCGGCGCGCGACAGCTGGCTCAGGCGCGCTTGAAGAACGGCTCGATGCGCTGGGCCGCGCGGATGAAGGCCACCATGATCAGCACGCCGAGGGCAAACAGCACCGCCTGGAGGATGTGCGCGCCGGTGTCATCGAGCCCGAACAGGATCGCGAGCGCCCAGCCGCCGGCAAACGCCGCGCCGAACACTTCCGCGCCGATCAGGATCGCCGCCGAAATCACGGTGATGACGCTCGGCCAGATGATCTCGCGGGCGGGTTTTGAGGCGGGCAGTTGGCTCATGGATCAGGTCCTGTTGGTGGCCGCAATCTCTCCGAAAAGGCCCGCTGGTTCAAGCTTAAATGACCCAAAAACGCCCCATCGCGTGATATAGATTGCCGCATGTTTTTAAGCTCAAGACGGGAAAATTGATGTCAGAAAACCTGCAAAATACGGCCAATCCGGACACCAACCCGCTGCTGAAGGCGTGGCAGACGCCGTTCGAGACGCCGCCTTTTGCCGAGATTCTCCCGGAGCACTTCCTGCCGGCCTTCGAACGGGCCTTTGCCGATCACTCAGCCGAGGTCGCGGCGATCACCCACGATCCCTCGGCGCCCGACTTCGCCAATACCATCACGGCGCTGGAGCGCTCCGGCAAGCTGCTCTCCCGTGTTTCTGCGGTGTTCTACGACCTGGTCTCGGCCAAGTCCAATCCGGCGATCCTGGAGATCGACAAGGAGGTCTCGCCACGGATGGCGCGGCATTGGAACCCGATCATGATGAACGCGGTGCTGTTCGGCCGGATTGCGCTGCTGCACGAAAACCGCGCCACGCTGGGGCTGACAA
>JAIENY010000045.1 GCA_019750915.1 Xanthobacteraceae bacterium
GTCGCCATCATTGATCGAGCTTCACTTCGCATATCGTCCTCTCAATATTGGGCTCAGGCCTTCGCCGAGCGCAGCCACGCGGTGGCGTAATCCGTCAACGCTTGGCGAAGGCTTTCGTTCTCAACCTTGTCGATGGCTTCGCCGATGAAGCTGTCGATCAGCAGGGCACGGGCTTCGTCCCTGGGGATGCCGCGCGACATGCAGTAGAACAGCAAGTCGTCGTCGAGTTGCGCCGTCGTGGTGCCGTGGCCGCAGACGACGTCATCGGCATAAATTTCAAGTTCCGGCTTGCTGTCGAATTCGCAGTTTTCAGACAGCATCAGCGCCTGCGCCATCTGCTTGCCGTCGGTCTTCTGTGCATCGGGGCGGACGATGATTTTGCCCTGGAAGACGCCGCGCCCGGCGTCATCGAGCACGCCCTTGAACAACTCGCGGCTTTCGCAATGGGGCACGGCGTGATCGACGACCAGCGTGGTGTCGACATGCGAGGTGCCGCGCACGAGGAAGGCGCCCGAAAGATCGAACTTGCCGCCCTCGCCGCGATAGACGGCGTGGATTTGATTACGCGTTAACGCTTGACCGCTGGTGAACTGAAATCCGCGATAGCTCGCAGCGGCGCCGATCGCCACATTCCAATTGGCGAGGTGGACTGTCTTGCTGTCATCGACGGCGATTTTGATGTGCGTCAGCGCGGCGCGGTCGCCGACCGTGACTTCGGTGAGCGCGTTGATCTGGCCATTACGCACTGCGCCCGGCACTGTGACGTGGGCTTCGAGCACCGTCGCGGTCGAACCTTCTCCTGCCGCGATGACGTTGCGCACCGTCGTCAGTTCAGCGGTGCTGCCGGCGCGGATGAAAGCAACCAGCAACGGTTTATCGATGGTCACGTTCGGGGCTATGCGCACGACGGCGCCATCGGTCATCAAAGCGGTATTAAGCGCAATCGTCGCATCGTTGTCCGGGCCGGTTGGCGTCGCAAGCGCGTGAGCGGCGGCATCGGTCGAGGAAGCAAGAGCCGCTGCGAGCGTTGTCACGTCCAGGCCAGCAATTTTAGCGGCATCGCTGAGATCAGCGCGATAACGGCCGTTGACGAAGATGATGCGGTGCGCTTCGACCTGCGCGAGTGGACCGAGTGCGACGATAACATCGGCGGCGGTAACGGCGTTGGTGTCGCGCCCAGCCAACGGCAGCATATCTTTCAAGGCCGCACGAAGGTCAGTGTACTTCCATTCCTCGATGCGCCGATGAGGCAGACCGAGGCTGGCGAATTTGCCGATCGCCGCCGTGCGAACGGCGCGCACAGCATCGCTGCCCGGCAAGGTCGCAGCGGCTTTATCGTACAATTCAGTCAGGCCTTGCTCGGCCTTGGTTTTCATCACCGCGACGTTCATTTCGGTCTCCGTTTCCTCTTCCCTCGGGGAGAGGGTCAGGGTGAGGGGATGGGGTCTATTTGGCGAGGACCAACAGCCCCCTCACCGACGCTTCGCGTCCGCCTCTCCCCGAAGGAAGAGGCTCTTCCTAAGCGGCCTTTCCGGTGTAGTCGGCATAACCTGACGTTTCGAGTTCAAGCGCCAGCTCTTTGCCGCCGGTCTTTTGGATTTTGCCATCCGCCAGCACATGCACCTTGTCGGGGACGATGTGGTTCAACAGGCGTTGATAGTGCGTAATAACAAGCATGGCCCGGTCAGGCGAGCGCAATGCGTTGACACCATCGGACACCACTTTGAGCGCATCGATGTCGAGGCCGGAATCAGTTTCATCGAGCACGCACAGGGTTGGCTCCAGCAGCGCCATTTGCAGGATTTCAGCGCGCTTCTTTTCGCCGCCCGAGAAGCCGACATTCACCGGACGCTTCAGCATCTCGACGTCGATGTTGAGATCGGCGCCCTTTTCCTTCACCAGCTTGAAGAACGCCGGCGTGGTCAATTCATCGAGCCCGCGCTTTTTGCGCAGCGCGTTATTTGCCGAGCGCAGGAACGTTAAACCAGCGACACCTGGAATTTCCATCGGATACTGGAAGGCGAGGAACACGCCTTTGGCGGCGCGCTCATCCGGCTGCATGTCGATGATGCTCTCGCCGTTCCACAAGATGTCGCCGCCGGTGATTTCGTAGCCGTCGCGGCCGGCGAGGACGTAGGCGAGCGTCGACTTGCCCGAGCCGTTCGGGCCCATGATGGCGTGAACTTCACCCTTCGGCACGGTCAGCGTCAGGCCCTTGAGGATTTGCTTATCCTCGTCTTCCAGTTTGACGTGCAGGTTTTTAATTTCGAGCATTTTACTACCTTCGTTGCGACC
>JAIENY010000069.1 GCA_019750915.1 Xanthobacteraceae bacterium
TTTCGCTGCACACATTTGCCGGGGGGCAATTAGACCATGACAATTCATCTGTTTAGCCCCTTGCATGGATGGAAGGAGTTTCTGCACGAAATACTTGTGATCTTTATCGGCGTTCTGATTGCACTCGTTTTTCAACAATTAGTCGACAAATGGCGATGGGAAAGTGAAGTTTCCAATGCTCGCGAAACTATCCATGCCGAAATATCTTACAATTTATTCGCACTTCAATATTCTTTTAATAACTTTCATTGTAGAAGAGAGAATTTCAAATACCTTCAGGATGTGATCGAAAAAAATCAGATAAGCAGGGTTAGATTATTTGCTAGTAGTAAAAATATTGAAAAAATGGGAATGATTTCGCCGACAATATCAACTGAAACTTGGGCCCTAAACCAGAGCAGTGGCCTTCTCGCACACATGAGTAACGAGGAAAAAATTAGGTTATCAAGTGCGTATGCCGCTTTTGATCTAGAATCGCGCCACCGCTCTAGAGCATAATCTGACCGGATTGAATCGCGGGGGATTCCCAAGGCGCTGAAAATCTGATTCATCCTGTTTGCTGGATGCGGAGGCCAGCAGGCATGGTGAAACCGATATCCGAGGATTTACGGTCGCGGGTGATCGCGGCTGTTGAGGCAGGTTTGTCCCGGCGAGCAGCTGCCGACCGATTTGGTGTCGCGGTCGCAAGTGCCGTGCGCTGGGTCCGTGAATGGCGGGAGAGCGGAACGGCAAGGGCAAAGCCGCAAGGTGGTGACAAGCGCTCCCAACGGATTGAAGCTTATCGCGACGTGATCCTGACGGCGATCGAGAGCCAGGTCGACATCACGCTTGTCGAGCTGGCCGAGATGCTGAGGGCGGAGCATGGAGCGCTGTTTGCGCCGAGCACGATCTGGCGTTTTCTCGACCGTCACGCGATGACCTTGAAAAAAAACGGCGCACGCCAGCGAGCAGGATCGGCCCGACGTGCTCGCGCGGCGGCGGGCCTGGTTCAAGGGCCAACCTGATCTCGATCCTGAAAGGCTGGTCTTTATCGATGAGACCGGCGCATCGACGAAGATGGCGCGGCTTCGCGGGCGGGCAAAACGCGGCACGCGTTGCCGATCCCCGATCCCGCATGGGCATTGGAAGACGACAACCTTCACGGGCGCATTGCGCATGACCGGCCTTACTGCGCCGATGGTCCTCGACGGGCCGATGACGGGGGAATGGTTCGCCGCCTATACGCAGCAAGTCCTCGCGCCGACATTGCGGCCCGGTGACATCGTCATCCTCGACAACCTGCCGGCCCACAAGGTTGCTGCAGCGCGCGAAGCCATCGAAGCCGTCGGCGCAAGGATGCTCTTCCTTCCGCCTTACAGCCCGGACTTCAACCCCATCGAGAACGCATTCTCCAAGTTGAAATCGATCCTGAGAAAGGCCGCCGCACGGACCGTCCCCGAGCTCTGGGACGCCATCCGCGATGCGCTGCCACGCTTCACACCCAGCGAATGCACCAACTACTTTATCGCCGCCGGGTATGAGCCAGAGTGATCGGAATCTGCTCTAACCTGCTCCCTTTCGAGCAATGCCCGTAATCCAAGCCTCAATCTCCGCTTCGACCCAGACCACACAGCGCGGCCCCAGCGACCGTCCCTTTGGAAACCGCCCCTCAGCCATGCGCTGGTATATCGACGAGCGTTTCAGCCCGACCCGAGCAATGACTTCCGGCAGGCGAATGAGGCGCGCAGGTGCGGCGGTGATCGAGGCTGCCTCAACAAGGGGCTCAACCGTACGTTCTACAACAACTTGTGACATGGTCATGGTCTCCTCGTTTGGTCACGCCACCCCGATCCCCTCACCGGCCGAGCACAAGAGAAATGTCGCGCTCGGTAAACTCGTCGATGTGTTTGGCCAAAAGGCGCGCCACGAGGCGCGAGGTGCCGATCGCCCAGCGCGGGCGCAGATCGGCAATGCGGGGGCCCAGCGTCTCGTTCATGGTCACGGGCAGCGCTGCGAGAAACTGGTCGAAGAATGCACCCGCATCTTCGCCCAGCCATTCGACGGCCAGATCGTCGTGCCCCAGGATGGCAAGCAGCAGCGCGCCGTTGGAGGCAAGACCGCAGGCATCAAGCACGCGCGCGGCTTCCTCGATCGTCACGGCTTTCTCGCCGCGGAGTACGCGCAGGAAGGTGTCCTTGTTCATCGCGGACGCCCGGGCGACCTCGCGCCGTGACTTGCCCGACCGGTCGACGGCGGCGGTCAGGAGCCGTGCCAGTCTGGCGTTGATCCCAAAGGTCATATCGCTGCAGGTCATGTCGACAATCGGTCCCAGATGGTTCGACTCGGACATGTAGCGCAAGTCCGCG
>JAIENY010000026.1 GCA_019750915.1 Xanthobacteraceae bacterium
ATGATCTTGAGCAAGGCCTGCTGCACGCCCTCGCCCGACACGTCGCGGGTGATCGAGGGATTGTCGGACTTGCGCGAAATCTTGTCGATCTCGTCGATATAGACGATGCCGCGCTGCGCCCGCTCGACATTATAATCGGCCGACTGCAACAGCTTCAGGATGATGTTCTCGACGTCCTCGCCGACATAGCCGGCCTCAGTGAGCGTCGTCGCATCCGCCATCGTGAACGGCACGTCGAGGATACGCGCCAGCGTCTGCGCCAGCAGCGTCTTGCCCGATCCGGTCGGACCGATCAGCAGGATGTTCGACTTCGCAAGCTCGACGTCGTTGTGCTTGGTCTGGTGATTGAGGCGCTTGTAGTGATTGTGAACCGCAACCGACAGCACCTTCTTCGCATGGCTCTGACCGATGACGTAATCATCGAGCACCTTGCAGATTTCCTTCGGCGTCGGAATGCCGTCGCGCGACTTCACCAGCGAGGATTTATTCTCCTCACGAATGATGTCCATGCACAACTCAACGCACTCGTCGCAGATGAAAACGGTTGGACCCGCGATCAGCTTGCGAACTTCGTGCTGGCTCTTGCCGCAGAATGAGCAATAGAGAGTGTTTTTTGAATCGCCCGTTCCGACCTTGCTCATTCCTGTCTCCGTCTACCGCTCGATCTTGCCTTGTCCGGAAGATCACCCCTGCCCCGGACATGTCCGGGTTCGTTAAATAGGAGCAAATTCCGTACCAGAAAGACCTTGCACTTCAGATATGCGCGAATCGTGACCCCTTCGAATCTCGATCCACTCTAGCTCATTCACGCCAGCCAACCATGGTGTCACCCGAGGATCAAGAATTCGCTAACCGGCAAGGCATCAATCTCGCGATCCTAACGTGATTTGGTGCCGTTTTGCGACCTTTTGCCGGGTGAATTCGTCTCACCGTTGCGCGAATGACACTGGGAAACATGTGTGGAACTCGCGGCATCCCGGTTAGATGACACGTGCCGGCCAAACACAAACGCGGACGCCATGGCGCCCGCGTTGAGGTGGACCAGCTGGCTTTTTGCGGGTTACGCGGCCTTCTTTGTTCAGGCCGCTTTGGCCGCCGGATCTTCCGGACGCTTGTCGATGACCTTGTCGACGATGCCGAAATCGCGCGCCATGTCGGCAGTCAGGAACTTGTCGCGTTCCAGCGCGTCCTCGATCGCCTTGTAGGTCTGGCCGGTGTGCTTGACGTAAATCTCGTTGAGCCGCTTCTTCAGGTTCAGGATCTCCTGGGCGTGCAGCATGATGTCGGTGGCCTGGCCCTGAAAGCCGCCTGACGGCTGATGCACCATGATGCGCGAATTCGGCAGCGAGAAGCGCATGTCCTTGTGACCGGCGGCGAGCAACAGCGATCCCATCGAGGCCGCCTGCCCCGTGCAGAGCGTCGAGACCGGCGGGCGGATGAACTGCATGGTGTCGTAGATCGCAAGCCCCGATGTCACCACGCCGCCCGGCGAGTTGATGTACATCGAGATTTCCTTCTTCGGATTCTCGGCTTCGAGAAACAGCAACTGCGCCACGGTCAGCGTCGACATGCCGTCCTCGACCGGACCGGTGACGAAGATGATGCGCTCTTTCAAAAGGCGCGAGAAAATATCGTAGGCCCTCTCGCCACGATTGGTCTGCTCTACCACCATCGGCACAAGGTTCATGTAGGTTTCAACGGGATCGCGCATTCATCACCTGAAGGGTTGGCGGAATTTCGAGGAAGCTCGCGACCGGCGAGGCCCCGCACCGAGAAGATAAGCGAGGATCGCTCCCCGGCAAGGGACGTTCAAGCCGATTCGCGCGCACTTACAAAGCAGCGGCCCGGTGAGTCCGGACGGATACACCCATCATCATTAACAGCGGACCAACGCGGCCTGCGATCAGGCCGCGCTCTTTTCGTCTTCATCCTTGAACAGGTCTTCGCGAGACACCTTCTTCTCGGTCACGTTGGCGAGTTCGAGAATGAAATCGACCACCTTGTCCTCGAAGATCGGCGCACGGAGCTGCGCCAGAGCGCCCGGATTGCTGCGATAGTAATCCCAGACCTCTTTTTCGCGGCCCGGCATCTGGCGGGCGCGCTCGACCACGGCGCGGCTGACTTCGTCGTCAGTCACGGTGATCTTGTTCTTCTCGCCGATCTCGGAAAGCACAAGACCGAGCCGCACGCGGCGGTCGGCGATCTTGCGATACTCTTCCCTGGCGGCCTCTTCCGTCGTGTCCTCGGAGGCGAAAGTCTTGGACGTGGATTCCATCTCCGCCACGATCGATTTCCACATCATGTCGAATTCATCGTTCACCAGCGAGGGCGGCGGATCGAATTTGTGGGTCTCGTCGAGACGGTCGAGCAGCGTGCGCTTCAGCTTCTGGCGGGTCGCGCCGGCGAATTCCTGGCTGAGACGCTCGCGCATTGCTTCCTTCAGCTTGTCGAGCGATTCAAGGCCGAGT
>JAIENY010000077.1 GCA_019750915.1 Xanthobacteraceae bacterium
GGTGCCGCCCGGGTCCGCGATCTCTTCGAGCAGGCGCGCAAGGCAGCGCCCTGCATCATCTTCATTGATGAGCTCGACGCGCTCGGACGCAGCCGCTTCCCCGGCGCTTTCAGCGGCCACGATGAAAAGGAGCAGACGCTGAACCAGCTGCTCGCCGAACTTGATGGTTTTGATCCGCGGGCCGGCGTGATCCTGTTGGCGGCCACCAACCGTCCGGAAATCCTCGATCCGGCGCTGCTCCGGGCAGGGCGGTTCGATCGGCAGGTGCTGGTGGATCGTCCCGACAAGAACGGCCGTGTCGCCATCCTCAACGTGCACGTCCGCAAGATCACCGTCGGCAAGGACGTCGACCTGGACAAGATCGCCGGTCTCACCACGGGGTTCACCGGCGCCGACCTGGCCAATCTGATCAACGAGGCTGCCATTGCAGCAACCAGGCGGAATGCCGTTGACGTTTCCTTTGACGATTTCACGATCGCGATCGAGCGGATCGTCGCCGGGATCGAAAAGAAGAGCAGGGTACTCGGCAAGGAAGAGCGCCGCAGGGTTGCCTATCACGAAATGGGCCATGCGCTGGTCGCGGCAAGCCTGCCGGGCGTCGATCCCGTCCAAAAGGTATCCATCATTCCCCGCGGGGTCGGCGCGCTCGGCTACACCATGCAGCGGCCGACCGAGGATCGGTTCTTGCTTACGCTGAGCGAGTTGAAGAATCGGATCGCAGTATTGATGGGCGGTCGTGCCTCCGAGCGGCTGATCTTCGACGGCGATGTCTCGACCGGAGCTGCCGACGACCTGCAGCGGGCAACAGAGATCGCCATCGAGATGGTGACGAAATACGGAATGGACCCCGGCATCGGACAGCGCACCTATGCGCCGCGGCCGCAGACCTTCCTGCCTTCACTGCAGGATTCCGTGGTCAGCGCTGCCGAGGCGACAGGGCGCGAAATCGACCTCGCTGTACGTGAACTGATTGAAGTCGGAGACGCTTGCGCGAAGCAAATTCTGGAAAGGCGCCGAGCGGATCTCGAGGCCGGCGTCGCCCTTCTGATCGCGCACGAATCCCTGACGGCAGAGCAATTCGCTCCCCTGCGTTCTTCAGGGGCCGCCGGCGGCGGACAGGTGGCGGCCTGAAGCATTAAATAGCGCGGGTCAGTAGACGAACGTTGAGCTATCGGCGAGGTGGTCGTTGACCACGGTGACTCCCGGAATAGCCTCGGCGATCACGCGGATCGCTTTCCGCTGGTCGCCGGATTCTGCATAACCCCAGAGGTCGACAATTCCGTTGGCTACCGTCACGCTCAGGTTGTGGGTGTGCGTCCACGAATGCTTCTTCAGTTCGCCAAGCAGCTTCTGCCGAATCTCCGAATCCGGAAGGGTCATTTCGAGCTTTGGGCGGGCGCTGGCGACCACCTGTATCAGATTGGCCCGGCTGACGATGCCGACCAGATCGCCTGCCTTGCTGACGATCGGAACGCGTTTGATCTGGTGCTCCTCGAGCAAGGCAGCAATTTCGTGCAGTGGCGTTTCCGGTGCCGCCGTTATGACATCGGAGGTCATGATGTCTTCGACCTTGGCGGCATGCGATTTGACGTAGTCAGCCGCGATTGTCGCGTCGCCGGCGAGGAAATGTACCCACCAAGAGTAAGGGCGTTCAGTCCCGGCTTCTATGCGATGCATCAAATCGCTTTCAGTGACGATGCCGACAAGCTTGCCGACATTGTCGATGACTGGAGCCGCACTTATGCGTTTCTCGAGCAAAATCCTTGCAACGTCGCGGACCGTCGCAGTCTGCCCAACGGTAATGACGGGAGAAACCATCACGTCGTGTGCTTGCATGATCAGAACTCCTTGTTGATCCAGCAAACCCATCTTGGGAGCCTCGTTTGATGCCGAATTGATCCGCCTCAAGCCGGCGCATTCAGTCGCATCGGAGAGCTGCGGCGTTCAGTCCAGCGTAATGATCGCGAGGATCCATAGAAAAATCTCCCATCCGGCCACGACCGACAACGTGGCAGCAATCAGGAGCGCGCCGTACCATGAAACGGTAGCGGCTTTTCGCCGGCCATGCGGTTTGGAAATCGTTGTATCTGTTGGCTGCGGGGATGGTGTTCCACGGGTTTCGGTCGCATGCGGAGGGGCATGTGAAGCAGTTGTCATGCGGTGTTTGATCCCGGAAAAGGACATAGGCCTAAGTAACCCAATCGATCTTCGGAGGGTTCCTCGAAACGGCACGAGGAATGGACTTCGGATGCCCGACGATAATTGGGGCAACCGGGATGTTGGTGTGAGGCAGCTTCAGGGCCACTTTGCCGTCGGGGGTTCCGAGCCAACCTTGCGCAAATCCGATCCAGCACGTGCCGAGCCCTGCCGCGTGAGCGGCCAGCATCATGTTCTCCGCCGCCAGAGCGCAATCTTCGATGGCCCAGGGACCAGCGGCAGCGGAGATGACCGCCAGCACGGGCGCATCATAGAAGATGTCGAATTTCGGGTCGCTCAGAAGTTCCTGGAAATGATGCGCAGCGAGCGGCGTTGGCGAAGTTCTGAGCATATGTGCCTTGGCTTCATCTGAAATACGGGTCAGCAATTCC
>JAIENY010000012.1 GCA_019750915.1 Xanthobacteraceae bacterium
ACATCCGGCTGGTTGATCCCGACCTTCTACGCAAAGGAAGTCTGGAAAATCGATCCCAAGGCCTTCTGGAAGTACAGCGACGGGGCCACACACGGGGCCAACGAGATCGCTGTCTCGTCTGGCCAGGTGGACATGGCTACCGACTTCGACCGCAACCGCAATGCCATGATCGCATCCGGCCGGGTCAAGGAGGACTCAAACAAGATCATCTGGACATCGGACCCGCTGCCCAACGATGCCATCGCGGTACCCGCCAACGCTTCCGCCGAGATGTCGAGCAAGGTGCAGGCCATCCTGACCGCGATCACGGTCGAGCAGGCAAAGTTGCTGCTGCCGAACCGGTACACCGGCTTTGTCGCGGCGACCCATGCCTCCTACAGGTCGATCGAGAATGCCGGCATCTCCGTCGGCAAGATCAAGGCAAAGGTGTGAGATGAACGCTACGGGAGCGAGACGTCTCCTCGAGGGCTCGATCGCTGGTCACGGCGGGATGAAATCCGCTGCAGAAGCCCTTGCCAAGCTCGAAGCTGCGCAACGCACATTCAGCGTTGCGCGAGTAAAAGGCTGGTTGCTCGTAGCGATTATCGTTGCTTTCTATCTGGTCGCCGCCGAACTCGCGCAGCTGGACCTCGGCAAGCTCGCCACGGGTCTCCCAAGACTTTGGGATTGGCTGTCGCGAGCCTGGCCGCCGAAGTTCGAGGAACTGCCGGTGTTCCTTTGGCGAACGGCGGAAACGGTCGCCATGGCCGCGATTGGCACAACGCTCGCCACGCTGATCGGGTTGCCTTTTGCGATCCTGGCAAGCCGCAATATCACGCCCTTTCCGTTGCTGTATTTCCCGACGAGGTGGTTTCTGAACGCGCTGCGTGGAATCGATTCCTTCGTGTTTGCGCTGTTGTTCGTGGCCGCGGTCGGGCTCGGGCCGTTCGCAGGTGTGCTCGGCATAACCCTCCACACGGCCGGCACGGCCGCCAAGTTCTTCGCCGATCAGATCGAAAGCGCGGACCTCGGTCCTCACAATGCGATCCGCGCAACCGGTGCGGGGCGACTTACCGCACTCACATACGGGCTCCTGCCGGATATTCTGCCGCTTCTACTCTCAACCTCGCTGTTCTGGCTGGAGTTCAACGTCCGCGCCTCCACTGTGTTGGGCGTCGTCGGCGCAGGCGGCATCGGCCAGGAGCTGAAGAACAGCATGGACCTTCTCGACTTCTCCCGGCTTTTCACAATCATAGCCGTCATCCTCATTGTCGTGACAGCGCTGGACTGGCTGTCGGGGTGGCTGCGCAAGAGGCTTGTTTGACCAATGGGTGACGCCGTGGACACGACATCTGCCAATGGGCGCACGTTAGGCTCGCAGCCGGACATTGTCGGCAAGCCGCCGGTGCTCACCGTCGAGGACTTCTCGAAGAGCTTCGGGGCGCGGTCGGCGGTGGAGAATGTGAGCTTTTCGTTGATGGAGCATGAATTCGTTGCGGTTCTGGGACCGAGCGGCGCCGGTAAAACCACGCTGTTTCGCTGTATCACCGGTTCGGCCAAATCGGACGCGGGGCGCATTCGCTTCGGCGGCACCGAGATCGAGCGGCTGACGCCCCGCGAGCTGCGACAAATCGCGGTCGTCTTCCAGCAATTCAATCTGGTGCGCCGGCTCACGGCTCTCGACAACGTGCTGGCCGGGCGGCTCGGTTATTTACCGACCTGGCGCGGCGTATTCCGCCGCTTCGAGCGCGCGGACAAGCTCAGGGCGTTCGAATGCCTGGAGCGTGTCGGCATGCTCGATCACGCGCTCCAGCGCGCCGACACGCTCTCCGGCGGGCAGCAGCAGCGGGTCGCGATCGCGCGCGCGCTCGCCCAGGAGCCACGGTTGATCGTCGCCGACGAGCCGGTTGCAAGTCTCGACCCCAGTTCGGCCGCCGGGGTCATGCAACTTCTCAAGGACATCGCGCGGGACGAAGGCGTTGCCGTGATCTGCAGCCTGCATCAGGTCGGCTATGCTCGCACATTCACCGATCGCGTCATCGGTCTTGCGCGTGGCCGCGTTGTCGTCGATGCGCCGACGCAGAGCTTGGACGAGGCTGCGTATGACGCGCTTTACGGTTCCGCGGACCTGCGATCGAACACTGCTACGACCGGGCACTCCGGGATGCCGGACCACCATTCGACCGTGGAAAAAGACCGCAGGGCGGCCCTTCGTTTGGGGGATCCAGATCCGGTCTTGGTTTCCGATGGCGTTTGAGCCCGTCCGTCGGTTAGCCCCGTCGCGCAGGTAAGGATCGAAATTACCTGCGAGCACTTTGGAGTTTGCCTCCATCGGCGCAGCTTGCGCCTGACCCATTCATTACGCTAGCAAGAAAACGCAACTGGTCTAAGCCAATCGTGTCGTCACAATTCTATTTGACCTGTTTTTTGTGACGGTGGCGCGATTGTCGCATATCTGCAACAAGCAATACACATGCCTGTCACCGCATCGGACTAACATCGCCAAAACTCAATCAGGTGACGGCGTGTCGCAACTCAACATCGTTCAACTCACGAAATCGTTCGGCGCAACACAGGTTCTGCATGCGGTCGATTTGAGAGTGGAGCGCGGGGAATTTATCACCCTCCTCGGCCCCTCCGGCTGTGGCAAGACAACGCTGTTACGCATTATCGCCGGGCTGGAAACGCCCGATCAGGGCGATGTGCTGGCGGATGACATTTCGATCCTTGGTACGGACGCCAAGGACCGAAATCTTGCCATGGTTTTCCAGAACTACGCGCTCTATCCGCATTTGACTGTCGCTCAGAATATCGGCCTGCCGCTAACGATGCGGCGGCTCACGCGGTTGCAGCGGATGGCCGGACGCTTCGGCATCAGCAGGACTGCGAGAGAGGTGCGAAGGCAAATCGGCGCCGACGTCGGGCGGGTGGCCGACAGCCTCCAGATCGGCAACCTGCTGAACCGCCTTCCTTCGCAATTGTCGGGCGGTCAGCGCCAGCGGGTCGCCCTCGGCCGCGCGATGGTGAGAAACCCGCGGATGTTGATTTCCGGCGAGAAGTGACCCTGGATTTCCACTGAGAAGTGACCCGGGGTGATGGTGGTCTTGGGTCAGGTT
>JAIENY010000001.1 GCA_019750915.1 Xanthobacteraceae bacterium
AGGCGCGGTGGAACTGGAGAAGCAGGATCGACTTGTCGATCTTGCGTGACTTCAGCGTAAGGAACGTCGCGGCGAAACGGTTATAGAGATCGGCATTGTGTGTGCCGTCCCATTCGATAACGCGAACCATGACGTTCGCGGTGTTGCCGAACTGGGCCCTCATGGCCGTGACGCGCGCCCAGCCGTCAACGACGTGCCAGTCCTCGTTGATCTTCATCACGACGATCGGCGCGATATTGTCCGGCGTCTGCACGGCATGGAGCAGTGCTTCCCCCGCGCCGCTGTCAAAATCATAGACGCCGCTCGGCGACTGGTCGCCGATCAAGAGGTCGCACAGCGGCACCTTGAACTCGCCCGGCTGGCACGGTGCGGCGGGAAACTCTTTGAAGATGCCCCCATCCGTGTTGATCGCGGCCACCTCGGCCACCGGCGGTTCGACCGCATCAGCACTGTCCGTAGCGGCGCTCTCGCCATCCCGGTCACTCGCGTCGTCCGCCGCGCCCTCGCTTTCAGCTACTTCCGGCACTGCCGTGGTCGCGTCGCCTGGTTCGGCATCAGCATCAACGGCGTCGTGGGGGGCGTCAGCGGCGTCGGCATCGCCTGCCACACCGCCACTCGCGTCGCTGATGGAAACCTGGGGTGCGATCACCGGCTCGGCCATGCCAGTGTCAGCGGCTTCCTGCGCCAGCATGTCAGGCGCGGCGTCCTCTTCGCGCTGAACGATATCGCCGCTGGTGTCCGCCTTTGTATCCGGCGCGGTCTCGGGCTTCACACTTGCCGCAAAGTCAGCGGCGATCTTGGAAAAATCAGTCTGTTTGGTCACGGTCTTTCTCCCGCTCGAGCGGCGGGATGCCGACGAGTGGGAATCCAATTACAACATGCGCGGCAGCCGTTTACCCGTGGCCCTTTGTTGCGATAACGACGCGCGCTCGCGCGTAGGCAAGCTGCTGCTGGCCCGTAGGCCGGGCGGTTGGCGGCGTGGCCTTGCGCGGCCGACCCCGGGCGCCGTGACGCAGGATGTCGGGCCGGCGGCAATGCGGATCATGCCAGGGGTCGATGGCGCTCGGCTGGATCACCGCCGCTAGTTCGCCGCAAAATCCGAGCTCGGCGGACGACAATGTCCGATTAAAGCAGCCAGGGAACGCGGTCTCGTGTTCGACCCCGGCGTTACGCCATGCGTTGATCAGCATCGTCGTTTCCCGGTGCGGGTCGAACCAGGCCTCGGGCACGAAGCAAACCGTATGCGCCAATTTGGCCGGGTCGCTCACGATGAAGCGGTATCGATCTTTGCGCGCTTCCCTGACCATGGTTGCTAGAACATCCCCCCCGAGCTTCTCCGACCGGTAGGGGACAGATGTCGGGTTGGGCACACCGGTATGCAGACGATACCAGGCACGCGGGTTGGCAACGAAGTCCGCGGCACCGATTCGAGGAGGCAGCCAACGACTGTTAGCCGCGGCTGCCTGGACAACATCGGCGATGATGGATCTCGCCGTATCAGGGCAAATGCGGGCAACGATCAACAGGGCGAGGCGGCCGATGGCGCTGTCCCCATCGACATAAAACGTTCCTGTTCCCTGACCGGCTTTGGGACCCGGGTTCGGCCCGAGCCAAGCGCGAACCTCAAGCAGGAACAACACTGCCATCAGGCGCACCTCACGCCCGGCAAAAAAATGGACCGGCAGATCGTCGTCGATTGGGCGCAACCGACTGTCGTGGACGAACGGCGGCGCGCTGCGCACATTGAAAGTCGCAGCCTCTCGCGCCTCGTCGGAAACACAGCCCCGCAGCTCATCGGTGATGTTTGGGATACCCCCGGGACCAAAGGTGCGGTGCGGGTGACGGGGATCATGGCCGATCGCCAGGCCATCGTCGAACAGCATGGCCAGAACAGCACGGTGGCACCAGCTTGTCGCGATGTAACGACCGGTGCGTGTGTCAGCCATAATCTCCGCGTTGAGGAAGCTTGTCGCCATCAGCCCCTTGAGAAGGCGGGGCATGGTCACGCGGCTGCGACTGCCAAAGGCATGGAGCAATTCGAAGAGCCTCTCGGCTTCCCAGAAAATTGCGACGACTGCTCTAAAGCGGTCCCGGCCATCTTTGCGCATGCGCAGGAAATCCATCGTCGGTAATCGGCGATTTTGCTGCAGCAGACGTTCGACAATAACCGCGTCACGACGCCAGACCGCTTCGAACAACTCGGGCCAGGTTTCGCGCAGGGCATCGAGCAGGGCGATCCAGTCGATAAGCCGCACATCGAGCGTCTGGCGAAGGAGCTCGTCCGGGGAGTGATCCGCATCATAGACGTCCCCCTTGTAGCCGGGCTCGACAACATGACGGCCATCGGCGTCGCGATAGACATCGTCGAGCGAGCAGTTGACGCCGAACCAAGCCGACCAGCGATAGATCGCCGCCTGCCATAGGTCGGCGCCGGTAGTTGGCTGCATCAGCGCGGTGACACGGGCGCCATTCAACGCGCTTCCTTCATGATCGCGGGCCACAAGCATCATCCGATCGAACGTCGGATGGAACTCGCCAACCATGTCGCGAAGCCCGGGCAATCGGCCGTGCCGCCAGCCAGCCTTCCAGGTGTCATTGCCAATGACCCTGCTGCTGTCTGGCGCGCCGGGCGTCCAGCTGGCTGCCTTAGCGGCGATGGAAGGCGGGACCGAGGCAGGGTCGGCGGCTATCCTCGCCGCGACCGCGGCTTCGACAGCTGCCACGAGTGGGCTTGATTGAATTAGTCCCGCATTCTTATTCTTCTTCAGCACCATTCCCATACTACTTCTCCAGACCATCAAGGAACGCGACATATTCGCCGCGGACGACGTCGATCACGTGGGTTGCCCACCTGTTCATGGTGCGTTCTAGGATGATGACCCGGTTAACCCCAACGTGCGCCCGCTCGAGGGCCGTCACGGTGTCCCGGATAGGGACATCAGCTGCCAGCTTCGGAAGTAACATTGCAAGCTCACGGGCTATCGAAACATATTCTCGCTCGATCTGACGTAGGTCGCGCACCTGGTGATAATGCCTGTCACGATCGGTCCATTCGAGCGCCGGCGCGCTGCTGGGCAACGGCGTTCGGCATGTCGCCGGGTTTGCGAGCAGGACCGCGTGCGCCTCGCCGAAAGTCGCGAGAATTTCCGTCGGCTTGCCGTCGTGGATCGCCTGCTGCTTGAGCACGTCAATCTGCTCAGGGCTTGGTGACGCGCACATTGCGG
>JAIENY010000063.1 GCA_019750915.1 Xanthobacteraceae bacterium
GGGTCATCGCCGGCCAGATCGAGGTCGCCTCGTGACCCCGAATGTTGCAGGACAGGAGGTTGGCATGAAACGCTATGTCGGAGATCGGACCATCGACGGCGTCAAGGTGACGGTCGACGGCAAGCCGCTCGATCCTTGCGTTAGCGTGATGGAATTCAGCAAGAACGGTTTCGAGTGGAGCTATGAGGGGCCCGAGCCACGCCAGCTGGCGCTGGCAATACTGGTGGACCATCTCGGCGACAAGGACGTCGCCAAAGCCAATGTGGAGCCTTTCATGTCGGGCGTCGTCGCCAATTTCGACAACGAGTGGGAGATGACCTCTGATGATATCGACCTGGCGTTGACCTCGCTTCCCGGCAAGGCGGTCGCCTGATGCCGTTGCAGTTTCGCGCGGCGGTGCTGCATGCGCCGCAGACACCGATGTCGATCGAAACCGTCCATGCGGCAGCCCTGAAGCCCACCGACGTGCTGGTCCGGATCCGGGCGGCAGGCCTTTGTCACACCGATCTCGAAGTCATCGAGGGATCACTGCGCTATCCCTTGCCGATCGTACTCGGACACGAAGCCGCGGGAGTCGTCGAACAGGTCGGGGCCGCCGCGCGCGGCGTTGAGGTCGGCGACCACGTCGTGTTGTCGTGGAATCCGCATTGCGGGCACTGCTTCTATTGCGATCGGGAGACTCCGATCCTGTGCGAGGAATATCTCGGCAAGGGACCGCAGGCGGTGGCGTTCGATGGCGAGAGCCGCACCACGCTCGCTGACCGGGGCCCGCTTCATCAATTGATGTTCCTGGGTTCGTTCGGCGAATACTGCATCGTGTCCGACCAGCAGGCGATACCGGTGCCGAAGGAGATCCCGTTCGACCGTGCCTGCCTGATCGGTTGCGGCGTCATGACCGGGGTCGGCGCCGCGCTCAATCTCGGTGCCATCGCGCATGGCGACACCGTGATGGTGATCGGCTGCGGTGCGGTCGGCCTTGCCGCCGTGCAGGGCGCGCGGCTGGCCGGTGCCGGAAAAATCATCGCCGTCGACCTCGATCCGGCGAAACTGACGCTGGCCGCGCGGATGGGCGCCACCCACGGCGTCGATGCGGCCAGGGAGGACGCGGCGGCCGTCGGCAAGCAGGAGACCAGCGGTCGCGGCGTCGATGTCGTGATCGAATCCGCGGGCGCCGCGTCCGCCTTTCGCGTTACCGCCGAAGCTGTGCGGCCCGGCGGTCAGATCATCTGGCTCGGCAAGATCGACGTCAACAAGGACGTGTCGTTTCGCTGGGGCTCGCTGATGCAGGAAAAGCGGATCCGTCGCGTCAGCTACGGCAACACGCGTCCGCGCCGCGATTTCCCGCTGCTGGCGCGCGCCTATCTGGACGGCTCGCTGCTGCTGGACGATCTGATTTCGCGCCGGATCCGGCTTGAGGAAATCAATGACGGGTTTGCGGCGCTAAAGCGTGGCGAAACCATTCGCAGTGTCGTGATGTTCGACTAAAAACAATAAAGCTGAAGCGCTTTACGAATCCAGCGTCTTGCGCGCGAAATCCTCGATGTAGTCGATCAGCCGGTCCGACGCGCTCGCTGCCGCCTTGGCTTTCTTCTGGGCAACCGCATCGGCGACAGCCGCGTGCAGCTTGGCGGCAAGCGGCATGTCCGCGACTTCCTGGTAGTGCTGGTACCAGAACCGGCGCGACAGCGCGTTCATCAATCCCATCGATCGCCTGGCGAATTCATTACGGGCTGCGGTTGCGATCAGGATGTTGAAGCGCTGGTCCAGCCGCATGAAGGCGATATCGTCCGATTTGGTTGAAGCGGCCAGCATCGCCTGCGCCACCTCGGCGAATTCGCGGCGCTCCTCCGGTGTCGCCCGCTCGGCCGCCAGGCTCGCCATCAGTCGCTCCAGTTCCCGCCGGACTTCCAGCAACCGGAGCTGGAGCTTGAGATTGATCTCGGAAACCATGATGCCGCGCCGGGGCATGATCACCACCAGGCCGTCCCGGGCCAAACGCTGCAGCGCCTCGCGGATCGGCGTTCGCCCGATTTTCAGGCGCAGCGCCAGCGCCTGCTCGGACAACACGGTTCCGGGCAACAATTGCAGGGTGACGATCATCTCTTCGAGTTCGCGGTAGGCGCGATCCGTCAGCGTGCCTTCTTCGGCGTCGTCCGCCTTGGTCCGGTTTGGGGACGATCGCGTGGACTTGGAGACCTTCTTCAATGATATTTCCGCCAAAACAGGGCTGCGCGACTGACCGCGTTATACAACCCAAGCATATATCGGCAATATATCGTTGGAATTCTCTTCGTGCGACCCCGAGCTGCTTCACTGAAGCGGGGCGCCTTTTTGCACTAAGTCATTGATAATGCTGCTAACGGGCCGACCCTGTTAGATAGTGCCGGTCACCGGCAGCGGCCGAGCGTCCAGCGGAGGTCAGCTCGTACCGGTCCTGGCGCGCTCTCGTTCCCGCAATTCCCGCCGCAGGATCTTGCCGGTCGTCGTCATCGGCAGCGTGGCCACGAATTCGATATCACGCGGCACTTCGTGCTTGGCGAGATGGTCTCTCACGGAGTTGCGGATTTCCTCGATCAGCGCAGGCGAAGGCTCCATTCCTTCCTTCAGAATCACGAACGCCTTGATGGATTCGGTGCGGACCGGGTCGGGCACGCCGACGGCGGCGGCCATCACGACGGCTGGATGCCGCGCCAGGGCGTCTTCGATTTCGGATGGGCCGATGCGATAGCCGGCGCTGGTGATGACGTCGTCAGTTCGCCCATGAAACCAGAAGTAACCGTCTTCATCGCAGCTCGCGGTGTCGCCGGTGATGAGCCACCCATCGGCATATTTGTTTCGTGTGGCTTCCGGATTCTGCCAGTATTCGAGCATCATGACCGGGTCCGGACTACGAAAGGCGAGGTTGCCGGTCGTGCCGGCCGGCAAGGGCTGACCTTCATCGTCAACGATCGCTGCAATATGCCCGGGGACGGCGCGGCCCAGTGATCCCGGCTTGACCGGCATGAGGCTGGCGTTGGAGCCCAGCACCAGATTGCATTCGGTCTGGCCGAACATTTCATTGATGGGTGCGCCGAGCGTGGCGTTGGCCCATTCGTGCAACTCCTTGCCGACCGACTCGCCGCCGGAGATGATCGCGCGCATGTCGATGCCGTATCTGGTGACCGGGTCCGGAATTTGCCGCATCAACCGCAGCATCGTCGGCGTCAGCAACGCGGTCCTGACGCGGTG
>JAIENY010000019.1 GCA_019750915.1 Xanthobacteraceae bacterium
GCTCCGGCATCGAGGCGACTCAAGCCCCGCTGATCGGCCACCATCAACTGACTGTCGGCTTGCTGCGGGCCAATCTGCTCAGCCCCAACGCGCGAATTGTTATCGCCGGCTCGGAATCTGCCCGAGGGGACGTACCCTTGTTCGGCTACACCGACGTGGCGGCGCTCGCGGACGCACGACACCACGGTGACCGGAGCGCCGCTGTGGAAGCCGTGTTGCGCAGCGGGCCGACCGTGAAATACGAGCCCAACCGTGCGCATTCCGACGTGAAACTCATCGCCGCTTGGTGGGTCGCGGCGCTGGCGCGCCGGTTACCTCCCGGCATGGCCGTATATGCCGTCTCGCCTGGCAGCACGCCCGACACCCTGGGGTTGCGAAACGCTGGACCGGCCGTGAAGTGGGTGATGCTTCCGCTGGTGAAACTTATCCCCGGCATGTCTCATACCCCTGAGACCGCGGTTCGTCGTTACCTTCAGGCGTTGGAGTTTGGAACTGATGTCTCGGGACAATTCTTCGCCTCGGCGCCGAAGAAGATGACCGGCCCAATGGTGTTGATGCGCCAGCCGCACTTTCACGATCGCACCAACCAGGAAGCGGCGTGGCAGGCCATCGTTAGAATCTCGGGCGACGACTTGTCTCAGCCACAATCGACAGCGCGGCGATGATCAAAAAGAGATGGGAATACTCATGAATGCCGAGAAGGCCATGTATATGGCACAGGTTTTAAACACGGGCGCATTTATCGCTCTGGCGGTGTGGTACGTCGTACCGCGACTACGAAAGCTCAGTCGCGCAAGCGCCCTGATGGCATTGACTGCCGTCCATTTGGGACGAACCTTGTGTCTCCAGGCTTATGCCTCGCAAGACGCGGGCATGAAAATGGCCAATGCGGTTCGTGATCAGATTGTCATCGGCGACCTTGCCGGCTGGGCGTTGGCGCTGGTCATCCTATTCGGCCTCCGTTTGCGCTGGCGTTTGTCGATCGCCCTTATATGGCTGCTCGTCATCGAGACAGTTCTAGATTTCGGGTCTGGCACTATTGGTTATATCCTTGCCGGCACGATAGGCGAAATAAACGGACCATCTTGGCTCGTCGTTGCCTTTTATCTGCCGATTGTCGAGGTCGCCGTAGGCCTTACTGTTTGGCAGCTCATTACAAGGCGCGGTGAGCCGCTGTTCAAGCCCGAAGAGCGACGGTAATCGTAACCGCTCGACTTCCTTAACCCCTCGCGAGCCCGGCAGTATATGCCGGGCATCGTGGTGATCTCTTCGATGCCGGTGACAGGGCCGCGGTAAAATCGCTGTCGCGAAGTGAAGAGAAGGCATGACCGCATCGGCAGCCGTTTTCTCAACGCAAGCATCGCAATAATAGCACCGGCGTAAAATCGACCTGTGGACTTACCCAACATTATTAGGCGCGGTGTCCTGAAGGGGCGCCGGTCGCGGCAGGGCCGCGACTGGAATTAGCAGGCGATTTGGAAGTTACACAGTCGTCCATAGAATTTTTAAATAAATAGTTCAAAAACTCCTTGACCGCCGCCTCCGCGCGCTATAATCATACCAAATAGTTCAAAATAAATCGGCTAGGCGGCCCAGACGTCGCAAGGAGAAGACATGGATCGATTCAAAGGAAAAACAGCCCTTATCACGGGCGGAACCACCGGCTTAGGCTTGGCCACTGCCAAATTGTTCATCGAAGAAGGTGCACGTGTGATCGTGACCGGTCGCAACCCTGCAACGATCAAGGCGGCGCAGGCTGAGCTTGGCGATAAAGCGATCGTGGTCCCCAGCGACGCAACCTCTCTTCCCGATATGGATGCCTTAGCAACGAGAGTTAAGGAGACGTTCGGCAAGCTCGACGTGCTGTTCGTCAACGCGGGGTATGGTCATTTTATGCCATTTGAGGCGGTGACCGAGGCAGTTTACGACGAGATGCTGAATCTGAACGCCAAGGGACCGTATTTCATCGTCCAGAAACTGGCGCCGCTCATGCCGGAAGGCAGTTCGGTGGTTTTCACCACTTCGATTGCGAACGTAAAGGCCGTGCCGACCTTGAGCGCCTATGGCGCCGCCAAGGCAGCGCTTCGCGCAATGACTCGGAGCATTGCCGCCGAGTTATTGCCCCGTGGCATACGTGTGAACGCGGTGACACCCGGTCCTATTGGATCGACCGACATTCTTCAGAAGGTAGGAATGCCGAAAGAGGCGAAAGAGCAGGTCTACCTTCAGATGGCGGAAAGCGCTCCGATGAAGCGTCTCGGCCGGCCGGAGGAAATTGCCAAGGCGGTGGCGTTCCTGGCGATCGATGCAACCTTCACGACCGGAGCAGAGCTTCCAGTCGACGGAGGATGGTCGCAACTGTGAGCGGTACTAATCTCTATTACCGCCCTAACAGTTCACAATCATCAAAACGACCCGACGTCGTAAGGGACAATCATGGACCGATATGAAGGTAAAAAGGCCGTCATCATCGGCGGCACGAGCGGCATAGGGCTCGCCACGGCGAAGATGCTCCTCGACGGCGGCGCACGCGTTGTGGTGACGGGCCGCTCGCAAGCCGGCCTGGACTCGGCGCAGAAAGAGCTTGGGAAAGGCGGCGTTGTGGTTTCGAGCGACGCGGGGTCGTTGATGGACATCAACGCCCTCGCCTCTCGGGTGAAGGCCGAGTTCGACACCTTCGATCTGCTTTTCGTCAACGCCGGAGTCGGGCTCTTCGCTCCTTTCGAGCATACCACCGAGGCCATGTATGACGAGGTGTTCAACGTGAATACAAAGGGATCGTTCTTCGCGGTCCAAAAGCTCGCGCCGTTGATTAACCGAGGAGGCGCGGTCGTCCTCACGACCGCAATCTCCAACGTCAAGGGAATGCCGATGCTCGCCGCAGCCGGAGCGACCAAGGCTGCGCTGCGATCCCTCGTTCGGGGGTTCGCCGCTGAACTTCTTCCTCGGGGGATTCGCGTCAACGCGGTGTCACCTGGCCCCACCGACACGCCGAGCTGGGGCAAATCGTTTCCCGACAAAGACATGGCCGCCCAACTCACCGGGCAGATGAGCGAAGCCAATCCGATGAAGCGCCTGGGCACATCGCAGGAAGTCGCCAAGGCCGTTGTCTTCCTGGCATTCGACGCGAGTTTCACGACCGGTGCCGAACTTCCTGTCGACGGCGGACAGTCGCAACTCTGACGCGGAATTTCCCGCCCGTTCCAAATTGAGAGAACCCTAACGATGAAACTGACTGACGCGCCCTTCGCCGAGAAGAAGTTCATGACCGTCAAGGGTCAACGCATGGCCTATATCGACGAGGGCGAAGGCGACGCCATTGTCTTTTCGCACGGTAATCCAACCTCGTCCTATCTCTGGCGTAACATCATGCCGGCTTGCCGAGGCCTCGGTCGGTTGATTGCCTGCGATCTGATCGGTCAGGGAGATTCGGATAAGCTTCCAAATTCAGGCCCTGACAGATACGGCTACTTAGAACAGCGCAGCTTCATTCATGCGCTGTGGGATCAGCTTGATCTGGGTGACAACATCATCTTCGTCATTCACGACTGGGGTTCGGCGCTCGCTTTCGACTATGCACGCAAGCACTCCGATCG
>JAIENY010000061.1 GCA_019750915.1 Xanthobacteraceae bacterium
TCATCGGGAATTTCGACGAGGTCTTTGACGTTCTCATCGGGGATGATCACCGTCTTGATGCCGCCACGCAGCGCCGCAAGCAGCTTTTCCTTCAAGCCACCGATCGGCAGAACACGGCCGCGCAGCGTGATCTCGCCAGTCATCGCCACGTCCTTGCGGACGGCGATGCCGGTGAGCACCGAGATGATCGCCGTGGTCATGGCAATGCCCGCTGACGGACCATCCTTCGGCGTTGCGCCTTCCGGCACGTGGACGTGGATGTCGCGCTTTTCGAACAGCTTTGGGTGAATGCCGAAATCGACGGCGTGCGAGCGCACATAGGCGTTCGCGGCCTGGATCGATTCCTTCATCACGTCGCGCAGGTTGCCGGTCACCGTCATGCGGCCCTTGCCGGGCATCATGACGCCTTCGATCGTCAGCAATTCGCCGCCGACCTCGGTCCAAGCCAATCCGGTGACGATGCCGACCTGATCTTCGAGTTCGGCTTCGCCATAGCGGTACTTCGGCACGCCGAGGAATGACTCGACGTTGTCGGCGGTGACGGTGATCTGCGTCTTCGAAGACGTCAGAATTTCCTTCACGGCTTTGCGCGCCAGCTTCGCGATCTCGCGCTCGAGAGAACGCACGCCGGCTTCCCGCGTGTAACGCCGGATCAGATGCTTCAACGCCTCATCGTCGACGATCCACTCGCCCGGCTCGAGACCGTGCGCCGAGGTCTGTTCGGCCATCAAGTGCCGCTTGGCGATTTGGAGCTTTTCATCTTCCGTGTAACCGGCGAGACGAATGATCTCCATGCGGTCCATCAGGGCCGGCGGAATATTCAGCGTATTGGCCGTGGTGACGAACATCACGTTCGACAGGTCGTAGTCGACCTCGAGGTAGTGATCGTTGAACGTCGAGTTCTGTTCTGGATCCAGCACTTCGAGCAACGCCGCTGCTGGATCGCCACGAAAATCCTGACCCATCTTGTCGATCTCATCGAGCAGGAAGAGCGGATTAGTGCGCTTCGCCTTCTTCATCGACTGGATGACCTTGCCGGGCATCGAACCGATGTAGGTGCGGCGATGCCCGCGGATTTCGGCTTCATCGCGCACGCCGCCGAGCGACATGCGCACGAACTCGCGGCCCGTGGCATTGGCGATCGACTTGCCAAGCGACGTCTTGCCGACGCCGGGCGGTCCGACGAGGCACAAAATAGGCCCCTTCAGCTTGTTGGTGCGCGCCTGCACGGCGAGATATTCGAGGATGCGTTCCTTGACCTTTTCAAGCCCATAGTGCTCGAGATCGAGGATGGCCTGGGCCTCCGCAATATCCTTCTTGATCTTGCCCTTGATCCCCCACGGGATCGACAGCAGCCAGTCGAGATAGTTGCGCACAACCGTCGCTTCAGCCGACATCGGGCTCATCTGCTTGAGCTTCTTCAGCTCAGCCAGCGCCTTGTCCTTGGCTTCCTTCGACAGCTTGGTGCTTTCGATCTTTTCTTCAAATTCGGAGATGTCGTCGCGCTCGTCGGTATCGCCGAGCTCCTTCTGAATGGCCTTCATCTGCTCATTCAAATAATATTCGCGCTGCGTCTTCTCCATCTGGCGCTTGACGCGCGAGCGGATTTTCTTTTCGACCTGGAGAACCGAGATTTCGCTTTCCATCAGCGTGTAGACACGCTCTAGCCGCTCGGAAACGCTGGCCGTTTCGAGTACATCCTGTTTATCGGAAATCTTCACCGCGAGATGTGACGCGATCGTATCGGCGAGCTTGGCGTAATCCTCGATCTGGCTGACGGTGCCAAGCACCTCCGGCGAGACCTTCTTGTTGAGTTTCACGTAGCTCTCGAACTGGGTCACGACCGACCGCGATAAGGCTTCGAGTTCTTCTTTGACACCTGGGTGTTCGTTGACGCGCTCGACTTCCGCTTCGAAGTAGTTGTCGTTCGACGTGTAGCGAACGACCTTCGCGCGCGCGCTGCCTTCGACCAGCACCTTTACCGTGCCGTCCGGCAGCTTCAGCAACTGCAGCACCGATGCCAGCGTGCCGATTTCGAAAATCGCATCCGTCGCCGGGTCGTCGTCGCCAGCATTTTTCTGGGCCACAAGCAAAATCTGCTTGTCGGCACGCATAACTTCTTCGAGCGCCGCGATCGACTTCTCGCGGCCAACGAACAGCGGCACGATCATGTACGGGAAGACCACAATATCACGCAGCGGCAAGACCGGAAACAGCTCCTTGCCACTGGTTTTGTCTTTGATCTTTTTGTCTTCGCTCATTTCACTTAACCCTTGTCGCGCCCACATCCAGGTTCGTTGTCAGTCCGAACCAACAGCCTCGAGCGCATTGCACGCCTCGTTCCACCTTTGAGCCGCAACACCTGTCCCTTTTGTGGCGACAGGAAAACGCTCGTTGGCGCGACACGCGAGAATTGCCCGGCAAACGCTGCAATCCGATGCTTCGACGCCATCGTTGGCACGAAGCGTAACTTGCTTTCAGAAAGCCGGTTCAATCCCAATCGAACAAATGGGGATCGCATTCAGCCATACAAGATCACCCCGGCATCGTTCTGCGCGCCCGCAGAAGTATCGCTTTTAGGCGGTCGATTCCTTTTCTTCCGCCCGGTCTGAATAAATTCGCAAGGGCCGCGCCGCGCCTTCGACGACTTCCGGCCCGATGACGATTTCCTCGACGCCCTTCATTTGCGGCAGGTCGTACATGGTGTCGAGCAAGATGCCCTCCATGATCGACCGCAGCCCGCGTGCACCGGTTTTGCGTTCGATCGCGCGGCGCGAAATCGCCTTGAGCGCGTCTGTGGTGATGTTGAGCTTCACGTCTTCCATCTCGAACAGGCGCTGATACTGCTTGACCAGGGCGTTCTTGGGCTCGGTGAGAATTTGCACCAGGGCCGTCTCATCCAGATCTTCAAGCGTGGCGATCACCGGCAAACGGCCGATGAACTCCGGGATCAAGCCGAATTTGAGCAAATCCTCCGGCTCGACGCCGCGCAGCACTTCGCCCATGCGCCGCTCATCTGGACCGGTCACCTTGGCCGAGAAGCCGATGGACGAGCCTTTGCCGCGCCGTGAGATGATCTTTTCAAGGCCGGCGAATGCGCCGCCGCAGATGAACAGGATGTTGGTCGTGTCGACCTGCAGGAATTCCTGCTGGGGATGCTTGCGACCGCCCTGTGGCGGCACGCTGGCGACCGTGCCTTCCATGATTTTCAGCAGCGCCTGCTGCACGCCTTCTCCGGAGACATCGCGGGTGATCGATGGGTTGTCAGACTTGCGCGAGATCTTGTCGACTTCGTCGATGTAGACGATGCCGCGCTGTGCCCGCTCGACGTTGTAGTCGGCCGACTGCAGCAGCTTGAGAATGATATTCTCGACATCTTCGCCGACGTAACCGGCTTCGGTCAATGTCGTCGCATCCGCCATCGTGAACGGAACATCGAGAATGCGCGCCAGCGTTTGCGCTAGCAGCGTCTTGCCCGAGCCTGTCGGCCCGACCAGCAGGATATTCGACTTGGCGAGTTCGACGTCGTTGTTCTTGCTCGCGTGATTGAGCCGCTTGTAATGATTGTGCACCGCCACCGAGAGCACGCGCTTGGCGTGATACTGCCCGATCACGTAGCTGTCGAGCACTCCGCAGATTTCCTGCGGGCTCGGCACGCCGTCGCGCGATTTAACGAGCGTGTTCTTGTTCTCTTCGCGGATGATGTCCATGCACAGTTCGACGCATTCATCACAGATGAACACGGTCGGACCGGCGATCAACTTGCGGACCTCGTGCTGGCTCTTGCCGCAGAAGGAGCAGTAGAGAGTGTTCTTCTCTTGAGCCATTCGTTCTTACCTTTGATGCAAGGCTTACGGTCGTGCGAGCATTCCAGACGGCCGGATCAGTTCACACGTTCGATGTTCTTGCTTTTCCCCAACGCAGCCGCCGGGATAATGGGAGTGGCAAAGGGCATTCCAGCACGTTGCCTTGAATCTCTAATACGATCTGAGCACGCAGGAGTTCTCAAGATCAAGTTTGGTTTAGTGGACCCTACCCCAGTCTAGGGGGCAAGCGGCGGTATTGCCACAGTCTGATGACATGCGCGGCAACACACCAAATATGTAGTCAAATCGCCGTTAATAACGACC
>JAIENY010000057.1 GCA_019750915.1 Xanthobacteraceae bacterium
CAGCTTCGTCCAATTGCCGTAAGAATTCTCGCGTCTTCTGATCGCTAGTAATCTTTTTTCTTATGCTATCAGCAAGTTCGCGCTCTTTGGTTGGGCCGTGCTGCGTAATCCAAAAGTGCCTGATATAAGTTACAAGCAAATCGTCGCTGCCAACGGACTCCATTGCGCCAGCAATCGAAGACCACCTAGAATTTGCTTCATCAAGTTTATTGGTGCGGCTAAAAAAATAGTTCTTAAGGAGGTCCGCCTGCGATGCACGCAAGCCACGATCATTTAAGGTTTCAAACATGCGGTAAGTTAAGGCGCTGTCGTTCACTCGGACGACAACTATCTTTGCTCCATCGGAAAGGAACGTCACCCATTCGACGAGTAATTCCTCTGCATCTATTGCAGATTGACCCTTAGTGATTTTAGCGACAAATGAGTCGGCCAATTCGGCGGCTCGCAAAAGTCTTCGGTTTGACTCACGGAGATTCTGATGAGGTGGGACAGCCTCACGCTCTTTTGGGTCGAGAACGATATTATTTACAAAGAAGACGTTGTCGTCGGCATTGAGACTCAAGCGCGAGATTGTTTCATCTGTTTTCAAATCGGTAGTGCGAAGATAATCGGTATCGATCTGTCGCGCCTTCTTCTCTTTACCAACGCCGATGAAGTAGTCGCGAATTTTCGCAACCAAGATTGACGTGGTGGCCAGCCTCTGCTGTCCGTCTGATACGTCGGGAATCCCGTCGCCGGTCAGAACGACGGTGCCGAGAAAATAGTCAGTTTCTCCGTCTTTGATCGCGACTGATAAATCGTCAAACAAGTCGCCGACGTTATCTTCTGTCCAAGCATACGAACGCTGATTTGGTGGAACGGTAAGCCGGCCGCCCTTCAACAACGTTCCGATCCCGGTATAGCTGAAATCGATC
Source organism: Xanthobacteraceae bacterium (assembly GCA_019750915.1). Lineage (GTDB taxonomy): Bacteria > Pseudomonadota > Alphaproteobacteria > Rhizobiales > Xanthobacteraceae > Afipia. Next base: position 915 of record JAIENY010000057.1, read on the forward strand.
TTTCCGGCGGCCATGTGGGCAATCTCCCTCAAAATCAAATTGCGCGTTTATGCATTCGATCTTGAAGGGGTGTGCAATTCCTGTCCAACTTAAAATTGTAGTAGGCGCAATGGCGTCTATCCCTCCTTCAACGCAAGCTCTACCACTCTGTGCATTGTTCTGGATAACGTCGGCTTATCCGGCTGCCTCGGTGCCCATTTTTCGATTTCCGCCTTCGTTCGCGAAGGTGAGTGGCCTTGATCAACAGGAAGGTTGAAGAGCCAAAAGACCCCGGAAACCCGGAAATCTCAATTAGGCTAAATGTTTGCAATAAAATGCCATTGGTGAGCGCGGAGGGACTCGAACCCTCGACCCCATGATTAAAAGTCACGTGCTCTACCACCTGAGCTACGCGCTCACTCGCCGCGCTGTGTAGGGGGCGTACCCCCTTGGGTCAATAGCGCAGGCGCGGCAAATGTGCCGGTCCCGTGCCCCCAATTCCCTTTGTGCCGTAAAAGGTTAGCCGGGCCTCTTGATGCGTTCCGGGGGCAATCCATCCACGACTGAGCCTCGGGTGAGGCTCAGTATTTTATCTGATGCGTTTTCCAGGCGCGAACCGGGGTCCACTTCGCGGGAAAACGCTATGTATCAATTCACTTCCCGGCGAATCTCCGATGCCACCGGCTGCGAGGGGGCGGCCACCGTCGGCAGGCGGACCGGGCGGATGCCGATCAGTTCCGCTGTCCGTACCGCGCTGTTGCGCCAGAAGGCGAAGGAATTGGCACGGGAGTTTTCCAGGAGCGCGATCGCGACCGCTGCCAGGAACGGCAGGCTTTGCAGCACCAGCACGCCTGCGAAAATGTAGATTTCGCGCACCTGCTTGGTGCCGTTCATGACCACCAGCACGGCGGCGCCGACCAGCAGCAGCACGCCGATCACGGCTTCCCAGAACGCCTGGAATTCGATCGACATCCGCGACAGGCCGCCCTTGGAGGTGCGGGCAAAGGCGAGATGTTCGGTGATCAGGCCCTGCGCCACCGCACGCGACACCGTCCATTGCACGCTCATCGCCGCGATCATGGCGCCCAGCATCTGCCCGGCCTTGATGTTCACCCGCAGTCGGTAGAGCACGATGAAATGCGTCAGTGAAACGACGAAGGAGGCGATGATCGGCAGCGTCAAAATCTTGTCGGGGATCGAGATGTCGGCAAACGCCACGATCGGCACCCAGATCAAATTGAGGATCGCGACCACCACGCCGAGGCTTTCGGCCCCGAGCCAGTTCAGCCATCCCAGCGAGAACTCGCGGCGCTGGTCCGGCGACAGCCGGCTCGCGCCGGGCAGGAAGCGCCGCCAGTGCTTCTTGACGATCTGGAAGCCGCCATAGGCCCAGCGGTGGCGCTGCTTCTTGAAGGCCTCGTAGGTGTCGGGCAGCAGGCCTTCGCCATAGCGGACGTTGGTGTAGTGCGTCAGCCATCCCTGCTGCTGGATGGTGAGGCCGAGGTCGGTATCTTCGCAGATGGTGTCACTCGACCAGCCGCCGGCCATATCCATGGCTGCGCGGCGGATCAGGCACATCGTGCCATGCACGATGATGGCGTTGTGTTCGTTGCGCTGGACCATGCCGATGTCGAAGAAGCCGGCATATTCGCCGTTCATGATGTAGTGCATCAGCGACAGGTCGCCGTCGCGATGTTCCTGCGGCGCCTGCACCAGGCCGACGCGCGGGTCGGCGAACACAGGCACCAGATCCTTCAGCCAGTCCGGATGCACGACGTAATCAGCGTCGATGATGCCGATGATCTCGGCGTCAACGGCGGTGCGGTCCATCGCAATGCGCAGCGCGCCGGCCTTGAAGCCCTTGACCTTCTCGGCATTGATGAACACGAAGCGTTCGCCGAGCGCGCGACAATGGTCCTGGATCGGCTGCCAGAACGCAGGATCGGGCGTGTTGTTGATGATGCAGACGCATTCGAAGTTGGGGTAGTCGAGCTTTGAGACCGCATCGAGCGTCTGCTTCAGCATCTCGACCGGCTCGAAATAAGCCGGGATGTGGATCGACACTTTCGGGAAGCTGACGCCTTCGCCCATCGTGGCCGGCGCCAGGGTGGCGGTCCTGGTGATCAGGCGTTGCGGTCCGCGGCCGAACGCGACGGCCGCGATCTCGTCGATGCGCGCCATCGCGATCAGCACCAGCGGCACAAGAAGGATCAGGCCCAGCGTCAGCGCGAAGGCCGAGCCGAACACGAAGTAATGGCCGGTCCAGAACGCGAATACGGTCGAGGCCCAGGCGCCGACGCCGTTGGCCGCAGCCGAGAGCACGAAAGCCTGCATCACGGTCGGCTGTTCGATCCGCAGGATCGGCAGCGACATCAGGATGCCGACCAGCAGCGCGATCGCGGCGAGGTTCCAGTAGTTCGGATTTACGATCGGGCCTGTCCACGAGAACTTCGCCTCGCCGGCATTGTTCAGGATGCCCCAATAGGGGCCGACGCCGCCTTCGAAGAATTTCCAGGGCCGGTCCATCGCTTCGACGATGTTGTATTCCATGCCCATCGCGTCGGCGCGGACGACGAAGTTGCGCAGCACTGAGGCCTGCTCGAATGGACCGGGTTCGGCGTTCTTCAGGTTGTAGCCGGCGCTGGGCCAGCCGAATTCGGCGATGACGATCCGCTTGCCGGGGAATTTTTCGCGCAGCAATCCGTAGAGGTAGACCGCCTGGTCCACCGCCTGCTTGTCGGTAAAGTTTTCCCAATAGGGCAGCACGTGGGCGGCGATGAAATCGACGGAAGAGGCGAGTTCCGGATTGTCGCGCCAGCTGTTCCAGATTTCGCCTGTCGTGACGGGGACGTTGACCGATTTCTTGACCCGCTTGATCAGTTCGATCAGGTCCTCGACCTTCTGGTCGGCGCGGAAGATGGCTTCGTTGCCGACCACGATGCCGTTGACGTTGCTGTTGCGTTTGGCGAGCGCGATCGCGGCCTCGATTTCGCGCAGGTTGTGGTCGTCATCCCTGTTGATCCACGCGCCCACCATGACCTTGAGCCCGAACTCGGCTGCGATCGGCGGCACCAGTTCGTTGCCTTCGATGGAGGAATAGGAGCGGATCGCGCGGGTCACGCCGGAGAGCCGCTTCAGGTCGGCGCGAATCCTGTCGGGGTCCACGGCGTTGTCGACGACGTGACCCGGTTCAAACGGCGTATAGGAAACGCTGGGCAGGATGCCCTTGAAATCGGGTGCCGGCTGTTTTTCCTGAAACAGACCCCACAGCGCAGCGTGGGCTGCGGTCACACACAACAGGACGGCAACGACGGCGCGCATCGGCGGCTAAACCATACGGGGCCTGCAAGGGGGGAAAGCGAACCCGTCCCCAAGGTTCGACCGACACGGCGGCGGGTTCAGGATAATCCTGCCGCGCGAATTCACAACTGGTATGACGGCATGGCGTTTTAAGGGCGTAGTCAATTCAAAACGCTGAAATTTCCGTAACGGTCCTCGGCCGTGCCTGGCCGATCATTTGGCCGGCGCCGCCGGCGTGGCGGCGGGGGCCGGAGTCGGCGAAGCCGCGGGCGCTGCGTTGCC
>JAIENY010000068.1 GCA_019750915.1 Xanthobacteraceae bacterium
ACGGCCGCTCGCGATCACCGACAATCTCAATTTCGGCAATCCGGAGCGGCCGGAAATCATGGGCCAGTTCGTCGGCTGCCTGAAGGGCATCTCGGAGGCCTGCCGCACGCTCGATTTCCCGGTCGTGTCCGGCAACGTCTCGCTCTACAACGAGACCAATGGCCGCGGGATTCTGCCGACGCCGTCGATCGGTGGGGTCGGCCTGCTCGACGATTTCACCAAGTCGGCAACGCTGGCCTTCAAGGCCGATAACGAAGCGATCCTCTTGATCGGCGACACCCAGGGCTGGCTCGGACAGTCGGTCTACCTGCGCGACATCTGCGGCCGCGAAGAGGGCGCCCCGCCGCCGGTCGATCTCGCCGCCGAAAAGCGCAATGGCGACGTGGTGCGCGGCATGATCCATGCCGGCACCGCGACATCCGTGCATGACATCTCCGACGGTGGGCTGCTGATCGCGCTGGCGGAGATGGCGATGGCCGGTGGCATCGGCGCGCAGCTGTTGGCGGCGCCGGCCTCGATCGTGCCGCATGCGTACTGGTTCGGCGAGGATCAGGCCCGCTACATCGTGACGGTACCGGCGGCGGATGCTGGCCTCGTGCTGGCGAAGATGAAGGGCGCGGCCGTGCCCTGTATGCGGATCGGTACCACCGGCGGTGATGCGATTGCCGTCGCCGGCGAAACGCCGGTGGCCGTGAGTTCTCTCAAATCGGCGTTCGAGCACTGGCTGCCGGCCTATATGAACGGCAAGGCGTCGTAAGTCTCAACGCGTCATTGCGAGGAGCGAAGCGACGAAGCAATCCAGTCTTTCTCCGCGGCAAGATGGATTGCTTCGCTTCGCTCGCAATGACGGCGCGGGCTCACAGCACCCGCTTGGCACCGGGAATTTGCCGCAACATGCGCGTCAACGCCCAACTCAATGCGACGGTCAGGACGAAGCCGACCGTGGCTTTCACGATGGCCGGCAGGTCGTAATCGAACAGCCAGTATTGCAGCCATAGTGCGATCGGGTAGTGCACCAGGAATATGCCGAAGGCATCGGCCTGCATCGGGTCGAGAATGCTCGAGCCGGAGTGCTTGAACCTCAGGAAATACGCCAGGATCAGAAACATGATGGCCACGCTGAAGACAGTGAAGAAGACAGCGTAGGTTGCTTCATACCAGTCCGGCAGATCCACCGGATTCCCCAGGATCTCGCGCTTGATGTAAATCAGCCCCCACAGCGCACAGTACGGCACCACGGCAAGCATCAGCCAGTCCCAGCTGACCTTCGCCATCCGGCCATCCGCGGCCAGCAGCCCGCGGTCCAGAGCCTGAACACCGATGCCGGCGCCGAAAAAGAAGTAGGACGCGTAGAGCAACACGCGGCCGTGCTGGACCGAAAACGGCCCGAACTCGAACCAGCTGCCCGCGCCGAAATGGATCCGCCCGGGAATGTAGAATGCCGCGGTGACCGCCAGCATGACCACGAAGAACACCGCTGGCCGGCGACGGCCGTGCAGCGAGAGGCGGTTGATCGGATCGAGCAGGTTGGGTGACAGTCGGTAGAGCAGGCACGCAACCAGATCGAAGCTCAACAAGACCCACAGGAACCAGATCGGCCCGCTCGGCCATGGCCCGACGGTCACTGTTTTCCACCAGAACGAAGCGAAGCTGACGTCGGGATGCTGCCGCAGGGAAATGGCGTAATAGGCGACCGGGATAACCGTGAGCGCGCAGATCGCGAATGGCAAAGCAAGCCGAAGCAGGCGATCGGACAGGTAATTCAGCGGCCCCTTCCGGGCAATGCCCGACCATGAGAACAGGCCGGACAGGAAAAAGAACATCGCCATGAAGAAGCTGTCGGTGGCGAGCACGATCATGTCGAACCCGAAGAACGACTTCGGATCGGTATGGCCGAAATAGGTATAGGGGATGACGGCATGGTGGATTAGCACCACCAGCGTCAAGAACGTGCGCGCTCGATCAAGCGAAAGGTTTCGTGATTTGACCTTGGGCATGGCGCCAACATCGGCATGCCCCACTGTGGAAATGGATGTCATGGGCGCCCCCCGGCAGGCTGTTCAATTCAAATATTGCGACCGGAAATCGGATTCAGCAACGAGCAATCCTCATAGTCGCACGTCCGCCCGGGCCAAGCCAGCCAGGGCGGATTAGGTCAAATTGAAACGGATCAGGTGAAGCGGCTCACGCCACTTCCTCGATCGTCACCTTGTCCGGGTAGAACGCCAGGTAGCCTGATATCTCGGCCATGGCCGGGAAGGGCGTCTCATAGGTCCAGATTGAATTCTCGATGCTTTTGCCGTTGGCATTGATGCTGAAATAGCTCGCATCCCCTTTATAGGGGCAATGCGTGGTTCGCTCGGTACGGGCCAGCAGCGCCATATTGGCGTCCGTGCGGGGCACATACTGCACGGCCGGGTAGCTCGCCTCCTTCAGGGTCAGCGCATGGGTGGTATCGGCGACGATCACGCCGCCGGCGGAGACACGGACGCGCTTCGGGTTTGCCGTAATCGTGATCGGATGGTCGGGACCGGGAAGTTTCATGGTTCTGAGCCTCTTTTTCGGTCATCTGGACTTTTCGGTCATCGGGACGTGATCCGGCGTGGCCGGAGCTTGCGGATGCCAAACGATTGGACAGGGAATATAGTGCCGGAAAGCGTGACCTAGAAGGGCGTACGCGCTAGGTTTGGCCAATCACGGTCGCGCGACTAGGATCTTGATTCGAAGTATTTGCCCTGATTCTAAACTTCTGACGGAGCATGCTGGATGCCGATGGACGCCCACGATATCGAATCGATGATCAAGGCAGCTATTCCTGATGCCGAGGTGACGATCCGCGATCTCGCAGGCGACGGCGACCATTACGCCGCGACCGTGATCTCGGAATCATTCCGCGGCAAGTCGCGTGTCCAGCAGCACCAGATCGTCTACCAGTCGCTCAAGGGACAGATGGGCGGCGTGCTGCACGCGCTGGCACTGCAGACCGGTGTGCCTGACGGACCCGGGGTACCCGGCGGCTAGGCCGGCGCAGCGGGCGGGAGCGGGTCGCACCGATGGCGGAAAATCCACGCGGCGCGATGTGGCGCCCGAACGTGCCGAACCAGCACAGCCGCGTCACCTATGCCGAGCTGTTTTTCGACCTCGTCTTCGTCTACGCGGTCACGCAAATATCGCACTCGCTGCTGGCCGATTTTACCCTGCCCGGCGCGCTGCATGTCACGCTGCTGTTTCTCGCGGTGTGGTGGGTGTGGGTCTACACCTCCTGGATCACCATCTGGCTCGATCCTGAAAAGACCCCGGTCCGGTTGCTGCTGTTTTCGCTGACGCTCGGCGGACTGGTGCTGTCGACCTCGATTCCGACGGCGTTCGACGGACGCGGATTGTGGTTCGCCATCGCCTACGCCGCGATGCAGGTCGGCAAGACGGTGTTTTTATGGATTGTGACGCCATCGTCGCGGCCGCCCGCGCGCTTGAACGCGGTCCGCATCACGACCTGGCTGTCGGTATCGGCGGTTTTCTGGATCGCGGGTGGATTGTTAGAGGGCCAATCGCGCGTGGTGCTTTGGGCGATCGCGCTCGCGATCGAATATATTTCGCCGGTGGTGCGGTTCTGGATCCCCCGCTATGGCGCGTCCAGGATCGAGGACTGGGTGGTCGAGGGCGGCCATATGGCCGAGCGCTGCGCAGGGTTCATTATCATCGCGCTCGGCGAATCCATCGTCGTCACGGGTGCTACCTTCGCCGACCTGACCTGGACCAGCGAAAACGTCGTGGCGTTCGTGTCGGCCTTTGTCGGCAGCCTGGCGATGTGGTGGATCTATTTCCACAAGGGCGCCGAGGCCGGCTCCGAGCAGATTTCAAGATCGAGCGAGCCGGGCAGGCTGGCGCGGCTTGCTTATACCTATCTGCACATGCCGATCGTGGCTGGGATCATTGTATCCGCGGTGGCCGACGAACTCGTGCTGAAGCACCCGGCCGGCCATTCCGATCTCAGGACCGTGCTCAGCGCGATCGGCGGTCCGCTCTTGTTTCTGTTCGGAACGATCCTGTTCAAGCACAGTTTTCGTGGTTTTCTTCAGCTCTCGCACGGCGTCGGCATCATCGCGCTGTGCGTGCTGGCGTGGTTCGCGCACAACCTGTCGCCGCTGATGCTGTCGATCATCACGTCGGCGATCATGATCGTGGTCGCGGTGTGGGAATCGATCTCGTTGCGATCCCCAGCCGCGGAATAGGTTCTGAACTATTTCTGCTCGACGACGTTTTTGAGGACGAGCTGCGAAAGCTGGACAACGAGCGCCCGCAATCTGGCATTTTCCTCGAGCAGCGACTCGGTTTCCGTGCCGACCTCGGCATCCCAGCCATCGTCGTCGTGGACGGATGACTGCCCCAAGCGTTGTCCGGCATCGCCGGACACCAGATACACCTTACCCATGACTGATACCCCCTGGCACAAACTCACCCCCGCCAAGCCTTGGGAGCAGGTTCGGCTGAGTCCGAGTCAAAATTTGGACGTTTCGGGGGGCAAACCGCAGCGCCGATGCAGCAATTTGCTGACACAATAAATCATGGTCAAGAAACATTAACCATTCTCTGCCACATTTGGGTTGCAAGGTGTTGAGGCGCGCGGCGGCGCAGACACCTCGCTTTCACTTTGACCAGCGTGACCACCCTCAGTCCCCACGGCTCTCGTGGCTGGGAATCCGCGCCTATGAAACAAAGCGAAGCAAGAGTTCTGATCCTTCAGCAATGGGACGTCTGGGTCTCGACGCGGGAGTTCGATCCCGGCGGCCCCACCGGAAAAGACTCGCTGAAATTCTTCCACGAGCTTCAGGACACAAGGTCACCGCTATTGGACTTCCAGTCCCGCGGACACGACAAGTGGCGGATCATTCACGCCTGGCTGCTGGATGCCGAGCGATTGTCCGACCACTGGATATCTCCGGCGCCCCGCATCGTGCCGGCGCGCAGGCCGCGATTGGCCCGCCACAAGTCCGGAGCCGGGACTTGAGGCGGCCGATTTCGATGAGACCGGCTGTTAGCCCTCGGCCACCAGCGCGTGAACCGAAAACATCTGTTCGCGGTCGGTCCAGGACGAGCGCACCGACCAGCCCGATCCGTGCGCGAGTGCCGTGAAACGCTCGAGGCTGTATTTGTAGCTCGACTCGGTGTGGATGCTTTCACCCGGGCGGAACGAAAAATTCCGTCCCAATATCCGCACCGACTGCGGCTTCTTGGCAATCAGGTGCATTTCGATGCGATGGCGTTCGCGGTTGTAGATCGAGCGGTGCATGAAGGCGGAAATATCGAAGTTGCCGCCGAGTTCGCGGTTGATGCGAACCAGCACATTTAGATTGAAACGCGCGGTCACGCCTGCGGCATCGTTGTAGGCGTCGTACAGCACACGCTCGTTCTTTTCGAGATCGACGCCGATGATCATCTGCGCGCCTTCGCCCAGAATGTCGCGCGCGCGGCGCAGGAAGGCGCTGGCCTCGTGTGGTTCGAAATTGCCGAGCGTCGACCCCGGGAAAAAGCCGACCTTAGGCATCCCGGCAATCTCGGCCGGCAGCGCGAACGGCGCGGTGAAGTCGGCGGCGACCGGATAAACCGCAAGATCGGG
>JAIENY010000011.1 GCA_019750915.1 Xanthobacteraceae bacterium
CCGGGCAGCGGCAAATCGGCACTGGCTTTCGACCTGATCCTCGCCGGGCGCGCGGGAAGTCTGCCAAAAGTCACCTTGGTCGGAGATGACCGTGTGCGGCTGATTGTTCGCAACGGTGAGTTGATTGTCAGCGGAGCCAGGGAATTGGCCGGGATGATCGAAATCCGCGGGCTCGGAATCCGTCGAATCGACTTTCTCGATGAAGCCGGCGTTGGGCTTGTTGTCGATCTCGGAGCTCCTGACGCCGAACGGTTTCCCTCGCCAGAAGCCCTCCGGACAACGATTTCCAGCGTTTCGTTGCCTCGAATTCCTGTGGCCGCAGGGCAGCCCGGGCTTCCCCTTGTCATTGGATTTCTTACGACGAATTAAGCCTGCTGACAGGCTGTAAATGAGCTCCGGATGATTGCTGGAAGGGGTTTGGTAACCATATAAGTTCCATTATGGCCTTGGATTTGACCGGGGTTACCGGCCCCTTTGGACAAAGGTCAACGCTTTTGTCCCTCTTGCGTCGGGGCTCGGGATGGTCAACATGTGGCCCTTTCGTGCGGTGCATCAATGAGCGCCCGCGAGGAGTCTTAGATGATAGGTTTAGTTCTGGTGACCCACGGGCGTCTTGCCGACGAGTTCAAGGCGGCGCTTGAGCATGTCATGGGCCCGCAAAAACAGATCGAGGCGATCACGATCGGCGCAGAAGATGATGCCGATTTGTGTCGCAGCGATATTATTGAAGCGGTCAAGCGCGTGGACAGCGGCGATGGCGTCGCGATCCTGACGGATATGTTCGGCGGCACGCCGTCGAACCTTGCGATCTCTTGTATGAGCCGCCCCAAGGTGGAGGTTCTCGCCGGGATCAATCTGCCGATGCTGGTCAAACTCGCGAAGGTCCGAGACGACCGCCCGTTGCCGGACGCGATCGCCGCGGCTCAGGAAGCAGGGCGCAAGTACGTCACCATCGCCAGCCGCGTTCTGGCCGGAAAGTAAGCCCTATGACCGGCGATCAGACGTCGCAATCCGGCGCCGTCGTCCAGGAGCTTCCCATCCTCAACAAGCGCGGACTTCACGCGCGCGCTTCGGCCAAATTTGTTCAAACCGCAGAACGTTTCAAAGCTGACATCACCGTTACCCGGAACGGCGAAAGCGTCGGCGGCACCTCGATCATGGGATTGATGATGCTCTCGGCAGGCATCGGCACCTCGATTGTGGTTTCCGCCACGGGACCCGAAGCCCAGGAAGCGCTCGATGCGATCGCCAAACTCGTCGCCGACAAGTTCGGCGAGGAAAATGACGGTGGCTAGCCTTAAGGTTCCTGTCGCGAGGATTTCGGAAAGTCTCATTATTTTGAGCATTTCGCTGCGGTGAGGGGCTTTCCGCCTTTGCCGGACATGCCGCAGATGCTATCTCGCGCCCATGACCACAATTCCTATTTCCAACATCCGCAACTTCTCCATCGTCGCGCATATCGATCATGGCAAATCGACACTGGCAGACCGCCTGATCCAGACCACGGGCGGGCTGCAGGAGCGCGAGATGAAGGAGCAGGTGCTCGATTCGATGGATATCGAACGCGAGCGCGGCATCACAATCAAGGCGCAGACCGTTCGCCTCAATTACAAGGCCAAGGACGGCAACAGCTACATCTTCAACCTGATGGACACGCCCGGCCACGTCGACTTCGCCTACGAGGTTTCGCGTTCGCTTGCAGCATGCGAAGGCTCGCTGCTGGTGGTCGATGCTTCGCAGGGTGTTGAGGCGCAGACGCTCGCCAACGTCTATCAGGCGCTGGACAATAATCATGAGATCGTTCCGGTCCTCAACAAGGTAGACCTTCCCGCCGCCGAACCCGAACAGGTGAAGCAGCAGATCGAGGATGTGATCGGCATCGATGCATCCGACGCCGTGATGATCTCGGCGAAAACCGGCCTCGGCATTCCCGACGTGCTGGAGGCCATCGTCACCCGGCTGCCACCCCCCAAGGGCGACCGCGATGCCACGCTGAAAGCGCTGCTGGTCGATAGCTGGTACGACGTCTATCTCGGCGTCGTGGTCCTCATCCGCGTTGTTGACGGTGTGATGAAGAAAAATTCGCGCATCCGCATGATGGGTACGGGTGCCGCTTACGACGTCGAACGAGTCGGCTTCTTTACCCCGAAGATGACGCAGGTGGACGAACTCGGCCCGGGCGAGATCGGCTTCATCACAGCAGCGATCAAGGAAGTCGCCGACACCCGGGTCGGCGACACCATCACCGATGATCGCCATCCGGTGAGCGAAATGCTGCCGGGCTTCAAGCCCGCGGTACCGGTGGTGTTCTGCGGTCTGTTTCCAGTCGATGCGGACGATTTCGAAACGCTGCGCGCGGCGATGGGCAAGCTACGGCTCAACGACGCGAGCTTCTCGTTCGAGATGGAAACCTCCGCCGCGCTTGGTTTCGGCTTCCGCTGCGGCTTTCTCGGTTTGCTGCATCTTGAAATTATCCAGGAGCGGTTGTCGCGCGAGTTCAACCTGAACCTGATCGCGACCGCGCCATCGGTGATTTATAAAATGCATCTCACCGACGGCAGCGAGATCGAGATTCACAATCCGATCGACATGCCGGACGTCGTCAAGATCGCCGAAATCCAGGAGCCATGGATCGAAGCCACCATTCTGACACCCGACGAGTATCTCGGAAGCGTGCTCAAGCTTTGCCAGGAACGCCGCGGCACTCAGAAAGAACTGACCTACGTCGGCAGCCGCGCGATGGCGAAATACGAGCTGCCGCTCAACGAGGTGGTGTTCGACTTCTATGACCGGCTGAAGTCCGTCTCCAAAGGCTACGCCTCGTTCGATTATCACCTGACGGATTACAAACCCGCCGATCTGGTGAAGATGCAGATTCTCGTCAACAACGAGCCGGTCGACGCGCTCTCAATGCTTGTCCACCGTACCCGCGCCGAAGGCCGCGGCCGCGCGATGGTCGAGAAGATGAAGGAGTTGATCCCGCCGCACATGTTCCAGATTCCGATCCAGGCGGCAATCGGCGGCAAGGTGATCGCGCGCGAAACAGTGCGCGCGCTGCGCAAGGATGTGACCGCGAAATGCTACGGCGGCGATATTACGCGCAAACGCAAGCTTCTTGAGAAGCAGAAAGAAGGCAAGAAGAAGATGCGGCAGTTCGGCAAGGTCGACATTCCGCAGGAAGCCTTTATCGCTGCGCTCAAGGTCGACAGCTGAGGCGGCTTAATTCCCGCCGACTGATATCATCAGCCCTAAACGGCCAAATCTCGATCAGGCGACGCGAACGTCGCCGATCTGATCTGCTGAGAGTGCCTGTTGAGCCGCCAGCAGGCGCAGGATATCCGAGTTCGGCCGCGCACGGCTGAACAGGAAGCCCTGTCCTTCGTGGCATCCCTCGCTGCGCAGCCAACCGAGTTCGTCTTCGGTTTCCACGCCTTCCGCAGTGATCGTGACGCCGAGCCCCTGACCGAGGCTGACGATTGAACGCACGATGGCCTGCGCGTCGCGGTTGCTGGCGAGCCCGCGAACAAACGATTGATCGATCTTGATCTTGTCGAACGGGAAACTACGCAGATAGCTCAGAGACGAGTATCCGGTGCCGAAATCGTCCATCGAGATCGATATGCCGAGTGCGCGCAGCGCATGAAGCGTCGCGATAACCTGATCGCTGCGCTCCAGAAGCAGCGTCTCGGTGATTTCCAATTCGAGCCGTTTCGGATCGAGCCCGGTCTGCTTCAGAACTTCCATCACCGAGTTCAGCAGATTGCCGTTGCGGAACTGGAGCGGTGACAAGTTGACCGCGACGTGCACCGGGTCGGGCCAGCGCGCCGCATCCGCGCACGCGCGCTTGAGGATCATCCAGCCGAGCGGATTGATCAGCCCGGTTTCTTCCGCCACGGGAATGAACTCCGCCGGTGAAATCATTCCACGGTCCGGATGCGGCCAGCGGACCAGCGTCTCCAGTCCGGTGATGCGCCCGCTCTTCAGGTCGATCAGTGGCTGATAGTAAGGCTGCAACACTTCGTTATCGATCGCGGTGCGGAGCTCGGTCTCAATCCGCCGCCGCTTCTGCGCCCGCGCGTCCATTCCTGCCTCGAAGAAGCTGAAGGTACCACCGCCCTCGCTCTTGGCGCGCGACAGCGCCAAATTTGCATTCTTGAGGATGCGCTCGGTATCGTCGCCGTCACTCGGCGCCATGGCGATGCCGATGCTGGCGCTGCTGATGATGCTATGTCCCTCGAGGAGATATGGCTCACTCAACGCTTCGAGTACACGTTTGGCGAGCAGGACCGCATCGTCAGGCCGGCTAACGCCGATCTGAACCAGGGCGAACTCGTCCGACCCCAGACGCGCGACCGCGTCGCCGTCGCGCAGCGTTGATTTGAGCCGCTTGGCAACACTCTCCAGCAATTTGTCACCGATGGCGTGCCCAAGCGAGTCGTTAACGGCCTTGAACTGATCGATATCGAGAATCAGCACGGCGGCCTTGTCGCCGCTGCGGCGGGTATGCGCCAGGAGATCGTCGAGCTTCTGACGCAGCGAGACGCGATTGGGAAGCCCGGTCAGCCCGTCGTGCTGCGCGATAAAGGCCAACCGGGCCTCGGCGCGCTTTCGCTCCGTAATGTCCATCAACGCCAGCAACACCGCCGGTTGATCGTCGAATGAAAGATGGCGCGAATAGATCACGACATCGATCAGCGAGCCATCGGCCCTGATGTGCTTCCATGTGCGAGCGGCGCGCTCGTCAAGCGTCTGGTCGCCAGCCCATGGCGCCACGGATTCGAACGCCTGAATGTCGGGCATCCGCAGCCCCACGAATTCCTCTTGCGAATAGCCATAATGCTCCCGCGCGGCCGCGTTGACGCCGATGATCTTCTCATCGGCCTGCGCGCACACGATCATCGGAACCGGATTATTTTCAAACAGCAGGCGGAAAGAGGCCTCACGCTGTTTCAACTCGGTGATATCGACCCGCAGGCCGATCACGCCGCCGTCCTTGGTCAATCGCTCTTCGATCAGAATGCAATGGCCATCGGCGAGCATCTGCTCGTGGGCCTCGCCGGGACGCTTCAACTTCTCGAGGCGTTCCGCGATCCATTCCTGTTCACGTCCGGCGGCCTCGGGATAATCGCCGCGCGCAACGCCGATGCGCAGGGTGTCAGAGAGCTTGGCGCCCGGTTTGAAAAGGTCCGCGCTGGCGCGATAAATCTCCATATATTTCTTGTTGCAGAGAATGTAGCGACCTTCGGGGTCGAGGAACACAATCCCCTGCGGCAGGATATCGATTGCTTCGAGCAGGCGTTCGTGAGATTTGCGCGCTTCATCGATCGCGGCCAGCGCAGTCGCGCGCGTGCGAACGACTTCCCGGATCTCCGTCGCGATCTTGCGATCCTTGTTCAAGATTTTGGGTCGAGCGCTCGGCTTACGATCCGTCTTGGGCTGGACTTCAACTTTTCGTTTCGGTTTTGGACGGGCCTTCACCGACATTCCCCGGTCACTCAACACTCTGCGACCGGAAGTTTTGGTACAACTCTCTGAAAAAACTGTAATTCCGCACGTGAGCAGTGATCGAAGAGACATGCGCGCATAAACAGTCCCTGCACAAAATCGAGGCGCATCTTTTCGGGAACTGGAATAAAACGCTTAATGTCAGAGAAAATCGACTCTTTCTGTCCTGGATTTGGCGATCCTCCGCAGTGAGATTGACGAAGTGATTGCCCCGTTATGCTAATCTGCTGCCGAACCATGCGTTTCGCACCAATTTTTGGCATCGCCAGCTAGCGTTAAGACATTGTGAAGATGAGCCGTCGAAGGGGCTTTTGGAACCCACCGTTCGCGCAGACTGTCCGGTTCTCGGCAAAGACAATCGGGGCTATCTCGCCGTTGTCCTAACAACAGGCTATAAAATAGACATGACGCGGCTCCGCCTGATTCCCGTTGCGCTGTTGTCGTCGCTCGCGCTGGTCAGCACTGCTCGCGCGCAGGACAGGGGCTATCTCAACCCCAGGCCGCTGCCGCCGCTGGCTGATCCGAGCGACCCAAAACTCGCGGCAAAAGAAATCTTCGGACGGGAGCTGACGCCGGCGAAACTGCCGGCCCGGTCGATCGGATTCTACGCCAAGGGGTGTCTTGCCGGCGCTGAGGAGTTGCCGATCACCGGGCCAAGCTGGCAGGTGATGCGCCTCTCCCGTAATCGCAATTGGGGAAATCCGCAGCTCATCGCGTTTCTGGAGAAGCTGGCGGCGAAGGCGAGCAAACTCGGATGGCCGGGTCTGCTTGTGGGGGACATGTCGCAGCCGCGCGGCGGCCCGATGTTCACAGGTCACGCCAGTCATCAGGTCGGGCTCGATGCCGATATATGGCTGACGCCGATGCCAAGCCGGCTGCTCTCGCGCAACGAACGTGAGGAGATGTCGGCCACGATGGTGGTACGTGCGGATCGGCTCGATATCGATCCCAAGGTCTGGACACCGGCGCATCTGAAAGTGATTCGTGCTGCGGCCGAAGAACCCCAGGTCGAACGCATTTTCGTCAATGCCGCTATCAAGAAGGCGCTGTGCCGCGAGGCGACCGGTGAGCGTCA
>JAIENY010000060.1 GCA_019750915.1 Xanthobacteraceae bacterium
TTGGCGTCCTCGGCGTCGGCGTCCCGCCGGAAGCTCTCGGCTATCGCGGCGAACTCCCTGACGTCGGCCGGGGTCGTCATGGACCTTGCGTGACGGTCTGCAATAGCAGCCTGATCTCTCAGATAATCGCTCCAGGCGTTCATGGCATTTCCCTCGCTCGCAGTAAGCGAACACATGTCCAAGCATCCTGGGCTTGAGGCGTTCCCGATGGCGAACCCCTTCCTGCCGGGTGGTTAAGATTTTGCCTTCGCAACATTGCAAGTCACAGGTTGAAGCGCGCTTCTATGAGCGTTCACGCGTGCGATCCTTCGTCGTAACAGCTTTCGTTAAGACATCACCCTTGCCGATTTGCACGACTCCGATTCGTTCCCTGGGAACAGAATGGAGTCATACGGCGAACAAAGCCTAGTTTCCGGGGCAGTATTTCATCACTCGCACGACGCCCATTTCCTGTGGCTCCCTAAGCCACTCTTCCATCCCGGTGAGCCAGAGCTTGTCGTCTTCAACGACGTAGGCAAAGGTGCGGGTGGAGAAGTTGCCGGCGTCCTTGCGCACGGTAACGACGCCGCAGGCCACTTGCACGGAACGGCCTTCTTCAGGCGCGGTTCTGGTTCTGGATATTTTGATCTCTGCATTGGCCGGACGCAGATGCGCGGCCACTTTGGGCGTCATGTCTTCCGCGCGCGCGGAAGAACAGGCGAACAGCATAACGGCGGCGGCGAGATATTTCATTTCTTCGATCCCCACTTACCGAACGAAGCGTACGCGGTAGGGTCGGGGAAGGAAGTGAGGACGATCACACGACGCGGACGTCAGATCCCGCGATGCCTTTAGGAAAATCTTAAGGCCGGACTGAACGGAAAATCTCGACCCCTGTTCGTTCCCTGGGAACAAAGGGAGTCCCGGCGTGGGCCGCGTGGTCGCATTTCAGACACTTCAAGCTTCCGTCTTTCGACGGCACGAGCCTGCGGTCGCACTTCGAGCATCTGACATTGGCGTTTTCCATCGTGGGACTAGATATGCTTCGCGAAACTCATGCAAGCCACGTGAATCAATTTTTAATCCGTTGGCGTCATGGTGAGGGCAGGCGGATTTGTACTGCGTACCGCTTCTTGTTTCGCACCCCGTCAGCAATGGCGGGGTGTTCTATTTTGAGTCATTCGCTCGAACGAGTCGTTCGGTCGTTCCCGGTTCGTGGCTTCACGTACCCGCAAAGCGCTCCGGCCGCACTCCCGCCGGGAACTGCGTGACAACAGTCACAGCTTAAATCCCTGTAATGCGGCTACCGCTGGGTTCTCCTCCGCATACATGGAGGACAGGAGGTCGCCATGTTCAAAGCATCCGTCATCGCATTCGCCATTCTGGTCTCGGGCTTCATGATCTGGGTCGGAAACCACGACGCCAATTTCGCCTCGCTGCCGAAAGCCGTCCTGGCCAAGCGGGCTGTTTGAAACGCAGACGCGGCCGGCACAAAAACGTCAGCGCCCCACGCCGGCACGCGGCGTCGGCTCCGAGGCAGACGCCGTCAGAACGAATTCGCCAGTTCGATTTCCTGCCGAAGGGCTTCTATTCGCCTGGCGGCTTCCTCGGCCGTCAAATCCTCCTCGAATTGCTTCGGCTGGTAGGCCTCGATCGAAAGCAATCGAAGCGTAGAGGCCTGACCGCGGCTCATCGGGCCCTGCAGGCGATCGGGATAGCGGTCGTACGTCATCAAAACCTCCGTTTGGGCCAAATGGCCACTTGCAATTCTGTTCTATATTTGTTCTCTATGGAGGGCAACCGCAAGGGGTCTCGCCATGGACAACAGAGTTAATAAAATTCGCAAGAAAATCAGTGAGTTGAGGCTGGATATGCTGGCGACCGAGCGCGCCATGCGCAAGGATGTTGCCGAGAACCTGGACTGCGCCGCGCCCGCGACCAGGCTGATGGCGCTGCGGGCCGAACTGACCCGGCTGGTGGGCGAGCGGAGGACGCTGGGAGATCTGGCTCCGATCGGTCTGCCGGACCTGCGGAAGCCTCGCTTCGCGAGAGGGTGAGTGTTCGCCAGATGGCGGTGCGCCGTTTTCTTGGCTTGGCGTCAGATTGCGGTCCGCCCAGACGCCGCCGTCGCATCAGCGTGATCCCGAACACATATTTGAAGCGTGCCCTCCGTTAAACCTTGATCGAACGGAGGGATCAAAAATGTATTTGCTCGATGGTCTGATCGTCCTGGCGATGACGTTCTTTTTGGTGTTGCCGA
This sequence comes from Xanthobacteraceae bacterium, assembly GCA_019750915.1. Taxonomy (GTDB): domain Bacteria; phylum Pseudomonadota; class Alphaproteobacteria; order Rhizobiales; family Xanthobacteraceae; genus Afipia. The sequence continues at coordinate 2,240 of JAIENY010000060.1, forward strand.
TGACCGATGCGAAGACGGCGCGGATGAAATTATCCGCCGTGAGTTGCCTCGGTGTGTTGCTGACAGTATCCGTGATCGCGCCGCGCCTGATGCATTGACCAGGACGCGCGCAACATCCGGCTGCTGGAGTCCGGTTCTGGCTCGATCAGAACCGATAAGGCTTCAGGAGAGCGTCAATGCCTGGATAAGAGTCTGGAATAGCGCGATGAGCCTTTGGCCGGTCTGTCCGACCGCGGCGATGATGGCGAGGGCGATCAACGCGGCGATGAGGCCGTATTCGATGGCGGTCGCGCCGCTCTCGTCGCCTAGAAACTTCCGAAGCATTCCTGTTCTCCCGGGCTGTGACGGGCGTTATGGCACGCGCAGGTTGCTTGTAAGAAAACTGAAACCGTAAAATTGTATACGACAATGGGCCAGTCAGGTCGGCGGTTGTCGCTGTCGGTTGTCGTGCCTCACTTGATGCACTAACAGTCGTTGCGCGTCTGGTCAGTGCCGTCGTGCGCGATTGGCCGGCGGGTGAGCAGGAGACATCGACATGCTTGTGGTTACCGGCAGTATTTTGGCGCGTGAAGATTGCTTCGACGACGTGCTTCGCTCCTGCATCGAACACGTCGAACGCTCGCGCAAAGAGCCCGGCTGCATCTCGCATGACGTGCATGTCGACTGCCAGAATCCGATGCGGCTGTTCTTTTTCGAGAAATGGACGGACGAGGCAGCGCTGCGAACCCATTTCGCGGTCGACGGTTCGAAGGCGTTCGTGAAATCCCTGAAGGGCCGGATCGTCGAGACGTCGGGAACGAAGATCTACCGCACTGAAGCGATCGTACGATAGGCAGTTGGCCGTCCGGCTGCTGTCCGCCGCCCGCCTTCCAAATGAAGCAGGATGAGAGGTTGGGTCGCGACGTCGAGCCTTTTTTCGGGTGCCATTCTACTTTGCATGGGGTTGTTTTCGCGATTTTGTGTTTGGCCCCCCGGCATCCGGCTTACGGCGAACCGATTCAACCCCCAACCCATCATGTCCTAGAAGAACGGATTATGGATCCAGTCCGCGGGCCACAACTTGTTTCCGATCCATCCGAGCAAGGCCGCCACGCCAAAGAAGATGACGGCGCTGGGGATCAACTCGTCGACGTCAAGGGCGCCGCCAATGAGAGGGCCGCCCAGATGGGCTGCCAGTCCCGCAGTACCAATGCCGATGAGGAAGAGTACGGCCTGAATGAGCCAGATGGCGAGTGTTTGAAGCGTGATCATCATGCGACAAGGCTAGCACCGCATGGCACCGCCGCGCGTGACGCAAGTCACCCCGGGGCGCGTACGATACGACCCTAGACCTTGACGTCCACTACGGACGCTTCCTCGGTCCGTACTTGTTGCAAGGCCGCTTCCGCGGCGACCGCTTTGGCGTGACTGACGGCCTTCACATCGTCGTTGATGGTTTTCGGCGGCGCCTTGGCGTTCTGGTCGACCAGGAGTTGAATTCTGGCCTGTGTCACTTCCACCGGCACGGGATAAATATCCATGGGAGTACCCTCCTGACCTAAATCTGTCAGGTGCCCATTTACGCATTGTAAAGAGGTTGGGTTAACGGCGCGCGGTTTCAACAACGCGCGGTAAACAAAAGCTTAAGCCCCGCTCCGTGGCGCCAAGGAAATTCAAGCCGGGCGGGGATGGGCGGGTAGCGAATAGGGACTAGCGAATGGAATTCACGCATCACCATTCGCTACTCCCAATTCGCCTTTTCTCAGCCGTCAGTGGTGCGTCTGTTCCAGACGTTCGGCATAGAGGCGGAACTCCTCGGCCATCTCGATAAGCTTCTGGGAAGCCTCCGGATCCCTGACGGCCTTCGCCAGACGCCTGGCTCTGTTGGATTGGTCTCGGTAATGATCGGCTTGGGTCATGGCAGCACCTTTCAGAGATAAGTACCGGTCGTCTCCAAAAGGTTCGAACCGGCAGGCGCGGGTATCGAATTCGTGTTCAAGGGCCTGTTTTGGGTGAACCCCGGGCCATCCGGCGCGTTAGGTGTTTCCAGCAACACGGGAACAACCCAAAGGATCGGCTCATGGCAGGCGTGAACGGCATCAAGGAACATATGGAAGTGATCGGGGCCGATGGTGTGCCGGTCGGCACCGTAGACAGGGTCGAGGGCGGCCGGATCAAGCTGACCAGGAAGGACAGCGGCGAGGGCAGCCACAAGGGCCATCACCATTACATCGACGGCAGCCTGGTCGCCGAGATCGAAGGCAACAAGGTCCGCCTTTCCGCCAACGGCGACGTCGCCGTGACGATGGAGCAGGAAGCGTAACGGTCTGTTAAGCGGATACAGGGGGCGGAAAACGCGCCCCCTGTTCGTTCCCTGGGAACAAAAGGAGTCTCCCGTTGCGCGGTCGCGATGCGGCGCGGCAACTCGCCTGACGCATTACATCAGCTTTTCCATCGATCTGGCCCATTGCACTGCGCTAAACTCGGTTCTTGCCGAGGAAGCGTGCGCGATGAAGAACGGGCTCTATTCGATCCACATGCATATGCTCGACGGCGTAAAGGGCCGCGACAGCGGTGTCCTGATCCTGCGTGACGGTGTGCTGCTCGGCGGGGGCCCGCATTTCTGGTCGATCGGCTCCTACACGGTCGGCGACGGCACCTGGAAGGGGCAGCTGAGCACCGACCAGCACACGGATTTTTCAGACCCGTTCGTTCGTCCGCTGTTCGGCGGCGTCGAGGTTGCCAGCGGATTTTCCGGGACGTTTACCGACGGCACCGCGGAGGCGTTCGGGACGGTCCTGATCGGACGCCGCAGTCTCAGTTTCCACGCGACATTGAAACGGCTTGCCGATGCCTGAGAGGCCGCGGGCAAGCCACCTGTGGATAAGGCGCCTGTGGATACTGTGGATCGCTGGCAGCAAGCGCCGGGGGCGGCGAAGGAATTCGCCTTGCGCAGGCTGTGGATTTGCAGCGGACAAGCCGAAGGGCGGCTGTGGGAAACCGCGGACCCGGTAGCTAAACGATTCCGCTCAAGGTTTCGGATAACCCTATTCAGTTAGGTTAAAAACCAATTCGCGTTGTGCGTGCCGGCGGTTGGGGTAGGGATGGCTTTCAGGAAACAGCCAATGGTCCCTTCGTTTCACAACGCCGACAAACCGACCCACCAGCGCGTGATGGTGGTAGGCCTGCTGTTCTGCCTTGCCTTCGTCGTCGTCAGCTTTTCGTTGCGGCCGCAGCCCGAAAGCGGGCATGTGCTGGTCAAGGCCGATCGGCTGGTGCGCACCGCCGGCGAGCCGCACCGGGCGAACTAACGCCGCAGTGCTGTAGCTTCTAGTGGTCGGCCGCGTCCTGGCCTGAGGGCTTGTGATATTTCGCGATGCCAATGAAGCCGGCGTAGCCGATCACATTGATCAGAATTTCCATCCACGGCGGCATGCGCGAACTCCTTGGATAGAGAATCCGGAAGGGCGGTATTCGTTCCGGCGCCCGCACGGCGCATCCCGTCAACCGAAAAACCCCGCCATCATCCGAAGATGCCGACGGGGTCTTTCATGCTTTCACCTCTCGCAAGGTTGTTGCACTTGAATTGAAACCTTGACGCCGGGGTTTCGTTCCAGCCGTTCGAAAACTTTTTCTGATGAGCAGTCGCGTCCGGTTCCCTGACCGGCGATATTATCGACCTTGGTAAGGTGGAAGGCCTCGGTAACGTAGAAGCCCGGCGCGACCCGCCGGGCTTTGCTGGTCCGGGTTCGCGGGTTCAGTTCCAGAACGAGGGCGCATTAAATCCGCTCCACGCTTTGCCGAGCGTGGTCGCATAGTACTCTTCGCGTTCGCGTTCGAATTTCTGCTGGGTCGCCTTGAAGCTCGCGACGCGTGCCGCAATTTCGTCCCGCTCGCGCGCGAGCCGTTCCTCTTGTTCTGTCATCGCCCATCCTTTTTGTTGATTCGTATCCCGCAATCATTGGCGGTCCGGAATGGGGCGCGAATTGGGAAATAGCGTTGCGGGATTGTGATCGCGCGCATCGGCACAGCGAAGGCGGTGGATAAGACGGGCGGCACCTTGTAGCTCGCGCGCCTTCCCGGTAGCGAACAGAAAACGGGAGGTTCCAATGGCCAAGATTGATCTGGACGCGCTGAGCATCGAAGAACTCGCAAGCCTGCGCGAGCACGCCACCGACAAGTTGTTCGAAAAAGTCGCCGCGCGGCGCGCCGAACTCGAGGCGGAGCTGGAAAAGCTCGCCCAGTACGGCAAGCCGATGAAGAAGGCGGAGGCCGCGCCGGTTGCCAAGGTCAAGAAGCCGGAAGAGCCGCGCGAGCCGAAGGAGCCGGTCGCCAAAGCGGCGTAACAGGGCGGCGCGATCGGAGCGGCCTGAACCGGCGCCGACCGACTTTTGGCGCCGGCGGCGCGTTGCATCGATCTGGCAATCCGAACGGCCGTGTCTATAGTCGGCACAGGCTGGAACAGGTCGGATATCTCCCTTGATCGCACCGGATCTGCGCAGTGGCGTCGAAGCGCTCGGCAACATGATTGCCGAGGCGTCGTCGATCGTTCCGTTTACCGGCGCCGGCATCTCGACCGAATGCGGCATTCCCGACTTCCGTTCGCCCGGCGGGCTGTGGACCCGTAACCGGCCGATTCCGTTTGACGAATTCGTCTCGAGCCCAGACGCCCGCGATGAGGCTTGGCGGAGGCGGTTCGCGATGGAGCCGACCTTTGCGGCGGCCAAGCCCGGCCGCGGGCATCGCGCGCTGGCATCGCTCTACAGAGCCGGCAAGATCCCCGCGATCATTACCCAGAACATTGACAACCTGCATCAGATGTCAGGCTTCAAGGCCGACGACGTCGTGGAACTGCACGGTAACACCACCTATGCCCGCTGCATCGGCTGCGGGCAGGCCTATGATCTTGCTTGGGTTAAAGCGCATTTCGAACAGAACGGCGCGCCCGACTGCACGGTCTGCGATGAGCCGGTGAAGACCGCGACGATCTCGTTCGGGCAGGCGATGCCGGAAGACGAGATGCGCCGCGCCACCGAGCTTGTGCAGCATTGCGACCTGTTGCTGGCGATCGGCTCGTCGCTGGTGGTGTGGCCGGCCGCGGGCTTTCCCATGATGGCCAAGAACTGCGGCGCAAAGCTCGTTATCATCAACAACGAGCCTACCGAACAGGACGATATTGCCGACCTGGTGATCCGCTACGACATCGGCGAGATCCTCGGACCGTTCGTAGGCAATTGATCTGAAATTGATTCGCGACTGTGCAAGCCTGTTCATAGTTCCCGCCTGATTTGTTTTTTTAGCTATGCGGCGCAGGCGGGAGTGTTATCTTTTGAGTCAAGAGATTCGCGCGGCGTTATCATGATTGGTCATGGATGGGCGCGTGTTCCGGTTCCGTCGCGGCGGTGACGAACCGTTTTTTTGAATGTGTGGGGTCCGGGGTCATGGGGTCGGACGGATTTGAGTCCAAGAAGCTCGGGGGGCCGCCGTCAGGCGGGACAGGGCAAAACAGACTTGGACCAGTTGAATACTCTGCCAGCGCGGAGCGCGATGCGGCGATGGATGCGTTGTCGGGTCTCGGCGACGCAGCAGCCAACCTTGTCGAAATCTCCGGCGTCATCAAATGGTTCGATGCCTCGAAGGGCTACGGCTTCATCGTTCCCGACAACGGCTGGCCCGACGTTCTTCTGCACGTTACCGTGCTTAGACGCGATGGCTATCAGACCGCCTATGAAGGCGCGCGTCTGGTTGTCGAATGCGTGCAGCGGCAGAAAGGCTATCAGGCGTTCCGCATCGTCTCGATGGATGAGTCCACCGCGATCCATCCGGCGCAGATGCTGCCGCCCCGAACCCATGTCAGCGTCACCCCGACCAGCGGTCTGGAGCGGGCGCAGGTCAAGTGGTTCAACCGGCTGCGCGGCTTCGGCTTCCTGAGCTGCGGCGAGGGCACCCCCGACATCTTCGT
>JAIENY010000052.1 GCA_019750915.1 Xanthobacteraceae bacterium
GGCCTGAGCGACGGTGGTCCACTTGATCGCGGTCGGAAAGCCTGCGCCGCCACGGCCGCGCAGACCGGAGGTTTTGACGTCGGCGATGATACCGTCCGAACCGAGCGTCAGCGCCCGTTCAAGGCCCTTGTAGCCGCCGTGCGCCTTGTAATCGTCAACCGAGCGCGGATCGACCACACCACAGCGCACGAAGCTCAGGCGGTTCTGATTCTTGAGCCACGGAATTTCCTCCGTGACACCCTGCCGCAGCGGATGCTTCCCGTCGCCATTGAAGGCCTTGAGCAGACTTGGGACATCATCCGGCGTCACTGGGCCATAGGCAATGCGGCCCTCCGGCGTCTCAACTTCGACCAGCGGCTCCAGCCAGTGCATGCCACGCGAACCGGTGCGGACGATGTCCACACCGAGCATGTGCTTTTCCGAATAGGTCTGAACCGCATCCACAACATCATCGGCGCCGCAGGCAACCGCGGCGGCATCGATCGGGATGAAAACCTTCATCGTCATCGCTGGGTCTCCGAAAGCAATGATTTCAGGCGCTTTTCGTCAACACGCGCAACGATCTTTCCGTCCAGCATTGCGGACGGTGCCGTCGAGCACAGTCCGAGGCAATAAACGTGTTCAAGAGTTACCAGGCCATCCGGCGTGGTTTCGCCAAAATGGATGCCGAGCGCCTTTTGGGCGGCGTCGGCAATACCGTCCGACCCCATCGACTGGCAGGCCTCAGCCCCGCACAGCTTCAGGACATGCTTGCCGGCCGGCTTCTTGCGGAAATCGTGATAGAACGTGACGACGCCATGCACCTCGGCACGCGACCAGTTCAACGCCTTGGCGAGAAGGGGTTCAGCCTCCTGCGGGACGTACCCAAAGGCCTCTTGGAACGCATGGAGAATCGGCATCGCCGGACCCTCTAAGTGCATGTGTTCTTTGATAATTTCGGTGGCGCGCTCAGCGCTCCACGGCTCGTAAGTCGCCATATGCGAACCATTCTCATTAAAGACTTGAACTCAATTGGAAAATGCGACCGGAACGGCCTATAATCAAGAGGACATATTATATGCTGCGATAGCAAAAACCTATCAATCTAGAAGCATTCAAAATCGTTCCTGCAGCCGTAGGCCCAAAAATACCTTTAGCGAAGGGCTTTTTCCAAAGTGGTGTCGGGCAGGGTCGAGGCCACGTGCTTGGCGGTATCCACAAGCGCGGCGGTCAGGGGCGTCATTGGGTCGCGGTGGACCGTGACCAGTCCGATGGCATGGACACTCTCCGGCTCAACGATCGGGATCGCCCGGATCCGGTCGGTCAGGCCCAGCGTTTCGGCCATCATGGCTGGCATGATGCTCGCCCATTTTCCGGTTCGTACATGGGCATACAGAACGATCATTGAGTTGGATTCAAGCATCGGCGTCACCGTGACGCCGGCCTTGAACAGCATCTGGTCGATGATCCGGCGGTTCTGCATGTCCGGCGTCAGCAGACACAACGGGATTTTGGCGACTTCCGACCAGGTTACGCTCTTGCGATCCCCCAGTTCGCTGTCCGGCGAGGTCAAAAGCCGATACTGCTCCAAATATAAAGGCTCACGGTTCAGCTTCCCGAGCGGCTCGTTGTCGAGATAGGTCAACCCTGCATCGATCTCGAGATTTTCGAGCATCCTCAGGATCTCGATCGAATTGCGCGACAGAACGGTAAATTTCACTCCGGGGTGTCGTGCGCGGAACGGCGTTGTCAATTCCGCCGTAATGGCCAGCGCGGTCGGGATGGCGGCAAGACGGATATGCCCGCTAAGGCCGTGCTTGACGGTTTCGATGTCCTCACGCATTGCGCGGGCGTCGCCAACGATCCGCCGCGCCCAAGCGAGGACGCGTTCGCCTTCGGGGGTAAACCCCTGAAATCGCGATCCACGATTGACCAGCAGCGTACCGAACGAATCCTCAAGCTGCTTGATTGCCGCCGACAGCGTCGGCTGGCTGACATTGCTGATCTCCGCGGCACGGCCGAAGTGTTTCTCGCCCGCAAGCGCGATCAAAAATTCGAGTTTGTCGATCATTCAGCCCGCTGTCCCGATGTGCCGGGTTTGATCGCCTGCCAAGGCAATTTTTGTGTATAGGATAATAGTCATTTTGTGCCCAGAGTTAAAGGCACTCCGCCGTTCCGCCAAGGCCTTCCTGCTCATCCCTTTCGCCGATTTACAAGGCGCCAGCACAGGCAAACTCTGCCAGCATGAACACAAGCATGACAGAACACGGCTTCTCCCCATTCCTCGATGGGTTTCGGCTGATCGACGTAACCGTTGCGGATGGCATCACCATCCGCGCGGCCATTGGCGGCAGCGGACCGCCGCTTCTTCTGTTGCATGGTCATCCGCAAAACCATGTCACCTGGCGCAAAATCGCTCCTTCACTGGCAAAGCATTTCACAGTCGTCGCGGCTGACCTGCGCGGCTACGGTGACAGCAGCAAGCCGGAGTCGAGCGACAATCATTTCGAATATTCCAAGCGCGCGATGGCTCAGGATCAGGTCGCGCTGATGCGCATGCTCGGTCACCAGGCCTTTGCGGTCGCCGGCCACGATCGTGGCGGGCGCGTGGCCCATCGCATGGCGCTGGATCATCCGGATGCAATCACCCGCATCGCAGTGATCGACATCGCACCCACTGCGACAATGTATGCGACCACCGATCGCGAGTTTGCAACCCGTTACTTCTGGTGGTTTTTCCTGATCCAGAAAGAACCGTTGCCGGAACGGCTGATCGCGGCCGATCCCGAGTTCTTTCTGCGCACTCATCTCAATGGACAGATCAAGCTCAAAGGCGCGACCGAGCCCAAAGCCTTTGCGGACTATCTGCGCTGCTACATGGACCCTGCGATGCGCCACGCGGTTTGTGAGGATTATCGCGCCGCCGCAACCATCGATCTTGTGCATGACTCAGCCGATGCGGATGCGCGGATCACGGCGCCTCTGCTGGCGATCTGGGGCGGACTGGGCACTGTCGGTGCGCTGTACGACGTGCTGGCGACATGGCGTGAGAAAGCAAGTCAGGTCGAGGGCCGCGCCTTCGACTGCGGCCATACCCTACAGGAAGAACTTCCGAACGAAACCTACGCTGAACTAAACGAATTCTTCCTGCGCTAAAGCGCAACCGCCAGATAAGCGGTGATGGTCAGGACCGAGAAGATCGTCGAGACCAGAATTGTTGTGGAGGTTATCGCAGCGTCACGGCGATAAAGCTCCGCGAGCATGAACGGACCTGTGCCTGTGGGAAGCGCGGCGAACAACACCGCCGAATGCACCAGCAGCGGCGGCAGATGAAAGACGTGAACGGCAAGCACCCACGCGATCAACGGCTGGACGATCAGCTTCAGGATCACCAGCAGCGTAGTCGTCTTGGGATCGGCGGCGCTGTCACGTTTTTCCGCGAGGAAAAGACCGAGCGTCACCAGCGCGCATGGCGCCGCCGTTCCTGCCAGCAATTTCAGGAATGTTTCTCCTGGCGCGGGAATAGTCAGTCCAGAAAGCGGGATGACCGAACCCAAGACTGGCGCAATGATCAAAGGATTGCGCGAGAGCGATCTCACCACTTTCCAGACGATCTGAAGCGGACTGCCCTCCGCTTGCAAGCCGATCTCGATGGCAATGATCGCAACCGCAAACAGAATGCAGGCAGTGAAAATGGTAACGATCATCGCGGATGGCATGGCCTCCTGTCCGAGTACCAGCAGAACCAGCGGAATCCCCATGAAGCCGGTGTTCGCATAGCCGGCGTTGAGACCGTCGATCGCGGCATCGGCGAGATGATGCGATCCTCGCCATCTCACCAGAAGCGTCAACCCGAACACGACGAAGCAGCTCAATCCGAACGTCGCGATAAAGCCGGGCTTCCAGATATCGGCCCAATCGGCATGCGCAACGATATCGAACAACAGCGCCGGCAGCGCCAGATAGACCACAAAGCGGTTCATCTCGGTGGTTGCCTGCGCGCCAAGAATGCCGCCGCGGCGCACCAACCACCCGACAAAGATCAGAGCGAATACCGGAAAAACCACCGTCAGCGCGGACAACATCGAACAACCTTGAGCTTGTTTGCTGCTTCTTAGCTGCGCAAGCCGATACAATCCATTGCCGATTGGGCAGACGATCCATGCGCGGTGATTGGATATCGACCTCGTGCACCGCCAGTCCATCGAGGGTCGTGGCAACTGCATCGGAAATCACTGACGCCGGCCGACAAGCGCCCTGTCAAACCGACCGGTGGCTTATCGATGGTCGTTCGGCGCGGGCCCCGCGCCGATTTTCATCTTGTAGATCCAGACCGGATACTTCACCTCATTCTTGCCCCCGGTAAATCCGGGTGTGAGATTCAGCTGCGCCGCGGGGATCCACAGATACTTGCTGTGATCAATCCACATCGCATCGACCCAGATCAACCGCGGATCGGAAATCAGGGTTGAAATCTTGCCGTCCGCAGAGATGGCCAGAATGCTGCGATGATTGGTGTCGCTTGTGTAGATCGTTCCCTTGGCGTCGATCGCGGTACCGCCGGTGGTCGGCGTGTCGGCCCAGTTGCGTTCGACATGGGAAGCGAGTTGGGTCGCGGACAGTCGTGGCTGCTTCAGCCAGCGCGTTTCGATCCGCGCCATTTGACCTGATGCCGGTTGATAATAAAGATACCGTCCGTCTGGAGAGACTTCGAGCTGGTCGGCATGAACACGAAGTCCGAGGCCATCCTCCTGTTTCAAAACCTTCCCGTCGGCCAACATCGGAAGCCCGTCGGTCGTCGATGGATCGCCGTCGAGAACACGGCGGCCTTTGCCACTGTGCAGGTTGAGAACGATCAGAGCGGGCTCACCAGCATCGGTAACGAAAGCTGTCGAGCCGTTGAACCGTATGTCATCGGCATAGCTCTTGATCTTGGTGACGCTGATGAGCGGATACACCCGCGACAAGGAGTTGGTCCTGAGGTCGAAACGCAGCACGCGCGCGGCACCCGCCACCACCGGCTTGCCCAGCCCCGGCGCTCCGGCGTCAACCACCCACAGAGCCCCATCCGGACCGATGCGCAACGCGTTGACGCGAACGAACGCATCCTTCGAATCTGCTCCCGGCTTCCAGTCGTTCCAGGCGAGGTTGGGAAAAGGTTTACGCGTGCCGTCTGGCAACAGCTCGTCGATCTGTACACCGGGCCGGTCTGCACCTGGATACCCGACAAACACCCGGCCGTCGCGGGTGGTCGTAATGGCGTTCCAGACACGGTCGGACTGATAGATCGGAATCAAGCGACCATCGTTTTCCTGAGGCAGATCGTCAGCGTGGGCCGTTGCAACAGCACACGCGCAGCCCAAAATGCCTGCAAAGGAGAGCCCGGTCAGGCGCCTCGCAAAGCGTTTCATGTCCTTACCCCTGTAGCCCAATCACCATTTGTGAAATCAATTCAAGCCATGCGATTTGCGGACCCGCTCCCATCCTGGCCCGCATGCATCCTGCGTTGTACCCGCCGGTACGATATGCTTTTCACATGGTCATGGATACCCGGGCAAATATGACGACGCAGCCTGAGACACCGCGCGCCATTAGCTGGATCGAGCGTGGGACAGGCATTTATCGCCGGACGTCGATCGCCTTGTTTCTGGCCGGTTTTGTCACCTTCTCGGCGATTTACGGCGTCCAGCCGCTGTTACCGGAATTCGCAAGCGACTTCGGCATCAGCGCGGCACAAAGTTCGCTGGCACTGTCACTGACGACGGCCCTGCTCGCTTTCTCAATCCTTTGCGCCGGTGCCGGCTCGGAGATATTCGGGCGGCGCGGCCTGATGTTCACCTCAATGTGCTGCGCGGCGCTTCTCAACATCGCACTGGCTTTCATGCCGAACTGGCAAGGACTGCTCGTTCTGCGCACGTTGGAGGGCTTCGCTCTGGGGGGCGTGCCAGCGGTGGCGATGGCCTACCTCGCTGAAGAAATCCATCCGAAGGGTCTCGGCCTTACCATGGGCCTTTATGTCGGCGGCACGGCATTCGGCGGCATGGCTGGACGATTCTTTACGGGTGTCATTGCAGAACTGTCATCGTGGCGAACGGCGCTCGGCGTTCTCGGCCTGCTTGACCTCGTGCTGGCGATCGCTTTCATTCTGCTGCTGCCTCCATCCCGCAATTTCGAGCGACAACTCAAGTTCGACGCCGGATATCATCTGCGCGCATGGACAGGTCATCTGCGCGACAAGAACCTCGTTTCGCTGTTCATGATAGGCGGTCTGGCGATGGGCGCTTTCGTGACGATCTACAACTACATCTCATTCAGGCTCGTTGCCGCACCATATGAACTCAACCAGACCCAGATTGGATCAATCTTTATTGTCTATCTGTTCGGTATGCTGGCGTCATGGATCGCGGGAGGGTTGTCCGACCGGCTCGGCCGCGGACCGGTCTTGATCGCAGGCATCGTGATCATCATCGCCGGCATCGGCGTGACACTGCTGCAACCGCTCGCTGCGATCATCGCCGGCGTGGCACTCATCACAAGCGGATTTTTCGTCACCCACACGGTTGCAAGCGGGTGGGTCGGACGGCTGGCATCCAACACAAAAGGCCACGCCGCATCGCTCTATCTCCTCATCTACTACACCGGCTCCAGCATCATGGGCTCGCTCGGCGGCTGGTTCTGGGCCGCCGGTGGCTGGCCCGCGGTCGCCGCCTTCGCGACGTCATCGATCCTGCTCGCCCTTTTCGCGGCGATCAATTTATCGCGCTCAAACACAGCCAGATAAATCCAGCGACATCATCCGAAATCCGGAACAATTTGAACCTGAATAGACGTTCAGAAAATTCATTTACGTTGCTCGGAACGGCAAGTTGGTTCGTCGGTTTGTCCTCCATTCAATAAGAAAGAGGGACAAACTAATGAAGAAGCTTTCTTTGATCGTTGCCGCCGTTACGACACTTGTTATCGCCGCTCCAACACTGGCGAATGCGGAGACGGTTGTTATCAAGCACCGCGATGGCTTTCGTGATTCCCGCGCCGATTATCATCGCCATCATGGCTGGCACCGCCACGACAAAAAGGTTGTGGTCATCAAGAACGGTCGTCATCACTACTAACGAAATCAATACCATGAAAATGGCCCCCCGTTTTGGGGGCCATTTTTTTACGATGCGAACCTTGAGCGGAGACCAGCCGCTGAGTTTCGCCTTATCCGAGGCCTTTATCCAACCCTCTTTCTCAGAGGCCGCTGAACCAGTTGAATCCCTCTTTGCCGTAATAGGTTTCCCGGAAATCGTTAGAGACTTCAATCGCTGTCAGCCACTTCGCGTTTTTGAAACCGAGTTTTGTTGAAGTCCGCAGGCGAATGGGAAATCCGAAAGGATCCCCGATATTTTCACGGGCGTATTTGGTGGCCAGGATCGTCTGCGGGTGCAGCGCCGTCGGCATGTCCAGGCTTTCGGTATAACCGTCCGCGCACTGGAAATGGACATACTTCGCGGTCAAATCCCCGCCAACACGCTGCAGGAACTGCTTCAGGTTCGGTCCCGACCATTGGCCGATGTAATCCCATCCTTCCACGCAGATGTGACGGATGATCATCTCTTGTTCGGGAAGCTCATAAATCTGCTGCGCGGTCCACGGACGCTTGTCCTCGATCAGACCGGCCAGTTCGAGTTTCCAGCCAGATACGTTCACCGGCGTGACGTCTTCGACATCATAGTGTGCGTTGAAGCGGGGCGGCTTGATCACCTGATCTTCACTGAAAGTAGGCGCGAGATGATCCGGGCGGAAAATCAGCTCTTGAGCGCGATCATTCCAGCTCGATACGGCCCGCAGAAATTTCTGCATGCCGTCGGTTTCGGTCACGTCGCATCCCGTCAGGAAAGTCAGGGCACCGAGGCTGAGTGCACCGCGCAGAACCTTGCGGCGGTCGAGTTCGGTAATCAGCTTGCTGTTGTCTTCAAGAAAGCTGGTATCGATCGCCTTGCTGGGACGGAAGATGGATTTGGACGGGGGACGCATGCGCTTTCTCTCAATGTTTCAAATCAGCAGGATCAGCGAGATCAACGCTGTCTCTGTGATCAACGACTTTGGGTCCGCCGGTCAACATCGCGATCAGCGTGTGCGGCACCAGCAGTGCGAGACTGATATGGACCACCATGAACAACACGATCACCGCCATACAGACGAAGTGAACGAGACGCGCGTTCTGAAAAGTACCGAACAGTTCATACAGAAACGAGAATTGCACCGGCTTCCAGATCGCAAGGCCGGAGATCACGACCGTGACTCCCGCAGTCAGCACGCCGAGATACATCAGCTTCTGGACGGTGTTGTATTTGGTCGGATCGTCATGCGCGAGCCTGAAGTGCAGGGCGTCAGAGATCGTCGCCCGCAACTCACGCAATCGGATTGGCAGCAGCATCCGCCGGAAACGGCCCGTTGCGAAACCGTATGTCAGGTAGAAAAGGCCATTGAAGAATACCAGCCACATGCCGAAGAAGTGCCATTGCAATCCGTGCTGCGCCCACTTCCCGATGGTTAGATAGTCGGGAAAATGCAACCAGCCGAACAGCACTTCGTCGTTATAAATTTTCCAGCCGCTGCCGATCATGATGAACATGGTCACGGCATTGAGCC
>JAIENY010000041.1 GCA_019750915.1 Xanthobacteraceae bacterium
ACCATCAACCTGCTCGCGGCGCGGACACGAGGGCCCATGCCGACGCGACTGGCGGAGATTATCCACCGCGCGATTCCCCAGCCGGTGATTCTGGTTCATGCCGATGAAGCGCACGACGCGCCTGCGTCCCTATCGCTCGCCCCAAAGCGAGCGGCCGAGCGCGAGGCCGGGCGAGTTGTCGTCACCGCGCTATACGAAACGGGCACGCTCGGCATTGCCGACAATGCCTTTCTCGCCGAGCTGACACTTTCGCGACTGCCCCGTATGAATCTGCCCATGCTATATGCCGGGCTGATCGAACGCGTGGACGCGCTGGCAGCAGCGCGTGCCCGCAACCGCCCATTTCGAATGCCCGGATCGATAGACCAGCTGGCGCAATGGCGTGCCGCACTGGCGCAAATCCGCGAGATCGAAACCGAGATCGCCGGGCTGTCTGCGGTCATGCGCAAGGAAACCCGACTTGCCGCGCGCGTCGAGCGCGGCGAGGCGGTCCGGCAACACCGCTCAGCGCTGGACAAGTGCAGGACCATGCTGGATTAAATGCGCAGCAGCGAGTTTGGGGAGGCGTGGTGTCGAAAGGGAGCTATCCGGGCGGCGGCACGATCGTCGGCCCCAAGGATGTTACGTGGTTCGGCCATAGCGGCGTCGCCGGTGGCACGCGCGACGATGCGACACAGATCGCCCAACGGCAGGCGAACCCGCTAAGCGCCGATGCACAGCGCCGTATTGATAACTTGCGGGTCGATATCGCCGGTTTGAAGGGCAACTTGGTCCGCCTCGACGATCAACGCGCCAAGGCGGCAGACCAGCTTCGGCAATCGCAAGGTGATCTTGCGGCCCTGTTAGGGCGGCACGGACTTCCCCTGGATGCCGAGCTGGCGGCGCTTTCCCGCGCCCCTTCTGGCAACGCGCCATTGACCAAGACCACGCGGCACCAACGCCGCAAGAAAGCAAAAGCGAAACAGACCAATGGCTGACGAGACCAATCCTATCCCTCGCGTGACACGCGACGATCCAGCGGCGCACAGCGGCGACGTGGTGGCGGACAATGTCGGCGCGCTGAAGGCGCTGTTCCCCGGCATCATTACCGACGGCAAGATCGACTTCGACGTGCTGCGCCAGCTGCTGGGCGACGCGGTCGAGGACGGCGTCGAACGCTATGGTCTGAACTGGAAGGGCAAGGCCCGCGCCCGGGCCTTTGCACTGACCCCCAGCCTTGGCACGTTGCGCCCAGCGAAGGCGGACAGCAAGGACTGGGACTCAACCAAAAACATCGTGATCGAGGGCGACAACCTCGAGGTTCTCAAGCTCTTGCGGAAGAGCTACGCCGGTAAGGTCAAACTTATTTACATCGACCCGCCGTATAACACTGGAAACAACTTAATCTATCGAAATGACTTTTCAGCACCACTCCGTGCCTATGAAGAGGCCACTGGCGTTATTGACAGCGACGGCACTCGATTTAGCACGATCAAGCCGGACAGCGGACGTTTCCATACAGACTGGCTTAATGCTTTTTACCCGCAGATCCTTCTTTCGCGGGATTTGTTAAAGGAGGACGGCGTCCTTGTTATAACGATAGACGAGAATGAATTACATAACGTCATAACCGTATGCGAGGATGTTTTTCCGAGAGGCGTTTTTGACATCGATGTTATCGCCATTGTGCATAATCCTAGAGGGGTGCAGGGACGTAACTTCTCGTATACTCACGAGTATGCGATTATCGTATACCGTAAAGACACCAAAGTTATTGGTGATCGTCAAATCGAGCCTAGCGAAGTAGATTGGGCGCCACTCCGCAACTGGGGCGGCGAGTCTGAGCGCAAGGACGCGAAAAATTGTTTCTATCCGGTCCTTGTAAAGAACGGCGAAATCATTGGGTTTGGCGAGGTCGTCCCGGACGACGTGCATCCAGCCCAGACAGAACAGATCAACGAGATATCTTATGTTTATCCGGTCGACCGAAATGGTATCGAGAGAAAATGGCGATACGCTAGGCAGTCGGTTGCCGCCATTCGCCACATGTTACGAGCCAAGCCGATCAAAAGCGGGTTCGACATTGAACTCGGCAAAACATTTGGATTGCACAAATCGATTTGGCGCGACACTCGCTATGATTCAAACGGTTATGGCACCGCTATTCTCAAAAACCTTGTCCCTGATTCCCCATTTGATTTTCCGAAGAGTTTGTGGGCGGTTTACGATGTGATCGAAAGCGTTCTGCGAAACTCGCAGCGTGAGATTGTGCTGGATTTTTTTGGTGGTTCAGGGACTACGGGTCACGCCGTTATGGAGCTTAATGGGCGCGGTGGCGACAGTCATCGCTACATCTTAGTGCAAATTCCCGAACCTATTGCGAAGCATGCCCGCTTCGCGACGATTGCTGACCTTACAAAGGAGCGGTTGCGGCGCGCTGGCGAAGCAGTCCAAGCTGAATACCCCGCAATGCAAGTCGACACAGGCTTCCGCGTCTACCAGCTCGCAACCTCGAATCTGAAGCCTTGGCAACCAGGAGAGGACCTGGCGCGTGACCTGCTCGATAACGCCAGCAATGTGCTTGACGGCCGGGGTGAGGACGACCTGCTGGTCGAATTGCTGTTGAAGACGGGCATCGATCTCGCCCTCCCCGGCGAGACAAGGCGGATCGCCGGACACACGGTGCATAGTTTCGGAGGTGGAACTCTGGTTGTCTGCCTTTCGGACATTCCCGCTTCTAACGCCCGCGAACTTGGCGACGGGATTGCTGATTGGTTGGAAGAGATTATCCCTCCCGTTCCTACAACCTTCTTCTTCAAGGACAGCGGTTTTGACGCAGGGGGATCCCGCAGTTCCGAGGCCCGGGCTAACCTCGCCGCTACGCTCCGTCAGAGGCGGGGCGACGACGCTATCGAAAAGTTGGGCGCGATCTGATGTCGTCTTAAAGGTTTCGACTTTCGAGATAGGCGGGGAGCAAAACAAGCGTGCGCCTGACAATCACATTTCCTGCCCCACCTGATGTTTGCCGACCACCTAATTCAGTCGAAAGATAATTACGCCACTTTCCCCCTCTCGGACCTTGGTAAGAGTCGCCGTGTTTTTTGATGAAATCCGATAAAGGTGTCATAATATTGGGTCCTGGCTTTCCTGATTTGCTTGCTAAAAGAGGAGAGCGCAGATTAGGATTTTTTCTCAAGAAGCTAACTACACCATTAAAGGCTATCGCAACGTGTCCACTCATTTGATTACCACCATCCGCGCGATCTAATAGAATCTTCGCATCTGATTGATGACAACCTTGATATTTGCGGAGCCACGAGACAAAATCTGAATAGCTAGCGCCGCCCGCCTCTGGGACATCTGGGGAAGTAGTTGAACCGCCGCGCGATGCAACTTCCGTCAAACCATCGCCAATCCACTCTAGGAGTTTTTGTAGATTCTTCTTTGTTATCAGTGTAGATTCTGAAACGTAGGACTTGAAGATTTTAGCTATCTCTAAGTTCACCTCCTCAAAATCGACCAAAATCTCAGGCTTTCCTGAAAATCCGTTATTAGTGAAGTTTGCACTTCCGGTCCAACTCGACTTTTCATTTATATATATCTTGGAATGGACAGGCGGAAGAGCGTATAACTTTAGCTTTGATCCCATCCGATTCATGGCCTCAAGCAAAGGAGCTGGATCGTTCTCGATAAATGCCGACGGATAATTGTATGAAGATGGAAGGCGGGTTACGAGATTAAAGGCTTTATGCCGATTGATGTTGATTTTAGATACGGTGTTTTTTGATAAAAATGGAGAGACAATATCCACTTTTTCGGAATCTAAAATTATATCTAAGTGACTCGATTTTGCATGACTGATGAAACGCATGACAAAATCCTCGCATTGATCACAGAGAGTATATCCATCATATATTCAAGCTGTTGTAAATCCTTAACCCCCATTACAAGGTGTTTATGCGCTTCGTCTTTGAGAACGACCTGCCCCACCAGCGCGCCGCGATCGACGCGGTGATCGGCGTGTTCGGTGATGCGACCGCTGGATCGCAGGCGACCTTCACTGTCGCCCCGCTCGAGATCGCCGGGCAGATGGAGCTCGCCGAGAAAGGCGTCGGCATTGGCAATGTCTGCTCGCTTGAGGGCAATGACTGGCTGCCGCATATCCAGGCGGTGCAGCTGGCGAATGCGCTGGCGCCGGACGAAGCCTTTGGCGGGCCGGACTTCACCATCGAAATGGAGACGGGCACCGGCAAGACCTATGTCTATCTGCGCACGATCATCGAGCTGAACCGCCGCCACGGCTTCACCAAGTTTGTCATCGTCGTGCCGTCAGTCGCGATCCGCGAGGGCGTGAAGAAATCGATCGAACAAACGCGCGATCATTTCGCCAGCCAGTTCGACGGGGTTCGGCTGAAGGACTTTGTCTATGACCGGACGAAGCTGGGCCGCGTCCGTGAATTTGCGACCGCCGCCGATATCCAGGTGATGATCGTCACCATCCAGTCGATCAACAGCGCCAACAACGTCTTCTATGACGCCAACCAGGAAGCATTGGGTGATCAGGCGGCCGCCGAATGGGTAGCGAAGACACGGCCGATCCTGATCGTCGACGAGCCGCAATCGGTTGAGGGTGGCCTGAAGGGTGCGGGTCGCAAAGCGTTGGCGGCAATGAACCCGCTCGCCATGTTCAAATACACCGCGACGCCGGTGAACGTCGTCCATACCCTGTATCGGCTCGATGCCTTCGACGCGTTTCAGCTCGGCCTCGTCAAGCGAATTTGGGTCGATGGCGCGAGCATCCGCGACGCCACCAACAGCCCTTTCGTCCGACTGGTCGATGTGGAATCCCGCAAAGGTCACGCACCTCGCGCCCGCCTCGAAATCCACAAGCAATTCGCCACTGGGCCGAAGCCTGACCTGGTTTGGGCGCACGAAGGCGACACGCTCGAGGATCTTTCCGACGGTCGCGCGCTCTATACCGGGCTGGAAATTGGTCATCTCGACGCCGGCGCGAAAACGATGCAGCTCATGCTACCCGGCGACATCCGCACCATGACCCGCGGCGAGGTCCACGGCGATGACACCGGTGATAGCCTGGCCGCCGCGATGGTCGCCCGCACCATCGAGCACCATTTCCGCACCGAGCTGCGCAATCGCCCGATTGGTATTAAGACGTTGTCGCTGTTTTTCGTGCCGTCGGTGGCCGATTACCGCGTCTATACCGACGATGGGCCGACCAAGGGGCCGCTCGCGCTGGTATTCGAACGCGAATACCGAAAGCTCGCGGCCCGGCCGGAGTTCAAGACGCTGTTCGTCACCACGCCCGCCGACCCCGAGAGCGCGCACGGCGGCTATTTCAGCCAGGACAAGCACTCGGTCACGCCGTTCGAGGACAAGGAATTTTCGAGGAGCACGGGGGACGACAAGGTCGAGGAACGCACCTTTGACCTGATCATGCGCGACAAGGAAAAGCTGCTCGACGAGGCGGTGCCGCTGCGCTTTCTGTTCAGCCACTCCGCGCTGCGCGAGGGTTGGGACAACCCCAATGTCTTCCAGATTTGCGCGCTGCGCGAGATGGGCAGCGAGCGGTCCAGACGGCAATCGATCGGTCGCGGCCTGCGCCTGCCCGTCGACGAGCATGGTCTGCGTCGTCGCGACGAAGGGATCGCTCGGCTGACGGTTATCGCCGACACAGACTATGCGACATACGCCGATGAGCTGCAGACCGAGCTGGAGAAGGAAACGAAGCGTCCGTTTGGGCGAGCGAGCGTCGAGGTGCTTGCAAAGCTCTATTATCCTATTGCCGGGGCCAACGAGCCCCAAGTGCTGGGCGTTCAGGAGGCCCGTGCGGTGTTCACCGGCTGGGAGCAGGCTGGGCTCGTCGATGCGCTCGGCCGAGTCACAGATGCCATGCGCGAGGCGGTAGCCGCGAAGACTGTGCCGTTGCCGTCGACGCTAGGACCCGAGGCACGCCTTGCCGTGGTGGCCCTCGCCGAGCGGCTAACCGCCAAGCTGATCCACAACACCGAAACCAAGGTCCGCGTTGAGCGCCGAGAGGAGATGATCGCGTCCGACGCATTCCGTGCGCTATGGGCGAAAGTGTCGGCGCGCACCCGCTATCGCCTGGAATTCACTGACGACGACCTGACAGCTAAAGCGGTCGAATATCTCCAGAAAATGCCCGACCCGGCGACTGCGCGCGTGACCTGGGCGAGCGCCGAGCTGATCATCGCGCGCGACGGTGTTGATACGAAGAAGGGCACGATCGCTGCACCGCGGCACATTGGCGGCTTCACCGGCCCCATGCCCGACATCCTGTCTGAATTGGCAGCACGCACAAACCTGCCGCGCAAGAACGTCGCACAGATCTTGGTTCAATCCGACCGCCTACAATGGGCTAAGGATAATCCGTCGGCGTTCGTCGAGCTGGCGCACAAGGCGATCGCGCTCGCCAAGCGCGACGTGCTGACACGGGGCATCACCTACGAAAAGACAGGCGAGCATTTCGAGCAGACCTTGTTCGAGCCGTTTGAAGCTGACGCGGATGACCTTGTCGCGGTAGATCACGGCCCGATGACATTTGTTCGCGTCGATTCCCAGACGATTGAACGCCCCATCGCTGAGACGCTCGATCATGCCGAGCAAGTCGGCGTGTTCGCCAAGCTCCCACCCGACTTCAAAATCGAGACACCGCTTGGCAGATATAATCCCGACTGGGCCGTGGCAGGCGCGGCATCGCGAATGCACCTCGTCTCGGAATCCAAGAGCGATTTCACGACGTTGCGCGATGACGAAGAAGCAAAGATCCGGTGCGGCGAAGCCCACTTTAAGGCGATCGGCGTCGCGTATGTGAAAGCTGTATCCGCAGAAGAAATCTTAGCGAAACTCGTTGATGAATGACCAGCGCGGAGCTTTCGCTCCGCGCCACGATGTGCCTGTTTTGGCGGCGTGATCGCGGGCGCGTCATGTGACGCGCCCGAATCCATTACGCCGCATTCAGATCGAGCCAAGGTGCCAGTGCGATCGCGTCGTTCGACGCTCGTGCATACTTCGCCGCGAACCGTCGTTGACGGTGGGCCGCGAGTGTAGCGACATATCCGCGCCCGGGACGCAGCTCGATGATGCGGCGCAGGATCCGATCCTCCACAATCACGGGGTCGGCGTCTTCATCGCTTAGCTTGCGCCAGCGCGCGAGAAGAAGCGCAAGCGTGATGACGTCGCCCTCGACGGCTTCCACGACATCGCCCCAGCGGCCTGCCTTAATCAACTTCGCCACCGATGCCGCGGGCACGCTGATCTTGGCCGGGATATCGAGAGCAGCTGCGATCTCGGCCATGTGGACGAGGTTCATCCGCAAGCCGCCGGTCACGTGCCGCGCGAAGTCGAAATGCCGCTTGGGATCACCGCAGTTATACGCCATCCACCGCCAACGCAGCGGTATGGTCAGTCCGAGCCGGCAAGCGGCCAACACGAGCATCGGAATGTCGTGTGCGGACCCCGCGTAAGAGGCGAGCTCGGCATTCGACGGAGCATCCCCGAGCAACTTCAGCAGGCCCGCCACCACACCTCGCTCATCCAGATCAGGAGCGCTGAAGGTTTCGAAGGCGAGCACATCGGCACCACCATCGACGTGCTCGATAAGCACCATGGCCGACGCGCTGGTGACGGTCTGAAAAATCCATCGCGGGCAGGTCAGCGGGTCTTCGGAGCGCAGATAGCCGCGGCGGATCGGTTGGTCGTCCGACGGCACCCACCGCTCCATTTGCTGGTAGCGCTTATGGGCGGTGTCATCGAGCACGGCGGATTCGATATCGAGCACGATCCAGCACCGTGGAGCACGCGGCGTAATGTCAGTCATCATCTTGGTTTCCGATAAAAAGCGCGGCGGGCGGTTGGCGCCAGCCGCTGAGGGTCAGGCGAAGCGCACGATCGTTTCGGTCGGCGCTCGAGGCTCAATCGACGTTGCGCCGGCGGGAACGACGCGGTTGTTCCCGAGCATCTCGTTGCTCAAAGATGCCGCAGTGGCCTTGATCCGCTTCATCGCCAGCTTGCGGCCCTTGCCGATGTTCGTCGGCTTGCTCGGCACACGCACGAGCGATCCGCGCCGATCGATCTCAAAGGACTCGTCGGTGCGGGTGCTGACCAGCACGAGCGGCGCCTCGTCATTGGCGGCGAAGGGAACCAGCTTGTCGACGATGTCGATGCTGAGCATCTCGCGGTAGGCGATGGTGAAGCCCATCGGCTCGGTCGCCTTGGGGCTCTTCCAGCCCGAGTAGATCACGTCCTGATTAAGCATCTGCGCGATGCGCGCGATCTCCATGCCGGTCGCGATATCCATCTCTTTGCCAGCCGAAAAAGCCAGACAGTCGTTGGCCGGTCGGAAGCAGGGCCAGCCCATTTCAGCGCGTATCGCGCGCATGATGTTCTGGTGGTGCACATTCAGTTCCATCTATCATTTCCTCTTTGGTAACGGTCTGCCGACCGGAGCCATTTTCCGTCTTCCACGGTGCCCAACCGTGACTTCAGGAAGATGCTTCCTTTCAGTTGAGCGCCCGCAGCGCGCACCTTGCCATCGACGACGATCACAGCGTCACCTGGGCATCCGGCGTTGCCAGCCAGGCCTCGGTCGCGGCGATCAGCGGTTCGACCTCCTTCTGGCTGGCGAGCCACAACTGCCAGGTTGCCTTGACGCGGGCGGCAAGGTGCTCGCGGATCGCGCCATGACAGCCGGTGCGGTGGGCTTCTTCGAGCTCGACCCGCGTCATCGGCACGAACGGAACGCCCGCCCAGTGCGCGACTGCATCAAAGGACTTTGCGCTGGAGCCTCCGTAGGTGTCAGCCACATCGATCACCTCACCCGTGAAAGCGAGGTCCAGCTCGCGCAGCATTTTCGCGGCGGCAATGGGGTCGCGTGACGTTTCAGCGGCGGCGATCAGCGACGGGACGACGATGTTTTCGGCACGCCACAGGAGCAGCCGCGCTGGCGGAATGTGGAAGGCGTCGGCCAGCCATGACATCGTCTCGACGGGATTGTCGGTGACGGTGGTGCTGTGCGCCCCCAGATCGAAGCCGACGCTGCCGAAGCGATAACGACAGGTCAGGGTCGCCGCGCCGACGAGCAAGGTGCGTGCCGGGCGTTCGCCCCAAGCGGACTGTTGGAGCCAGGATGTGGCGAGAACGACGGTATCGGTGGTCATGGAAGTTCCTCGACATGAGAGCGGCCCGGCCATCACGAGGATGACCGGGCCGGCAGGGCGTTGATGAAGGATCGGAAGGTCAGGAGGTCATAAAGGCACGCTCATCCTCTTCCTGGCGTAGCCGGGCCGTGACGCGCTTCAGCGCTGCGGCGATCTCAGCCTGCAGCGCGCGTGGGCGACACCATCGCATCAGCGAGCAATCGACAAAGGCCCGCAAGTGCTGAAGGTCCGGCGTCGCCTCGATGTGCTGCGCAAGTGCCGCCATTGGACGCGTGATCGCGGCTTCGTCGGCAGATCGCGCGGCCCGCCAGGCCAGATACAAGCATAGCGTCGCAACGGCATCTTCCATGACATATCGCCGGATGCGTTCGTGCTCGCCCCCCGCCCACAGTGTGGCCACGTCTCCGCCCGACACGTCCGTCTTGACGGGAATGCCGATCGGATCTGCGATGGCCGCGAGCGAAACCTTGCGGCCATAGCTGGCGTAGAGATCCGCCAGATCATGGTGATTGCCGCCATAGCGATGGGCGGCGGCGTGATCGGCGAGCGCCTTCAAGTCCAACAACCTGCATCGTTGAGCCGCGAGCCGAAGAACCAGGGCATCGAACTGGGCCGAGTTATAGCCCGTCACGATCTCTGCCGCCGCCATTTTCTGATCCGCCGCGCGGATCAAATCGGCTTCTTCGGTATCGCCAGTGGCGATCAGCGCCTCGATATCAAATGTCCAGACGCCGCTGCGACATTGCGCGGCTGCAAAGCCGATGGCGATCGGCTTGTGAAGCGGCCAGGGCGGGAATGACCCGTCATCGGCCTGCGGGGCGATGGTTTCGATGTCATA
>JAIENY010000085.1 GCA_019750915.1 Xanthobacteraceae bacterium
CGCTGCGGCGACCAGAAGGAACGTGGAATAGCGGACAATAGCCTTCATCATCGGGAACTCTGGTGCGTGAGCGAAAACGGATTGCCGACGAGACCTTCGATCGTGGCCACGGCGATATGGAAATTCTGCAAGGCCTCCTGCTCGCGCAGTAGCGCCTGCAACAGCGACCCCCGAACGTCGAGCAATTCGAGCAGGGTGAAGCGGCCCTGCGAGTAGCCGCTGAGGATCGTCTCGGCGGCGCTGCGGGCGTTTGGAATAACGGACGACCGCAGCAACTTGAGCTCGGCCAGAGCGCCAGTCAGGGTGTCGTAGGCGCGCCCGGCGATGCTGAGCAGTACCAGCTTGTTGATCGCCCGCTCCGCATCCGTCTTCGCGAGCGTCTCCTGTGCCGCGATGATGTTGCCGGTATTCTGGTCGAAGACCGGAAGCGGGATCGAAACGCCCAAGCGGACCGCATTGTCGTTGGTGTCTTGGTAGTGCCGCCAGCCGACCGAAAAGCGCGGGTCCGGAATGGCCTTTAGTCGGGCGATAAGAAGTTCGGCATTGCGCTGCGCCGTGACGGCGGTCCAACGCGCCAATTGCGGATTGGCGTCGATCGCCTGGAGTACGGCCTTGAACGGCGGCGGCTGACCGGTACTTGCCAGCCGCCCCACGGCTTTGCCGAACCGCGGGCTGGCATCCCCCATCAGGATGGCGAGATCGCGGCGCGCCGTCGCCAACAGCGTCTTGCTGCGTTCCCGTTCGACGCGGAAAAGGTCGGCTGCCACTTGCGCACGCAGGGTCTCCGCCGGCGAGGACGCACCCTCCTGGACGCGTTTTTGCAACAACGGAATCAGGGGATCGAAACTTGCGATCTGCTCATCGAAGATCTCGATGCGCCGCTGCGCGCTGACGATGGTAATGAAGGCGATCGCGGTCTCGGACAGGACTTCCAGCCGCGTCGCCCGCCGCTGCCAGACGGCCGTGCCGATGCCGGCCTCGCCGGCCGCAACGCGTGCTTCCCGCTTGCCGCCCAGTTCGACGAGTAGGCTAAGCTGCAGATTGGTGTCGGCCGAGCGCACGCCCTTGTACGGACCGGAGCCAAGCGCGTTGTCCAGTTCGAACGAGGCCTCCGGATTGGGAAGCGCACCGGCCTGAATGCGGAGCCCGCCGGCTATGCCGATATCGCGTTCCGCGGCCGTCAGGCGCGGGTTGGCAGCCAAGGCGCGCTGGAGCGCCTGCGGCAAGGAAATCGTGCGAGACGATCCCCCGGCAGCGAACGACGGACTTGAATAGGCAAGCAATGCGCAAAAGACGCGCGCCGCAATAGGTAGACGGGACATAAGAGTGACCTGATATGAGACGATTGCGCGAAGTTATCCGCGCGGGCTGATAGCTCAGTTCAGGGATTTGGGGGGCGGCGGATCCGGCAGACGTGCTTCGAGGACGGGAATAGTGTCGCTCGGAAACGACATTTGCGTGGATATGCTTACCGGTTCGTATACCAACACCGCTGCCGGCACGGTGAGGGGGACGCAGGTGTAGCAATGCTCGACCACTGTCGGTGTCTTTTTCGAACCCTCGTCGGCCTTATCGGAAGGCGCGCGGGTGCTGATCGGTACGGACGTAAAAAGGGTTTCCTTTGCGCACGCAATCTCGCCAGCAAATCCAACCACCAGATATACCGCAGCAAGAAACGCCATTAGCACCCGCCTAAGGCGCGTGGCTTCCGGTCTTGAGAGCGTGTGGCCGATTTGACGTCCCATGTTCGCTGGTTAGCAAACTTCATTCAGTAACACTATCACGAATTCGGCTATCTGGATTTTCGTGCGGACAGGCGGTTGCACCTCCGGCTCTCTGCAAGGAGAGCGTTACGTTTCACCGGACTGTTTTGCTTCGTTCAGATTCGATATAGCCGGATCCGCCATTGTCGCCGCCACGGATACTTTCGTGACAAGGGTCTTTCACCTGCACGTTGCGGGTCACCTCTCGCCACTGATAGAGAGGCCTTACGACTTGCTGCTACAGGCGTTGCGTCTGCCTCAGGCGATTTTCCCTCGTCGCATCGCTGATCGACGAAGCGGTTCGAGGTAACCCGTCACAGGACCGTGCCAGCCGTTCGAAAATCTCGATCTCAACATCCTCCTCTCTGCCGTATGGCCGCGCATTACCGGAAGCCTGATAACGACGATTACAAGAGAACAGTATATGGCGCCGGACCTCAATGGCCGGCTCCCGGTCGGTGAGCGCTGCAAGCCGCACGGCGAAGCGCGCGGCGCACGCCATTGGCTTCCGGTCCGTCCAAAGTCCAAAGGGCGGGACGCGCGGCATCGCAGATCAACGGGTCCGGGATGGTGCGGAATCCGAGCTCGAGCTTAACGCCGACTCAAATGCGCCTGCGTGAGCGGCCGACAGCAACTGCCGCTGGAGGTTCATCGCGCTTACCGAAACTCTGATGATGGTCAGTCACAATAGCGTTGTAAAACGGCTCTTAGATAGAGGAAAGCTGTCACGATTCCTTTAGCAGATCGGTTCGTTGTGACATGTCCGCGAATTGCTGAACCGTTTCTTCCGATAGACCAATGGCGGACGCGCTATCAACTATCGCTGCATGCGAAGTTGCACGAGAATAAGTTTCTATAACTGACTATAGACACAAAATAGCACCCACCCTTTTCGCCAACTCCCAGCAAGATTTTTTGGCGTGGTCATCACGCCGCTCGATCGCTAAACCATTT
Organism: Xanthobacteraceae bacterium; assembly: GCA_019750915.1. GTDB lineage: Bacteria > Pseudomonadota > Alphaproteobacteria > Rhizobiales > Xanthobacteraceae > Afipia. Next base: position 2,718 of record JAIENY010000085.1, read on the forward strand.
CTGCGTCTCTGAAATTCGGGCGCCGCGGGACGATCTCTCCTTCGCCGTTGCAAGGCGGATTGACCTAGAATAGAGCAATCGTGGTGGGCCTGAGAATGACAGACGTGTTTTGGAGTACTTGGGAAGTTCTCTCTCTTATAGAGCAGGCATCCAATCAAAGCGCTCTACAAGATTGTCTTGTATGCATCGCCAATAGTTACGGGTTTGCTTCAGTATTTGGTGGAATTGTACCACCGACTAATATGCAAAATTCAAAAGCCGAAATTCAAACCCGCTCCGTGGTGCAACATTTGCCCAAAGGCTGGGCGACCAGATACGTCGCTCAAAATTATCTTCCGCGCGACCCGATCGTTGGTCGCCTTCAAAAGGATCGAAATGCCTTTTCCTGGGCTGAAAGTTACAAGTCGTGTTCGGAACCAGACAACGCGCGGATAATCGGAGGGGAAGCTGCCGACTTTGGGTTAGTCGAAGGCTTCGTGATCCCGGTCACGACGCTTGACCAGCGGTCAGCGGCGTTGTCATTCGGCGGAGCAAAGGACGATCTCAGCAGTAACGACCGATCGGCCCTTACGTTTCTTGCAAATTTTGCTATCGGGCATTGGTTGTGTTTGCGCCGTCCGAGATCAACGCGCAGCAATAAGCTCTCACCTCGTGAATTTGACTGTCTTCTCTGGGCTGGGGAGGGAAAAACCGATTGGGAAATCTCGGTCATTCTCGGCATTTCTCGACCGACGGTAGCGAAACACATCGCTTCCGCTCGCGAGAAACTTGATGCTGTTAACAAGACACATGCGATCGCAATCGCCATGCGTCTAAAGATTTTGGGCTAGGATCTCCGTCGCAAACTCCAGGAACATTTCAATCACCCTCAGCGAGCGCGTTCAAACGCGTAGCAATCATATTTGCGATTCCTTTTAGAGATCGCTGGTAATATTCGCCCCTCAACTGCGCCTTTGGCCCTTGATTGATTGCAAGCTTGGCTTTTCGGCTTCGAGCTCACGCACGATTTTTTCCTGCTCCGCGCGAAGCTTCGCCAAGGCATCGGTCTGGATCAGGGATATTGGCAGCGGCTGCGCCGGATGTTCCGCGATCGCCTGCGCTGCCTCGACCGCCGCGGCCGCCTCGCGAGCTTCACGCGCCGCGGATTGTTGCGAGCCAACAACGATAGCCCTTTCCGCTTTCAATTCCTCTTGCGAAGTAGGATCAATACTCCCTCGCGCCTCCTGCCGCCGCTCGACGTCGATTGCACGATTCGCGAGACGCTCCGCAGATGTCGCTTCCCGTTCTTCCTTGACGCGGATTTCCTGGGCGTGCTCAATGAGCCGATCGGCGTTCGCGCCAACTACAGCCTCGACCTCCGCCGGGCTGAGTTGCTGTACGCCACGCTCCTGCAGGCGTTGCAGATCAATACGATTGGCGAGCGTTTCCAGGTAGCGCCCCGACGTTTCGCGAAATTGCTGCTTCGTCTCTCCATCTAAGAGATCGCTAGTCCTGGAGACCGCATCATTCATGATGCGTAAATCCTGGACCATCTGCTCCGATGTAATTGGCATCTCGCTCTCCCTGGTCAAAAACTCCACACGCTTGCCGATTGTGTGAAGGATGGCCCCAACGGTCTGCGCCATCAACAGCCGTTCGAGCATATCCTTTGCCATCCTGTTTGATGGCTGCTCCACCGCAACTACCCTCCAGGCAACGATGCTCTCGTTCACAACTTTGCGGTCGGGCGCCGTCATCGGCACGCGGATAGGATTCGTTTTCGCCGTCCGGATCCGCTGCCGGGCATTGTCGATGAGACGCTGATTGGCGGGATCCGCGGCGTAGGCGCGATCGCGGGATGCGCGTGCCGGGCGTGGCCGATCGGCGGCGTCGACGATCGCTTTGTCCTTCGGGCCATAGCTTTGCGACGAAGCCCGCTCCTTCGCCGAGGTTGCCACGATCTTCAGGCCCTGCGCCTGCGCATGCTTTGCGTAGACCTCGCGCCACTCCGCAAAAGTGTCCCGATTGGGATGGATCTTCTGGCCGGATTCGTTCTTCACGGTGATGACGGCGTGAGCGTGGATGTGCCCGGAAGATTCCTTATCCGTGTGAACGCCAAACATGAACTTGTGATCGGCAAAGCGGTCGTGCAGGAAGGCGCGAGCTGCGTCGCTCAAGGCCGCCACATCAGTTCCGGCCTTCGCCGAAATGATCATGTGCATGGTATCGCGCGCGGATTGCGATCGAAGCGACGGCCCCCATTCGCGGGCGGAAATCCGCGCATCCGCCACGTTGGACAGGCTCTTCCCGCGATCGTCGGTCGCCGGACCCCGCTCAATCAGCTTGTTGAGCCTATAGGTGACGCCATCGCGGCCATGGCTCGTCGCCCCGGGCCGAATGACCACAGTCTCCGCATCAATGCCTGTGGCCGCTGCGATCCTGGCACGAACCGCGGCATCCGAAACGGAATCGAGACGGCGTGGTCTGGCGTCATATTCCTGATCGGCGGCCTGCGCCTCTCGAATGCGAAACCGCTCCTTACCGCTCCCGGCCATGGCAGCGACAACGTGCGCTTCGAGCGCGCCGTTGTCGTCTACGTCGAGGCGAGCCGCGTAGCGATGTCCGGAGAAGGCGGCTGCGATGGCCTTCTCGTAGGTCGCTCGGGCTTCAGTGTTATCTGCAACACCTGCAAGCGTGAGACGGAATGCGCCGACGTCTTGGCTTTCCGCGCGCTTCGAAAAGTCCGTCGACCAGGCGCTGATCTCGTCGGCCACGGCTTCCCGATCCGTCAGCAGCCGCCCGTCATGGGTCTCGAGGGGAACATCTTCGCGCTGGACATATTGACCGGTCGCCGTGGCGCGCGCGATTCCGCGCGCATAAGACACGACCTTGATGACGGCAGGCTGGTAGCCGGCAGCCAGTTGCCGGGCCCGGCCGAGAGGTCCGCCCCCGGCCGACTTCATTCCGGCTCCGTTTGAGCCGGCGCTGAATCCTCCAGAAATCGGGGTCGGCGCGCCACGCATAGGCGAGGCCCCAGGACCTGTACCGCCACCACCTCCGGCGGCCGGGATCGAGCGCGCCCGCTCCTCGTCCCGCTCACCCGTGATCGTCGCCCCGCGAATGATCTCTTGAGCCGGCGGCCTCTTGGGAAGCGGCGCCACGCGTGCTCGACGAGCGCGGACGTCCTCGTCCAACAGGCCGGGCCGGCGCGGCTGCCAACGTTCTGTCCGCGCCTCCGCCACAGCCCGACGCGCGGCCTCGACCTGCTCAAGCCACCAGACGATCTGTGCCGTGCGGCTCATGCCAGTTCCTCGACCGAGATCTCCGCCGGCAGCGCGAGCCGAGCCTCCCGACGCAGCTTCGAGCCATAGGCCACGGTCATTTCGGTCAGTTCGTCATTAATAGAGGCGATAACGTCGTGCAGGCCTCGCCACACCGGCTCGGTGTCTTCGATGCGCACGGCTTGGTCGCGGTGAATCGCCTTGAGGACCTGCGCGAGGTTGCGGCCGACCATGCGCACCTGGCTCGCTAGCTCCACGACTGCGCGGGTGTTTTCGGTCGACAAAGCGGGACCTGCTTGGACGGAGGCCCGGATCAGCCGGCGCACCACCTCGGCTTTCGGCAAGCCGAACAATGCGACGGCCTCCTGCAGACGCTGCTCGTCGGCCTCGGACAGCTCTGTCCGAAGCCTCGGCTTGTGTCGCGGAGCTCTGACGGAGCGAGCCATCGGCGCCCACCTCCCCTTCCCGGTTGACGGCTCGGCGGTCGCCAGACCGGAGCCGAATACGCCGAGCGTTCCGTCGGAACACCGGCGTCGCGCGCTAGCGCCCTCGGCTGCGCTCAGCAGCCGTTCCCCGGTTTGGCCCACAAACCGGTATCTTGTCAACCAATATCTAATACACTGAATGTTAGATGCTCAAGGCACGAAGGGCGCACGCGTCTGAAAGAGCTGTCCGAAGGAACTCTCCAACCTTTTGGCGCGCAGTGCCTTCCATAAGCTCCCGATTGCAGCAATACCGCAATATGGCACTGCCGCGTTGTCTCATGTCGCGATTGCCGAACCACCCAAACACGGAAACACCGCGACTGGACAAGATCGCAATCCCGCAGAGCGCGAACACGTTAATACCGTAACAACCGCTTCCGATATCGCGGCAATGACGCATCACCGCATTTGCGAAATGCCCGATTGGCGCATCCGCGCCTTGCGGCAAAGCGGCAATCGCGATCTACCGAAAAGAGATAATGCGTGATTGCCGAATGTTCATTATTTTGTATGTTGCCGTTCCACACTAATGGGCGAAGCGCCGAACGGAGGTCCAAGTGCCGAGCATTTTCGCCGTGGCAAACCCGAAGGGCGGGAGCGGCAAGACGACCGTCGCGATCATCCTCGCCGGCGAATTCGCCAAGCACGGCTATTCGGTCGCCATCGTCGATGCCGATCCGCAGGGGTCGTCTTACCAATGGCATGCGTCATCGGTCGCGCGGGGCTTGAGCCCGCAGGGCGTGGACCTGGTGCGCGTGCCTGATGAAAAGGCCCTCGCCCAGGCGATCGATCGGCTGGACGGCTACGACGTCGTCATCATCGACACCCCCGGCTATTATGGCGATGTCTTGATTCAGTCGGCGCTGCGCGCCGACCTCGTCGTCTTGCCTTGCAAGGTGCACACCTTCGATGCCTCGCAGGTTGTGCGCACCATCCGCAATCTCGAACAGCATGCGGCCAATTCAACGCTGCCGATGAGCCAGCATCGCGTTCTGTTCAACGAATATGACAGCCTCGACAGAAACACCCGCCCCCTCAAGGAGGTCGTCGCCTATTTCGATGCAGAAAAAGTTCCCGTCTGCGCCAATGCCCTTTACCGGCGCGTCACATATCGCACCATGACAAGCGGACATGGCACCTTGTACCAGATGAGCGACAAGGACGAATCGGTCCGCAAGGCCCGCTACAATGCCGACCAAGTCGTCCGCGAATTACTCGCGGCAAGCCAGGGCGCCGGCCAGGACGATAGCGCGGCATGACGGATCCAGCATCTGCACAAAAGCCGGATCGTCCTCCCCTCCCCCGCGACGCGTTTCGCACCCATCGGGTCAGCGCGGCGACGCCCGATGCTCTCGCGCCCAAGCCGGTGGTGGTGACGCCAGCGTATGAAGATCAGGTCACCACGGCAGCGGCAGGCTCCGCCCACACGGATAGTGCGTCCGTGCGCAAGCAGACACGCGTTCAGAAAGCCCGCGATCGAAATCCATTCGATGGCTACGGCGAGCGATCGTCGTCTCGGCCTTATGCGTTGCGCTTCCCCGATGCGATCGACCTTGTGGTCCGTCAGATGGCCGCCGAGGAGCGAACACAGCCGCTTCGCATTATCGACCGCATTGTCTACGACCACCTCAAACGCATCGGCCGGCTGCCGCCTCCGCGCGAACCTTGACGGCAAGGGCTCGCTGCGGGCCAAAATCATGACAGCGAGACAAACAGGATCACCTTTACGAGCAATCGTCCGGGAAGGAAGACGGGAGGCGGTCGCGGGCGGCGCGCCATTGCCGGCGGAGGGCCATCAGCATCGGCCAGACCGAAAATTCCCCAGCTGCGGCACGCCGGGCCAGGATTCTGAGATAGCCCCCCGGATTCTTGATGGCGGCGCCGCGTTGCAGGATGGCTGCAAGCACCGCGCTGGCTTGGCCATCACCCATTGCGGCGCAGGCTTCGTCCCAGGCGCTGGGACTGATGCCGAGCATTGGGCGCACAATTGATGCTGTGCTTACAAGATCCTGCGAGGTGCGGATGCCGCCGCGCGCGTAGTCGACGATGTCGGGACAGAGTTCGACCACCATGCGAACAGGGATTGCACCGGCCGATCGGGGACGTTCGTCGTCGGCCGTCTGGGGAGCGCCTGGTCCTGGGTCCGGTTCGGATAGGTCCGGCCTCTCCGGGGCTGAATCCTGAGTCTCATCGGTGGGCAGGTTTGGAGAACCGGGCTCGATCGGATCAAGGTCTTGTTCAAGAACGTTGACGATCTCCGCTGCCAAGCTCGCCAGTTCGGCAACGATGGGCTCAATGGCCTCGCAGCTCGGGACGCGGGGGAGCCGCGCCATGATGTCGCGAAAAGTCTGATGATAGGCTGGCCAATCGGCGGCGACTCCCTGCTCGACACCGGTTGCGATCATCTTCGCAACGTCACGCCGAGCCAGAGTGATCCGCTCGCGAAGAAGGGCGAGCGCCTGTCGCTTCGCGACGACGGCCGCGGCCAAAGCAGCGAACTCGTCGGCCCGCGCGACGATCGGCCCGAGATCAAAGCCGAAGGCCTGTTCAAGTTCGCCGGCGCTCGTTTTGCGTGCGTAGCGTTTGCCATTCGGACTATCGCGTCGGAGAACGAGTCCGTGATCGACAAGCGCCGCAAGATGGCGGCGCAAGGTCGAGGCTGCCATCCCATGCGCGCGCAAGGCAAGAAGCCGATTTGAGGGAAACACGACCAGATCGGTCGCGCCGGCAGTCAACACCGTGTCGGGATGAAACGAGAGCAGTGCGTTCAAAACCATAAGCGCGCGATCGGAAATGGCGAGCGATGCCCGCGCCTCACAGATGTTTCGAAACACCTGCCATTTGTGCACGGGCGTGCCACTAGGACATTCTCTGACATCGCGCTGCGCCTTTACGGCGCCGAGCGAAAGCGGTCGCTGTCCAAACGGCGTGATCGGATTTTGGTCAAGCATCTCCATTCGCGTCCTCTCCTTGCGAGAGCGCGCGGCAAACAAAGACCGTGGCGTAAAAACGCGAGTCCCCTTGAACTGTCGGATGGCGCGGGCTAAAATGCCTTCATGTTGTTGGGGCATTGTTGGCGATTGGCGTCGCCAGCCCGCTCATCCTCACGAGAGACCCGGCTCTGCCGGGTTTTTCTTTGTCCGAACGCACCTCTCCTGGTTGAATCGAATCCGTCTATTATATTGAATGTTGACCGGCAGTCCAACGTGCAGGCTTGATTGTTGGGCTGACCAGCCGATCAGCGTTGGGAAGTGCGAGGAAAGAGCAATGGGCGAAAAGCAATTCCGCCGAAAGGCAGCTCACGCGGCGCAAGGCAACACGCTGCGACAGGCCTTCCAGGCTGCGCTGGAAGGCCTTCGGCTGGAATCAGGTTTGAGCCGACGGGAGTTTGCCGAACGCCTGCGCATACCACGGTCGAGCTATTTTCATTTGATGACGTCGGCCGCCAATCCCAGCCTCGACTACATCGAACTTATTGCTGAGCGTGCCGGCGTAGATCCGATGAAATTGCTTCGTCGATTGGCCAACACAGCGGACGCGCGTCGCCGGCAGGTGACGGAAGACCGCGCGGCAAGGTGAGTCGTTTCAAGCACTTGCCTGTGAAATTTCTAACGTCCAATATACTGGACCTCGGGATTCGTGTATGTTCCCCGTCGTTTCCTCGCGTGGACCCGAAAGCCAGTCAAACGATGCCGCCTGTTCGCAAGCCGCTGCCCGTCGATCATTCGATCCTGAATGAGATGCTGGCGATCCGCCTGCAACAGC
>JAIENY010000043.1 GCA_019750915.1 Xanthobacteraceae bacterium
GGATTCCGAGCCCGCGGATTTCGATCATCCCGGCCAATTCCCTGGCTCCGCTGACAATCAACTCACCGTTGCGAACGATCAGCCGCACACGGTCATCTCCGACCAGAGTGACTTTTGGAAGACTTCCCGCGCGCCCGGCAAGGATTAGGTCGAAAGCCAGAGCCGATTTGCCGCTGCCCGGCACGCCGCGAATCAGGACGGCCCGCTCACCCACAACCACGGCTGAAGCATGGACGGTTGGTTCCGGCAGACTCATGTGGCGGGCAGCCGCACCACGAAACGGGCGCCGGCGATGCGGGCATCGCCCTCCGTATCCGCCGGGCCGGGCCGGTTTTCCGCCCAGATTTTTCCGCCATGCGCCTCGATAATCTGCTTGGAGATCGACAGGCCGAGTCCCGAATTCTGGCCGAAGCCCTGATGCGGCCGGTCCGTATAAAAGCGCTCGAAAATCTTCTCGAATGCGCCGGGACGGATACCGGGGCCGTCGTCGTCGATCAGGATCTCGACCTCGCGGCGGCGGCGGCGGCAGGTGACGCGCACCTTGCTGCCGGGCTCTGAGAACGATTGGGCGTTGGCAAGCAGGTTGGCGATCACCTGGCCTAAACGCGAATCATGGCCGGGTACCGAGAACGTTTCTGCCGGGTTGCCGTCAAAACGGGTTTCCACCTTGACGTCGGTGCCGTGCCGGGTTTCGTTCGCGATTGTGACCAATGTCGTCAACATCTGACGAATATCGACCGGTTCGGCATCCTGCCGCTGCAGCTCGGCGTCGAGGCGGCTCGCGTCGGAAATATCGGAAATCAGCCGGTCAAGCCGCCGCACGTCATGTTCGATCACCGCCAGAAGGCGACCGCGGCTGTCATCAGACTTTGCCAGCGGCAGAGTTTCGACAGCTGAGCGCATCGATGTCAGCGGATTCTTCAGCTCGTGCGCGACGTCGGCGGCGAAGCGTTCGATGTCATCGATCCGGTTGTAAAGCGCGTCCGTCATATCCCGAAGCGCCTGTGACAGATGGCCGATCTCGTCGCTGCGCGAGGAGAAGTCGGGGATCTCGATGCGGGTCTTGATACGGCGGCGGACGCGCTCGGCGCTGTCGGCCAAACGGCGGACCGGTCCCGCGATCGTGGAGGCCAGCAGCAGCGACAGCGCGATCATCACCACGGCAGCGATGCCGAACACTTTGAGGATCGCCAGACGTTCCGCCGTGACCATATGATCGATGTCGTCGCCCTGCGTGGACAGCATCAGTGCGCCACGCACCGCCCGGAAACGCTGCACCGGCACCGCCACCGATACGATGACCTCGCCCCGATCGTTGATCCGGACCATGGCCGCGTTCTGGCCTCCGAGCGCTTGCTGGACTTCCGTGTAGCCGTTGCCGTTTTCCGGGCCGAGCTCGTGGTAGAGCGGCAGGTCGCCGCGGTTGAGCCATGTGCGGATCGCGGTGGTCATCCGGTCCCACAGGCCCGGCTTTACGCCAGAGGGGGCGGGCAGCTCGAATCGCAGCACATCGCCGCGTCCGTAGAGGCTGCGGCTGTCGAGCAGCAGCACGCCGTCACGGTCGTAGATGCGTGCGCGGGTTTTGGTTGGCAAGATCAGGCGCCGCAGCACCGGCGCGACGCGCTCCGGATTGATCGGGAAGTCGAGGCCGGACAACGCTTCGTCGTTCGGCCCGTAACTTTCGCCGGTCTTCAGATCGCTCAACCGATCCGGGTCGACGGTGATGGCGTTGGAGTCAACGGTGGCAGAGGCCGCAATCGCGCCGGAGATGATTTCAGCCTGAACCAGAAGGCTCTGCACGCGCGCGTCGATCAGGCCGGCGCGGAATTGCGACAGGTAAAGAATGCCAACGACGAGAGCGACGAGCCCGACCAGATTGAGGGAGACGATGCGTCGCGTCAGACTCGAGAAGGTCAACGAGAAAAAATATTGGCTCGCGCGCTTGAAAATGTCCGAAGGACGCCAGCGATGTTTTTCGACCGGCGCAAAATCTTCGCTGCCGGAATCATCGATTACCGCCGGTGGCTGTGCGAGACCGTCGGCATCTTCCGGTTGATTTGGTTGCGTTCGATCAAGCAATCGCAAACCCGCTTTATTGTGTGAGGCCTATCGGCAAAATACCCCGAATGCCGATGGCCGTCAGCCCCGCGCACATCATGTTTGTGCAGTTCAGGCGGCTTCCTTGAAGCGGTAACCGACGCCGTACAGCGTTTCGATCATCTCGAAATCGTCATCGACGACCTTGAACTTCTTGCGCAACCGCTTGATGTGGCTGTCGATCGTGCGGTCATCGACATAGACCTGGTCATCGTAGGCCGCATCCATCAGCGCGTTGCGGCTCTTGACGACACCGGGGCGCTGAGCAAGCGCCTGTAGGATCAAAAACTCGGTAACGGTGAGCGTCACCGGCTCGTTCTTCCAGGTGCAGGTGTGGCGCTCAGGGTCCATGCGCAGAGCGCCGCGTTCCAGCGCCTTGGTGTCCAGTTCCTTCGGCGCTGCCGTCGGGTCCTTGGGCACCGCGCGGCGAAGCACAGCCTTCACCCGCTCGACCAGGAGCCGCTGGGAAAACGGTTTGCGGATGAAATCGTCGGCACCCATCTTGAGGCCGAACAGTTCGTCGATTTCCTCGTCCTTGGAGGTCAGGAAGATCACTGGCAGATCGGACTTCTGACGAAGCCGGCGCAGCGTTTCCATTCCGTCCATGCGTGGCATCTTGATATCCAGAATGGCCATGTCTGGCGGCGAGGTCTTGAATCCGTCGAGCGCCGAAGCTCCATCGGTATAGGTCATGATCCGGTAGCCTTCGGCTTCGAGCGCGATGGAGACCGAAGTCAGAATGTTACGATCGTCATCGACGAGGGCGATTGTTGGCATGATCAATCTTCCGAACGGGGGTTACGTGCAGTGTTTCAAACCCTGATGCCGCACAAAATAAGGCAATCAAGCTCACCACGAGCAGTGCAAGCTGGGCTGAAATGTGACGTGCTCCCCTGGGGTCGAGCAAATCAGCCTGATTTAACCCATATAGTGCGCCGAATCGCAGAAAGAACCAAGCCCGCCCGGGAAAAAACCCTTTATTTTCAAGAAATGGTATCTTTGCCGTGAGTTTGCCTGCCAAGAGCGATCCAGCTGAAATTGCCCGTGATTTGCTTCGTGGCGGCCGCCAGGGCGCGCTGGCGACGCTGATGACGGGAACCGGCGATCCCTATTGCTCCCTGGTAAATGTCGCGCCGGATAGCGATGGTGCCCCGATTCTGCTGATCTCGGCGCTGGCGCTGCATACCAAGAACCTCGTCTCGGATCCGCGCGTGTCGCTAATGCTGGACGAGCGCCGCGAAGGCGATCCGCTTGAGGGCGCCCGCATCATGCTCGCGGGCCGAGCCGAGCGCGCGACGGATCGGGATGTTGCCAGACTGCGCCGCCGCTATCTGGCGTTCCATCCTTCGGCGGAAGGATTCGCAGGCTTTGCCGACTTTTCGTTTTTCCGGATCGCTCCGAGCGGCCTGCATCTGGTCGCGGGCTTTGGTCGCATTGTCGATCTGCCGCCCGAGCGCTTTCTCATCGACCTGACCGGAGCCGACGCGCTGATTGCAGCCGAGCCGGAAATCGTCGCGCATATGAATGATGATCATCGCGACACCATGAATCTTTACGCTACAAGACTTCTCGGTGGTCCTTCGGCGGACTGGCACTGTGCAGGGTGCGATCCGCAGGGGCTTGATCTTTTGGCCGGACATCGATGGTTGCGATTGGTATTCCCGCATCGCGTTGAGAATCCGGCTGCGCTACGCGCGACCCTGAAGGACCTGGCCGTGAAGGCTCGGGCGCGAGGCTGAAAGCCGCAATCGCCGCTAAGACGGAAAATGCGGCATTTGCGCCGCCTTCCATTGCAACTGCTATTTGCCATTCCGTTGCATCGTTTTGACATCGGCGGCCGTCAGCCCCTTGCCCCGATTCCCCACTTACCGCTCGCGATCTCGTGGATGCGAACCCACGTCACATTCCGCATGGCCTGACCCTCGATTTCGACCATCGCAGACGTTGATCTCTATCTCGTCACCGATCTGAGAACGATGACGGAAATCTGGATGGGCTACACGAGCCTCGGGCGCGCCAAGAAGGATGACAAGCTGGTTGTAACGGGAAGCCGTGAGCTTGAGGCTAGTCTTGAGACATGGCTGGGCCTGAGCAGCTTCGCCAAATTGGAAAAACACGTGGCCTAGGCTTGTGTTTTTAGAACAAATAAAGAACAATCGAATAAATTGTTGAAATACAGTGATGATTCGAAGTGCCGATCCACCAGATATAGCGGGTGGGCAGCACGCCCCAGATTCGAGGACACCATGTCCAAAGCAGCTTTCGAATCGGTCGCGCTGACGCGCATCGCCGACTTTGCCCGCACGCTGACGCAGCTTCACGTTGCGTCACGCGACCAATTTGTCGACGATGACCAGCTCGACCGTGCTTTCAACGCAGTTTGCATGTCGCTTTGGGGCTACACGATCGAGGATCTGCTCGACGACATGCTGTCACCTGACGATCACGCGTTTCTCGACGGGCTGGACGAGCATCGCGCGCGGCTGTTCGCCGCCGAGAACGGATACGACCTTCTTGGCGATGACGGCGTTCTCAGTGACTGGTGGGGGTATTGCTGGATGGTTCTCGCCGAGAAGCGCGGCCTACTGACGCCGGAAAACCGCGCGACCGCGCGCCTTGACTGGGAAAATAAATTTCGCGCGGTGCCCAATGTGATCGGCGTGATCGTCAGCCGATAGATATCAGCGGCGAAGTCCAACGCCGCGGGTTTTCGGTGACGTGCCGGCGCCGATGCCGGTCCGTGATGCGACGGGCGTTACCAGAGGAGCATCGATCGAACCGGTGATGTCCGATGTTGCTTCGCTGTCATCAAGGCCAAGATCGCCCTGTGCGGGTGCGACCTTCACTTCACCGAGTTTGGCGCGGGTGTCAGCCGTCAGCCCCGGATAATTGGCGATCGGAGTGAACTCCGACGCCTGGCTGTTGGCCGCCGCGTTACCGGTATAGGCGACGAGACCATTCGAGGTTGCGACGATGTCGCCGGGACGAAGCGTGGTATCGAGCGACAGATCGATCGGCGCAAGCCCGGTCGGATCACGGCCGTTGCAAGTGCAGTCCGCCTTCAGGTTCTTGCGATAAACGAAGGCGTTCGGCATGTCGGCGTAGCGCTCGCCGTTCGCGCCGACGGCGTTGTCGATGCCGTTGCCGGAGTAAATCTTTGTCGTGCTCGCGGGGCAGAACGACTGGCACATCTGTGCCGGTGTCGCGCTGCCGCGGTTGTTCAGCGGAAAGTATTTTCCGTCACAGGTGCGCACGCAATAGGACGTGAAACGGCCACTGCTGACGGGAGCGATTGCGGTTGGGCCGGGATCGATCAGGTTGCCGAAGATATCGGTCTGAGGCTGCCTGGCTTGTGAAGACTGGCGTGCGGGCTCCGAGCGCCCGAACAGAAAATCAAAAAAACCGGCCGAAGCGGGCAATGGCGCAAACGACAGGCAACCTGCGGCCAACGCGAGTGCACGCAACCCTACGGGCGAGACACGCAAATTCCGACGCAACGCCGACTCCTTCACGCCATGCGGACGGGTTGCCGGATCGTCGCCGGCTGACCTGCCGGGACGTTATTCGAAAGATGGTAAACAGAAAGTTAGGATTAGAAAAACAGCAGCGACGTCAATAGAAAGGTTGGAATCAGAACCAGCCCCGACCATGCCATGTAGCTGAAGAAACTTGGCATCTTCACGCCGTTCTCGCGGGCAATGGCATAGACCATGAAATTCGGCGCGTTACCGATATAGGTGTTGGCGCCCATGAAGACCGCGCCGGTGGATATTGCCGCAAGTACTGCACTCTGCGCCGTCATCAGTTGATGCGGATCGCCGCCTGCGGCCTGGAAAAACACCAGATAGGTTGGTGCGTTGTCGAGGAATGAGGACAGCGCGCCGGTCAGCCAGAAATACGCCACGGGATTGCCGGTGCCGTCCGGGCGCGTGACCAGAGCGAGAAGACCCGCGAACGGTCCGTGTGTACCGGCCTGCAGCATCGCCATCACCGGAATGATGCAAATGAAGATGCCTGCAAACAAAATCGCGACCTCCTGAATCGGCCCCCATGTAAAGCCGTTGGCGGCGCGATGCTCGCGCTTGGTCAAGGCGAGCGATGCAAAGACGGTGGAGAGCAGAATGAGATCGCGCAGCAGATGCGGCAGTTCGATCTCGACGCCGGCGACCGGAAGGGCGATGCCAGGTTTCCACCATGCGCTCATCAGGATGGCGGCGATGACAACCGCGATCAGCAGAAGATTGATCTTGCCATGGAGACGCAGAGGGGAATCCGGCGTTGGATCCTTGAGATGCGTGAAACGGCCTTCGCGATGATGCATGTACAGATCGATGGCCAGGAACACGGCCATGACAATACCCGCTGTTACGAGGGTCTCTTCCCAGAGGTGAATGGCGGGCCAGAAGAAATCGACGCCCTTCAGAAAACCGATGAACAGTGGAGGATCGCCGAGCGGCGACAGCGCGCCGCCGATGTTGGCGACAAGGAAAATGAAAAACACGACGACGTGCACGTTGTATCTTCGATCGTCATTACTGCGGATCAACGGCCGGATCAGGATCATCGCAGCGCCCGTGGTGCCGATCACGCTTGCCAGTAGCGCGCCCACCCCGAGCAGTACCGTGTTGGTGAAGACGCTGTCATGCAAATTGCCTTCCAGATAAATGCCGCCCGCCAGCGTAAACAGCGCCAGCAACAACAGGATGAACGGCAGATATTCGAGGAGGATGGTATGTGCGAGCGTCGTTGTGATGGCATGAACATCCGCCGTCGCGATCATCGGCGCGATCACCAATGCCGCCCAGAGCGCGGCAAATTTTCCATAATGATGCTCCCAAACGTGGGGGAACAACAAAGGCCCGGTGGCAATGCTCAGCAGGATGCCAGCGAACGGCAATGCCCAGAGCGCCGACAGGTGGGCTCCGTCGAGCCCGTCGGCTGCAAAAGCTGATGAGGGAAACAGGATCGCAAATGCGATTACGGCCAGTCGACAAACGCCTGTCATGTCTGCGGCAGCCTTCGCCATGTTAGGTGTTAAGGAATTCAGAAGCCTTGTAGAGCGCACGGAATGGGACGCCGGATTCCCTGAAGGTCTCGGCGGCGCCTTCTTCGCGATCGACGATGGTGAGCACCATGACGATGTCGGCACCGGCGTCTCGCACCGAGTCGATCGCCTTGACCGCTGAGCCACCCGTGGTGGTGACGTCTTCGACGATGACCACGCGCTTGCCCTCAAGGCTCTCCCCCTTGGCAAAGCCTTCGATCGCGAGCTTGGCGCCATGTTCCTTCGGCTTCTTGCGCACGAAGAAAGCGGCGATCGGACGATTTTTCAGCCAGGAGATTTGCGCGATGGCTCCGGCGATCGGCACCGCGCCCATTTCAAGCCCGCCTATGTAATCGATCTCCTCATCCTTGAGCGCATCGAAGGCAAGATCGGCCAGCAACGCTGCGCCTTCAGGATCGAGCATGGTCGGCTTGAGGTTGAAATAGAAGTCACTTTTGCGGCCGGAAGCTAGCGTGATCTCGCCGCGTCCGAATGAGCGGTTTCGGATGATTTCGGCGAGTCGGGCGCGGGAAGCGGAGATGGACACGTTGGCTCTCTTGCTGGTGAAGGCGCAGATGTGATTTCAGGAACGCAGATTAGCCGGTGACGGATAGATCAACCACGATCGGCGAGCTTCATCAACAGGCAATCCGGCCATCAGCGCGAAGTGCTGATGGCGAGCCAAGCGGCTATTCCGGCCAACAGTATGGCAAACACTCGCCGGATGATGCGACCCGTCGTCGCTGCTTGTACAAACTCCTGCAACTGAGCGGCCAGAAGGACGATCGATGCATGGATCGCGGTGGCAATTGCGACGTAGACGGTCGTCAGCACAAGGGCTTGCGCACCGGCGCGGCTGACATTCACGTCGATGAATTCGGGAAGGACGGCGACATAAAAAACTGCGGCTTTGGGGTTGAGCAAATTCGTGATGAGCCCGCGCCGAAACGCGCTGCTTGCGGGGACGTTCACGATCGCGGGGTCGGTATCCTGTCCGGTGGCCCACGCCTCCATCGCAAGCCAGAGTAAATACAGAACGCCAGCCCAGCGCAGGCTTTCATACAGCCATACCGATTTATCGATGAGCACGCCCAGGCCGAGCGCGGCTGCTATGCCATAGACCGCGAGCCCAAGCGCGATGCCGGCGACAGCCGAGAGGCCGGTGCGATGTCCCTGTGACAACGACAGCGTCGCGAGATAGGCCATGTTTGGCCCCGGTGTCAGTTCGATGAGAAACGACGTCAATGCGAACGCTGGCAGGGCGCTTGGCAGCAGGCCTGGGAGGCTATCCTCCATTCGTCAGTGTGCCTCGTCCCAATTGCTTGCGGCGCGGGCATCGACCTTGAGCGGGACCGACAGCGACACCGCCGGAAATGCCGCATCTTCCATGACCTTCTGGACTACGGGCAATGTGGCTTCGACCTCGCTCTGCGGCACCTCGAATACCAGTTCGTCATGAACCTGGAGCAGCATCCTAGCGGACAGCTTCGTCTCGGCCAGTACGTCCTCCATCCGGATCATGGCGCGGCGGATGATGTCGGCGGCGGTGCCTTGCAAGCGCGCGTTGATCGCGGCGCGCTCGTTGAAGGCGCGCAGCGAGGCGTTCGAGGCCTTGATGTCCGGGTAATGGCATTTCCGCCCAAACAGCGTTTCGACATAACCATGCTCGCGGCAGAAGTCGCGCGTCGCATCCATGTAAGCGCGGATGCCAGGGAAGCGCTCGAAATATTTCTTGATGTAAGCGCCGGCCTCCTCGCGTGGAATGCCGAGCTGGTTGGCGAGGCCGAACGCCGAGATGCCGTAGATGATACCGAAGTTGATCGCCTTGGCGCGGCGCCGGACTTCGGCGGGCATGTCCTTCACCGGCACGCCGAACATCTCTGACGCCGTCATCGCGTGAATGTCGAGCCCGTCAGTGAAGGCCTGCTTCAGAACCGGAATGTCGGCAATTTCCGCCAAAAGACGCAACTCGATCTGCGAATAGTCGGCCGAAACCAATCTGTGGCCGGGCGCGGCGATAAAGGCGCGCCGAATCTTGCGGCCATCCTCAGTGCGCACCGGGATATTCTGCAAATTGGGTTCGTTCGACGACAGACGGCCGGTAGTTGTGGCGGCCAATGCATAAGTGGTGTGAACGCGCTGCGTCTGCGGGTTCACATAGGTTGGCAGTGCGTCGGTGTAGGTTGACTTCAATTTCGATACCTGCCGCCAGTCGAGCACCTTGCGCGGGAATTCGTGACCCTCCTCCGCCAGATCTTCCAGGATCGACGCGGATGTCGACCATGCACCGGTCTTGGTCTTGCTGCCGCCGGGCAGTTGCATATTGCCGAACAGGATGTCGCCGAGTTGCTTCGGGCTGCCGGGATTGAGGTTGTCGTCGCCCGCCATCTCGCGCAATTCGGATTCAAGGCGCGCGGCGCTCTGCGCGAAATCGCTCGATAGCCGCGCCAGCACCTGCCGGTCGATGGTAATTCCGCGCCGCTCCATCCGCGCCAGCACGTCGACCAGCGGCCGCTCCAGCGATTCGTAGACGTTGTTCATCCGCTCGGCGATCAGGCGCGCCTTGAAGACCAGCCACAGTCGAATGACCACATCGGCGTCTTCCGCGGCATATTCGGTCGCGCGATCAATCGGCACCTGATCGAGTGGAAGCTTGTTCTTGCCGCTGCCGATGACGTCCGCGTGGCTGATCGTCTTGTGACCGAGCCAGCGTTCGGCCAGAGGGTCGATGCCATGCGAGCCGCGGCCCGCATCAAGCGCGTAGGACATCAGCTGCACGTCGTCGACAGTGCGTAGCGTAATTCCATGCTGTGCCAGCAGAACTTCACTGAACTTGATATTGAAACCCGACTTCAGCACCGCTTCCGACTCGAGCAGTGCGCGAATAGCGTCGAACACTTTTGTGGCTTCGATCTGTCCGTCGGCGAGGCCACTCTCGAACAGGTCCGACCCGCCGCCGGAGGTCTTGTGGCCCAGCGGAACGTAACAGGCTTCGTTGGCCGAGAGTGCCAGCGCGATGCCGCAGATATCGGCCTGCATCGGATCGATCGAGGTTGCTTTGACGTCAATGGCGACATGGCCCAGATCGTGCGCGCGGTCGATCCAGCGTTGCAGCGTTGCGAGGTCGCCGACGGTCGCATATCGGCTGCGGTCGATCTTGCCGTTGCGTGCGGCCTCGGCGCGCTGTCCCGCCAGGGCTTGCGGGGAGAACTTGCCGTTGGATTCGAACGGCGTTGATCCGGACTGCGCCGCCCTCGGTGATAACGTGCCCTTGGCGCGATTATCCGGCTCTCCGCCCAGCGCGAGAGTCTGCGGCGAGCCTTCGTCGGCCGTCGATGACGCAAACGAACTTTTCAAATGCGCATCGGCGGAGACGTCGGACGGATCGACCTCGGCATACTCCGCGACGCGGCGCGTCAGGGTGGAGAATTCCATCGCTT
>JAIENY010000083.1 GCA_019750915.1 Xanthobacteraceae bacterium
TCGATTTCGGACACCGCGAAGCGTGCGTTACGCAGAGCCTCCGCCTGAACTTCACTGTGACGGGTATTGCGGAGATCGATCGAAATGTACACGAGGGCGGCGAGGCCTGGCAGACAGGCGACAACGATCAGCGCAAGCAGCCGGTTGACCAGCGACATGCGGCGTATGAAGGAGAATCGTCTCAACCCCCGGTTCCCCCCAACGCTAGACGGTCATGCGGTATCAGCGCCCATTAGAAAGCGAGCCAGAATCAAGTCAAGTGACCGACAAGAACAAGTGCATTTTGACATTCAGGTGGCAAAGAGGGGCGTGACGAACGCAAAACGGTTCGCTATAGAGACGGCCGATAGGAGTGTAGCTCAATTGGTAGAGCACCGGTCTCCAAAACCGGGGGTCGCAGGTTCGAGCCCTGCCACTCCTGCCAGTCAGAACTCGCCAGTCAGAACTCGCCAATAAGAAACGGCAATCGGACGGCGGCAATGTTCGCCGCTTCCATCCTGACATCCAAAGATATCACTGATGGACGCCGTGATGCCTTGGCGCTCCCGTGGCAACGGCTGTTCGCGTGCCGATGAGGGAAGCAAAAGGAAGCCGCCAAGCGCAGTATACCGCCTGACGGCTTTTCGTTCCGCCGGTTGCGCAGGGGTCAATTCCCTCCGGCAGCTTCGATGGTTCAATGACCGAGTACCGCGCGCAAGCTGTTCGTCATATTAACCTAACTTATCAAGCTTACCGATGGCGGGAACCCGGAGCGCGCTTAGCTGCGGCGTGATGAAGCCTGCCGGCTTTCCGGCCGCGTGCCGATAATACTGAGTTGCCAGGATCGCGTGGTTGGGAGTTCTTCCTCTTTCGATCACATCAGATGAAGGTGATCCGACCGTAAGGGTGCTCTCTTAATTTCGACATGAAAACTTCGCCGGATGTGTTCCGGCCAGTTTGTTCGAGACGCTTTCGCGGAAGTGTCGCGCACCCCGAACGATTTTTATTCCAACCAAAGTGCGTGATTGCTTTCGCAATTTGTTGAAGCGCAAAGCGAATCTCGGCGCTGATTTCCAATGCTCGCGATGCAAAGATGCTGAGCGTTCCTTGGTCTCTTGGAAAGAAACAAAATGCGTTCCGAGAATCGAGCTTTGACTGGCATCCGCGGCGTCGGTGCGCTCGTCATCGTCATTTATCACTACGGCAAGATCCAGCTGGACCACGTTCATGAAGTGTGGCCGCTGCCGCACGGCTACATGGCTGTCGATCTGTTCTTCGTGTTGAGCGGCTACGTCATGGCGTTGAGTTATGCGAATGCGTTCACCGCTGAGCCGCTAAGGGAATATGCCGCCATGCTGATGAAGCGGGTGGCGCGGCTCTATCCGGCATACGCCGTCATCAGCGTGCTCTATTTTTTGCAGCTGGCGTTTCACTGGGCCGGAGATCCGACGCTTGCGCGGTTCGGCCTCTATGATGCCGTCGGCAACGCCTTGATGCTGAGCGGGTGGGGACTGAGTGTCTATCCGTTGATCGGTGTGTCGTGGGCCGCTAGTGCGCAGCTTGGCGCCTATATGCTGTTTCCGCTGTTGATGGACACAACGCTTCGGCGCGGGCCGCTGCTTTGGGCCGCATCGGCTGCTGCGGCCGCTTTCGCGATCTGTGCGGTCGGTCACAGCAATACCGGTTACAGCGGCCCACTCGACGTGGTTGATGTCAGGTCGATACTGCCGATGGTGCGCACCGTTGCCGGATTCACTCTCGGATTGGCGCTGGCGCGATATGCGAGACTCCTTGACCGGCTTGGGAGCGTTGTTCTCGATCTCCTTCTGGGGGCGACGCTGGTGGCGATCGTGGCGGCGATGGTGCTGACCAGGAATGATTTTCCGCTCTATGCGCTGCTGGTGGTGCTGGTGGGCCTGTTGTCGCGCGGAACGCCCCTGGCCGAACGGCTGTTCGGAAACCGGGTATTTTATGCGCTTGGAACCGTGTCCTACTGCATTTATCTGCTGCATCAGCTGTTCCTGCGGCCGAACGCGCTGCTGGCGCGCTATTTCGGCGCCAGCGAACTGGCCTATACGCTGACGTTCACCCTCTTTTTTGCCGTTATTTGGGGCTGCTCCTATGCGATATGGCGTTTTGCCGAAGAGCCCGGGCGAAAGCTGCTGACGGCGCGGTTGCGGCCCAAAGCAGGAGAGGCGCTCGCAGCCCATTCCCTATCTTGACCTCGGACGCCTGCCGCAGTAGACAGCGCTACCCGCAGTCGGCCCGTGTTGACGGATTTCCGGCGTGGCCCTAATCCCCGGACAATCGAGCCCGCATGGCGGCTCACCTTCGTAAACAGAGGGTTGGGCGCCGCGAACGGCTGTCCGGACAATCGTGATTCAGATCGTACAGCGAATAATGTGAGTGGATATCAAACGATGGCGACCAGCCCGTTCAAGTTCCTGCAGGAAGTGCGATCGGAGACGGCGAAAGTCGTCTGGCCGACCCGTCGCGAGACGATGATCACCACGGTGATGGTATTCATCATGGTGGCGCTGGCGTCGGTGTTCTTTTTCGTAGCCGACCAGATCATTCGTGTTGTCGTCACGTTCGTCCTCGGCATTCATTCGTAACGGCGTGGAACTGATAATATGAGCATGCGCTGGTACATCGTTCACGCCTACTCGAACTTCGAAAAGAAGGTCTCCGAGTCCATCCGCGAGCAGGCCAAGCAACGCGGGCTTGAGGATCTGTTCGAGCAGGTGCTGGTGCCGACCGAAAAGATTACGGAAGTGCGCCGTGGCCGCAAGGTCGATGCGGAACGCAAGTTTTTCCCGGGCTACGTCCTCGTCAAGATGAACCTCACCGACGAGGCGTTCCATCTGATCAAGAACACCCCGAAGGTGACGGGCTTCCTCGGCGCGGAAAACAAGCCGATGCCGATTTCGGAGGCTGAGGCGATGCGTATCCTGCATCAGGTGCAGGAGGGCGTGGAGCGGCCGAAGACTTCGGTATCGTTCGAGGTCGGCGAGAACGTGCGGGTGTCCGACGGACCGTTCGCCTCGTTCTCCGGTGTTGTCGAGGAAGTCGACGATGCACGCTCGCGTGTGAAGGTCGCGGTGTCGATCTTCGGTCGCGCGACGCCGGTGGAATTGGAATTCGGTCAGGTCGAGAAGGTCTGATCGCAATCGGAGGCGGCGCCCCGCTTCTGCAAGACCCGTGGGAGGAGCCAGCCGGTCGCCAGCCGTCTGATCACTCCGAACCACGGTCCTTAAAAGGCCCGGATGGTCCGGGCTCGAAAAAGGAGTGACACATGGCAAAGAAAGTGACCGGATACCTGAAGTTGCAGGTGCCGGCCGGTGCGGCGAACCCGTCGCCACCGATCGGTCCCGCGCTTGGTCAGCGCGGCCTCAACATCATGGAGTTCTGCAAGGCGTTCAACGCGCAGACCCAGAAGGAAGAAAAAAACACCCCGATCCCGGTGGTCATCACCATTTACGCGGATCGTTCCTTCACCTTCGAGATGAAGACCCCGCCGATGTCCTACTTCCTGAAGCAGGCAGCGAAGATTCAGTCCGGCTCGAAAGCGCCGGGCCGTGACGTTGCGGGCAAGGTGACCTCCGCGCAGATTCGCGAGATCGCCGAAAAGAAGATGAAGGATCTCAACTGTGACACCGTCGAGTCGGCCATGAAGATGGTCGAGGGCTCAGCCCGCTCGATGGGTCTGCAAGTGGCGGGGTAACGGATCATGGCAGTTGGTAAGAAGCTGGTGAAGGCCCGCGAAGGCATTGACCGCGAAAAGCTGTATCCGCTCGCGGATGCCATCAAGCTCGTCAAGGAACGCGCCACGGCGAAGTTCGACGAGACCATCGAAGTCGCGATCAACCTCGGTGTCGATCCGCGTCACGCGGACCAGATGGTTCGTGGCGTTGTCACGCTGCCGAACGGCACTGGCCGTACGCTGCGCGTCGGCGTGTTCGCTCGCGGAGCCAAGGCTGACGAAGCCAAGGCTGCGGGTGCCGACGTCGTCGGCGCCGAAGACCTCGTCGAGAAGGTGCAGGCCGGCAACATCGACTTCGATCGTTGTATCGCCACTCCCGACATGATGCCTCTGGTCGGCCGCCTCGGTAAGGTGCTCGGCCCGCGCGGCATGATGCCGAACCCGAAGATCGGCACGGTGACAATGGACGTCGCTGGTGCGGTGAAGGGTGCCAAAGGCGGTTCGGTCGAATTCCGCGTCGAGAAGGCCGGCATCATCCAGGCCGGTATCGGTAAGGCGTCGTTCACGGCAGAGAAGCTGGTCGAGAACGTCAAGGCGCTTGCGGATGCGGTGGTGAAGGCGAAGCCGGCCGGCGCGAAGGGCACTTACGTGCAGCGCGTTGCCGTATCGTCGACGATGGGTCCGGGCGTGAAGGTCGAGCCGGGCACCCTGGCGCCCTGATCACCTTGTGATTTGACTGTTGTGAAGGCGGAGCACACCAAATGCTCCGCCTTTTTTCTTTTAATGCTCTGCTGGAAGATGAAAATGTCCGAGCAAGTTTTGATCTATTCGCGTTTTCCCAAGAGCCAGATGGCCAGGATCGGGGAGCGATACGATCTGCTCGACACCGGAGGCAAAACGCCGAGCGAAGTTTTTTCTGCCGCCGAGCTTAAACCGATTCGGGCGCTGATTACTGCGGGCAGCCAGCCGATCCCGGGCCGAGTGCTCGATACCTTGCCATCGCTCGGCGCGATCGTCTGTTTCGGCACCGGTTATGACGGCGTCGACTTCAGCGAGACGACCGCGAGGGGTATCGCGGTTGGCAACAGTCCGGGCGCCAATGCCGACGCAGTGGCAGAGATCGCAATGGGGTTGATGCTGGCGTCGATGCGCCGGTTGATTATCGCCGACCGTTACGTTCGCAGCGGCGGATGGGCGAAGGGCGAGCCGACCGTACTCACGACGATGCCGCCGGGGATCGCTGGCCGCAAGGTTGGCATCTATGGACTTGGCGAGATCGGGCGCAAGATCGCCTCGCGCTGCGCAGCGTTCGACACCGAGGTGGGTTATTTCAGCCGCAGCCGCCATGACGCGCCATATGCTTATTTCGATACACTCGATGCTCTCGCGGAATGGTCGGACATCCTGTTCGTGGCGGTTCGGGCCGGTGCGGACACAAGACACAGGATTGACGCGTCCTTGCTGAAAAAGCTCGGGCCGCAGGGGACGGTCATCAACATCTCGCGGGGATCGGTGATCGACCAGACGGCGCTGGTGGCGGCGTTGCAGACGAAGATGATCGCGGGCGCAGGGCTTGATGTCTACGAGAAGGAACCGCAGGCGCCTGACGTCCTGACCGGCCTCGACAATGTGGTGCTCAGCCCGCATATCGGCGGCCAGACCATCGAGGGGCTCGCCACCATGCAGGACTGCGTGGTTCAGAATCTGGATGCATTTTTCGCTGGAAAACCATTGCCTTACCCGATTGGCTGAATGGGCCTTTCCAAGAATGGGTCGCTGTCCGGCCCGGTTTGTTCCACAGGCACATTTCGGGCCAGAAATCTCTTGGCAAACGACTGCAGAATCGTTAAGTCATGCGTTCCGGGCGTGCTGGCTATTGCTGGCGCGGCTGTGCTCGTTTTCCGAAATACACGCCCATAGGAGTACTTTCCTCGTCGATCATTCCATACGGTTTGTTCGATCGGGAAAGCAGCCTTGGTTGTGAGGGAAGCGGGCAGGGGCCTTGAAGGTTGGAGAATTCTCCGCCGGCATTGGCTTCGAATCCTGTCCAAGACTGCAGGTGCCTTGTCGTTCTTTGTGAACGGCCTTGCTTAATTTCCTGCACAGACGGGTGAAGACCGGATTTTGCAGTCCATCGTGTAACGGTGGCCAGTGGATTTGGTTCGACCTCGACGCCTCGTTTTGTCCGGAAGGGCGAAGTGAGAGGGCAGGCTATGAGATGTCGTCGTGCCCGACGGTCGAGAGATGGACGTCTCGAGATGTGAGCGGGCAGGACGATCGGTAGCAACCCGGCGGTTCTTGCTCAGGCAATGACCGCCAACCGGAAAGAGCTTGCTGTGGAACGAGCGGCAAAAAAAGAGGCGGTCGATACGCTGAAGGGGACTTTCGAGTCCACGGGCGTGGCGGTCGTTGCTCATTATTCCGGCCTCACGGTGGCCCAGATGCAGAATCTGCGCAAGCAGATGAAGCAGGCTGGCGCTTCGGTGAAGGTCTCGAAAAACCGTCTCGCCAAAATTGCTCTTGAAGGCACTGACGTTGCCTCCATCGGCTCCCTGCTGAAGGGGCCGACCGTGATCGCGACTTCAAACGATCCGGTAGCAGCGCCTAAGGTTGCCATTGAGTTTGCCAAGGCGAACGAGAAGTTCGTCATTCTCGGCGGCGCGATGGGAACCACTGTCCTGAATCCCGACGCGGTGAAGGCGCTTGCCTCGCTGCCGTCGCTTGATGAACTGCGCGCGAAACTCGTCGGGCTCCTTGTGGCGCCGGCGACCAAGATCGCTCAGCTCTCCACCGCGCCTGCTGCGAAGCTCGCCCGTGTGGTTCAGGCCTATGCCTCAAAGGGTGAAGCGGCGTGACGCCATTCTCCATCTCAACTGGTTCGAACTGATACGCTGAAGGATAAATAAAATGGCTGATTTGCAGAAGATTGTGGACGACCTCTCGAGCCTTACGGTTCTCGAGGCCGCCGAACTCGCGAAGCTTCTCGAAGAGAAGTGGGGCGTTTCGGCTGCTGCCGCTGTTGCGGTTGCTGCGGCTCCCGGTGCTGGCGCTGGTGCAGCTCCGGCTGAAGAAAAGACCGACTTCCAGGTCGTTCTGGCTGCGGCCGGCGACAAGAAGATCGAGGTCATCAAGGAAGTCCGTGCGATCACGGGTCTGGGCCTCAAGGAAGCCAAGGACCTCGTCGAAGGCGCGCCGAAGCCGGTCAAGGACGGCGTTCCGAAGGACGAAGCCGAGAAGATCAAGGCTCAGCTCGAGAAGGCTGGCGCCAAGGTCGAGCTCAAGTAAAACGACGACTTTGTTCGGGTCGGCCCGGAATTCAGGTTATGAATTCAGTACTGGCCGGCCCGAACACGGAAATGTGCAGTTGCTCGCGGGGGATCCCCTCGAAAAACTGCAAAAACCACCCATATGGGTGGAAGCACGAAAGGACGGCGCTCTTTGCCGGATTGGCATCGGGTGCAACGTCGGGAGACGAGGCGATTTCGGGCTGTTCTAAAGATTAGAGTTTGTATGACGGGCAGAGCGCACATGCGTTCGGCACGTCATTTTGCGTCTTCTGGCTGCTGCGCGTCGCCGCGCGTGCCCTTGAGACGATCTGACATTCAACCCGGAGCGCGGTCTTCTACCGCAACCCGGAAGATGCCGCCCAGAAGGCGGCGAAATGAGAGGCCACGATGGCGCAGTCGCAGCAAACGTTCACCGGTCGCAAACGCGTTCGCAAGTTCTTCGGACACATCAAGGAAGTCGCCGAGATGCCGAACCTCATCGAGGTTCAAAAGGCGTCGTATGACCAGTTCCTGATGGTCGATGAACCGGAAGGTGGCCGGTTGGATGAAGGCCTGCAGGCGGTTTTCCGTTCGGTTTTCCCGATCAATGATTTTTCCGGGACCTCGCAGCTTGAGTTCGTTCGCTACGAATTCGAGCAGCCGAAGTATGACGTCGACGAGTGCCGCCAGCGCGGCATGACCTATGCTGCGCCGCTGAAGGTGACGCTGCGCCTCATCGTGTTCGATATCGACGAGGAAACCGGCGCGAAGTCGGTCAAGGACATCAAGGAGCAGGACGTCTACATGGGCGACATTCCGCTCATGACGATGAACGGCACCTTTATCGTCAACGGCACCGAGCGCGTCATCGTTTCGCAGATGCACCGCTCGCCCGGCGTATTCTTCGACCACGACAAGGGCAAGACCCATTCCTCGGGCAAGCTGTTGTTCGCCGCACGCGTGATTCCGTATCGCGGCTCCTGGCTCGACATTGAGTTTGATGCCAAGGATATCGTGTTTGCGCGTATTGACCGTCGCCGCAAGATTCCGGTGACGTCGCTGATGTTCGCCCTTGGCCTGGACGGCGAAGAGATTCTGTCGACCTTCTACAAGAAGATCAGCTACAAGCGCGCCAAGGATGGCTGGCGCGTGCCGTTCTCGGCCGACCGCTTCCGTGGCTATTCCACCGCAACCGACCTGATCGATGCCGACACCGGCAAGGTTGTCCTCGAGGCTGGCAAGAAACTGACTGTTCGCGCCGCCCGCCTGTTGCAGGAGAAGGGCCTCAAGGCACTGCGCATGACCGACGAGGATCTCGTCGGCATGTATCTCGCCGAGGATCTGGTTAATCCGAAGACCGGCGAAATCTACGCCGAAGCCGGTGAGGAGCTGACCGAGAAGGGCCTGAAGGCGCTGAACGAGCACGGCTACAAGGACCTTCCGATCCTCGACATCGACCATGTCAATGTCGGTCCCTATATCCGCAACACGCTCTCCGCCGACAAGAACGTGACGCGTGAAGACGCGCTGTTCGACATCTATCGTGTGATGCGTCCAGGTGAGCCGCCGACGCTCGACTCGGCGCAGAACATGTTCCAGTCGCTGTTCTTCGACTCGGAGCGCTACGACCTTTCGGCCGTCGGCCGCGTCAAGATGAACATGCGCCTCGAGCTCGATGCGCCGGACACCCACCGCACGCTGCGCAAGGAAGACATTCTGGCTGTCATCAAGACGCTGGTGGACCTGCGCGACGGCAAGGGCGAAATCGACGACATCGACCATCTCGGCAACCGCCGTGTGCGTTCGGTCGGCGAACTGATGGAAAATCAGTATCGCGTCGGCCTGCTGCGCATGGAGCGTGCGATCAAGGAGCGCATGTCGAGCGTCGATATCGACACGGTCATGCCGCAGGACCTCATCAACGCGAAGCCCGCGGCAGCCGCGGTGCGCGAGTTCTTCGGCTCCTCGCAGCTCTCGCAGTTCATGGACCAGACCAACCCGCTGTCGGAGATCACCCACAAGCGTCGTCTCTCGGCGCTTGGACCGGGCGGTCTGACCCGCGAGCGCGCCGGATTCGAAGTCCGCGACGTGCATCCCACTCACTATGGCCGCATCTGTCCGATCGAGACGCCGGAAGGCCCGAACATCGGTCTGATCAACTCGCTCGCGACCTTCGCGCGCGTGAACAAGTACGGCTTCGTCGAAACGCCGTATCGCAAGGTCAAGGACGGCCGCGTCGGCGACGAGGTCGTGTACCTGTCGGCGATGGAAGAGGGCCGTCACTATGTCGCGCAGGCCAACGTGCCGCTCGACAACAAGGGCCGCTTCACCGAAGACCTCGTGATCTGCCGTCATGCCGGCGAAGTCATTCAGGCGACGCCTGACCGCGTCGACTACATGGACGTGTCGCCCAAGCAGCTTGTCTCGGTCGCCGCGGCGCTGATTCCGTTCCTTGAGAACGACGACGCCAACCGCGCCCTGATGGGCTCGAACATGCAGCGTCAGGCCGTGCCTCTGGTGCGCGCGGAAGCTCCTTTCGTCGGCACTGGCATGGAAGGTGTGGTCGCCCGTGACTCGGGCGCTGCGATCGCGGCTCGCCGTTCGGGCGTGATTGACCAGATCGACGCAACTCGTGTGGTTATCCGCGCGACCGAAGATCTCGATCCGACCAAGTCGGGCGTCGATATTTATCGCCTGATGAAGTTCCAGCGCTCCAACCAGTCGACCTGCATCAACCAGCGTCCGCTGGTGAAGGTGGGCGACGCGGTGAAGAAGGGCGACATCATCGCTGACGGTCCCTCGACCGATCTCGGTGAACTCGCGCTCGGCCGCAACGTGCTCGTCGCGTTCATGCCCTGGAACGGCTACAACTTCGAAGACTCGATCCTGCTTTCCGAGCGTATCGTGAAGGACGACGTCTTCACCTCGATCCACATCGAGGAATTCGAAGTCATGGCGCGCGACACCAAGCTCGGCCCCGAGGAAATCACCCGCGATATTCCGAACGTCTCGGAAGAAGCGCTGAAGAGCCTCGACGAAGCGGGCATCGTCTACATTGGTGCGGAAGTCCGCGCTGGCGACATTCTCGTCGGCAAGATCACGCCGAAGGGCGAGAGCCCGATGACGCCGGAAGAAAAGCTTCTGCGCGCCATCTTCGGCGAGAAGGCCTCCGACGTTCGCGATACCTCGCTGCGCGTGCCTCCGGGCGTGCAAGGCACCATTGTCGAAGTCCGCGTCTTCAACCGTCACGGCGTCGACAAGGACGAGCGTGCTCTGGCGATCGAACGGGAAGAGATCGAGCGTCTCGCCAAGGACCGCGACGACGAACAGGCGATCCTCGACCGTAACGTCTACAATCGTCTGGCCGAACTGCTGGAGGGCCGTCAGGGCATTGCGGGTCCGAAGGGCTTCAAGAAGGACACCAAGATCACCCGCGCGGTGCTCGATGAGTATCCGAAGTCGCAGTGGTGGGCGTTTGCCTCGCCGAACGACAAGCTGATGGCTGAAATCGAAGCGATGCGGAAGCAGTACGACGAGTCGAAGAAGGGCCTTGAACAGCGCTTCCTCGATAAGGTCGAAAAGCTGCAGCGCGGCGACGAATTGCCTCCGGGCGTGATGAAGATGGTCAAGGTCTTCGTTGCGGTGAAGCGCAAGAT
>JAIENY010000080.1 GCA_019750915.1 Xanthobacteraceae bacterium
TCCGGTGTCGCGCACGCGCATCGCAACACCGCCGAGATCGGTGACGGCCGTGGAAACGATGACCTGTCCTCCGGCATTGGCGAAATGGATCGAGCCGCCGATCAGATTGAGCGCGATCTGCCGCAGCGCGCGGGCATCTGCCCGCACGTGCGGAAGGGCGTGCGTCAGGGACGAGCGGATGATGATCCGCTCGCGATTGGCTTGCGGCTGCATCACCGCCACGCATTGCTCGACCAGGGCGTTGAGGTCCTGGTTCGTGAACGCCAGATCGATCTTGCCTGACTCGATGCGCGAGAGATCCAGCATATCGTCGATGATGGAGACCACCCGCTCACCGGATGCGCGAATGTCCTTCATGTAATCGACGTAACGCTCGTTGCCGAGCGGACCGAACCGCTCCTCGATCATCACCTCGGCGAAGCCGATGATGGCGTTGACCGGCATCCGGATTTCATGGCTCAACCGCGCCAGCATATCGGCCTTGGCACTGGCCGTGCGTTCGGAGGAGCGGCGTCCTGCATCGGGATCGACCGGCGGCGCAACCGCAGGTGCCGGTGTCCGGTCACGGAACACCGCGAAATAGCGCGGCGCGACCGGGCGAGTGCGTCCCATCGTCACCGACAGCGGGAGAGTGCCGCCGTTGGGTGTGCGGCCCAGAACATCGCGGCCATGATCCAGCACGCTCTGCGCATTGCCGGCTTTGACCCCGTCGAGGTAATCGAGCAGCGCGCTCTGGCTTTCCGGCGCGAACAGATCGATCAGGTTTTTGCCGGCGATGTCGGGCGCGGATAATCCGAACAACGCTTCCGCGCTGCGGTTGCAGCCGGAAATGCGGCCAAGACCGTCAAACATCACGACACCCTCGGCGGTAATTTCGAGAATCGTTGCGAGTTCTTCGACCTCGATGTCATCGAATTGCGCCTGTTCCGGAACAGGCGCGGGCGCAGGCCTGATCGCCTCAGCCAGCGGCAGCACGCTGGCGGTCGGAGCCGGGGACAACATCAGCGCAAGGGCGTTGTCGCTGCCCCATGCGATGGTATGCAACTGGCCTTCGAGGCCGGGTGCATGTCCCATGCGCGAGGTTGAGATCGTGATCGGTCGTCCATCCTCCGTCTCGGACGGTCCGGCTTCGACATAAAGCGCATCGAGGCCGCCGTCGTCGATCAGACCGGAGAGAGCGGTGTAGCCGGTGGCCTTGAGGAAGGCGGGATTGGCGTAGATCAGCCGGTCGAGCTGATAGACAAGAACGCCGGTTGGCAGGTGATCATACAGTTGCGGATCGGGTGCCGCAGACTGTCTCGGCGTCAGCGGAGCCGGCTGCAAATGCACGGCGTCGGCATGTGCGGGCTCAGCGTGAAGAAGCTCAGCGTGAAAAGACTCGGTGCGAACAGGCGCATCCGGCGTCGGCACGGGGGGCGGGAACGCCGTCTCAGGCGTCCCGCTTGCAGGCTGATTTTCGACATGCTCGCGATCGGACAGCAAACGGCTGGCTTCGGTCTCTAGCCGTTCTGACAATTGCCGCGCGATTTCCTGGAAAGCGTTGTTCTCAACCGGCGTCAGCGACGGCGGCTTGCCTTCGCCGCCTGCCGGACGAAATGGAACGACGTTTTGCGGAGGCTCCAAATTGTCTTCCGTCGCAACTGGGTGTGAACTGTCAGGCGCAGGAGCTTCTGGCTCGGCCACGATTTCCGGGGCTGGTGTAACAGGAGCAGGCGGTGTTGGCACCGGGTCTTTTGACTTGACTTGCGCGGACGCCGCGGATGGCGAGGGGAGTGGTGCGGAGCCGAATAGCGTGTCCTGACGGCGCTGGGCCTCGATGCGCGTGAGGCCTTCGAGATCGCGGCAGATGCCGAAGCCGCGATAGCCGGCGAACGTCCTGTGACGGTCGAACAACGGCAGGCCGGAGAGTTCGACCGGAAGCCTTGCCCCGAATCCGTCAACAGGCCATTGCAGTACGATTCCGCCGAAGGTGTTGCGCGTGTTCACGGCCTCCTGGATCTGATGCATCGGATCGAGATTGAGCGCCTCGGCGACATCGCTCCACAAACGGCCGAACGCGGCGGCAGTGTGCTGCCCGATCACGCGCGCGAATTCGTCCGAGCCGAACGAGAAGCGTCCCTCTGCATCCATCTGCCAGAGGAAACGCAACGGATAGCGTCGCGGCTGCACGACCGGGTCTTCGGGAAGTGCGAGGAACGCCGCCGCGGGTGCGGCCGGTTCGGGCTGTCGGTCAAGGTCGTTTTTGTCGGACATTGATGGGGGTGCTGATGGCGGAAGCGGCGCCAGGCTTGAGGACTGCCCCTCGTCGGGCACCTGTTCCGTGTAGAATTCAATCTTCTCCACATCGTGGCGAAGTTCGGGAAACGCCTCAGCTTTAGCGGCATTTTCGAGAACAGGGAGATTGCCCTGTTCAGTCTCCGCCGGAGCCGCCGATGGAGCGTGAGTTTGCGGCGTGACGCTCTCGACGTTCTCGCGCGCGATTGGCTGGCTTTGGTGCGCGGGAGAAGATTGCAGTTTGCCCTGCCGCAGTGAGGTTTCCGGCAGCAGCGCGATCAATGCGCCCTCTGCATCGGCGCCGACGTGATAGATGGTGACCCGCCCGAGGGCAGTCGTGATGTCGGCGGATCCACGTTTGCTCAGTTCGGCTTCGGACACTTCGTTCAGCAGGTTTGGCGCGGCGCTGACGAAATCGTTGATCTCGTCCGAGGCGACATTGCCGCCGATGAACGCGCCATCCGGCGTGAAGGCGGCGGCCGGTTTGCCCAGAGCGCCGATGAAGGCGAGCACGCGCTCTTCAAAGGTCGCCGTCCGTCGTGCCGGATGCGACGCGGCAATGAGGCAGCCGTTTCCGTGTCCGGCAAGCGCAATGCGGCTGCAGCCGCAGGTCATCAGCGTACCGAGCGGTGCACCAAATCCGCGCAACCGCTCGAGCCGCAAAGCACCGGATATCGGCAGGCGTCCTGACAGTTGTGCGATCTGGCGGCGGTACGGGTCGGCAAGGCTGAAGGTGCGCGCCGCAAGTTCGTGATCGTCCTGCGCATTGAACAGCGCTGAACCGGCGGCGTTGGCCCACAGGATGTGGGCGCCATCCGGAGTCCATACCCAAGCCGGTGCCGCGCTGACGGCATGAACCGCCAGCCGCGGATCGGAGATCGACTGCAATGAGAAATTGGCCCTACGCATCGCCGGACGTAACGCTCCTGCGGAGTGTGGCTGCGCTGGGCACGCCTCTAGGTTGATATCCGTATTATCGGCAACGGACGCGATGAAGTCCACGTCAGCCGCTTTGGCCCGGATTTCAATCCGGTGATAGCGTTAATCGCGGTAAACTCGAAAATGTTGCGCTGCTTCCGCGACGGAAGACCATTTGCAAAAAATCTTGGAAGGTTCACGATGGGGCAGCAAAGCCCGTCATGACGCACGCGCATCATGCGGGAACGGTCGAGACACCGTTCGGGTTAAAGAATCAAGCCGGAAACACGGCATCAGGAAACGAACAAGAGGAGCGACAAATGTCGGACAACGGTCATTTCGAGATCCCCAAGGATGTGCGCTCCGCTGCGGAAGCCAGCTTCGACCAAGCCCGCAAGGCCTTTGAGAGCTTCCTCGGATCGGCGCAGCAAACGGCACAGACCTGGGCTGGCTCCGGCGAGGCGGCGCGCGCCAATGCCAAGGACATCACGGCCAAGGCGATTTCTTACGCCGAGAAAAACGTCCAGGCGTCGCTGACCTACGCCCAGCAACTCGTCCACGCCTCTGATCTTGGCGAGGTCATGCGGCTTCACAGCGAGTATGTGCAGGCGCAGATGAAGACGCTGGCCGAGCAGGCCTCTGAAATCGGTCAAGCCGTGACGCGCGCTGCGCTGGACAGCACAAAGCCACGCTAAATCATTGTAAATATGTGCAGAATTATTCCGCAGTAAATATATTGCGGTGCACAATAATATCTTATATAACTCTGGATGAAGCACCGCCGCCAGCCGGGGGCGGTTTTCATTTCCAGATTGAGGAAAGCCATGAGCAATGATCCGTTTTCGACCGTGATCCCGTTCCAGGTTCCGGAGCAGGTGCGTGCATTTGCTGAAACCAGCGTCAATCAGGCGCGCGAGGGCTACAACAAGTTCAAGGCTGTTGCCGAAAGCAACAACGAGGCGATGGAGGCGGCCTATACGTCGGCGAGCAAAGGCGCGAGCGATTTTACCGCCAAGCTGGTCGATATCGCCAAGGCCAACACGGCTTCGACGTTTGATTTCGCCTATGCGCTGATGGGCGCCAAGACGCTGCCCGAGGCGTTCGAGATGTTCAACAGCCACGCCCACAGGCAATTGGAAACATTGTCGGCGCAGTCCAAGGAATTGGCCGAGATCGGCCAGAAGCTGGCGAGCGACGCGGTGCAGCCGCTCAAGGCCGGCGCATCCAAGGTATTCCACAACGTCGCCTGACAAATTCTCCGAAATACGGCGAAAGTCCGGGCAAAAGTGCCCGGACTTTCGCGTTTTTGGGATGAAATTCCGTGCTTTGGCAATGATCAACAGGGGGGCGACATGCTCTTGCCAAAGCGGGGCGATGCTCATAGTTTCCGCGCGTTCGCAGCCCTCGCGGCGCAACCGAACATGCAGTTGTAGCTCAGCTGGTTAGAGCGCCGGATTGTGGATCCGGAGGTCGGTGGTTCGATCCCACCCAACTGTACCATCACCGCGAATGATGTCTCCCGGATGATGTGTCCCCGCCTGACCGAACCCGCGATCAGGCCGACTTTGCCAGTGGAGTCACTTCCACACCTGTGGTCAGTTCCGAGAACACCTCGATCGAGGCCGGGCGGCCGACGAAGTAACCCTGAACCTCGTTGCACGCCTCTGCCTGAAGGAACTTCAGTTCGGCGGCGGTCTCCACGCCTTCCGCCAGAACCGGCAGCCCAAGACCACGCCCGAGCCCAAGCACGGCGCGCACAATGGTTGCCGCCTGTGCGTTAGCGTGCACCGACTTGATGAAGGAGCCGTCGATCTTGATCTTGTCGAACGGGAAGGCGCGCAGGTTCGATAGCGAGGAATAGCCGGTTCCAAAATCATCCATCGCGATACTCACGCCCAGGGCCTTGAGCTGGCGCAGCGCCGTCAGCGCACGATTGAAGTCGCGCACCAAAGCCGTCTCGGTGATCTCAAGTTCGAGTCGGTGTGGCGAAAGGCCGGTTTCGAGCAGAATACTGTGAACGAGCGGGACGAAATTATCGGTGTAAAGCTGGACCGCAGAGACGTTGACCGCGATCGTGAGCTGCTGCTTCCAGCTTGCCGCCTCACGGCATGCCTCACGCAGCACCCATTCGCCGATGGTGACGATCACATTGGATTCTTCGGCGATGGGAATAAAGACGGCGGGGGAGATCGCGCCGCGCGTTCCATGGTCCCAGCGCAGCAGGGCTTCGAATCCGGTCGCCACCCGCGTTTTGATGTCTTGCTGCGGTTGATAGACGAGCCTCAGTTCGCCGCGCGGAATCGCCAGGCGCAGATCGTGCTCCAGCAGGCGACGGTCGCGCACTTCGCTGCCCATCTTCGCCTCGAAGAAGCGATACGTGGACCGCCCGTCGTTCTTGGCGCGATACAGCGCCGTGTCGGCATGGCTCAGAAGCATCTCGCTGCTGTTCGCATCGTCCGGACAGATTGCGATGCCGATACTGCAGGAAACACTTTCGTCCCCCTCCACAGGCCCGCGCAACGCGGCGATGATGTTTTCTGCAATTCGTCCGGCGGCAGAAGGCCCGTCCAGATTTGGGACCACCATCGCGAACTCGTCGCCGCCGAGGCGCGCGAGCATGCCGTCCGTGCCGAGAACGGTGGGAATTCGCGCCGCAACCATTTTCAGCACGTCATCGCCCGCGGCATGGCCGAACAGGTCGTTGACCTCCTTGAAACGATCGAGATCCAGATAGAGGACCGCCAGCTTTTTGCCGTCGGCGCTGGCGGCGATCTCGCGATCGAGCCGTTCGTTGAAGGTCACGCGATTGGGCAACCCGGTGAGAGCGTCATGATGCGCCAGATAGTGGATATGCTGTTCGGCCTTTTTACGGGCCTGAAGATTGCGAACCGCGATGACGTGATGCGGCTTTCCACCGAAATCGATACCGCGCAGGATCATTTCGACTGGAATCAGCGAACCGTCGACATGGCGCAAACTGGCTTCGATTGGCTGGTTCGGGTTTTCGAACAAGTCCGAGCGCGCCATTGCATCGGGAATGAACTCCCGGATGTGGTTGTTCGAGAGCCTCTCGGAAGAAGAACCGACAAGCTTGGCAAAGCTGTGATTGACCGTGACGGCGGTCTCGCCGTCGCAAACCAGCAACCCCTCCACGGCGGCGTCGGCAAGTCCGCGCATGCGGTCAGCTTCCAGCGCACTGCGCCGCTGATCGCGGATATCGAGGGCGACTGCGCCGAGCGCAAGCAGGATGACAGCGAAGCTCGAAACTGCAACGCCGAGCGCCATGAATTCACGCGGAATGTATCCCGCGGATCCGCCTATCGAGGGAGGTTCGATCAGGGTGACGGCGCCCATCCCCGTGAAGTGCAGACTGCAGATCGCGAGCGTGAGAAGTCCTGCGCCGAGAATCTTTCCGCGAAAGGATGTGTTGTTGAGGCCCACCGGCAGCGCGACAGCGCCGATACAGATGCCGAGCAAAATCGAGACAAGAATGGTTGTGTCATCCCAAAAAATGATCCCGTCGATCTTGAACGCGGCCATGCCGAGATAATGCATCGCGGCGATGGCGCCGCCGACGATGGCGCCGCCGATCCACGCCGAGAACCGGAAGTTCAACGTCGCGACCATCAATCCGCAGCCGGTCAACGAAATCGCTGCGATCAGGGAAACGATCGTAAGGTTGATGTCATAGCCGGCATGCGTGCCGGGCGAGAACGCGAGCATCCCGATGAAATGAGTGGCCCAAATGCCGGATCCCGTCGAAATCGACGACACGCAAATCCAGATCAGCTTCATGTTGCCGCTGGCCTTGCGGGCGTGTTGCAGAAGCGTGAGCGCAGCGAACGATGCCAGGATACAAATGGTGGCGGCGACGAGAACAAGACGGAGGTCGTGCTCGTGCGCGAGGCAATTATAAACTTTGAACATGGAAACCCCTGCGCGGATGCGCTTTGTGCAACGCAGGAGGTGTAGAGAAAACTACGTAATGGTCAGTAAATGTGACGCTTTGTCGGGTTTAGGATTGACAGGACACTAACGCTGCGGGAACTCGCGCTATGCTGGCGGAAAGTCCCGGTTTAAGGCTGTTAGTTGAAAACCGTTTCCAATGATCCGGGCTCTGGCAATGCCCGATCAACCAAACACATTCAGGGATGATTCACCGTAACGCTATCTCTCGGCGCGGCTGATCACATCCATCAGCTCAGCGATCTTGCGCCGCTGGTCCACTTTGTCGCCCGACGAGATCGCGTGCTCGACGCAATGGGCGACGTGGTCGCGCAGGATTTCTTCCTCGACGCGACGAAGTGCAGCCCGCGCTGCGGTGATCTGCGTCACCACGTCGATGCAATAGCGGTCCGCCGCGATCATCTCGTTGATGCCGCGCACCTGGCCTTCGATCCGTTTCAAACGTTTCTGGCAGGAAGCCTTGATCTCATTTCGCATGAACCTAATATACCCCCTAGGGGTATATGTTCAAGGTCCAGGTCGAAGGTATCGCGATGGATGATCAGGCGAAGAAGACAAAGGCCTGCTGCGGCGGTGACGGGCACCAGCACCGCGATGAAGGTCATGAGCCGCATATGCACGGTCACGGTTCGGCGGACATCTCGGAAAAGACGGCTATCGATCCGGTCTGTGGGATGAAGGTCAATCCGGCCGCGCCGCGCGGCGGAACTTTCAACTACAAGGGTCAGGATTACTTCTTTTGCAGCGATCGCTGCCGCACGCGATTTTCCTCAGATCCGAATTCCTTCCTTGCGGCGAAGCGCGAGGAGCCGGAGGCTCCCTCGGGCACGATCTACACCTGCCCGATGCATCCCGAAATTCGCCAGGTGGGGCCGGGAAGCTGCCCGATCTGCGGCATGGCGCTGGAGCCCGAGGTTGCGACGCTCGACGACAAGCCGGACCCTGAGCTTGTCGATATGACGCGCCGGCTGTGGATCGGGGTCGCGCTGACGGTTCCAGTGTTTGTCATCGAGATGGCCTCGCATCTGTTCGGCGCTCATTGGTTGTCGCCGTTCGCGTCGAACTGGCTGTCGCTGTTTCTGGCAACGCCGGTGGTATTGTGGGGCGGGGCGCCCTTTTTTGTGCGCGGCTGGCGTTCGGTCGTCAGCGGCAATCTCAATATGTTCACGCTGATCGCGATGGGCGTTGGCATCGCCTATCTCTACAGCCTGATCGCCACGCTCGCGCCGCAGCTTTTCCCGGATGCGTTCCGCGATCATCACGGCGCCGTCGCGGTCTATTTCGAATCCGCGATGGTCATCACCGTTCTGGTGTTGCTCGGTCAGGTCCTGGAAATGAAGGCGCGTGATCGCACGTCCGGGGCGATACGCTCGCTGCTTCGTCTCGCGCCAAAGACCGCGCGCCGCGTCACCGATCATGGCGACGAGGATATCGATGTCGATGCGATCCGCGTCGGGGATTTGTTGCGCGTACGCCCCGGCGAGGCCGTTCCGATCGACGGCACCGTGACCGAAGGCCGCTCTGCGGTGGACGAGTCGATGGTGACCGGCGAATCGATGCCGGTCACGAAAGAAACAGGCGCGCACGTCGTCGGCGGCACGCTCAACCAGAGCGGCGGGCTGGTGATCCGCGCCGACAAGATCGGCCGCGACACCATGCTGGCGCGCATTGTCGATCTGGTGGCCAAATCGCAGCGTTCGCGTGCACCCATTCAAAGATTGGCCGATCGCGTTGCCGGCTGGTTCGTACCGCTGGTGATCGCGGCGGCCGCGCTCGCTTTCGTGGCGTGGGCGGTGTTCGGCCCCGAACCTCGTTACGGATTTGCGCTGGTGGCTGCCGTGACGGTGCTGATCATTGCCTGTCCCTGCGCGCTGGGTCTTGCGACGCCCATGTCGATCATGGTCGGTGTCGGACGCGGCGCGAAGTCCGGCATTCTGGTGCGCGACGCGGAAGCGCTGGAGCGGATGGAGAACGTCGACACATTCGTGATCGACAAGACCGGAACGCTGACCGAAGGCAAGCCGAAGGTCGTCTCAATTGTTTCGGATGGAATTGATGAGAACGAACTGCTCTCTCTTTCGGCCAGTGTCGAGCAGGCAAGCGAACATCCGTTGGCCGCGGCGATCGTCAAGGAAGCCGAACGTCGCGGACTGAAGCGCGATGCGGTGAGCGATTTCGATTCGCCGTCAGGCAAAGGCGCCAAGGCGGCCGTCGGCGGCAAAAGCATCGCGCTCGGCAACGTCAGGTTGATGACGGATCTCGGCATCGCGACGCAGGCTCTCGATAAGGCGGCGGAAGAACAGCGCGGGCGCGGCGCCACGGTGGTTTATGTTGCCGTCGACGGCCGCGCATGCGGACTGATTGCGATCGCCGATCCGGTCAAGCCCAGCGCCAGGCCGGCGCTCGACCGTCTTCGCGCGGACGGGATCCGCGTCGTGATGCTGACCGGCGACAACGCAGTCACCGCCCGAGCAGTGGCGTCTCAACTCGGCATTTCCGAGGTCGAGGCGGACGTTCTGCCCGAACACAAAAGCGACGTGGTGCTGCGGCTGCAGAAGCAGGGACGCCGGGTGGCGATGGCGGGCGACGGCGTGAATGACGCGCCCGCGTTGGCCGCGGCTGATGTGGGTATCGCGATGGGTAGCGGAACGGATACCGCGATTGAAAGTGCCGGTATCACGTTGCTGCGCGGCGACTTGATGGGCCTCGTGCAGGCGCGGCAGCTGTCAATCGCGACCATGCGCAACATTCGCCGGAACCTGGCGTTCGCGTTTATCTATAACGCGGCGGGAATTCCGATCGCCGCCGGTGTGCTCTATCCGGTGTTCGGTTTGTTGCTGTCGCCCGTTGTGGGCGCGGCCGCGATGGCGCTGTCATCGGTCAGCGTCATCGGCAACGCTCTGCTGTTGTCGCGATTGCGGCTCGATTGATTTGCGCGACG
The DNA here is from genome assembly GCA_019750915.1 of Xanthobacteraceae bacterium. Taxonomy (GTDB): domain Bacteria; phylum Pseudomonadota; class Alphaproteobacteria; order Rhizobiales; family Xanthobacteraceae; genus Afipia. The sequence continues at coordinate 10,100 of JAIENY010000080.1, forward strand.
TAAAATTGGTTCAAATCGATATGACAAGAAAAAAGCCGGGCTTACGCCCGGCTTGTTAAGTCTGTGGCCTTAAAAGACCAGCATTAGTCGCCTTCAAAGAAGACGCGTTCTCACAAACTCGTCCGCCGGAGGAGGGGGACAGGGCGCGGCCGAACCCGCAAGAACGGATGGAGTATTGTCTCGCGGCGCTCCGGCCAGCAAGCATCCGTTCGGAATGACACCCATGCGCGGGGCGAGGGTGCATCACGGACTTATGATGGCCAGCGCTGTGCCTTGTTCACGATGAAATCGCGGAACACCTGAACACGCGCGACGTTCTTCAGCTCTTCGGGATAAACAAAATAAGTATCAAGTTCGATCGAGTCTTCCTCGCCGAACAATTGCAGCAGCCGATTGCTTTCGTCGATCAGATAATCAGGAAGCGCGGCGATGCCGATGCCGTGCTGGCACGCGCGTACGAGTCCGATCACGTTGTTGACACGGAAGAACGGCTCGCGCGAGCCGGACCCGTTGCGACCGGCCTCGATCAGCCAGTTGCGGTTCTGCAGATGCGACTGTGCGACGACTTCATGCAGCACAATGAGCCGATGATTATCGAGATCCTGCAGCGCCCGTGGCGTGCCAAACTTTTTAACGTAGTCCGGAGAGCAGTAGGCGTGGAAGCCGATGGAGAACAGCTTGCGCTGGATCAGATCCGGCTGCGTTGGCTTGCGGGTACGGATCGCGACGTCCGCCTCGCGCATCGACAGATCGAGTTCCTCGTCCGTCACGGTAAGCGAGAGCCGGATTTCCGGATAGAGATCGGTGAACTCGGTCAGGCGTGGAATCAGCCAGTTGATTCCAAGGCCGGGTGTGGTGGTGACTTTCAAC
>JAIENY010000021.1 GCA_019750915.1 Xanthobacteraceae bacterium
GTCCGCCGAACAAAATCTTCGACGCCAGCAGAGAGCCATACGATGCGCCAAGGATGAGAATGTTGTATTTCGACATGATCCTGCTCTCCAATGAAAATTGCAGGTGCTGACATTGTGCCGAGCTGAGACCTGCGTGGCCAATGGATCGGACATCGGGACGGCCGAAGTCGCTATCAACTAATCGACACAGCAGCTAGTCGACGGGGCCAAGGGATTCCTTGAGGATCGTTTTATTGCGGATCAGGAATCGTCCCTTCACGATCGAAATCGCGCCCTTACGCTGGAAGTGTCCGAGTGCGTTATTGACCCATTGCCGACTCACGCCAATCATTTTCGCGAGATCGGATTGTGTGAAGGCATAGCGGATCAGAAGGCCGTCCTCTGTTTCGGCGCCGTAGGCAGTTGATAGCCCAAGCAACAAAATGCCGAGCCGCCCTTCGACCGACTGGGTACCCATCACCTGCAATAACAATGAAAACCAGTGCAGCTTGAAGCTCATCGCGTCGATCATGGCCACTGCGAGCGCAGGCATTTCGAGAGACAACTCCCGCAGGCGGCTGCCTGAAATCGCGAGAACTTCCGTCGGTTCGTTGGCGTAGCCCGACCAGAGATATGTGGTTGCATCGTTGATGAAGTAGGGGCCGCCGACAACGTCGCCTTTTGACCAGTAGGCGACCGTATATTCCTTGCTGTTATGAGAAATGTACGAAGTGCGGATCACGCCGCGCAAAATGAAGTAAGTATACTGATGAGCCGCGCCTTGTGAAAAGATCAACTCTCCATTGCGATATTTTTTGACTACGCCGCGCTTCATAAGCTCGTCGTGTTCCCGAGGGCCGATATTGCCGAGAATATCTTCCCGCCAGTTCAGCCGGTCGAGGATATCGTGAACCGCAGCCGATTTGCTCGAGCCGCAATGACCGCTGGTTCCGGGTTTTGTGGGACTGGACGATAGGGTGGACCGGCTTGTCATTGGACTGCCTTCTTCGGATCAGTGACCCGGCACTGCAAAGAGGTTGGCATCGCATTTGTCCGTCAGACGAACGAGAACACGGCGAATACCTGGCATACCCGGGTAGTCGGTACCCGCTTATTGTATGTGGCCGTCCGTTTCGGGCTGTCAACTGAGAGACAGCAATGCCGCAGCTCGTCACTTATATGAATTCGCATGACATCGATTTGGCGCCCTTGCGCCCTCGTGATGGAGCCGGAAAATGCCTCGTTTTGAAGACCTTGACCCGGATTCTCAGCAGTTTTTCGCAAACTTCAAGTGCCGGGAGGACGGACCGCCGCCGTGGACTCCGCTGACCAAGCCTTTGAACGAATGCAAAGTAGCTATCGTCACCTCTTCAGGGCTGATCCGGAAGTCGGACAAGCCTTTCGACCTGTCAAATCCGGAAGGTGACACCAGCTATCGCGTGATTCCATCAGATACACCGCCACGCGAGCTAACCTTTTCGCACACCAGCACGAACTGGGACCGCACCGGCTTTGCGATGGACGTCAATGTGATTTTCCCGATCGATCGCTTGCGAGAATTGGTCGCAGAAGGCGTGCTCGGATCGTTGGCGGATAAATATTTTGCCTTCATGGGCGCGATTTTCAACGTTGAGCCGCTTATCGAGAATTCTGCGCCGGATGTTGGCCGGCAGCTGAAGGAGGCTGGCGTCGACATCGCTCTCATGGTGCCTACCTGACCACTCTGTCCTCACACCGTGAGTGTGATCCAGCGTCAGATTGAAGCACAGGGCATTAGTACCGTGTCGATCAGCCTGTTCCGCGGCTTTGCGGAAAAGGTGAAGCCGCCACGTGCGTTGTGGGTGCCGTTCCCATTTGGACGGCCGCTCGGTGCGCCCAACAACAAAGCTATTCAGCGCAAGGTGATCTTCGCCATGCTTGATCTGCTGAAACGAGACCAGGCTCCGATTCTTGAGGATCTGATCCTGACATCGGAAGAGGATCATCTGGATGCTCGTAACCAGAAGATAGGTCAAAAGTGCGGGACTAAAGGATGCAATTTCGACGACGCTCTCGCGAGTGAAGAACCGCAGGTACCTCGCGAGATCGCCAAATACGACGGGGATTTTGCCGGAGTATGTGCGGAGATTGCTGCCCGGAAGCTGCATCACGACAGCTACATGCGTGATTACAACGGGCGCACTCAGATCGGTTATTCCGGCGTCGCTGTTGATGCGATCGAAATTGCGGCAACGAGGTTGAACGATTTCATCAATGGGCAGGAGCTTTCTATCCCCAAATCCCTGTCGCTTCAGGTTGATCATCCGGCCGTCGCGCAGAATGCATTCATTCGTCTCTGCGCCGACGATCTGAAGGCTTACTATCTGGAATCGCGGTTGTCGGAGAAGAAGGGCGAGGGATCCGAGAAATCGACAGAATACAACGACTGGCTTTGGTACGAAACACGCATGGGAAGTCTAATCGTAGCAGCGAGAGCGCGCGTGATCGAAACCACCGACCGGACAAAGGATCCAAACTGGATGATCGCGCGTGCAATGGTTCCGCGGGGTTATGGTGAAAGTGGCTACACCATGCACTCGCAAAACAAAGTATGAAGCAAGGAGAACGGCCATGGATATTACCCTCTATCACGGCAACAACTGCAACGCCTGCCACGAGGAAATGGAGTATCTGAAATACAACAACGTAAATTTCGTGCCGAAAAATGTTCACGACGATCCTGATGCTCGCAAAGAGCTGGTGTCATTGGGATCAAAGACGATTCCAACGACCGTCATTGATGGAGAAGTGATCGTTGGATTTGAGATTGAGCGCATCAAGGAATTGATCGGTTTGTAATACGCGCGGCCGAGCGGCTGAAATAACAGCGCCGGCCTGGAGGAAACATCATGCCAGTGAAGGCTATCGTATTCGACGCATATGGAACGCTTTACGATGTTCAGACGGTTTCGGCTGTTACGGACAAGGCGTTCCCCGGTTTCGGCGATTACATCACGCAAGTATGGCGCATGAAGCAGCTTGAATATACTTGGCTGCGGACGATGATGGGCGATTATCAAGACTTCTGGGCCTGCACCCGCGATGCATTATTCTACACGCTCAAGACCATTGGTCTGTCAGCAGACCAAAAGCACTTTGATGAGATCGCCGAAGCGTACAACAATCTTAGGCCTTATCCGGATGCGGAAGACGCGCTTTCGGCGCTTGACGGCTATCGCCTGGCGATCTTGTCGAATGGCAGTCCTGCGATGCTCGATGCCCTGACGCGCAACAGCGGCTTGGACAAATATCTGGAAGCCTGGATCAGCGTTGACCCGATGAAAGCATTCAAGCCTGATCTGCGAGCCTACGAACCGGTCCAGAAACAGATGGGTTTCGCACGTGATGAGGTCCTGTTCGTTTCATCGAACGGCTTCGACGTCAGCGGCGCGAGGCGCTTCGGGTTCCGTGTCGCACGAATCGAGCGTGTAACGCCAAAGGATCTGAACGCCGAGATCCGTAACGCATCCATCATTTCGCCGGCAACGATGTTCAAGGCGACGCGGATGCAGGTCGAAGAGATCGGATATGGACCCGACTATGTCGTGTCGTCGTTGAAGGAGCTGCCAGGCGTTCTCGAAAGTATGGCGGCTGCAGCCTGATGCTGATTGATCCCTCGGAGTGGATTCACCGGGCGCCCTTCTTGGAAGGGCGCCTTTTTCGTTATGGCGGCTGGCATCATTGCATCGCGGCGTGAATTGCCGCTTTCATGCTGCGTCGCGTTAATCAGATGGAGGGCAGCCGCTTTAGAACGATGTCAGGCGTGTCAAACATTTGACTGCCGCGTGGCTGATCTTTCGTCACACTCCAACAATCGCATCGAAAGGAGGGGTGGGTGCACTCCAGATTGACGATCATCGGATCCGGCCCAGCCGGCTACACGGCGGCTCTCTACGCAGCCCGTGCCAACCTCAAGCCCCGCATGATTACCGGCTTTGCGCGCGGTGGTCAGTTAATGACGACGACCGATGTCGACAATTGGCCCGGTGACCCCTTCGGCGTGCAAGGGCCGCAACTCATGAAACGTCTTGCCGAACACGCGGAACGTTTCGGAACCGTGATGGTGACGGATCAGATTATAGCCGTCGATCTCAAGGTGCGGCCATTTGTCCTGCGCAGTGCGAGAGCAACATACACGAGCGACTCTTTGATTATCGCGACAGGAGCATCGGCGATGTATCTGGGGTTGCCGTCAGAGCAGCTATATCTCGGACACGGCGTATCCGGCTGCGCCACTTGTGACGGGTTCTTTTACAAGGACGAGACTGTCTGCGTCGTTGGCGGCGGAAATACTGCCGTGGAGGAAGCGCTCTACCTGGCTCACATTGCGAAACACGTCACCGTTATTCACCGCCGGGACAAGTTCCGGGCCGAGGCCATTTTGGTGGATCGCCTGCTTGAGAAAGAAAAGGCCGGGCAGATTAGCATTCTAAGAGATACGGTTCTGGATGAGGTTCTCGGAGATGGCGAAGCGGTTAATTCGGCGAGACTTCGGAATGTTCGAACCGGCGCAATATCGACCATCGACGTGCGTGGTGTCTTCATTGCGATCGGACATAAGCCCAACACAGACATCTTCAATGGCCAACTTGAGTTGACCCCGAGCGGCTATATCCGGACTCTTGCGGGTACAAACGGCGGCGCGACTGCGACGAGCATGCCGGGCGTTTTTGCCGCAGGAGATGTTCAGGATCACGTCTATCGACAGGCCATTACAAGCGCCGGCTCCGGATGCATGGCGGCTCTCGATGCCGAGAAATATCTGGCGGCGCTGCCGATGAAAAACGTCGACGAAGAAATTGCGATCGCGTCCTGAGCGGACGCGGCCGGAATGGAATGGAAGTAGAGAGGTACTTAGCGAAAGTTCAACAATCACAATTGCTGCGTTCATAAGTGCATCAGAAGATGCCAGATACCGGAACCAGCGGGAGGAAGAAAAATGGATGCCAGAGTAACCGCGGCGATACCGATCAATATAACGGGCTATCGTCAGGATTCGAATTGGTCAGCCGCCTATCGCGATCAGAATTTCCAGCGTCTTCTCCGTCTCAAGGCAAATCGGGTACGCCCGGCTGTTTTTCTCTATTTCTTGACTTACATAGCGCTTTCAGTTTTCGCGGGGTTTGCTCCCCAGCTGATGGACACCAAAATCGTCGGCGCATTTTCGGTCGGTTATGCCTTTATCCTCCTGACTTATGTCGTCGCCTGGGGGGTTGCGCTCTGGTATGTCCGCGTGGCTGAAAAGGAGTTTGATCCGCTCAGAGACGTGGCTATCAAATCAATCCGGACCGGGGAGCTATTGCGATGAGCGCAATCACGATCTGGATGTTTGGCGCTGTCATTCTGCTGACGTTGTGCATTACATATTGGGCAGCGAAGCGCACAAAGACGACCGGCGAGTTTTACGCCGCCGGCCGGTCACTGACGGCATCACAGAATGGCTTGGCGTTGGCCGGTGACTGGTGCAGTGCTGCGGCTTTCCTCGGCTTCACAGGTTTAACTGCGCTCTATGGGATGGATGGCGCGCTCTATGCTGTTGGACCGCTGGTGGCGTTCTGTACCGCAATTTTGCTTTTCGCAGAGCCCTTGAGAAATGCCGGAAAATTCACGCTCGGCGACATTGTGAAATGCCGTATGCAAAGCCGCACTGCGCTGGTGATGACGGCCATTGGCGTCATTGTGGTAAATCTGGCTTATCTCGTACCGCAGATGGCGGGTGCAGGCGTTTTAATCAAGTTGTTGCTGGGGTTACCTTACAACATTGCGGTTGCCTTCGTTGGCGTGGCGATGATCGTCTATGTGGTCTTCGGCGGCATGCTCGCGACCACGTGGGTCCAAATCGTCAAAGCGATTTTGCTGATGGCAGCGGGAGCCGTCGTTTTGTTTCTCTGCCTGAGGGCGGTGGGATTTAATCCGGTTGAATACTTTAATCTGGCTGAAAAGGAACGAGGTGCAAAATTCTTGCAAGCCGGAAACTATCTAAAGAATCCGTTTGATCAGGTTTCGCTCGGGCTGAGCTATATTTGCGGAATCATTGGCCTTCCGCATGTCATGACGCGTTTCTACACTGTTCCGGACGCGCGGACGGCGCGCCGGTCGGTGATCTGGGTGATGTTTCTCGCCGGGGCGTTTTTTATCGCCACTGCGATCTTCGGTCTGGCCGCCGCCCATTTCATCGGGCCGGACGCCATCCGTGCGGCTGACAAGGGCGGTAACCTCGCGCTCCCGCTGCTGGCGCAATATCTGGGCGGTGGTGCCAACACAACTGGCGGAGACCTTATGCTTGGATTTGTCTCAGCCGTTGCGGTTGCGACTATCCTGGCAACAGTCGCAGGTCTCACGCTGGCAACCTCGGGTGCGGTGGCGCACGATATCTATGTGAACGCCATCATGAGCGGCCATGTCGAGGAGAGGTTTCAGGTGCGTGTAGCGAGAATTTCGGTTCTCTGCGTCGGCGTACTTGCAACACTTCTTGGGATTGCAGCTCAAGGCGTGAATGTCGCTGTATTGGTCATTCTCGGCTTCTCGGTTGCCGCCAGTGCCAATTTTCCAGTCGTGGCATTGTCGCTGTTCTGGGAACGCTTTAACGTCGGCGGAGTCATAGGAGCCGTTGTCGTCGGTCTTGTCAGTTCTGTGACGCTGGCTCTGATTGGTCCGGCGTTTCTCGGGCCGCATGCACTGTGGCCGCTTGTGGTGCCGACGATCGTCACCATGCCGCTCGGTTTTCTGGGAGCCGTCATAGGCTCCCTGATCGTCGGCCAGAACGCCCAAAGCAGGAAAAGTTTCGAGGAAATCACTGTGAGGGCTCATACAGGGATCGGTGCCGAAGTCTGATACGCGATAACGGGTATGGACCGGCCAAAACTTAAGACGCCGTCTCTTTCATATTTTGAAAGAGACGGCGTTTTCTTTTATCCAACCTGTGGCGGTGCGGCCGGTGATCGTGTGCTCCTCGAAGGTCAGGCGTCTTTTGCGACCGCTTCTTTCCATGCGTAAGGCGCCAACTCCGGATTGAGAGAAGGGCGGCCGAGATTGCTGGTTAAGTTGCAGAGCGTGGCGAGGCTGATGCCGAGAATTACTTCGACCGCGTCGCCTTCATCATAACCCGCCGCATAGAATGCCCTGAGTTCGTCATCTGTGGCATTGCCGAGCCTTTGGAGAAGTGCACGTGTGAAATTCGCAAGCGCGTCAAGTTTGGCATCAGGCACGCTCTTGCTGTCGCGCAGGGCATCGACAATATCCTGCGCAAGTCCTGCCTTGCGATACGCGAGCGCGGTGTGCCCCGCGACACAAATTCCGCATTTTTGCGTCGCAGCCGCGGTGATCTGGATGGTTTCGCGCTCGGCGATGCTAAAGTTTCCTCGTGTGAGGATAGCGGATAGCGAGTGATAAGCCTCAAGCGCCGCTGGCGAGTTTGCGAGAATGCGAAACAGGTTTGGCAAAAAGCCGTTTTTGCTGACAACAAGTTCGAGCCCCGCTTGTGCCGCTTCCGGCGCGTCGTCGACAGTGTGAAGAGAGAGGCGGGACATCTGTTTCTCCTCTGGACTCATGACGACAACGCGCCGGATACGTTCAACGGTCAGACTTTTTTCGATGTGATGGTATACGCAAAGCTTTGAGGATCGAGGCAGTCCAGACGGCCTGCCACGGTTTCCGCTTCGGGATACATCACGAAGGTTGGCTTGCCGCCCTTGGCCTCAGGCAACGAGATCAGGTCCGCCGTGTTGTACGGCATCCAGTTGCCTTCCCAGCTTCCAAGCAATGTCAGCCGTGCCGCCTGAACCATCGGATTGTCGAGCGGCAGATGACCGGGCGATTCCTCGAGCATCACCTTGCGGACATCGGCCGGATCCATCGCCACCCAGCCGAACTCTGCGAGGAAGACTTCCGAGCGGCAATGCTGCGCCTTGGTGACGTTGTCCGAGTTGGCACCGAGGCTTTTGTAGCCGAAGGCCGAAGGCGCCACGCGGATGCCATAGACGTCGCGTGCCGGGATGCCTTGCGCGCGAACCAGTCCCACGAACAGTGCGTTGAGGTCGGCGCATTTGCCGCCGAGATTTCCGCCTTGCAGCAGGGCGACGACATCGCCCGTTCCGCAGCCTCGGACACTTGCCTCGCGGTAGGTGTTCAGCACCATCCAGTCATAGATCGCGCGGGCTTTTTCCAGCGGCGTGGACGCGCCGCTCGCCGCGACGATGCGATCCGAGGTCTGCCTGACGATGCCCTCCAGTGGGATGTGGTCGTTCGAGGCGGTATAACGGTGATGCTCGTCGTCGGATAATTGACGCGCGCCTCCCGGCCGTGACAGATCGGTTGCGCGATCCTGCAGGGCGATGCGGCTGGTGATCTCGATCACTCCGGTCGGCTGGGCGCCCGACCATGTGGCGTGGATCAGTTTCGCGCCGGAGTGCGGCGCCTGCCAGGCGGCATGATTGCCGTTTGAGGTCACGGTGTTGTCACCGATCTTCACCCAATTTGCATCGGTGACGGAGGGCACGGGAATCCATGCCTGCGCCGGGCCGCCATGGGTCGGCAATTCGATGCGGGTGGTGACGTCATAGGTGTTCCACGCGCCCGGCCTGGGCGCGAACAGCACGCTTGCGAGAGATGTGCGGGACATAAGTGCCGATCCTGCGGCGGCTATCAGTCCGGTGGTGAGAATGTCGCGTCGGGTCAAGGTCATGGCTGACTGTCCTTTGTTGACTGCCATTCAAAACGAAGCGGGGATGATCGAGGAATCGTATCGATTCCTCTGTCCGGCATGGTTGCCTTCGCCGGTACGCGTGCGCCCAAACGAAGATGACACCGCCGCTGAAATCGCCTTGACCGGATGAATGACTGCCATCGGCCGTTTACGAACATCGCATGCCCCGAAACTCGGGAGCTGATTTCAATGTCACGGCCATATCAGAGCGCTAGACGCCGCTGGAGGTCAACAAGTAATTTTCAAACGAGAGGTGCGGTGTCGATTAGTTGACAGCGGTTGTTTAGGCGCGATGCGAGGTTGATCATGCTGCTCCTATCGTTGCCGCACGTAGCCCGTGAGGGTCGCAGTGAATAGGTTTTCATGCTGCTGAACGTCGCACAAGATGAATTACCGCAGTGGAAAATCCCTTGCAGGAAGGGTCGAGCCATTTCCGTGCGGGGGTTGACTGCAACGTGATTGTAGGAACTGCCGGCCACATTGATCATGGCAAGACAGCTCTCGTGCGGGCACTGACCGGTGTCGATGCGGATCGTCTAAAGGAAGAGAAAATCCGCGGTATCTCGATCGATCTCGGATTTGCTTATCTCCCGGTTGAAAACGGATCGGTAGGATTTGTTGACGTTCCCGGTCATCATCGGTTTATCCGCAACATGCTGGCTGGCGTGGCAGGCATTGACTATGCGTTGTTGGTGGTCGCCGCCAATGAGGGCGTTAAACCGCAAACCGAAGAACATCTTCAGATTCTGGATCTGCTGGGAATCTCCCGTGGTGTCATTGCCCTGACGAAGTCCGATCTCGTCAGCCATGAGCAATGCAGGCTTGTGTCGGAGCAGATTTCGCGGCGGCTACGCCATACGAGTCTCAGCGGCGCGCCTGTCTTCCCAGTCTCAATATTAACTGGCCGTGGCATTGATCCGCTGCGGCAACTGATTGTGAACGCACATCACGAAGATAGGCCTCTTCCGGAAAACACCGGACGATTTCGCATGCCGGTCGACCGTTGCTTTACCTTGACCGGAGCAGGGACCGTTGTCACCGGTACCGTGACTGGAGGACGGGTCACCGTCGGCGATCAGCTCCTTATCAGCCCGTCGGGTATCAAAGCGCAGGTGCGCTCCATTCATGCGCAGAATCGCAAAGTGGAAGCCGGCCAGCGGGGCGATCGTTGTGCGCTTAACATTGTGGGAAGCGAAGTCAGCCGGGAAGCGATATCGCGAGGCGATGTCATCCTGGATCCCGTCTTGCATTTTCCGACGGATCGCATTGACGTACGGCTGCGCTTTCTGGAGGCCGGCCGCCGTCCTCTTTCACAGTGGACGCCGGTCAAACTTCATCACGGCACCACAGAGGTTGTCGGCCACACCGTGGCGCTTTCGGACAAACCGCTTTCGCCCGGCGATGAAGGGTTCATCCAACTCGTGCTGGAGCGTCCGATTGCAGCTGTCGCGGGCGATCGATTTGTTCTTCGCGATAGTTCGGATCAACACACGATTGGAGGAGGACGATTCATTGATTTGCGGGCGCCGGCGCGTAGACGCAGGTCGATTCAGCGTATGACGGTTTTGGCCGGTCAGACTGGAACGTCCGCGGCTGAAGCGCTTCGGAATCTCTTGTCGATATGGCCTTACTTTGTATCTCTGACTGCATTCGGCCGTGACTACGCCTTAACGCAATCGGCAATCGATGCGCTTGTTTGCGAGGCCAAGATTGTTGTGTTGTCTTATGGAACCGAAGAGATCGCGTTGGCAGGTTCACGAGCCGACAGGCTTGCCAAAGATATCATGTCCGTTCTGGAAACCCACCACCGGTGTCACGCGGAACAGATTGGACTTGGATTCGAAAAACTCAGAAACAGCGTGGAGCCGCGCTTGCCTGCGCAGGCGCTGCACGGATTCCTGCGACGGATGGTGAACGAAAAGAGTGTGGTTATCGATGGGTCGTGGGTCCGCCATGCGTCTCATCTCATGCATCTGACGTCTTCCGATGAGCAGACGTGGAAGAAAATTGTACCGATCCTCGAGGGTCAGGAGCGATTTCAGCCTCCAAAGGTACGCGAGTTGGGAGAGCGACTTTCAAGAGCTGAACGAGACATGCGTTGTCTTCTCAAGACACTCGCCAAAATGGGCAAGATTTATGAAATCTCGCATGACCATTTCTTTAGTCGTGATGTTATCTCTGAAGTTCTTGATGTCGTCGTCGATATTACCGGTCGCGGTTCCGGACGCGTGACTGCAGCTGAACTGCGTGATCGGCTCGACAATGGCCGGCGAATAGCGATCGAACTATTAGAATTCTTCGATCGGCGCGGCGTCACTATCCGGCGCGGAGATTTCCGGATTTTGAATCGGCCGCGCCTCGATGCATTTCGCGCCAACAACTTGAAGGTCATGGCCGTCGCCAGTCCGTAGGGAAGGGAAGCGTCCCCGGTGGGACGTCCGGACTTCAAATCCGGGAAGGGCCGTCAGGCGGTCCTTGGTGGGTTCGACTCCCGCTCTCTTCCGCCGGTCCCGCCACTGTCGTCATCCGGATTTGAACTGCACCGCCGCAACCATCATGTCAAAATATAGATAGCAGACAAACTGTCTGCTTCGATAGTTGCAGTCTCGGGCGCGAACAGGGACGAGGCTTTATGAAGATTGCGATTGCGAAAGAGATTGACGCGGCTGAACCGCGCGTTGCGGCGACGCCGGACACTGTGAAGAAGTACAAGTCTCTCGGGATCGACGTTGCGATCGAGCCGGGCGCGGGCTTGAAGTCGGGTCTGCGGGATTCGGACTACGAGGCGATGGGCGCGGTTGTGAGCGCCGATGCGGTGAAGGACGCCGATATCGTGATCAAGGTGAAGCGGCCGGAAGTCTCCGAACTCGCTGCCTACAAGAAGGGTGCGGCCGTGATTGCGATCATGGACCCTTACGGCAAC
>JAIENY010000055.1 GCA_019750915.1 Xanthobacteraceae bacterium
CGCTATCTTTATGGAACCGGCGGCCCCTTAGCCGTTTGTTGTTCGGTTAGCCTGCCCTGAGGCAATCCGTGCCAGCCATGGAAGGGGTAAATGAATGGGGATGATTGGATGAACTTTCATGATCAGCCGCAGCTGCCGAAAATCCTCTGCATCGGGATGCCGGTCCGCGACCTGGTGTTTCGCGTTGACGATCTGCCCGCTCGGGGGCTGAAGAAGCACGCGTCCCACTACACCGAAATCAGCGGCGGTAACGCGCTGAATGCAGCCATCGCAATCGCGCGGCTCGGCGGCCGACCTTTCATGACAGGCCCGATGGGCGACGCGGCCGAAAAAGGCAGCGCTACGATCTTTGACGACTTCGCGAAAGAAGGGATCAACGGCAGCACCCTTGTGCGGATGCCTGGTCTCGTGACGCCGATCTCCAACATCCTGATCGACGACACCGGCGAGCGAACCATCGTCACCTTCCGTGATCCAGGGCTGTGGAAGGTGAAATTGCCGCACGAGACGGAACTGTTGAAAGACTGCGCCGCGGTTCTGGTCGAAAACCGATGCGCGGATTTTTCACGCGATCTGTGCCTCGAGGCACACCGCCGCGGCATTCCAGTGATCCTCGACGCCGATCAGGTCATGCCGTTGACCGACAGCCTGCTGCAGGCAGCCACCCACATCATCTTCTCCGAAGAAGTGTTGCGCGGCGTCGCGGGCTCGAACGATGATGCCGTCGCGCTGCGCAAGGTCGCCTCGCTGACGCCCGCGTTTGTCGCCGTGACTAACGGCTCGGATGGAATGACCTGGCTCGATCCAGACGGGCAGGCCCGGCACATGGAGGCCTTCCCCATCAAGGCCGTCGATACGTTGGGTGCTGGCGACGTTTTCCATGGCGCCTTTACCTTGGCCATGGCCGAGAGACACCCGATCGAGGAGGCAATGCGGTTTTCGGCCGCCGCCGCCGCGATCAAATGCACCCGGCACGGGGGCGCCTTCGCTGCTCCTCAACGCCCTGAAATTGAAGCCTTCTTGGGAGAAACGAAGAAACGGTTGGCATGAACCGCCGCGTCTCAATCAACGAGACTTGCGCTTGGAATTTTCTTCTATATATGGATGAGATATACATCTGTTATGGAAGAAAGTTCTATTAATGGCTGACTTAGATGCCGCGGCGGTCTTGGATTCACCCCGACGCTTGGACGCCATCGACCGGAAAATCCTGACCGTGCTGCAGGCCGACGCCTCCCTTTCGGTAGCCGAAATCGGCGACCGGGTGGGCCTTTCATCGACGCCCTGCTGGAAACGGATTCAGCGGCTTGAGGCTGAAGGCATTATCCTGCGCCGCGTCGCCCTGGTCGATCAGAACAAGATCGGTCTTGGCATCACGGTTTTCGTTTCGGTCGAGAGCAGCGACCATTCGGACGCATGGCTGAAGAAATTCGCCGATGCCGTCAGCGCGATGCCTGAGGTCATGGAATTCTACCGGATGGCTGGCGATGTGGACTACATGCTGCGGGTCGTTGTTGCCGATATGCAGAGCTATGACACGTTCTACAAAAAGCTGATCGCCGCCGTCCCCCTGAAGAATGTCACCTCGCGCTTTGCGATGGAAAAGATCAAATCGATCACAGCCCTGCCTGTGCCGGCTGCCCCTGCAGCCTGACTATCGCAGGGTTTCCACAGATGATGCGTTGGCCCTTGGGTGTGCGCACGCGGAAGGCCCTATCGAAATTCGGAAGGGTCTTTTTCCGAAGCCATCAATCGATTTTAGATGTTATAATGACATTAACAATCAATTAGATTGATTTATTGGAGTCTGCGATTTTCCGGGGTGGAAAATACGGAGTTCGGACATGACCACCCAGATACTTGCCGATGCAGCCGCCAGAGCTTTACCAGCTCATCAGGCCTCGTTGCCGCCTCACAAGACCTCGCACGCGCGGGACCACGCGCCGGGGATTTGGCCCGGACTGCTGCTGACCGCGCTGATCGCCGCAGCCGCCTACGGCGTCCGCCAGCTACCTGTTGTGGGCACGTTCAGCGCTCTCATTCTCGCCATTGTCATCGGTATGGCCTTCCACAATCTGATCGGCACGCCGGCGCGGGCGCGAGACGGCGTACTGTTCTCGCTGCGCAAGATCCTGCGCTTCGCCATCATCCTGCTCGGCCTGCAACTGACCGCGCAGCAGATCGCTGAAGTCGGCTTCAGCGGCGTTGCGGTGATTGCGCCGACACTGGTGTCCACTTTTGTCTTCACCACATGGTTCGGCAGCGTGCTCGGCGTCGACAAAAAGCTGACGCAGTTAATTGCGGCCGGCACCTCGATCTGCGGCGCTTCCGCCGTGATCGCGACCAACACGGTGACCGAGGCGCGCGACGAAGACGTCGCCTATGCGGTCGCGTGCGTCACCATCTTCGGTTCGATCGCGATGTTCGCCTATCCGCTGTTGCCGGGCCTGCTCCACCTCAGCCCGCGCGCTTACGGCCTGTGGAGCGGCGCTTCGATCCATGAGATCGCTCAGGTGATCGCCGCGACATTCCAGGACGGCACCAGCGCCGGCGAATTCGGTACCATCGCCAAGCTGTCACGCGTTGCCATGCTGGCGCCCGTGGTCATCGCACTCGGCATTCTGGCCAATCGCCGCAGCGCTTACCAAGGCGAACACGTCACGCGGAAACGCCCCCCGATGCCATGGTTCGTGCTCGGCTTTATCGCACTCGTTGGCGTCAACAGTGTCGTGGCGATTCCTGCGGAAGCCAAAGGCCTCATCGTCGGTGTCACCACCTTCCTGCTGTCGATGGCGCTCGCCGCCATGGGCCTCGAAACCGATGTCAACAAACTGTACGCCAAGGGATTGCGGCCGCTGCTGCTTGGCACCGTGGCATTTGTCTTTATTGCCTGCTTCAGCCTCATGCTCGTGAAGCTCACCACCTAGGAGACGTCATGACGCTGGAGCAGCTCCGCATTTTCGTTGCCGTCGCTGAACAGGAACACATGACGCGCGCGGCGGGCGCTCTCAATCTCACCCAATCTGCAACCAGCGCGGCGATCGCTGCGCTGGAAGCGCGTCACGCCACAAAATTGTTCGACCGGATCGGCCGCAATATCCGCCTTACGGATGCAGGACGCCAATTCCTGGTTGAAGCCCGCGCTGTCCTGGCCCGCGCCGATGCGGCCGAAACCGTGCTGGCGGATCTTGCCGGGCTCAAGCGCGGATCGCTCGCGCTAGCGGCAAGTCAGACCGTCGGAAATTACTGGCTTCCGCCGCTGATGCATGACTTTCGCGCGCGCCACCCTGGTATCCGGCTCACCCTGAAGATCGGCAATAGCGAACAGGTGATGAGCTGGGTCCGAGAAGGCACCGCCGATCTTGGTTTCATCGAGGGCGCCTCCGATGACCCCGCGCTTGCCATGAAGGCCGTTGCGCAGGATGAACTCGTTCTTGTGGTCGGCGCCTCGCACCCTTGGGCCAGTACGCGGGCTCTGACTCCGGAACAGATGAAAGCCGCCGCGTGGGTGACGCGCGAGCAGGGATCAGGCACCCGGCAGGTATTCGAGGACGCACTCGCCGGCTTTGACATCGCGCGCAAGGACATCAACCTCGCACTCACACTGCCGTCGAACGAGTCGGTCTGTATGGCAGTGGCGGCCGGCGCAGGCGCGACCGTCATCTCCCGCCTTGTCGCCAGCAGCTTGCTGGCGTCGGGGGCGCTGGTGGCGATCAAGGCTTCGCTGCCGGAGCGGCGTTTTTTTTCCGTCCGCCACAAGGAGCGTTACGCCACGCAGGCGGAACGCGCGTTTCAGCAGCAGATGAAAGAACGACCTTGAGATCGGCGCTGTCAGATCCTCTGATTGTATTCGCCGACTTCGGGATGGGTGCGCAGCACCGAGTCCATTGCCTCGAACATGTCGCGCATGCGCTGCTCAGAGACCGGACTTTCCACAACGACGACGAGCTCGGGCTTGTTGGAAGATGCGCGCACCAGCCCCCAGCTTCCATCCTCGCAGGTAACGCGCACGCCGTTGACGGTGACCAGATCGCGGACCGGCTGACCGGCGACCTTGCCGCCCTTCGCCTTCACATCCTCGAAATGCTTCACGACCTGATCGACAATGCCATACTTCGCCTCGTCGGCGCAGTGCGGCGACATGGTCGGTGACGACCACGTCTTTGGCAGCGCATTTTTCAGATCCGACATCTTCTTGCCAGGCGCCCGGTCCATCATTTCGCAAATCGCGATTGCGGAGACGAGGCCGTCGTCATACCCACGGCCGACCGGCTTGTTGAAGAAGAAGTGGCCTGACTTCTCAAACCCCGCGAGCGCGCCGAGCTCGTTGGTCCGGCGCTTCATGTAGGAATGGCCTGTCTTCCAGTAAGTCGTTTGTGCATTCTGCTTCTGCAGTACCGGATCTGTCACAAACAGGCCGGTCGATTTGACGTCGACGACAAACTTGGCATCCTTGTGGATCGCCGACATGTCGCGCGCCAGCATGACGCCGACCTTATCGGCAAAAATCTCCTCGCCGGTATCGTCGACCACGCCGCAGCGATCTCCGTCCCCATCAAAGCCGAGTCCGACATCGGCCTTGTGCTCGAGCACCGCATCGCGGATGGCGTGCAGCATCTCCATGTCTTCCGGATTCGGATTGTATTTCGGGAAGGTATGATCAAGCTCGACATCAAGCGGGATCACTTCGCAGCCGATTGCTTCCATCACCTTGGGCGCAAACGCGCCTGCCGTGCCGTTGCCGCAAGCCACCACCACCTTGAGTTTTCGCTTCAGTTTCGGGCGACTGGTCAGATCAGCGATGTAGCGCGTCGGATAATTTTCATGAAACTGATAACCTCCAGCGGGCTTCAGCTTGAATTCCGCGTTGAGAACGATCTCTTTCAGACGGGTCATCTCGTCAGGACCAAACGTCAACGGACGGTTGGCACCCATCTTCACGCCGGTCCAGCCATTGTCGTTGTGAGACGCCGTCACCATGGCGACGCAAGGCACGTCCAGATCGAACTGCGCGAAATAAGCCATCGGCGTCACGGCGAGGCCGATATCATGAACCTTGCAGCCGGATGCAAGCAGGCCGGAGATCAGCGCGTATTTGATCGAAGCCGAATAGCTGCGGAAATCATGTCCGGTGACAATTTCCTGCTTCTGACCAAGCTCGGCGATCAGCGTGCCCAGCCCCATGCCGAGCGCCTGAATGCCCATCAGGTTGATCTCCTTGCCGAACAACCAGCGGGCATCGTACTCGCGAAAGCCCGTGGCCTTGACCATCGGCTCCGATTCATAGGCATAGGTATTCGGAACGAGTTCGGCCTTGGGCTTCGGAAACATTCAATAATCCTCACGGAATTTGTTGCGTGCTGTGTTAGCTAAAGCAACGATTGGCGGGAAGGGTTCGTCTCAATGTGAAAATAATAAAAAGACATTGGTTTGACAGCCTAACGCATTATCGGAAAAAAAGCTCCATGACTGAAGCCATGCCTGACGAACGCCTGCAATATCCCGCAACATCGCGAAACCGCGACGCCATTCTCGAGGTCCTGCGCGGGATTCTGCCCACAAAAGGCCTGGTGCTTGAGATCGCCAGTGGCTCAGGCGAACACGTTATCCATTTCGCGCAAGCTTTGCCCGAATTCATCTTTCAACCGTCCGATCCCGAAGAAGCCGCCCGCAAAAGCATCGCCGCTTGGGTGAAAGATTCGGGCCTTAATAATGTGCTTGGCCCAATTGAATTGGATGCATCGTCGCGTGCCTGGCCGGTACAGACCGCCGACGCTCTTCTCTGCATCAACATGATCCATATTTCGCCGTGGCGCGCGACGGAGGGGCTGATGCGGGAGGCGGGTCGAATTCTGCCCTCAGGCGCACCGCTTTATCTTTACGGTCCCTACCGGCAAAAAGATGTCGAGACAGTGGCGAGCAATGAAGCCTTCGACGCCAGCCTGAAACAGCGCAACAGCGACTGGGGCTTGAGAAATCTGGAAGACGTCGCGGCGCTTGCGAAGGCGTCGGGTTTTTCGGAACCGCAGGTCACACAGATGCCCGCGAACAATCTCAGCGTGGTGTTTCGCCGGACCTGAAGCTTATTGCTCAAGGACCAACCGGCCGCCGCTGTATTCGAAACGCTTCAGGCGCGACAGAAACGTCATTCCGAGCAGGTTCTGGCCAAGCTCGCTGTCCGGCATCACGAGCGCATCAACATCACGGACCACAACCCCGCCGATATCGATGCGGTTGATTCTGGCACGCGCGGCCTTGGCCGGTCCATTGGCGGTCGTCACCTTCACCGTGTAATCGCTCGGATAAGGCCGGATGCCGAGGCTTGCGGCATCCCGCTCGGTTAGCGCGATCGCACTCGCGCCGGTGTCCACCATGAAATCAATGTTGCGGCCGTCGACACGGGCATCGGCGCGAAAATGCCCGCGACTGTCGGCGGGAAGCGACACGCGGCGCGATCCCGCCGGTGGTTCAGGGTCAATCGACGCATAGGCGTTCATCGCCCTGGCCTGGCTCTCGGTCTTGGCGAGCTTATCTCCGCTGGTCATCTTGTCGGCGAGCTTGGCCATATAGCTGCCGGACACACCGAGAATGACCGCTGCAATCAGGATTGTACGCATACGCTCACGCCTGCTTTCAACCTTTGGCGATCTCACCATGGCGTCGCAACGAATACGCCATTCGAGCGGAACGACCTTTGGTGTTTCGATCAAAAGGGTAAGCAAAAGGTTAACGCCGGCAGGTTCCAACCGCGCTCGACGGCGCCGGTCACGTGCCTTTTGGCTTGACCCGGCGCGTCGGCGCCGCATTTGCCGGATCTTCCGGCCAGGGATGGCGCGGATAGCGCCCCCGCAGATCGGCCCGCACGGCTGCGTAGCTGCCGTGCCAGAAACCCGGCAGGTCCTTTGTGACCTGAACCGGACGATGCGCGGGCGACAACAACTCAACCACCAGCGCGAGCCTGCCTTTGGCAATCGAAGGATGGACGCCAAGCCCAAACAGCTCCTGCAGCCGCACAGAAATCTTTGGCCCTTCCTCGGCTTCATAGTCGATCGCGAGCATTGTCCCGGTCGGCGCCTCGAAATGTGTCGGCGCTTCGCGATCGAGGCGCGAACGCAGATCCCAGGGCAACAGGTTCATCACGGCATCGGACAGATCGCCCGCGGCGATATCGGCGAGCGACGTCTTGTCCAGGAGCATCGGCTCCAGCCAGGACGCGCGGCTTTTGCTCAACGCAGCATCGGATAGATCAGGCCATTCGTCGCCCTCGCTCGCGCGCAGAAACAGGACGCGGTCGCGCCATTGCCTGAGCGATTTCGACCAGGGCAGGCGATCGATCCCAGCCCTCGCCAATCCATCAGACAAGATTCGGGCCGTCTCGTCCGACGGCATCACCGGCAGGTTCTGTTCAGACAGAACGATCGCATGAAGCCGCCGCTTTCGCCGTGCGCGCAGCGCCATCGCCGATGCGTCGAACGTCACCTCGTCGGCAACCTGAATGTGAGCGTAGAATCCGGCTTCGATTTCCTCCTGCGTGATCAGTGCGGCGAGCAGGATGCGGCCCTGCGCGGCGGTGCCGGTGAGTTCGGCGACGGCCAGATAAGATGCGCGTGCCAGTGCCGAGGCCTGATCGACAGTTGCTCCGCGCCCATTGGCGAGCACGAAGGAGCCATTGCCGCGATTGCGCGCAACCCGATCGGGGAAAGCCAGCGCGAGGATCTGTCCCGTCGACAATCCGCCACTCCGCTCGACGCTCCGCACCTGACGCGAAGCCGCGTTCTCGGTCTGCCCGACCCAGCGCTGCGCCATTTGCCTTGCGCTTTGAGCGCGTGATGAGCGGTCGCGCCGAAAATTTTCCAGTCGCGCATCGAGATCAACGCTGTCGCCGCCAAGGCCGCGCTCGGTGAGCACGGCTGCAATCATCGCCGCCTCCTCGCCCGCGCCGAGACGCCGTGCATCGACAATCATGCGTGCCAGGCGCGGCGGCAGCGCCAGCGCGCGCAAACTGCTACCCTCTTCGGTCATGCGGCCGTCTGCATCAATCGCATCGAGCTCACGCAACAGCACCTTCGCTTCCGCCATCGCAGGCCCTGGCGGAGAATCGAGAAACGCCATGCCGGAGGGATCGCGGACGCCCCAATGCGCCAGATCGAGCACCAGCGAAGACAGATCGGCGCTGAGAATTTCGGGTCGCGTATAGGGCTCGAACGAGGCTGTCTGCGGCTCGTCCCAGAGCCGGTAGCAAACGCCCGCTTCCGTGCGTCCGGCACGGCCGCGGCGCTGATCGACTGCCGCACGGGAGGCTCGGATCGTTTCAAGCCTTGTCAGCCCGATATCCGGCTCATAGCGCGGCACACGCGCCATGCCTGAATCGACGACAATCCGCACCCCCTCGATGGTCAGCGAGGTTTCGGCTATCGACGTCGCCAGCACGACCTTGCGCTGGCCTCTCGGCGCGGGCGAGATCGCGCGATCCTGCGCGCCCGCATCGAGCGCACCGAACAGGGGCACGATCTCAATCGATGGGTCGCTGATGCGCTCTTCCAGAAATGACTGCGTGCGACGGATTTCCACCGCCCCCGGCAGAAACGCCAGCACCGACCCCGGCTCCGCGCGCAACGCGATTGCGATGACGTCCGCCATCTGCCGCTCCAATGGCGCGTCGGGCTTTCGTCCGACATAGCGGGTCTCGACCGGATGGGCGCGTCCCTCGCTTTCGATCACTGGCGCATCGCCCAGCAGCTTCGCAACACGCGCGCCATCGAGCGTCGCCGACATCACCAGAATGCGAAGATCCTCGCGCAGACCCGTTTGGGTGTCGCGCGCCAGCGCAAGTCCAAGGTCGGCGTCGAGCGAACGTTCGTGGAATTCGTCGAACAGCACCGCAGCAACGCCTGACAATTCCGGATCGTCGAGAATCTGACGGGTAAAAATCCCTTCGGTGACAATTTCGATTTTTGTCCTGCGCGAAACCTTCGATCCAAAACGCACGCGGTAGCCGACCGTCTCGCCGGCCTGCTCGCCCAATGTCTTCGCCATGCGTTCCGCAGCCGCGCGCGCCGCGATCCGGCGCGGTTCAAGCACGATGATCTTCCGCTCACCGACCCATGCAGCGTCACGCAGCGCAAGTGGAACGCGCGTCGTCTTGCCAGCACCAGGCGAGGCCACCAGCACAGCTGTGTTCCGCCGCGCGAGCGCGTCCGTCAGCTCGGCGAGAACGGCGTCAATAGGAAGGGGTGCATCGAATTGCATGCGTTATGTCTATCGAATGCCGTTGGCAGCACAAGCTGCGCCGACATCCGAAAAGCCGGGCTTCAGGCCCCGCGCCCGACGCTCTCGTAGGTGAAGCCAAGCGCCTGCATCTCATCGCGGCGATAGATGTTGCGCAGATCGACGATCACAGGGTTCGCCATTTCGCGCTTCAACCGTTCGAGA
The DNA here is from genome assembly GCA_019750915.1 of Xanthobacteraceae bacterium. GTDB lineage: Bacteria > Pseudomonadota > Alphaproteobacteria > Rhizobiales > Xanthobacteraceae > Afipia. Next base: position 9,433 of record JAIENY010000055.1, read on the forward strand.
TCAAGCGCACGGAACTGCACCCATTCGGTAACGATCACGAGCGCATCGGCGCCCTTGGCGCAATCGTATGCATCCGCGGCGTAAGCGATCTCGGGCAGTTCGTGCTTGGCAAGCGACATGCCGACAGGATCATAGGCACGCACCTTCGCGCCCAAATCGAGCAGGCCCGTGACAAGCGGGATGGACGGCGCCTCGCGCATGTCGTCGGTTTCCGGCTTGAAGGTCAACCCCAGCACGCCGATTGTCTTGCCCCGCAGACTGCCGCCGACCGCGGAAGCAACCTTGCGCGCCATCGCGCGCTTGCGGTTGTCATTTACCGCAAGCACAGCCTCGACAATGCGCAGCGGTACGTCATGATCGAGCGCGGTCTTCACCAGCGCGCGGGTATCCTTCGGAAAGCACGATCCGCCAAAGCCTGGACCGGCGTTGAGAAACTTGCCGCCGATCCGATTGTCGAGGCCGATGCCACGCGCGACTTCCTGCACGTCGGCACCCACCTTCTCCGACAGGTCTGCGATTTCGTTGATGAAAGTGATCTTGGTCGCCAGAAACGCGTTCGCGGCGTACTTGATCAGTTCCGCCGTTCGTCGCTCAGTGTACATGATCGGCGCCTGATTAAGATAAAGCGGGCGATAAACTTCACCGAGCACCTTGCGCGCACGTTCGTCCTCGGTGCCCACAACAATCCGGTCAGGATGCTTGAAGTCGCGGATTGCGGCGCCCTCGCGCAGGAACTCGGGATTGGAGGCGACCGCAACATCGGCGGCGGGATTTGTTTCACGGATGATGCGCTCAACCTCGTCGCCGGTCCCCACCGGCACGGTCGATTTGGTCACGACCACAGTGAACCCCTGGAGCGCGGCAGCGATATCGCGCGCAGCAGCATGGACGTAACTCAAATCGGCATGGCCGTCGCCGCGACGCGACGGCGTGCCGACCGCGATGAACACCGCATCCGCCTCGGCCACGGGGCCGGCGAGCTCGGTGGTAAAATCGAGCCGTCCTGCCTTCACCGACGTCTCGACGAGTTGATCCAGTCCGGGCTCGAAGATCGGGATTTCTCCCCGATGGAGGGCCGCGATCTTGTTCGCATCGGTATCCACGCACGTCACGCGATGGCCGAAATCGGCAAAGCACGCACCCGAGACGAGCCCGACATAGCCCGTACCAATCATCGCAATTCGCATTCGCAAGCCCGTCCAGATGGTTAACGACAGCGCGTCAATTTGACCCGCGTCTTAGCGGTTTTAGCCGCATTGGGAAACCGGGCTCCGCATAATTACACAAGAGCGGCATGACATTTGGATGAATAAACCCGAATGAAACTTTTGGGGCCGAACACTGCGGCCAAATGTCAGAAAACGGGCCTTTCGTGAGCAAAACCGACACATCTGTTTCGGAACGGGTCGACTGGGTCGATTACGCCAAGGGCATCTGCATCATCATGGTGGTGATGATGCATTCGACGCTCGGCGTGGAGCTCGCGGCTGGCCGCGAAGGGTTCATGCATCTCGTGGTGGCGTTCGCCAAGCCGTTCCGGATGCCGGACTTCTTCCTGATCTCAGGCCTGTTCCTGCCACTTGTCATCAATCGCGACTGGCGCACCTATCTCGACCGCAAGGTGGTGCATTTCTTCTATTTCTATTTTCTCTGGGTCGCGATCCAGTTCGGCTTCAAGGCGCCGAGCTTCGCGGCCGACGGCGGCTGGGCGCACGTTGGCGCGCTGTATCTGGAATCCTTCATCGATCCGTTCGGCACGCTGTGGTTCATTTATTTGCTGCCGATCTTTTTTGTCGTCACAAAGGCCGCCAAGAGCGTGCCGCCATGGATCGTGTGGACGCTCGCGGCACTTCTGGAAGCGGCTCATTTTAACACCGGCTGGACCACGATCGACGAGTTTGCGCACCGCTTCGTCTATTTCTACTCCGGCTACCTGTTCTCGGGTTATGTGTTCGCGCTGGCCGAGCATGTGCGTCGCAAGCCTGTACTGGCCTGTGCTGGTCTCGCAATCTGGGCAGTCGTCGATGCGGCACTGGTCTATGTGGGCGTCAGCGAATGGCCGGCGATCTCGCTCATGCTGGGCTTTGCAGGCGCGCTTGCCATTGTCACGATCGCCACGCTGCTGGCGCGGCGTCATTTGCTGGATGGCATCCGGTACTGCGGAGAATACTCCATCGTCATCTATCTCGGCTTCTTTCTTCCGATGGCGATGACACGCACCGTGCTGCTGAAAACCGGTATCATCGGCGATATCGGCTGGGTGTCGGTCCTCGTCACCACCGTGGGCGTAATCGGAGCGCTGGTGATGTGGTGGGGCCTGCGCGGCACGGCGTTCAGATTCCTCTATGAGCGCCCGGACACGTTCTGGATCGCGCCCAGGAAGAAGACCAACCCGGCCTTGCAGCCGGCCGAGTAGTTCCCGCAAACATCGCTGGCGGCCAAAGATTCCGGTTCATCCGAGCAGCGCGGGGCTGTCAATCGCTGACAAATTCCCTAGATTGCGGGCATGCCGAAAGCCTCGAAGACTGCAGCCTCCGTTGAGCCTGCCGCCGCACAATCCGTAGCCAAAAATGCACCATCGAAAGGCGACCACGTCTTTCTGGTGGATGGCTCGTCCTATATTTTCCGGGCCTACCACGCCCTTCCCCCGCTGAACCGCAAGTCCGACGGATTGCAGGTCAACGCCGTGCTGGGCTTCTGCAACATGCTGTGGAAACTGATGCGCGATATGCCGGAAGACGACCGGCCGACCCATCTGGCCATCATCTTCGACAAGTCCGAGGTTACATTTCGTAACGCGCTCTATCCGGATTACAAAGCACACCGGCCACCCGCGCCGGAGGATCTCATTCCGCAGTTCGCGTTGATCCGTGAGGCCGTGCGCGCATTCGACCTTCCCTGCCTCGAGCAGGGCGGATTTGAAGCCGACGACCTGATCGCGACCTATGTGCGGCAAGCTTGCGAGCGCGGCGCGACCGCCACCATCGTATCGTCTGACAAGGACCTGATGCAGCTCGTGACCGATTGCGTCACGATGTACGACACCATGAAAGACCGCCGCCTCGGCATTCCGGAAGTGATCGAGAAATTTGGCGTGCCGCCGGAGAAGGTCGTCGAAGTGCAAGCCCTGGCGGGCGACTCGGTGGACAACGTGCCGGGCGTGCCCGGCATTGGCATCAAGACCGCCGCGCAGTTGATCACCGAATATGGCGACCTCGAAACACTGCTCGCGCGCGCAGGCGAGATCAAACAACCCAAGCGCCGCGAGGCCCTGATCGAAAACGCCGAGAAGGCGCGGATTTCCCGCAAGCTGGTTCTGCTCGACGACAGGGTAAAGCTCGACGTTCCGCTGGACGACCTCGCTGTTCACGAGCCGGATTATCGCAAGCTGATCGCATTCCTGAAAGCGATGGAATTCTCCACCCTGACGCGCCGCGTCGCGGAGTATGCCGAGGTCGATCCGTCCGACGTCTCCGCCGAT
>JAIENY010000018.1 GCA_019750915.1 Xanthobacteraceae bacterium
GTCACGATGTTCCTGTTGCAGCTTTGCAAGTTCAAGGGCGAACTCGTTGTTGTCCTGCTCTGCAGCCATCGTCAAATTTCGTTTCCATGCAAGCGCGCCGCGCTTACGCGGTTGTCTTCATTGCAGAAAATGATGAACGGTGTCTAGCGGCAGCCACGCACTGCACACCGATTTTGCAGAACATTGGATTTTTCACGTTTCATTTCTCTTCATCGCAAAAGTGAGATGCAACCTTGTGAAGCTTATCGACAGCCATAAACAGCGGTGTAGACTTGTCGGTCCAAGTCGAAAAATCCGATGTTCACAAAGAAGGAGAACTTCTTATGGCGATACAGGCCCATCTCGTTGAACTGGAACGGAAACACCGAAGCCTTGAGACTGAATTGCACGAGGCTCTGAACCACCTTTCGACGGACGACGCACGCATCGCCGAACTCAAGCGCAAGAAGCTGGTCCTTAAGGACGAAATCGAACGTCTGAAAATGGTGGCCGCGAGCGCAACCATCCATTGAGTTGAGTCATTCAATCCACTTGCTCCGATAAATGAGCTTGATTGATTTGGCCTGATCGGTCGCGGCTGCGTTATGTGCGCAGCAGCGCGGCGACGTGATCGGCAATCGCAAGCGATGCGGTCAGTCCCGGGGATTCGATACCAAACAGGTTGACGAGCCCCGGCACGCCGTGCGCCTGCGCATCCTGAATCAGGAAATCCTGGACCGCGACGGCAGGCGGCACGATCTTGGGCCGGATGCCGGAATAGGCCGGTAACAGTGCTCCATCAGGCAGTCCCGGCCAGTAGCGGCGGATCGCGGGATAAAAGCGATCGGCGCGTTGCGGATCGACGTCATAATCGATGCTGTCGATCCATTCGACATCGGGGCCGAAGCGGGCGCTGCCTCCCATATCCAAGGTGAGATGGACGCCAAGCCCTCCGGGTTCCGGCACCGGGTAGATCAGGTGTCTGAAGGGCGCGCGCGAAGAACAGGCGAAGTAATTGCCCTTGGCGTAGTACGCGGTGGGAATCTGATCCAGCGGCAGTCCGTCGATGACACGCGCGACGGCAACCGCGTGCAATCCGGCTGCATTGACAAGCAGACCACAGCCAAGCTGCGTCGCGGCATCACCGCCTACCTCGACAATAAATCCATCGCTCACCGATTTCGCGCTGAGCAACGGCGCATGGAACGCGAACACCGCTCCTGCGTCTTCCGCGCCCCCTCGCAGCGCCAGCATGTAGGCGTGGCTGTCGACGATGCCGGTCGAGGGTGAGAGCAGCGCGCCAACGCAATTCAGCGCGGGCTCCATCCGCCGCGCTTTCGCGCCGGTTAATTCGATCAAATCCTCGACGCCGTTGGTCGCCGCGCGGGCCGCGATGCCCGCAAGTTTGTCGGCCTCGTTCTCGCCGGTTGCGACGATCAGCTTGCCGCAGCGGCGATGCGGCACGCCGTGATCTTCGCAGAAGCGGTAGAGCTTGCGTTTACCGATGACGCAAAATCGCGCCATCGCGCTGCCGGCGGGGTAATAGATGCCGGCATGGATGACCTCGCTGTTACGCGAAGACGTGCCGGTGCCGATATCATCTGCGGATTCGAGCACCACGACCTCGCGGCCAGCGCGCGCCAGAGCACGGGCCACTGCCAGGCCCACCACACCGGCTCCGATGATGATGCACTCGACGCGGTCCATGTTGTTGCGGCTCGGATGAGAAACACTGGTCAGTTTTGAGGCAGCCTTGCGTCGTTTAGGACGGCATTAAGCATACAGCCTCAATTGCCCGCGTTTCGGTCACAATTGCAAACGCGAGGGGTACGCGTTTACCTGATTCAAACGGCTCCTGCCAGAGATTGCTTGTCTTGTGGGAATTCGGGACGTGATGGAAAGCCGGTCGCTGCAGACGTTCAGGAGGGGAGTGATCCGCACCGTCTGCGGAGGTTGGCTGCTGTCGAGCCTGACGGTTGCCGTGGCAACGCCCGTTCATGCATTGCAGATTTCGGATATGCTCGCCGTTGCCGATCCGGCCGACGAGGTTTCGCCGATCTGGGAGCTTGTGATCGGCGGCTTCGTGGTGATCGCGTTTCTGGTGGCGATGTTCATCTGGGTTTCCACCGCCCTGCGGAGCGCGCAGCGAACCAACGCCCGCCGCGAGTTCTTCGTGACCTCGGCGCTCAACAATCTGTCGCAGGGGATCGTGATGCTCAACGCGAAGCATCAGGTCGCTTATTGCAACAATCGTTTTCTGGAAATCTACGGCTTCTCGCGTTCTGACCTGCGCCGGAACATGGCGGGTTATGAATTGATGGAGATGTGGAGCCAGCGCGGCAAGCTCGCCTGCGGTCTGGACGAATTCCTCAAGACGTCGCGTCATCCGGACGGTCATTTATTCGCCATGCCGGACGGCCGTTGGATTCTGGTGAAGAATACCAATCTGGCGAACGGCGGTATGGTATCCACCCACGAGGACGTGACGACGCAGCACCGGCTGTCGAAGGAATTGGCGACGGCGAAGGGATTCCTCGAGTCGGTGGTCGACAACATCCCCGTCTGCGTCGCGGCCAAAAGCATCGAGGATGGACGCTACATTCTGGCAAACCGCGCCTTCTCCCAGTTCCTGAACACCCCGCATGAGGAAATTATCGGTCGCACGGCCGGCGAAATTTTCGCGCCGGATCTTGCGGTACAGTTCGATCAAAAAGACCATGATGCGATTGTCTCGCCGGTCAGCGTACAGCACAATTGCACGGTCGATCTGGGGCAGGGGCCGCGCGAACTGGTCAGCAAACGCCTGATCGTGAGGAACGCGCAGGGCGAGCCTGAATATCTCATCGTCGCATTCGAAGACATCACCGGCGTCAAGGCGATGGCGCGCGAAGTGCAGAACACCAAGAAATTCCTCGAACTCGTCGTGGATAACATCCCGGCCGCGCTGACCGTGAAGCGTGTCAGCGACGGAAAGTTCGTGCTCGCCAATCGCGCCGCGCAAACGATTTTCAATCGCACGCGCACTCAGATCATCGATCACACCGTCGAAGATGTGCATCCCGAGGCTGCTGCCAAGTTCATGCTCAAACGGGACGACGCTGCAATCCGCAAGGGAGGGCTCGTCACCGAGGAGCATCCGATCACGGTCGACAATGCGCTTCGCCTGTTCGCAACGCGCCGCGTCACCGTCAACGGGGACGATGGCGAACCGCAATATCTCATCAAGACCAGCGAAGACATCACCGAGCGCCGCGAGACCGAATCGCGCATGGCCTACATGGCCTACCATGACGGGCTGACCGAACTGCCGAACCGCGCCGCGTTCCTGCTGTCGATGGAACAGCTGATCGACGCCTGCGGCGATGCTCAGGAAGAATTCGCTGTCCTGTCCATCGACCTCGACGGGTTCAAGGACATCAACGATGTGTTCGGTCACGAGATCGGAGACAAGCTCCTGATCGAAGTTGCGCGCCGGATCGAGAAGGCAGCGGAGGCGGGAGTGGTCGCTCGTCTCGGCGGCGACGAATACGGTCTACTGATCGACGGCAAACAGCCGGATGCCGCCAAGGAACTGGCGCAGCAGGTCTCAAAGGCGATCACCGAGGAATTCCACATCGACGGAAAAATTCTCCGCGTCGGTGTCACCACCGGCATTTCGATCTTCCCGCGCAATGGGCGCGATGGTGCCGCGCTGCTTGCCAACGCCGATGCGGCACTCAGCCGTGCCAAGGCCAGGGCGCGCGGATCGGTTTCGTTCTTCGAGGTCGAAATGGACCAGCAGATTCGCGATCGCCGCGCCCTGCACCAGGATCTTGCCAATGCGCTGCGCAAGGGCGAGCTGTCGCTTCACTATCAGCCGCAGGCGCGCGCGCGTCATACGCTGAGCGGCGACGATGTGGTGGGCTTCGAGGCCCTGGTGCGCTGGCGCCACCCGACCCGGGGTTTCGTTCCCCCCGGCGAGTTCATTCCGCTTGCCGAGGAAAGCGGCGTGATCGTCGAACTCGGCGAATGGATCTTGCGTGAAGCGTGCCGCGAGGCGGCGTCATGGCCGCGTCATCTTCAGATCGCAGTCAATCTGTCACCGGCGCAGTTCATGCACGGCGACGTGGTCAGCCTTGTTCATTCCATTCTGCTGGAAACCGGGCTGACACCGGGCCGTCTCGAGCTCGAAATCACCGAGGGTGTCCTGATCGAAGATTTCGACCGCGGATTGTCGTTGCTGCGCCGCCTGAAAGCGCTCGGCGTCCACATCGCGATGGACGATTTTGGCTCCGGCTATTCGTCGTTGACCTACCTGCAGGCGTTCCCATTCGACAAGATCAAGATCGATCGTGCGTTCGTGATGAATCTTGGCAATAATCCGCAATCGGCGACGATCATCCGCGCGGTGGTAGGATTGGGGCATGGCCTCGGCATATCCATTGTTGCAGAGGGTGTTGAGACGCAGGACCAGTTGAAATTCCTTGCCTTCGAAGGCTGTGATCAGGTGCAGGGCTATTTCCTCGGCAAGCCAGGGGTCATCGATACATATGCGGCTTGGGTTGGCCGCACGCCCGGAATACAGATATCGAATGCGGGTCTGGGCCACGTCCGTAAGGTGGGATAGTCTGGCCGCTTCAAATTCATTGTTCGTTTTCGACGATGCTTGACTTGGACCTGACGATCATCGGAGATCGTCGGCATGGCTGATTTCGATATCGCCGTGATCGGTGGAGGATTGAACGGCGTCAGCGTTGCGCGTGATGCGGCGGGCCGTGGACTGCGCGTCGTCCTGATAGAACAGAACGACATCGGCAGCGGCGCGACGGCGGTATCGCCGGGTGTGCTGGAAGGTCATTTCACCGACATCGAACACGGTGCGTTCCTGCGGGTGCGTCGGGCGCTTGCCGAGCGGGACGCATTGCTGCGCGCCGCGCCGCATCTGGTGAGGCCGGTGCGCTGTGTGGTGCCGATGCATCCGGACGAGCGGTCGCCGGCAATGCTGCGCGCGGCGCTGTTCGCACATGACAGGTTGGTGCCGCGCGGTTTTCACGAGAAAACGAAGGAACTCGACCTCACCCATCATGCTATCGGGCATCCGCTGAAACGTCCGATCGGCGTGGCATTCGGCTATTCAGCATGTCTGGTCGATGAAACCCGACTCGCGAGCCTGACCGCGCGCGATGCCGCCGAGCGCGGAGCGTCGATTCTGACCGGCGCACGCTGTGTTCGGGGCGAGCGCTCCGACATTTGGCGGCTGTCGCTGGTCAATCGCGGGCAGCGTCAGGTGGTCACCGCGCGGGCGCTGGTCAACGCCACTGGCGCGTGGACGAGAACCTTCGCCGAGACGGCCCTCAAACTGAAACCTGTCGAGGTGGTGTTTGAGCGAGTGACGCAGATCGTGATGCCTGCGTTGTTCGCTCACGACAGCGTGTATGTGCTGCAACATTCCGACGGGAGCCTGATTTACGCGATGCCGTATCAGGGTCGCTACACCCTGATCGGTGTGGCGCGGCGGCCGTTTGACGGCGATCCGGCGTTTGCCTCCGCAACATCCGCCGACATCGGCTATCTGTGCGAGGCGGTGACGCGCTATTTCCGTGAGCCTGTCGAGCCTTTTGATGTCTGCCATGCCTACGCAGGCGTTGATGTGATCGCGGCCGGTGACGTCGGCCGCCGCCAGCGACGCGACGGACGTATCGTGTTCGAACGGCCCCACGGCGAGGCGCCGCTGCTGTCGATCTGCGGCGGTGCGAGCGTCACCATCCGCCGCCGCGCCGAACTCGCCATCGGCCGTCTGGTACAGTTTTTTGTCGCCGCACCGCCGTGGACGGCAACGGCTACGTTGCCCGGCGGCGATTTTTCTTATGACAAGTTCGGTCATGAGGTTGACGCAGCGCGCGGCCGGTGGCCGTTTCTGAAGGAAACCGATGTGCGGCGATTGGCCGGAGCCTATGGCTCACGGCTGGATCAGGTTTTGGGAGATGCGGCAGCCATGGACGATTTGGGGCAACGGTTTGGCGAGGGCCTGACGGCAGCAGAGGTGCGTTATCTGATCACGCATGAATTCGCCCGCTTCGCCGATGATGTTCTCTGGCGGCGCTCGAAACTCGGGCTTGGGATGCCGAAGGCCGACCGCGACGCGCTGATTGCGTTCATGGCGGAAGCGGCATGAGGGACGAAGTGACACCGGGTGCGCCGCTGCTTCGCATTGAGGGTGTCACGAAGCGGTTCGGCCGCTTTGCCGCCGTCGATGACGTATCGCTCGAGATCAAAGCGGCTGAATTCTTTGCGCTGCTCGGTCCGAGCGGCTGCGGCAAGACCACGCTGCTGCGGATGCTGGCCGGCTTCGAGACGCCGGATGGCGGGCGCATTTTTCTCCGCGGTGACGACGTTACCGGGCAGCCGCCGCATCTGCGGCCGGTAAACATGATGTTCCAGAACTATGCGCTGTTTCCGCATCTGAATGTCGAGAACAACATCGCGTTTGGCCTGAAGCGCGCCGGGATCTCGAAGGCGGAGATCGCGGCGCGCGTCGCGGAAATGATCGCGCTGGTGCGGCTCAATGGCTTCGAGCGGCGCAAGCCGGATCAACTGTCTGGTGGCCAGCGCCAGCGTGTTGCGCTCGCGCGGGCGCTTGCGCGGCGGCCGGGCCTGTTGCTGCTTGATGAGCCGCTGGCCGCGCTCGACAAGAAGCTGCGCGAGGAAACGCAGGCCGAATTGACCGAGGTGCAGCGCAAGCTCGGCACGGCGTTTGTTGTCGTCACCCATGATCAGGAAGAAGCGATGACGCTGGCCGGTCGTATCGGAGTGATGGACCGGGGACGGCTTGTGCAGATCGGCCCTCCGCGCGATGTTTATGAGTATCCGAATTCGCGCTGGATCGCCGGTTTCATCGGTGACGTCAACCTGCTGGAGGGTGCGGTTGCTGCGCGCAATGGCAGGCTCGCCTCGATCGAGGTGGCGGGTCTTGGTACCATCGTTGCGGCTGGCGATGCGCCGATCGGCGCGCCCGTCGGCATCGCGGTGCGCCCGGAAAAAATCCGGCTGCTGCGTGATGCAACCCGGACCGTGAGCGAGGACAACACCCGCGGCGGTGAGCTTGTCGATATCGGCTATCTCGGCGGACGTTCGATCTACCGCGTCCACGTTGATGGCGGCGTTATGATGCGGGTGGCGCAGATCAACGCCGCGCGCGGCGAAGGGCCATTCGAGATCGGCCAGCGCGTCACGGTGACGTTCTTGCCAAGTGAATGCGTGGTGTTGACGCAATGAAGAACCGGCGCCTTTTTAGCCGTCCAGCGCGGATTGCGGCGATCGCGCCGTATCTGTGGATGCTGCTGTTCTTCCTGCTGCCGTTCGGCTTCGTGTTCAAGATCGCGCTGTCACAGACCGCCATCGCACAGCCGCCCTATGTTCCGGCATTCGATCCGGGCGCGGGCTGGGACGCCTTCAAGGCTGCGCTGTCACAACTCTCGCTCGACAATTTCCGCCTGCTGGCGTCGGACAATCTCTATGTCCTGTCGTATTGGCGCAGCCTGGTGGTGGCCGTGACATCGACGGCCATTCTGCTGGTTCTGGGTTACCCGGTGGCTTACGGCATGGCGCGGCTGCCGCAACGCTGGCAGCCGCTGGCGATGGTGCTGGTGATCGTGCCGTTCTGGACCTCGTTCCTGATCCGCATCTACGCGTGGGTCAACATTCTCCAGCATGACGGGCTGCTGAACCGGGTATTGCTGAAGCTGCATATCGTCGATCACCCGCTGGTCTGGCTCTCGACCGACAGCGCGATGTATCTGGGCATCGTCTATTCGTATTTTCCGTTCATGATCCTGCCGCTCTATGCGACGCTGTCGAAAATGGACGGCGCGTTGCTCGAAGCCGCCGCCGATCTTGGCTGTTCGCGCGGTCGCGCGTTCTGGCTGGTGACGTTTCCGCTGTCGCTGCCGGGCGCTGCGGCAGGCGCGCTGTTGTGCTTCATTCCAATCGTGGGCGAATTCGTTATTCCCGACCTGCTGGCCGGATCGAACCGCATGATGATCGGTCAGACCCTGTGGCTTGAGTTCTTCAGCAACCGCGACTGGCCGACCGCGTCCGCCATCGCGGTGGTATTGTTGGCGGTCCTGCTCGTGCCGCTTCTGATCTACGAACATTTCCAGCGCCGTCAGCTTGAGGAGACGCGCTGATGGGACGGCTGCTGCGGCTGTCGCCGTTCAACATCGCCGCGCTCGCGCTGGGCTTGGGCTTTCTCTATCTTCCGATCGTCATTCTGGTGATCTATTCATTCAACGACTCGCGCCTTGTGACCGTGTGGGGTGGATGGTCGCTGCGCTGGTACCGGGAATTGCTGGCTGATGGCGCGATGCGGGACGCGACGTGGATGAGCCTGCGCGTGGCATTTGTGTCGGCCACTGCGGCGACGGGGCTGGGAACACTTGCTGCTGTTGCCTTGTCCCGTGCGGGCCGCTTCCGGGGGCGGACCTTGTTCTCCGGAATGCTGTACGCGCCGCTGGTGATGCCGGAAGTCATCATGGGGCTGTCGCTGCTGCTGCTGTTCGTCGCGATCGACGCCGCGCGCGGGTTCTGGACGGTCACTGCGGCCCACACCACGCTGACATTGTGCTTCGTCGCCGTGGTGGTGCAGGCGAGGCTGAACGGGTTGGACCGCAGCCTGGAAGAGGCGGCGATGGATCTTGGCTGCGGGCCCGTGCGCGCGTTCGCGGCGGTGACGTTGCCGCTGATTTTGCCGTCGGTCGTCGCGGGCTGGATGCTGGCGTTCACGCTGTCGCTCGACGACCTCGTGATCGCGAGCTTCACCACGGGACCGGGCTCCTCGACACTGCCGATCCGGATCTATTCGGAGGTACGTCTTGGCGTGAAGCCGGAGATCAATGCGATCTGCACGCTGATCATCGCCGCCGTGACGGTCCTGATCATTGCTGCGTCGCTGGCGTCGAAACTGTCGAACGATCGCGGCAGGAACGCTGCGCCGCTTTAGCGTCTTCAGTATGCCGAAGAAGGTTGCTCGGGAGCGGGAGGCGCCGCGGGCGCAGTTGCATCCGGCTCGGGCGCGGGTGGGGCTGATGGCGGCGAGACAGGTTGCTGATCCTGCGGCGCCGGATTGTTCGCCGGCGCGGTCCCCTCGGCGGGCTTCTTCGCACCGGACAGCCGATCGATGACAGCTTTCACCGCGTCGCGTGTCTTGCTGTCCTTGATGGAATCAAGCAGCGGCGCGGTAAATGTCGAACGCCGGATCAGAATGTCGGAATCCGGGAAGATCAACGGATCGTCCCATGGTCCTTGCACCACGAAGGGCAACTGGAATTCCGGTGCGGTGTTGGCGATCTTGGCCTTCAGCGCGGCGTTGCCGCGCAGATCATATTCGCGCGAGGGAACGGATGCCGTGCCCGTCAGTGTGAGACGTGTGGTCCCGCTATCGAGATGAATATCGTCGGCGTTGGCCATGCCGTCTTTGATGGTGAGGGCGACTTTCAACGTGTCGAACGGCGTCGAGCCGTTGCGGAAATTCCCCGTGCCTGACAGCGGCCGGCGTTCCAGACGGCGAAGCAGTTGTTCGACGTTGAAACCCGACAGCGCTCCGTCATGCGCCGTCAATTTCGCGGTGCCGTCGAGCGACTGGGCCAGCGCGAATGCATTCGCGCCGCTGGCTTCCAGCGTCGTGGTCAGATCGCCGCGTCCGCGCAACGCACGCGTGCCGAACAGTTCGGCGCCCGCCGCTTCGAGATCGACGTCCGTGAAACTTAACTGGGTCTTGAGGTTGGCCGCGTTGCCCGCATTATCGATGGCAACCGATCCCCGCAGGAGGCCGCCGAACACCTGCGCCTCTCCGATCGACAACGCCAGCGCGCCGCTTCTCAGGTTTGCGCCGAACGCGGTCCGCCCGATCTTGGTCGATCCGATCGTGACCTTGCTGGCCGAGAGGCGAATGTCGAGATTGGTGTCCGAGAGGGCGCTGAGGTCGAACGCCTGCCTGTTCCATTCGTGCGCGCCGCTCGCGAGCAGGCGGATGGTGCCGATGTAGGGTGTGAGATCGAGCGTGTCGGCGGCAAGCGTTCCCTGCAGGGTCTGCTGTCCGGTCGTGCTGTTGAAGGTCAAGACGCCTTCGGCGGCGTTGCCGTCAAGCGACGACGAGACGGCCGTCAGCGCGACGGCGTCCCCGACCACGTTGGCGCGGGCTTTCAGAGAAAACGGCCCAAATCCGTTTTCGCCCGGAAGGTCTCGTCCGACCCAGCGGGTCAGGCCGCGCAGCGATTTTCCATCGGCATTCAGGGTGCCTTCGAGCAGTACCGAGGTTTTGTTGGTCATCACGCCGTCGAACGACAGGCGAAGCGGCGCGCCCGCCAAACGAAACTTCAATCCCGATTTCTCGCCGCCGACCGCGGCAATGAAATCGGAGATCGTGAAGGAGCCGTCGAGCCTCTCGTTGTGCCAGGTTGCCTGGCCTGCCGCCGAGAAGGAATGCAGCACCGAGGGCAGGGTGAATTTCAGATCGATATCGTCGATCCCTTCCAGCGCATGGTCGGCGTCGTTGCGGTATACAAGCCGGCCATCGGTGATGGAAATATCGGAAAACCACAGCGCGCGATCGGCAGAGGGGTTCATGGCGCCGGCAAAGGTGTGGAGAATCTGCGTCCAGTTGGAATGCCCGGTGTCGCCCCACACGATATTGATCTGCGGCTCGACCAGAGAAATGTCCGCGACATGGTAGTGACCGGCCAGCAGCGGTAGCAGCCGCAGGTTGGCGCGCATCTCCGTGGTGCTGAGCGGAGCCACCTCACCGGCGCCGCCCTTCAGGGTTACCTGGTGCAGCACGACATGTGCGGAGGGGAAGATCGAGACGTCGGTAGTGCCGTTGACCTCGACATCAAGGCCCGTGGCGTCGTGGATCTGCGCCACGACCGCATTGCGCACTGCATTATGGTCGATCAGCCAGGAGCTGACGAACAGCCCCGCAACGAGGATGGCGACGACGATCGCCGCCGGGCCTGCAAGGCGTCTTATCGTTTGAAGTTTCAAATAAACGATCCGGTTTAAGTCGTAAAATCAAGCGATCCGGGAGGCCGCCGATGACCCGCGCAAATTGCTCGGTTTTCTTGACGCTTTCAAGGCCGGTTGTCCCGCCTGGACATGCGTCCTCTCGCTTGAATCGCGGTGTTCCGATACATCCCAGGCAACCGGGGCGGTTAGTCTGGCGCCGGATTGACGACTTTTCCGGATTACGACTAAGTACCGCCGACAGATTGTCCTGGCGGATGCTGCCGCTTTCAAGGGAATTGGGTTTTTCAGACATGAACAAGGTTTATCCCGACGCCGTATCCGCGCTGAAAGATGTTGTAAAGGACGGTATGACGGTGATGTCAGGCGGCTTCGGCCTCTGCGGCATCCCGGAGTCGCTGATTGACGCCCTCGTGGAATTGGGCGTGAAAGACCTTACGGTTGTGTCCAACAATGCCGGGGTGGACGGCAAGGGCCTTGGCCGTCTTTTGGACACCCGGCAGATCAAGAAGATGATTTCGTCCTATGTCGGCGAGAACAAGACCTTCGCCCAGCAGTATCTTGCCGGCGAGCTGGAGATCGAATTCAATCCGCAGGGCACGTTGGCCGAGCGCATCCGCGCGGGCGGCGCAGGCATTCCCGCTTTCTTCACCAAGACCGGCGCCGGCACGGTGATCTCCGAAGGCAAGGAAGTGAAGGAGTTCAGCGGCGAAAAATACATTATGGAGCGCGGGATAACCGCGGATTTGTCCATCGTCCACGCCTGGAAGGGCGATGCCGCCGGCAATCTCGTCTACCGCAAGACCGCGCGCAACTTTAACCCGATGATGGCGACCGCTTCGAAAATGACGGTTGCAGAGGTCGAGCATCTGGTGCCGGTCGGCGAACTCGATCCCGACCACATCCACACGCCCGCGATTTTCGTCAAGCGCATCATTGCTGTCGATCCGGGCCGCAAGCACATTGAACAACGCACCGTGCGCAAGCGCGCCTGAAACGTAGAACAGAGGAGAGCGTCATGGCCTGGACTCGCGAACAGATGGCAGCCCGCGCTGCCAAGGAACTGCGCGACGGATTTTACGTCAATCTCGGCATCGGCATTCCCACGCTGGTGTCAAACTACATTCCCGAGGGGATCGACGTTGCGTTGCAGAGCGAGAATGGCATGCTCGGCACCGGGCCATTTCCTTACGAGGGCGAGGAAGATCCGGATCTGATCAACGCGGGCAAGCAGACCGTGACCGAACTGCCGGACACATCGTATTTCTCCAGCTCCGATTCATTCGCCATGGTCCGCGGCGGCCATATCGACCTGTCGATCCTGGGCGCGATGCAAGTGGCCGAGAACGGCGACCTCGCCAACTGGATGATTCCGGGCAAGATGGTGAAGGGCATGGGCGGGGCGATGGATCTGGTCGCGGGCGTCAAGCGCGTGGTGGTGGTGATGGAGCATTCCGCCAAGGACGGCGCAAAACTTCTGCATAAGTGCACGCTGCCGCTGACCGGCGAGAAAGTTGTCGACATGGTCGTCACGGATCTGGCGGTGTTCACCATTGACAAGCACGGCGATGGCGGCATGGCACTGATCGAGCTCGCCGACGGTGTGACGCTGGATGAGGTGAAGTCGAAGACCGAGGCGGACTTCCGCGTCGCGTTGAAGAACAACTAAGCGTGTTTCGCGCGCGATGGCGGATTACGCTGTCGCGTTGGCCTGATCAAACACGACTTCGATCAGCGTGCCGGTGTTCGGCGCGCTCTTGATGTGAAACCGGCCGCGATTGGCCTCCACCAATGCCTTGGTCAACGACAGGTTCGCACCGCTTTCGTGGGTGACCTCGTCGGGCGGTAACGTGCGGAACGGGGCCATCGCAGCGGCGATCTCGTTGTCGTTGAGCCCATGTCCGGTGTCGCGCACGCGCAGCGCAACACCGCCGAGATCGGTGACGGCCGTGGAAACGATGACCTGTCCTCCGGCATTGGCGAAATGGATCGAGCCG
>JAIENY010000079.1 GCA_019750915.1 Xanthobacteraceae bacterium
ACTGCCGATCATCATGCTGACGGCGCGCGGCGAGGAAAGCGAGCGTGTTCGCGGACTTGCCACCGGCGCGGACGATTACATCGTGAAGCCGTTTTCGGTGCCGGAATTGCTGGCGCGCGTGAAGGGCCTGTTGCGGCGTGCGAGCCCCGAGCGCCTTGCCACCATTCTCGTTTACGGCGATATCGAGCTGGATCGCGAAAAGCGGCGCGTGGCCCGTTCGGGGCGGCCGATCGATCTCGGCCCGACCGAATACCGCCTGCTTGAGTTCTTCCTTCAGCATCCGGGTCGCGTCTTCAGCCGCGAGCAACTGCTCGATGGCGTCTGGGGTCGCGATATCTACATCGATGAGCGGACGGTCGACGTTCACATCGGGCGTCTGCGCAAGTTGCTTAATCCGGGCGAGGAACAGGATCCGATCCGCACCGTGCGTGGCGCCGGTTATGCGCTGGACGATCGTTTCGCCAAGGTTGAGGGCTAAGAGGCCACCGGTTTCATCCGCCGGATCCCGATTCCGCTGCCGCAATTGGCGGCGGTGGCGCGTAAAGAGGCTTGCACGAGCAAGGGGTTTCAAGCAGCTTCCATTGGCGTCTGGGCTGTGTTTGCTTTCCGGCGTCTTGGAGGCTCCTGTGCTTGCGGCAATCGCCAAACCGGAGCGTCGATTCCAGCTCCTCTTGATCAAGCCGTCTCACTACGGCGAAGATGGATATGTCATTCGCTGGTGGCGGGCGGCGATTCCATCGAATTCGCTGGCGAGCGTTTACGGCATCGCTCTCGACAGTATCTTGCGCGCGCCGCTTGGCGCCGGTGTCGAAGTCGATATCGAGGCGATGGATGAATTCTCGACACGCATCGATATTCCCAGCCTGCTGAAGCGATTTGCGCGCAACGGCAATTTCGGCTTGGTGGCGCTCGTGGGCGTGCAGTCCAACCAGTATCCGCGGGCGCTCGATATCGCTCGTCCGTTTCGTGCCGCTGGCGTGCAAGTCGCTCTTGGCGGATTTCATGTTTCCGGATGTCTTTCGATGCTAGACGGCAAGGCGATCAAACTCGATGCCTGCCGCGATCTCGGTGTCTCCATTTTTGCCGGAGAGGCGGAAGGCCGCTTCGACGCCTTGTTGCACGATGCCGCCAATCGCCAGTTGAAGCCGGTCTACAATTTTCTTAACGACCTGCCGGGGATGGAGGGGACGCCCGTCCCATTTCTGCCGATCGAGAACGTGAAGCGAACGCTCGGACTAAGCACCAGCTTCGATGCCGGACGCGGCTGTCCCTACCAGTGCTCATTCTGCACCATCATCAATGTGCAGGGCCGCAAATCCCGTTTCCGGTCGCCTGACGATGTCGAGGCGCTCGTTCGCGAAAACTGGAAACAGGGGGTCAGTAAATTTTTCATCACCGACGACAATTTTGCGCGCAATCGCGACTGGGAAGCTATTCTCGACCGCCTGATATGGTTGCGCGAGCATGAGAAGATTCCGCTGGGATTGATGATCCAGGTGGACACGCTGTGCCACAAGATTCCGAACTTTGTCGAAAAGTCCAAACGCGCCGGTGTCACGCGCGTATTTATAGGTCTTGAGAACGTCAATCCTGACAATCTGCTCGCGGCCAAGAAGCGCCAGAACAAGATTACCGAGTACCGCAGAATGCTGCTGGCCTGGAAAGATCAGGGCATTCTTACGCTCGCCGGCTACATCTTGGGTTTCCCCGCGGATACCCCGGAGTCAATCCGCAAGGACATCGACATCATCAAGCGCGAATTGCCGCTCGATATCGTTGAGTTCTTTTGCCTCACGCCGCTTCCCGGATCGGAAGACCACAAAGCGCTCTGGACGTCCGGCATCGCGATGGACCCGGACCTCAACAATTATGATCTCGAACATGTCTGCACGGCTCATGCGCGGATGTCACCCGAACAGTGGAAAGACATCTATCAGGAAGCGTGGGCGCGTTATTACTCGCCGGACCACATGATGACCCTATTGCGGCGCGGAGCCGCAACAGGCGTCAAGCTGAGCAGCCTGGTCAAGTTGCTTCTCACATTCTCTCTCACCGTCCCGCTGGAAAAGGTTCATCCGCTGCAAAGCGGGGTTCTGAGACTGCGCCATCCGTCGGAGAGGCGTCCCGGTCTCAAAAAAGAGAACCTGTTCGTGTTTTGGGTCCGTCTGTGGTGGGAGACGCTCAGCAAGACGACGGTGAATCTGGTGATGTTATCGCGTCTGATCGCTCTAAGCGTGCGCGTTGCGCGCGATCCCAAGCGGTTCGAATACACCGATCAGGCGATGACGCCGGTCTCGGACCGCGATGACAGCGATCTTGAGCTTTTGAACCAGACGGCCGCAGCGAAGAGCGCGGTCGCGCACCAGATCAAAGTTCATCAGATCACGGCCGGCGTGGCCTGACCGGGCGGGGCCGGCGGGCTGGTGCGAGGAGCCTCATTGATCGGATGAGGCCCCTTTTAGCAAACGGCTTCCGGGTTACTTCGTCGGCCTGCGGTCGCGGCGGCGATCGCTGGCGGGCTGATAGGCCACGCGCGAATGCTGGGCGCAGTAGGGCAGGCCGCCCAGCGCCTTGCCACCGCAGAAGAAGAATTCAGTGCTGCCGGGATCGCCGATCGGCCAGTGGCAGGTTTCTTCCGTCAGTTCCAGGAGCGTGCGGCGCTGGCCCATCGGCACGACGTTGTCGAAGGTGACCGGATCGGCCTCCATTTCGACCTCGAAGGCCTGCGCCAGAGCGGTGTTGCCGCGCGACATTGGCCGGCTGATACGCATCATGTGCTGAGGAGCGCGAACCTTGCGCTGGCGCGGAGCGGCGGACGAAGGGGTCTTTGCCCGGCCCGATAGCCCCAGCCGGTGAACTTTTCCGATCACGGCGTTGCGGGTGATGTTTCCGAGTTCGGCGGCAATCTGGCTAGCCGAGAGGCCTGACTCCCAAAGTTTCTTCAGCTGCTCGACGCGATCGTCTGTCCAATTTATCGCTGTCATTGCTTCTTTCCTTCTTCCTGACGCCAACTCGCAGGCGTCCCTGTCCCGGTCGGCCCGAAAATCCCTTTCGGCAGAATCCCTTAGCCCTCGCCGGTCAAAGGACCGGACGCCCTGCCACTCAAGGGTTCAAGAATTCAGAGACGCCGCACGAGATATCGTACCTAACGGCAAGAACGCTACAATATGGCGTGACTCGCGCGCAAGAGTCGGCCTTTACAGTCCACATGTTCCGCTTGCAGAAGCGCACATAAATTTGTGTTTTCTGAGTCCGGCTCTGCGTTCATCGGCGTTCCGATCCGCGGGCCTGGGCAGCCATCTGCCGTGTTGACAGCAAATACACGCGGATAGGATACTCCGTCTGTGCCGCCTTTCCGGGCGGCACGTTTCGTTTTTGCGGGCCGCTCCCTGACCAGAACGCTGTCGTCGTTTGCGCAGGGCGGCACGCCTTTCAAGTCGAGCTACCATGGCAAGTTCTGTCGCGTCTCATCTCATGCCCGTATTCGCCAGGGCCGATCTCGCTTTTGAGCGGGGTGAAGGCGTTTGGCTGATTTCGACGAATGGCGAGCGTTATCTGGACTTTACCAGCGGCGTGGCGGTGAATGCGCTGGGTCACGCGCACCCGCATCTCGTTGCTGCCGTGCAGGCGCAGGCCGCCAAGCTCTGGCATATGTCGAACCTGTTCAAGAGCCCGGACGGCGAGCGTCTCGCGGCGCGGCTATGCGAGCAGAGTTTCGCGGACGAAGTGTTCTTTGCCAATTCCGGCGCCGAGGCGATGGAATGCGCGATCAAGGTCACGCGCAAATACCACGCCGCCAAAGGCCATCCCGAACGCTATCGTATCATCACCTTTGAGGGCGCGTTTCACGGCCGCACCCTGGCAACGCTCGCGGCGGGTGGCCAGGAGAAATATCTCGAAGGCTTTGGTCCCAGAGTGGAGGGGTTCGATCAGGTTCCGCTCGGCGATCTGGATGCGGTGAAGAAAGTCATCTGTCCTCAAACCGCAGGCATTCTCATCGAGCCGCTGCAGGGCGAGGGCGGCGTGCGCGCGCCGGAGCAGGCGTTCTTCAGGGCGCTGCGTCAGTTGTGCGACGACAACGGCCTGCTGCTGGTGTTCGACGAGGTCCAGACCGGCATGGGCCGAACGGGTGAGCTGTTCGCCTACAAGCGATTGGGTGTTGAGCCCGATGTCATGGCGCTGGCCAAGGCGCTGGGCGGTGGCTTTCCGATTGGCGCCTGCCTTGCAACCAAGGAGGCGGCGTCGGGCATGACAGCCGGAACGCATGGCTCGACGTTCGGCGGCAATCCGCTGGCCGTGGCGGCGGCGAGCGCTGTGCTCGACGTCATGCTGGCTCCAGGCTTTTTTGATCAGGTGAAGCGCTTGTCACTTCTGTTGAAACAGAAACTGGCATCGATCGTCGATCGCTATCCGGACGTGCTCTCGCAGGTCCGCGGCGAAGGCCTGCTGATCGGGCTGCAGGCGGTCGTGCCGTCGCCGGATCTGATCGCGGCGCTGCGCCACGAAAAACTGCTCACCGTCGGCGCCGGCGAAAATGTCGTCAGGCTGCTGCCGCCGCTGATTGTCTCCGAAGCCGAACTCGAAGAGGCCGCCGTGCGGATCGAGAAGGCGTGCGCCAAATTGTCGAAGTCTCATCGCAAGCAGGAAGTCGTGGTATGAGCAAGAAGCTGCGACATTTCCTCGATCTGTCCGAATTGCCGCCGCAGGATTTGCGGGCGATGCTCGATGCCTCGGTGGCGATGAAAAAAAATCTGAAGGCCAACAAGCCGGACTGCCCGCTTGAGGGCAAGACGCTGGCGATGATCTTCGAACGTCCTTCGACCCGTACGCGAGTCTCGTTTGAAGTTGGTATGCGCCAGCTGGGCGGTGACGCGATCATGCTGACTGGTCAGGAAATGCAGCTTGGCAGGGGCGAGACATTCGCCGACACCGCGCGGGTGTTGTCGCGCTTTGTCGATATCATCATGATCCGTATTCTCAATCAGGATGCTCTGGCCGAGATGGTGGAATACGCAACCGTTCCGGTGATCAATGGCCTGACGCGGCGTTCGCATCCAACGCAGGTGCTGGCCGATGTCATGACGTTCGAGGAGCACCGCGGCCCGATCAAGGGGCGCACCGTGGCCTGGACGGGAGACGACAACAACGTGCTTGCCTCATGGGCCCATGCGGCGGAGCGGTTCAGTTTCACTCTGCGCGTTGCGACGCCGCCTGAGCTGGCGCCGAACAAGCGGCTCAGGGATTGGATCAAGGCGACCAACGCGCCGATCGTTATCGGGACCGATCCCGAAGAGGCGGTGCGGGACGTCGATTGCGTCGTGACCGACACCTGGATGTCGATGGGCGACAAGGACGGCGAGCACCGGCACAATCTGCTGCGACCTTATCAGGTCAATGCGAAGCTGATGTCGTTTGCCAAGCCAGACGCCATTTTCATGCATTGTCTGCCCGCGCATCGCGGCGAAGAGGTCACCGACGAGGTGATCGACGGGCCGCAATCGGTGGTGTTCGACGAGGCGGAGAACCGCTTGCATGCGCACAAGGGCATTCTGGCCTGGTGTCTCAACGCTGTCGGCTAGTGTTCCGAATTCGAGATGTGCGTGATCCCGCGGCGCCCTCCGCAGCGAAACGCAGATTCGAAGGACGCCGGAAAAGTGTGAGTCCGATGCGGATTCGCGAACCATGGCGCTAGCTTGATTCAGAGCCGGACACTTCCTACATTTCGATCTTCCCGCAACGAGAGGATGCTGCCGTATGGCCGATCAAAGTTCTGTTCGTGCGCCATCGGCGGTTCCGGTCGATGATGCCGTGCTGCCGTTTGAGGTGAGCGCGCTCGACGTACGTGGCCGCCTGACCAAGATGGGTCCGGCGCTTGACGATATCCTGACGCGTCACGATTATCCGCCGCAGGTTGGCAAGCTGCTTGGTGAGGCCATCGTGCTGACCACGCTGCTCGGCTCATCACTCAAATTCAACGGCCGCTTTATCCTGCAAACCCAGACCAACGGTCCGGTGTCGCTGTTGATTGTCGATTTCGTCGCGCCGGATCGGCTGCGTGCCTATGCGCGGTTCGACAAATTGCGCCTGCAGCCTGGAATGACCACCGGCGAACTGCTGGGCCACGGCCATCTGGCGATGACCATCGATCAGGGGCCGGATATGAGCCGCTATCAGGGGCTTGTGGCGCTTCAGGGCGGCACGCTCGAAGACGCGGCGCATGAATACTTCCTGCGCTCCGAACAGATTCCGACCCGCGTTCGGCTTGCGGTCGGAGAGGAATTCCGTGGCGGCGATGGACCGAAACATCGCTGGCGCGGCGGCGGGACGCTGATTCAATTCCTGCCCAAGGCGCCCGAGCGCGCCAAGCAGGCCGATCTGCACCCTGGCGATGCGCCGGAAGGCAGCGAGTTGCACACGGTGCCGGACGATGACGCATGGACCGAAAGCCAGTCGCTGTTCGCCACCATTGAAGATGTCGAACTCATCGATCCGGACCTGTCCGGAGAACGGCTGCTGTTTCGCCTGTTCCATGAACGCGGGGTGCGGGTCTTCCCGAACCAGCCGATACAGGCGAGTTGCACTTGTTCGCGCGAAGCGGTGGCCGGCATGCTGGCGAGTTTCGAGCCGCAAGACCGGGCCGACATGGTGGAGAACGGAAAGGTCGTGGTGACGTGCGAATTCTGCAGCTCGTCCTATGAATTCACGCCGGAAGAGGCCGGAGTGGAGCAGGACGCGTAGCTCGGGCTCACGGCCTCAATTCAAGGTTCGCTTGCCGTCTGGGCTATCCAGCGAGAACAACGGGATGGCGATCTCGAACCTCTCGCCATTGTCCGACATCATCTGATAACTGCCGCTCATGAAGCCGGACGACGTGGTGAGGGGAACACCCGAGGTGTACTCATAGCGTTCGCCCGGCGCGATCACCGGCTGTTCACCGACGACGCCTTCGCCGCGCACCTCCTGCTTCTGCCCAAAGCCGTCGGTAATGATCCAGTGCCGGGTCTTGAGCTGCACAGCTTCGGTCCCTTCATTCACAATCACCACGCTGTAGGCCCAGAAGAACTGGCGCTTTTCGGCGGACGAGCGTTCGGGAAGGAACTCAGGTTCAACGGTGACTTCGATCTTGCGGGTAACGGCGCGATACATGACTCGATATTTGTATTTGATGGGTTCGGTCGTTCCGGCAACGATAGCCCAAAGCTGCGCGGGGGTGAAATCCGCTTTTGCGGATCAAGCTTCGCCACATTACGCATTTTTGTTCAGATCGGCATTCATTTCAGTGCCAAACCCTGTCATAGCCCTCAAAAGACTGGATTCGAGGAACTTTCGTAACGCTCGAACCGTCGTAACATTGGTGGAAGCGCGCTCAAGTTTGGATCATGACAACCATTACGGCCTCTCTTCCGGAACATGCGATCGCCAAGCCGGCACAGGAAAAGCACGCGGTGCTGCCTGTTGCGACCGGCGAGCGGGAGCTTAGGCTCGACCTGTTTCGCGGGCTGGCGCTGTGGCTGATCTTTATCGATCATCTTCCGCCGAACCTTTTGACCTGGCTCACGATCAGGAATTACGGGTTCAGTGACGCGACTGAAATCTTCATCTTCATCTCGGGCTATACGGCGGCTTTCGTCTATGGCCGCACAATGGACGAACGCGGCCTGGTGGTCGCCGCCGCCCGTATCCTGAAACGGGTCTGGCAGATTTACGTCGCACACATCTTCCTTTTCATGATTTATCTCGCAGAGATTTCCTACATCGCGACGAGTTTCGATAACCCGCTCTATGCGGAGGAAATGGGAATCCTCGATTTCCTCAAGCAGCCGGATGTGACCATCGTTCAGGCGATGCTGCTGCGGTTTCGGCCGGTCAACATGGACGTGCTGCCGCTTTACATCGTGCTGATGCTGTTTCTTCCGGGCATTCTATGGCTGATGCGCCGCAAACCGGATTTGACGCTCGGCCTTTCGGTGTTGCTCTATGCTGCGACTTGGGAGTTCGATCTTTATCTAACCGCCTATCCGTCGGGCGTCTGGCTGTTCAATCCCTTTGCCTGGCAGATGCTGTTCGTGTTCGGCGCATGGTGTGCGCTTGGCGGCTCGCAGCGGATGTCGCGCATTCTGGCATCGCGTGTCACGCTGTGGCTTGCGGTCGCGTATCTGCTGTTCGCATTCTATGTCACGATGACCTGGTATATTCCCCAGCTTCACGGCTATCTGCCGGGGTGGATTGAAAGCTGGATGTACCCGATCAACAAAACGGATCTGGACGTTTTGCGTTTCCTGCATTTCCTTGCGCTGGCCGCCCTCACGGTCCGGTATCTGCCGAAGAACTGGCCGGGACTGAAATCGCCCTGGCTGCGCCCGGTTATCCTGTGCGGACAGCATTCGCTGGAGATTTTCTGTGTTGGCGTGTTTTTGGCCTTCGGGGGGCACTTCATCCTGGCCGAAACGCAGGGTGGCGCGGGGCTGCATTTCTTCATTAGTCTAAGCGGGTTGGTCATCATGTCGGGCGCCGCTTGGCTGTTTTCGTGGTACAAAACAGAGGTCGGCAAGGGCGGCAAACGGACGAAAAAACAGGAAACCGATGCCGATCTTGCTGGAGGAGAGGCATGAGACTGACGCTCGCAGCAGCGACGATCATGGGTCTGCTGCTCGCTGTGCCGGCGCATAGCGAGGAGGCAGCGTCATGCGCTGTTGCCGATTACCTTCTGACCACCGAATTTGCTCTGCCCAAGGTGGCCGCCGCCTATAACGCCAAGCAACCGATCAGCATCCTTGTTGTGGGCAGCAAGTCCTCGTCACTCGGCGGTGTCGACGGGCCATCGTCGTCATATCCGGCGCGGCTGGAGGCGGCCTTGCGCGCGCAGTTGCCGGGGCAGACGATTTCGGTGGTGATGGACGTGCGAGCCAAGGAAACCGCCGCGGACGTCGCGCCGCTGTTCGAGCGCATCGTCGCGGACCATAAACCCACGCTGGTGATCTGGCAGACCGGCACCGTGGATGCCTTGCGGTCCGTAGACCCGGATGATTTTCGCGCGGCGCTCGACGAGGGTATCGCCGCGCTTCAAAAGGCAGGTCCCGACGTGATCCTCGTCAATCTGCAATACAGCCCCCGGGTCGAGACCATGCTGTCGGCATCGCCCTACAATGACACCATGCGGGTGGTGGCACAGGAGCATGGAGTTCCCCTGTTCGACAGGTTCGCGATCATGCGCGCGTGGAGCGAATCGGGTGCGTTCGATCTGTTCGCCGCAACTCACGGGCTGACGATGGCCAAGCGCGTGCATGATTGCATCGGGCGGGCGCTGGCTAAACTTGTGGTGAATGCCGCGCACCTCGATACGCCGCCTGTTCCGACCGGAATGCGTTGATGCCCTCGCCAGTCTTGATCCGGATTGTTTTGGTTGCGCTGGTGTCCGTTGGGCTGCACGCCGGTTATTTTCCCGACGCGGTAGCTGCGGAAAGGGCCGCACCCGAAACGGCTCAGCAAAGCGTCGATGACGCCAAGCCGGGATTGACCGCCAAGGCGATCGAGGCGGCAAGGCAGGCCGCCAACAAGGCCGGAGATATCCTGACCCGGATTCCGTGTCTGTCGCCTACCGGCGATGGTGCTGTATCAATCTCTCTGCCCCGTGTCGCAAAAAAGCTGCGGGATGACGAGCCGGTGGTGATTGTCGCGTTCGGTTCTTCTTCAACTGCGGGCTACGGCAGCAGCTCGGCTGCGTACACCTATCCGAACCGTCTGGCGGAGCAGCTGCGCCGCAAATTTCCAAAGTCTCGGATCAGCGTCATCAACCGCGGCATTGGAGGACAGGAAGTGCCGGACATGGTGGCCCGGCTGCAGAGCAGCGTGCTCGATTCCCATCCCGATCTCGTGATCTGGCAGCTCGGCACAAATTCGGTAGTGCGCGGGCACAATTCATCCGAGGATATTGCCCCGCTGATCGAGGAAGGGGTGTCGCGAATGCAGGCTCAGGGCGCCGACGTCGTGTTGATCGATCCGCAATATGTTCCAGCTGTGACCGCCAAGCCGGATGACGCCAACCGTATGGTGAAATTGATCAAGCACGTTGCGAGTCTCCGCCACGCCTCGGTGTTTCCACGTTTCGAGGTGATGCGGCAGTGGCATGAGAATGAAAAGATGCCGTTCGACAGTTTTTCAATCAGCGACGGTCTTCATATGAACGATTGGGGATACGCCTGCTTTGCGCAGTTGCTCGGCGACATGATCATTAAGTCTGTCAACAACGTGAAGGTCGACGGCGCGGTGTCGTCATCGGTTATCAGCTTACGGCCTAAATAACAGGTGCCGTCCTCAAGACATAAAAAGCCGGCGTATTTTCGCCGGCTTTTCTATTATGCGGTCAGGCTTTTTCGAGGGCGCCGACGAGATCTTCGATCAGATCGTCCGGATGTTCGAGGCCGACCGAGTAGCGGATAAAGCCGTCACCAATGCCAAGCTCGGCGCGTGCTTCCGATGTGAGACGCTGATGCGTTGTCGTTGCCGGATGCGTCACAATGCTCTTTGAGTCGCCGAGATTGTTGGAGATGCTCGCGATTTTGCAAGCGTTAAGCACGCGGAATGCGGCGTCCTTGCCACCTTTCACCTCGAAACCGAACAAGGTCGATCCGCCGCGCATCTGCTTCTTGACGATCTCGGCCTGCGGATGATCCGGCCGTCCGGGATAGACCAGCCGCGAGATTTTCGGATGGGTGGCGATCACGTCGGCGATCTTGGCGGCGCTTTCCGTCTGCGCCTTGACGCGCACTCCGAGCGTCTCAAGTCCCTTCAGCAGCACCCAGGCGTTGAACGGCGACATCGCCGGTCCGGTCTGGCGCAAAAATGTGTGGATGTGCTCCTGGATAAAGGCGTCCGACGACAGGATGATGCCGCCGAGGCAGCGGCCCTGGCCGTCGATGTGCTTGGTTGCGGAATACACCACGACATCGGCGCCCAGCGTGAGTGGACTCTGCCAGATCGGCGTAGCGAACACATTGTCGACGACGAGACGCGCACCGCCCAGATGCGCGATTTCAGCGACCGCGCCAATATCGACGACGTCCAATGTCGGATTGGTCGGGCTTTCCAGGAAGCAGGTCTTTGTGTTCGGCCGCATCGCGTTGCGCCATTGATCGAGATCGTGCCCATCGACCAGCGTGGATTCGATGCCGTAACGCGGCAGCAGATCCTCGACCACGTATCGGCATGATCCGAACAGTGCTTTTGCGGCGACGACATGATCGCCGGTCTTGAGCGGTGCGAGAATCGCGGTGGTGACGGCTGCCATTCCGGTCGCGGTCGCGCGGGCGGCCTGTGCGCCCTCAAGGTCGAGCATGCGCTGTTCGAACATCGCCACGGTAGGATTCGAGAAGCGCGAATAGAGAAAGCCGGGATCCTCGCCCTTGAAGCGGGCCTCGCATTCTTCGGCGCTCGCGTAGACGAAACCTTGCGTCAAAAACAGCGATTCCGACATCTCGCCATATTGCGAGCGGAGCGAGCCCGCGTGAACAAGGCGGGTTTCGGGGCGATATTTCGGGGCCGGTGAAACGGCCGGGGGTGTCTTGGGACTGGACATGCAAACCTCCACGCGCCCAGAATTTTGGGCACAAAAAAACCGGCCTGGATCGAAATCCACAGGCCGGGAGCATACGTCCCCGGCCTGTTTAGCGACTTATTTAACGTGGCTGCAAGCCGGCCGGCTCAAATCACCACGGGATAAGTGGCAGCCTTAATCCGGGACGCTCTTTCCGTCAAGCACCCCATCGGTTAACCGGTAACATCGACGTGCACAGCGCCGAAAGGTCTTGAGTTTGGTTTTCTCTCTTCCACCCAGCGCCAGCGGGATTTTGCCGGATCGCATGATCGCGGCGATGGCCGATGCCGGCCTGATCCTGCCGGCCTTTCCATTCGTGGAGAGCCAGATACAGCCCGCCAGCCTCGATCTGCGGCTCGGCGAAGTCGCCTACCGTGTCCGCGCCAGTTTCCTGCCGGGACCCGACACCACGGTGGCCGAGCGCATCGACGAACTGAAGCTGCACGAAATCGATCTGTCCGACGGGGCGGTGCTGGAGACGAACTGCGTCTACATCGTACCGCTGCTGGAAAGTCTGGCATTGCCGCCGTCGATTCTGGCTGCAGCGAATCCAAAAAGCTCGACCGGCCGCCTCGACGTATTCACGCGTGTGATCGCCGACGGAACGCGGCGTTTCGACATGATCGGTGCAGGCTATCACGGCCCTCTCTATGCCGAGATCAGTCCGAAGACATTTCCCGTGCTGCTGCGGCAGGGTTCGCGCCTGTCGCAGATTCGTTTCCGAACCGGCGCGCCGCTTCTTGATCATGCCGAACTTGAAGCCCTGCATCGCCAGGAGCGTCTGGTCGATGTTGACAACGCCGATCTGGCGGGTGGTGTCGCGGTCAGTGTCGATCTTTCTGGTGAAGGTTCGAACGGATTCGTCGGCTATCGCGCCAAGCGCCATACCGGCGTGGTCGATATCGATCGCCGGGGTGGTTATGCGGTCGATGATTTCTGGGAGCCGATCCACGCGCGGGCCGATCTCAGTCTCATTCTCGACCCTGGCGAGTTCTATATTCTGGCGTCAAAAGAAGCCGTTCAGGTGCCGCCGGGGTTCGCGGCCGAAATGGTGCCGTTCGATCCGCTGGTCGGCGAATTTCGTGTGCATTACGCGGGGTTCTTCGACCCGGGCTTTGGATACGCCAGCGCGGGCGGGCAAGGATCGCGCGCGGTGCTCGAGGTCCGCTCGCGGGAAGTGCCGTTCATCCTGGAGCATGGCCAAATCGTTGGCCGCCTCGTGTACGAGAGGATGCTGGCGCAGCCCGATGCACTCTATGGCAAGCACATCGCATCGAACTATCAGGGCCAGGGCCTTAAGCTTTCAAAGCATTTTCGTCTTTGACAGTTTGCGTGGTGATTTGGGAACCCCGATTGCAAAATCAGTCTGGCTGGGCGATGGTTTGACTGCGCGGGTGTAGTTCAATGGCAGAACGGCAGCTTCCCAAGCTGCATACGAGGGTTCGATTCCCTTCACCCGCTCCAAT
>JAIENY010000042.1 GCA_019750915.1 Xanthobacteraceae bacterium
TCGCGCGTGAGCCCGAGGCGCCGCTCGGCTACACGCAAATCGCCATGGCTTACGGACGCAAAGGCAACTACGCGGAAGCCGATCTTGCCTCGGCCCAGGCAGCCTTTTTGCGTGGAGATTCGAAGACGGCCCGCGATCTTGCATCGCGTGCCAAAACACGATTCCCGGTCGGCTCTCCCGGATGGGTCCGCGCCGACGACATCGTGAATACAAAACCAATCAAGAACTGACGCATTTGTGTCCAAAGGAGCCTTAATGCCCGCTTTTCGCCCGTTCGCCCCGATCGCGCTCGCTCTTGCCGTCGCGGCGCTTCCGCTCTCGGCGATGGCGGACTCTTTCTCCCCCGCCCAGCGTGGCGAGATTGAATCCATCATCAAGAATTACCTTGTGACGCACCCGGAAGTTCTCGAGGAAGCGTCTGCCGAATTGAGCAAGCGTCAGGCTGTCGCTGAAAGCGAAAAGCAGCGCGCCGCTGTCCAGCAATATGCCAACGAACTGTTCAGTTCGCCGCATAATGTCGTTATCGGCAATCCAGACGGTGACGTGAACTTCGTTGAGTTCTTCGATTACAACTGTCCCTACTGCAAACACGCAATGGTCGACATGCTCAGCATTTTGAAAACCGATCCGAAACTGCGGGTTACGCTGGTCGAGTTCCCTGTTCTGGGACCGGCGTCGGTGGATGCCGCGCGCGTTGCGGTCGCGGTTCACATGCAGGATCCGACGGGGAAGAAATACCTCGACTTCCACCAGCGGCTGCTGGGCGGACGCGGTCAGGCTGACAAGGCGCGCGCCCTCGCCGCCGCCAAGGACGCTGGCCTCGACGTGGCCAGGATCGAGAAAGATATGGCCAGCGCAGAGGTCCAGGCGACCCTTGAACAGAACCTGAAGGTCGCCGAAGCGCTTGGCCTCAATGGCACGCCAAGCTACGTGATCGGCAAGGACGTCGTGGTGGGGGCCGTCGGCCTGAATGGTCTGACCAAGAAGATTTCAGAGGCTCGCTGCGGCAAGGAAACCTGCTGAGCATCCGTGGAGCGGCTTCTGCCGCCTCACGCCTTAAGATTGGTTAACTGACGGTTCCCACAGGTTTTATCGGCATTTTTACCTGCTTTTTGAGGGATTTGGGCTGGACAACGACGGTCCGGAGGCTTCCCTCAGCCTCGCTTGTTGCCTATAAACCCGCGCCACCCTTAATTTTTGTGGTTCTCGGGCCTTGAGGTGTTAATTCCCCGATGTCGAAGACCATTTACGTCCTGAACGGCCCCAATCTGAACCTGCTCGGCACGCGTGAGCCGGACATCTATGGCCATCACACGCTCTCCGACGTGGAAACCCTCTGCAGCGCGACAGCGACGCGGTTCGGGTTTGTGGCCCAGTGCCACCAAACCAATCATGAAGGGGAAATTGTCGACCTCATTCATGAGGCGGGAACTCAAAAGGCCGTCGGCATCATCATCAACGCGGGCGCCTATACCCATACATCCATCGCCATCCACGACGCGCTCATCGGCGTGCAGATTCCGACGGTTGAAGTTCATGTGTCGAACGTCTATGCACGCGAGCGTTTTCGTCATCAATCGTTTATCGCGAAGGCAGCCTTCGCGTCACTGTGCGGATTCGGCATCGAGGGCTACCGGCTCGCGATCGACGGTCTCGCAGCAAAACTCGGGATCGCGGCGAAAGCCTGATCGCCGTCACCCTGTCTCATTCTGGAATTGATCATGGCCCGTCAGCCACAAGCCTCTAGCCCCTCAAAGCCGACCGATGAGCGCGAACTGATCCGCGACCTCGCCCTGCTGCTCGATGAAACAAACCTGACCGAGATCGAGGTCGAGCGTGCGGGCCTGCGTGTGCGCATCGCTCGCAACGTGACGATCACGGCCTCTCCGGCGTACGCACCAGCTCCCGCCGTGGCTGCTGCGCCTGCAGTTGCAACTGCTCCTGTCGCTGCCCCAGCCGATATATCAAAGCACCCTGGCGTTGTGCCCTCACCGATGGTCGGCACCGCTTATTTGGCTTCGGAACCGGGCGCTCGTCCGTTCATCGATGTCGGCAGCAAGGTCAAGGCCGGCGATACGCTTCTGATCATTGAAGCCATGAAGACGATGAACCAGATTCCATCGCCGCGCGCAGGCACAGTGACGCAAATTCTTGTCGAGGACGGTCAGCCGGTCGAGTTCGGCGAGCCGCTCGTCATCGTCGAATAGCACCGTTGAGCACCGGGATGTTCGATAAGATTCTGATTGCCAATCGCGGCGAAATTGCCCTGCGCGTGCTTCGCGCCTGCAAGGAGCTTGGTATCGCGACCGTCGCCGTGCATTCGACGGCCGACGCCAATGCGATGCATGTGCGTCTGGCGGATGAAAGCGTGTGCATCGGCCCGCCCCCGGCCAAGGACAGCTATCTCAATATTCCCGCACTGCTCGCAGCCTGCGAAATCACCGGTGCCGATGCGGTACATCCGGGCTACGGCTTTCTCTCGGAGAATGCACGGTTCGCCGAAATCCTTGCGGACCACAATCTGCACTTCATCGGACCCAAGGCGGAACACATCCGCACCATGGGCGACAAGATCGAGGCCAAGAAGACCGCCAAAAGGTTGGGCATTCCTGTTGTGCCCGGCTCGGACGGCGGCATCGGTCCGGGTGACGACGCTATGGCGATCGCCAAGACAATCGGTTTTCCGGTTCTGGTGAAAGCGGCGGCAGGCGGCGGCGGGCGCGGCATGAAGGTCGCACCGACAGAAGCTGATCTTGCGCTCGCCCTGTCGACGGCAAGCAACGAAGCCAAATCGGCGTTTGGCGACGGCTCCGTTTATCTTGAGAAATATCTTGGCAAACCGCGCCACATCGAAATTCAGGTGCTCGGTGACGGCCGCGGCGGCGCGATTCATCTTGGCGAGCGGGATTGCTCGCTGCAACGCCGCCATCAGAAAGTCTGGGAAGAAGGCCCCTCGCCCGTCATTTCGCCGGAAGCACGCGCCCGAATCGGCGAAACGTGCGCCAATGCGATGCGCGAACTGAAATATCTCGGCGTCGGAACCATCGAGTTTCTTTACGAGGACGGCGAATTCTACTTCATCGAGATGAACACGCGCATTCAGGTCGAACACCCGGTGACCGAGATGATCACCGGCATCGACCTTGTGCTGGAGCAAATCCGCCTTGCCGCGGGTGGCGACCTGCCGTGCGAGCAAAAGGATGTGGTGATCAATGGCCATGCCATCGAGTGCCGCATCAATGCCGAGAACCCCGTGACCTTCCGCCCGTCACCCGGCAAGATCACGCAGTACCATCCGCCCGGCGGCCTTGGCGTGCGGATCGATTCCGCCGTCTATCAGGGCTACACGATCCCGCCTTATTACGATTCCCTCGTCGGCAAGTTGATCGTCCACGGCAAGACCCGCGGCGAGTGTCTGATGCGGTTGCGACGGGCGCTCGACGAAGTCGTCGTGGAAGGTGTCGAAACCACACTGCCGCTTTTTCGCGCGCTGGCGCGGGAACCCAGCATTATCGATGGCGATTATCACATTCACTGGCTGGAACAGTATCTCGCCAGCGGGGATCCAAAGACTTCTTGAGAAAGTGACGCTGGCGCGATGGCCGAACAAAGTCGGGAGAAGAGCTGCGCGGGCAAGGGCTGCAAGGAGTCGATTTGACCGCGGCGGCAGCCAAACTGAGAACGATCTGGCAAATCGGCCTTTTGACAGCCGGTTTCATGGTTCTCGTCGCCATCAGCGCAACGGCAGCTTTTCTTGTCGATCGCGCGCAGAACGATGCGTCATGGGTGACCCATACGGTCGAAGTCGAAAACCAGATTTCCTTGACCCAGCTTCAGATCCGCCGCGCCGAAAGCGCGGTCCGGGGCTTTCTGCTCCAGGCCGAGCCTGACTATGCGCGCGAGTTCGATGAAGCGGACGAACAGTTCGGTCCTATTCTGGATCACCTGGCGCAATTGACATCGGACAATCCGGTGGAACAACGCAATGTCGTACTGCTGCGCAACATTGCGGAGCAGCGTATGAATCTTTTCCGTAAGGTGGTTCAACACGCCCGCACCGGAAAAATTGAAGACTCCAAAGCAATGCTCGCGGTCGGATCCAGCGGCGACGAAATGGATCGCATGCGCGACGTCGCCGTGAATATGCGACGCGAGGAAAACCGTCTGTTCGAGGTGCGAACGGATTCATCCAACCGAAGCAACCAACTAGCGGCCGCCATTACGATCGCTGGCAGTTTGCTGATCGCCCTGTTGGCGATCGGTTCAATCCTGCTCGTCCGGCAATCTTCAAAGGCCCGTGATCGGGCCGAGCAACAGCTGCGGGAAAACAACCAGAACCTCGAAACCATCGTCGATGAGCGCACCACGGACCTGCGCGAGGCAAATCAGGAAATCCAGCGTTTTGCGTATATCGTCAGCCATGATCTGCGGTCGCCGCTGGTCAATATCATGGGCTTTACCAGCGAACTGGAAGAGTTACGAAATGACATTTTCGGCCGTATCGCGCGCTATAGCCATGTGGCGACCGGCAGTCCGGCGACGCCTCCGCCGGTTGGCTCCGACATAGAATCCATCGAGCTGGCGCCAGAAGACAAGCAGTTGTCGGAGGAATTCGCTGAATCACTGGGATTCATCAAGACATCGATTGGCAAGATGGATCGCCTAATCAGCGCTATCCTGAAATTGACCAGGGAAGGCCGCCGCGAATTTACGCCCATCCCCATTAAGATGAACGAGCTCGTTCAGGAGATCGTCGACGGCCTGGCCCACCAGGCCTCCGAGGCAGGCGCTCAAATGACGATCGACCCGCTGCCAGACCTCGTCAGCGACCAGCTCGCACTGGAACAAATCTTCTCCAATCTCGTTGAAAATGCCCTCAAGTATCTCAGGGACGGAATTCCCGGTCAGATTTACGTCAAGGGCCGTAATAAGCTTGGCTTTGCCGTATACGACGTTACGGATAATGGCCGCGGGATCGATCGAGCCGATCATGATCGGATTTTTGAACTGTTTCGGCGCGCCGGAACGCAGGACAAACCGGGTCAGGGCATCGGGCTTGCGCACGTTCGGGCTCTTGTGCGCAGGTTAGGCGGAACGATCACCGTTTCATCAGAACCCAACAAGGGAAGTACTTTCACTATAGCGCTGCCAGTGAGGTGGACGCTGTCACGGCAGGGAAAAGAAAATGGGTAACGCCGTTAAAATCGTAATGATCGAGGACGACGACGGCCACGCGCGTCTGATCGAACGCAACATCCGTCGCTCCGGCGTCAACAACGAAATCGTCGCGTTCCCGAACGGAACTGAGGCGATAAACTACCTGTTTGGACCGGACGGCACTGCGCACCTTCACAAGGGAAGTGCCCTTTTGATTCTGCTTGATCTTAATCTGCCCGACATGACCGGAATCGACATCTTGAAACGCGTCAAGGAAAACGCCAACATCAAGTCGACCCCGGTCGTGGTTCTGACCACCACCGACGATGCGGAAGAAATCAAGCGTTGCTATGAACTGGGCTGCAATGTCTACATTACCAAACCTGTTAATTACGAAAATTTCGCCAATGCCATTCGCCAGCTCGGCCTTTTCTTCTCGGTGATTCAGGTACCTCCGGTAAAAGCATGACCCCCCCTACCCCGAGGCTGCTTTACATCGACGATGATGAAATTCTGGCGCGGTTGGTTGAGCGAGGGCTGACCCGACAGGGGGTCACTGTCGAACACGCATCCGAGGGAATGAGCGGGCTTGCACGGCTGCGTGAAGGCCAGTTCGATGTGGTAGCGCTCGATCAGGAAATGCCCGGAATCGACGGCCTCGAAACGCTCGAGCAGATCTACCGTCTGCCCGACGCACCGCCGGTCATTTTCGTGACCGCATCGCAGGACAGCAAGATCGCAATTGCGGCCCTGAAAGCAGGTGCGGCGGATTATATCGTCAAGGACACTCAGGGCGATTTCGTCACCCTGCTTCATGTTGCCTTGATGGGCGCGATCGAGGCCGACCGTATCCGCAAGGCTCGCGATGCGGCCGAGGCCGAGGTTCACGCCTCCCGCGACCGTTTTGCCGCTCTCGCCGCCGAGCGCGAGATGTTGCTGCGTGAGGTCAACCATCGTGTCGGCAACAGTTTGCAGATCATCGCCTCGCTGCTGCACTTGCAGGCCAACTCCAGCGCAGACGAGGACGTCAAGGCTGCGCTCACCAATGCGATGGGCCGTGTTGCCGCCGTCGCCCAGGTTCACCGGCGCCTCTATACGTCGCACAATCTCAATACCGTGATGTTGAATCAATATCTCGAAGCCTTGCTTGAGGATTTGCGGCGCTCCGCCGAAGGCAACAGGATGTCCCGATTGACATTGAGTGCCAGCCCAGTCGAGATCGATCCGGATCGTGCAGTCAGCCTCGGCATCATCATCAACGAACTGGTGATGAACGCGGTGAAATACGCCTACCCCAACGGCGCCGGTCCGATCCACGTCGATCTTCACAGCGATGCCCAGGACATCGAGTTGGCGATTTCCGACGAAGGCGTTGGATTTCAGGCCAAGCAAGACCCGCGCTCGACCGGCATGGGACAGCGTATCGTAAGCGCGATGGCATCGAAACTGGAAGCCAGTCTCGAGCGAGATCCCACGCATAGCGGAACGCGGATCGTGTTGAAAATGAAGGCGTCCGCAAGGACGCCTCAACCGGCCCCAACCGCGGCTGGATAAGGCGCTATCGTCCGCGGCCAACCGCGACTATGATCCGCACATGAGTTCGCGCGACTCCGCCTCATCCGAGATCACGCCGGAAATGTTGCTGCGTGCGTACACTTGCGGCATTTTTCCGATGGCCGAAAGTGCGGACGATCCGACCCTGTTCTGGGTGGAGCCCGAACAGCGCGGGATTATTCCGCTCGACAACATGAAAATATCCTCCCGGCTGGCGCGCACCGTTCGTTCCGATTGCTTCCGTGTCGAAATCAACACCGCTTTCGCGCGAACCATGTCGGAATGTGCGGCTCCCCGCCCCGGACGGGAGGACACGTGGATTAACAAGCGTATCCGCGATCTCTACGGCGCTCTTCACGACATCGGACATTGTCACAGCGTGGAAACCTGGGACGGGGACGATCTTGTGGGCGGACTTTACGGTGTCAGCCTCGGCGGTGCGTTCTTCGGCGAAAGCATGTTTCACACAGCCCGCGACGCGTCCAAGGTGGCGCTTGTCCATCTCGTGGCGCGATTGATCGCAGGCGGGTTTACGCTCCTCGATACACAGTTCGTGACCGAACACCTGCGCAGTCTCGGTGCGATCGAGGTGCCCCGGCGCAAATATCGCGTCTTGCTTGAAGACGCCGTTGAAGTGCGTGGGGAGTTTTGTGCACCACCGCCAGTCCTGAGCGGTGCGGATGTGCTCGATATTATCGCCTCGCGGACAACGCGCTGACGTCAGCGCGCGAAGCCGGGTGGAGGCAGTCCCGATTGGGCAGGCTGAACAGGGCGCTGGACCGGTGGTGCATTGTTCGAGGTCGTCGCACGGCGTCTTTGTTGCTGAGGCTGAGCCGGCACCTGCGCGGGCTTTGGAACATCGCTCTGGGCTGTGACCGGCTGATCGATCGGAGATTTACAATCCGTCAGCCAGACGTCGTAAATCGGATGCTCCACAGCATGCAGACCCGGACTCGATGCGAACATCCAGCCTGAGAAGATACGCTTCACTTCGTTCTGCAGCGTGATCTCATCGACCTCCACAAAGGCATCGGTATTTGCCGCCTCCGTCGCAGGGCGCGTGTAACAGGCGTCGGTTTTGACGCGAAGCGCGCCGAACTGCACCGTCTCGCCGATGTCCGCATCGAATTTGATGATACGGCCGGTGATCTTGTCCAGACCGGAGAAGACCGCCTTCTTGTTCGCGATCTTGACGGCCGGCGGCTCGGTCACGATCTCATCGCCCGGCTGCAAGGTTGCGGGCGACTGAACCGGATTTCCCCGCGGCTGCTTTTGACCGGGCGGCAATCCAGGCAAGGGGTTGGGACCGGGCGGATTCGAAGCGACGCCAGGCTGTGGCGGCGCTGTCACTGGCGGCGGAGCCAGCGGTTGCGACTGGACAGCACCCGGCGGCGGGGCACCCTGGCCGGGAGGCAATGGCCGAGTTGGGGTTGGCAGCAACCGGCCTTGGGGAAGTTCAGGCACGTCCTCTTCGTCCGGCTCCTGAACAGCATCATCCGGATTTTGGCCGTTACCGCGAACGGCGGCGGGCGGTCTCGGCGGCGAGTTAGAAAAAATACTTCCGATCTGCGCGCTGGCAGGTGGCGCAACGATTTGTAACGATGCGGCGATCAGCGTCGCAGACAAAATCGTGGCGGCTGTTCGGTACATTGCGCGGTCACTCAGGATCGAATCGGACTCGCGACATCCTACAGCTAACGCTGCTGCGCGAGAGCCTCGGTTAACACGGGCAATGAGGCGGCGAAAGGGCACAAAGGAGGTCGAGCAGTGCCAACCCCTTGCAGCTTCGCGTTTATTGCCCCGGCGTCCAAGCTTGGTAATCGCCAGTCGCCTTCGGACGATGGCCACTGGCCAAGGTCGATCCCTGCGGACGATAAGCTGCCGGAGTTCCGGTCAGGTTCGGGCGATGCGGCTTCTGCCATTCCCGCGGCGTATATTTGTCTTCGGTCGGCGGCACGTCCACCGAATGATGCAGCCAGCCATGCCAGTCCGGCGACACTTTGGTGGCTTCTGCGTAGCCTTCGTAGATCACCCAGCGCCGCTCAAACCCGAGTGCCGGGTCGATCTTCCCACCCTTGGCGCGGAAATATCGGTTACCCATCTCGTCGGCTCCGACAAACTCGCCAAACCGCCATGTCCAAAACTGAGTCCCGAAGGTGGAACCGTTCCACCAGGTAAAAAACCTCAAGAGAAACAATTTCATGGCGGCATCCGCTGCAGAGTCCGAAGTCGGTATCGGGTCTTGATGCCACTGCGCCCCGGCATTGTCCAGCCACAAGCCATGGAACGCGGGCAGACCGTCCACCGACCGAATCCGCGTTGCGACGACGCAGCCTCTCTGGTGCGGCAAAAACGACCACGGGTCGGGACTGGTCCCAAACCGAATAAACCCTAGATCTGCATTGGGAACCGCCATGGAACCGCCGGAAAAAGCGCGAAGATGACGGAACTCTCAAGGGAACGCGTTCGAATCCCACGCGTTATGCCTGTTCATTAGTCCGTCGGGTAATGGGATCTGGAGAATTGGAAATGTTCACCTTCAAAAAAGGCCTCGCCGTTGCAGCCTTGGCTTTGAGCCTGCCACTGTTCGGTGTTTCGGCCGGCAACGCAGCACCTTTGGCGCCATCATCATCTGCGGTCGCAGCCAACATGGGCGCAGCTGCGTCCCATGACCTGACGAACGTTTATTATCGCCGCTGGGGCGGCGGCGGTTACGGCTATCGGGGCCATGGGTATCGCGGTGGCTACGGCTGGGGCGGTGCGGCCGCAGGGCTTGCGGCCGGCGCGATCATCGGCGGCGCGATCGCAGCCAACTCGGCGCCTTACGGTTATGGCTATGGCCCGGGCTATTACGCGCCGGCTCCTGCCTATGTCGAAGGTGGCGGCGGTGATGAGGTCGCCTACTGCACGCAGCGCTATCGTTCGTACGATCCGCGCAGCGGCACCTACCTGAACAATGACGGCAATCGTTATCCCTGTCCGTAACGTCAGCATCGATTTGCAATGAAAATGGCGGCGCATCAGCGCCGCCATTTTGTTTTGTTGGGTTATCACTACGCACGCGTCGCAATGGCAACGCCCGTCACTGTCAACATCAGCGCGCCGATCTGCGTTGGCCCCAAAGGTTCGCCGAGCGCAACAGCGGAAGCGATCACGCCTATGACCGGCACCAGCATGGTACCCATGGAGGCGGTTGACGCCGGCAATCGCGACAGGGCCCCAAACCAGCACGCAAAGCCCGCGCACACCTGCCCCACCGCCGTGAAAGCAAACAGCGACCAGCCCAGCGTGCTCAGTTGCAGCAGGTGTGGCGTTTCAAACAGCAGGCCGCCAATCATGACGATGAAACAGCCAAGCGAAATCTGCCAGGCAGCCGAGGCCAGCGGCGGCAGCCGCAACGGCTTGAGCTTGGCCAGAACAGCGCTGAGAGCGAACATGAAGGACGCCACGAGGACCAGCATGATGCCAGGCAGTTTGGCTTGCGCGGCGGCCACGCCATGACCGCCCATCAGAATGACGATCCCCGCAAACGCCAAAAGCATCGCGAACACACGCTTCAGTGTCAGGCGCTCGCCAAGCACTGGCCACGCAAGGCCTGCCGCCCAGATCGGAATTGACGCTCCGAGCACCGAGGTCTCGCTTGCCGGCAGATGAACCAGCGCCAGCCCGATCAATCCCATCCACCCGCTCACGCTCAGGACAGCATAAAGCAGCAACCGTAGCCATTGATCGCGAGGGACACGCAGCGACTGTCCGGACAAGGCAGCAACACCAAAAAGTAGCAGGCCGCCGGCCAGCCCTGCAATGCCCCGCATCGATAGCGGTGGCAATTCCTGAAGCAGACGTTTGCCGACCGGCCAGTTGACGCCCCACAGCAGCGCCGTGGTCAGCAGCATCGCGTAACCCGCGCCCCTGCCCGACGCTGATGGCTTGAAGTCGGGCTCAGGCAAATCCGCTGTCGCCTCGACCGGCGAGCGCATATCCATTTTTGAATTGTCCCTGGAATCATCCACCCCGGTGTGGATGACGGGGAGAAACGCACGCCTCAAGGTCATCGTCCACCCGAATCCGGGCGCAGCGATGCATACTCCATTCGCGTTTGTGAGAGCGCGCCGGCATCTTTCGGCACTGCGGGAACAGCCAGATTGGCCTTGGGAATCGGCGCAGACTCACCCATAATTCGCTGGAGGGGTTCCCTGTCCAGTGATGGTCCGTACCGCTGGCTTTCCCCGTTTTCCACCATATTTAGTGTTTGATTCAGGATTGAGTACTAATCCTTGACGGGCGCAAGGGAGTCGTCCTAGCGTTCAACTGTCAGGTGCGGAGTATTCGAGTTGGCGCCAGACCCTAATCGATACAAACCAAAAGACGCATCCGTTGGGCCGATAGGAGGCTGCGGACCGGGGATTTGTCTGCGGTTTTTACAATAGCCTGCGACCACAACGCGGGCATGACCATCTGGTGGCGTTGGAGCGGAAGTCTGGTCGAAAGAACCGGACGAAGCTCCGCAGAGTTAACAGGCCGGGCCCCTCGTTGGAGTGGAAGCAAGGCTGAGCGCGAATCAAAGATTCGCAAACTGAAATTCTACCGGTCCAAGGGCCGGACAAACGACGGGGCACTTCGATGCGAATTCAACGCCGCTATACCAAGCTCGACCAGTCACCCTATGCCGGGATCGATTTCCGGCTGACGACGAGCGAGATTCGCAATCCGGACGGCTCGGTCGTGTTCAAGCTCGACAACGTCGAGGTGCCGGAGTCCTGGTCGCAGGTCGCCTCCGACGTGCTCGCGCAAAAGTACTTCCGCAAGGCAGGGGTCGCGGCCCGCCTGAAAAAGGTCGAGGAGGAAACCGTCCCCTCCTTCCTGTGGCGCTCCGTCCCGGATACCGATGCCCTCGCCGCGCTGCCCGAATCCGAACGCTTCGGCAGTGAATTGTCATCCAAGCAGGTATTTGACCGCCTCGCCGGCTGCTGGACCTATTGGGGCTGGAAAGGCGGCTACTTCTCCTCGGAAGAAGACGCGCACGCTTTCCATGACGAGCTTCGATTCATGCTCGCCATGCAGATGGTCGCGCCGAACTCGCCGCAGTGGTTCAACACCGGACTGCACTGGGCCTATGGCATCGACGGTCCGGGCCAGGGCCACTACTACGTGGACTGGAAGACCGGCAAGCTGACCAAGTCGAAGTCTTCCTACGAACATCCCCAGCCGCACGCCTGCTTCATCCAGGGCATCGAAGACGATCTCGTCAACGAAGGCGGCATCATGGATCTTTGGGTGCGCGAGGCGCGCCTGTTCAAATACGGATCGGGCACCGGCTCGAACTTCTCGCGCCTGCGCGGCGAAGGTGAAAAGCTGTCCGGTGGCGGCCGATCGAGCGGCCTGATGAGCTTCCTCAAGATCGGCGACCGCGCGGCGGGCGCCATCAAGAGCGGCGGCACCACGCGCCGCGCGGCCAAGATGGTCGTCGTCGACGCCGATCACCCGGACATTGAGACCTATATCGACTGGAAGGTCCGCGAGGAGCAGAAGGTCGCCGCCCTCGTCACCGGCTCGAAGATCAACCAGAAGCACCTCAAGGCCATCATGAAGGCCTGCGTGAATTGCGAGGGCTCGGATGGCGATTGCTTCGATCCGGAGAAGAACCCGGCGCTGCGCCGCGAGATCAAGCTGGCGCGCCGCTCGCTCGTCACCGACAACCTGATCAAGCGGGTGATCCAGTTCGCCAAGCAGGGCTACAAGGACATTTCCTTCGACACCTACGACACCGACTGGGACTCGGAGGCCTACCTCACCGTCTCCGGCCAGAATTCGAACAACTCGGTATCGCTGAAGGACGACTTCCTGCGCGCGGTCGAAACCGACGGCGACTGGAATCTGATCAATCGCACCAACAAGAAGATCAACAAGACGCTGAAGGCCCGCGACCTGTGGGAGAAGATCGGTTACGCCGCATGGGCGAGCGCCGATCCGGGTCTGCACTTCAACACCACGATGAACGACTGGCACACCTGCAAGGCATCCGGCGATATCCGCGCGTCGAACCCGTGCTCGGAGTATATGTTCCTCGACGACACGGCCTGCAATCTCGCCTCCGCGAACCTGCTGACGTTCTATGACGCGCAAACCCGCCGCTTCGACTCCGAGGCCTATGAACACCTGTGCCGGCTGTGGACCGTCGTGCTCGAAATCTCGGTGATGATGGCGCAGTTCCCCTCGAAGGCGATTGCGGAGCTGTCTTACGAATTCCGCACGCTGGGCCTTGGCTACGCCAACATCGGCGGCCTGCTGATGACCATGGGCCTGCCTTACGACTCCAAGGAAGGCCGCTCGCTGTGCGGCGCGCTCTCCGCGATCATGACCGGTACCGCCTACGCGACCTCCGCCGAAATGGCAGCCGAACTCGGCACCTTCCCCGGCTACAAGAAAAACGCCGCACACATGCTGCGCGTGATCCGCAACCATCGCCGCGCCGCGCACGGCGAGGCTTCCGGCTACGAGGCTCTCGCCGTCAGCCCGGTGCCGCTCGACCATGCGAGCTGCCCACAGGCTGATATCGTCGATCACGCCAAGGCGGTATGGGACCGCGCGCTCGAACTCGGCAGCCAGCATGGCTACCGCAACGCTCAGACCACCGTGGTCGCCCCGACCGGCACCATCGGCCTGGTGATGGATTGCGACACCACGGGCATCGAGCCGGACTTCGCGCTGGTGAAGTTCAAGAAGCTCGCCGGTGGCGGTTACTGGAAGATCATCAACCGCGCCGTGCCGGAGGCGCTGCGCGCGCTCGGCTATCGCGAAAGCGAGATCGCCGAGATCGAGGCTTACGCGGTTGGCCACGGCTCGCTGTCCAACGCGCCGGGCATCAACGCCACGACCCTGCGGGCGAAAGGCTTCACCGACGAGGCGATCGCCAAGGCCGAGAAGGCACTGCCGACCGCGTTCGATATCAAGTTCGCCTTCAACAAGTGGACGTTCGGCGAGGACTTCCTGCGCGACACGCTCAAGCTGGAGGCGGAAGCCATTGCGGCTCCCGGCTTCGACCTTCTGACAGCGCTGGGCTTCACCAAGCGCGAGATCGAGGCCGCCAACGTGCACATCTGCGGCGCGATGACGGTGGAAGGTGCACCGCACCTGAAGGCCGAACACTACGCCGTGTTCGATTGCGCCAACCCCTGCGGCAAGATCGGCAAGCGCTATCTGTCGGTCGAGAGCCACATCCGCATGATGGCGGCGTCGCA
>JAIENY010000046.1 GCA_019750915.1 Xanthobacteraceae bacterium
ACACGTTCGAGGCCGGTATTCCGGAATCGTTCAACGTGC
Organism: Xanthobacteraceae bacterium; assembly: GCA_019750915.1. Taxonomy (GTDB): domain Bacteria; phylum Pseudomonadota; class Alphaproteobacteria; order Rhizobiales; family Xanthobacteraceae; genus Afipia. The sequence goes on from JAIENY010000046.1 coordinate 40, forward strand.
TGGTCAAGGAAATGCGCTCGCTCGGCCTCAACGTCGACCTGCACAATTCCAAGCTGGATTCGACTTCGACATCCGAGGCGGCCGAGTAACAGATCATTCAATGCCCGGCTTCGGCCGGGCATCCCCGTCCTGTTTTGGAAAAAAGCAGGACGCTGAGATGACCAGAGAATTTCGAATTCGCTGCTGGTGACGACCGGCACGCAAGGAGAAGACGATGAATCAAGAGATTATGAATCTTTTCAATCCGACGACGCCGGCCCAGGTCTTTGACCAGATCCGGATTTCGATCGCGTCCCCGGAGAAGATTCTGTCGTGGTCCTACGGCGAAATCAAAAAGCCGGAAACCATCAACTACCGCACCTTCAAGCCGGAGCGTGACGGCCTGTTCTGCGCGCGCATCTTCGGGCCGATCAAGGACTACGAGTGTCTTTGCGGCAAGTACAAGCGGATGAAGTACAAGGGCATCATCTGCGAAAAGTGCTCGGTCGAAGTCACGCTGTCGCGCGTCCGGCGCGAGCGCATGGGCCATATCGAGCTGGCCGCGCCTGTCGCGCACATCTGGTTCCTGAAGTCGCTGCCGAGCCGCATTGGTCTGCTGCTCGACATGACGCTGAAGGATCTCGAGCGCATCCTTTACTTTGAATACTACGTCGTTCTCGAGCCGGGTCTGACCGCGCTCAAGGACCGTCAGTTGCTGTCTGAGGAAGAATACCTCAAGGCGCAGGATGAGTACGGTCAGGATTCGTTCACCGCGATGATTGGCGCCGAGGCGATCCGCGAACTTCTCAAGGGCATGGACCTGGAGAAGCTCGAGGCGCAGCTGCGTGCCGACATGGCGGAAACCGACTCCGACATCAAGCACAAGAAGTACGCCAAGCGGCTGAAGATCGTCGAAGCGTTCCGCCACTCGGGGAATAAGCCTGAATGGATGATCATGACGGTCGTGCCGGTGATCCCGCCGGACCTGCGTCCGCTGGTGCCGCTCGATGGCGGCCGCTTCGCGACGTCCGACCTCAACGATCTGTATCGCCGCGTCATCAACCGCAACAACCGTCTGAAGCGGCTGATGGAGCTGCGTGCGCCGGACATCATTATCCGCAACGAAAAGCGCATGTTGCAGGAAGCCGTCGACGCTCTGTTCGACAACGGCCGCCGCGGCCGCGTCATCACGGGCGCCAACAAGCGGCCGCTGAAGTCGCTCGCCGACATGCTCAAGGGCAAGCAGGGCCGCTTCCGTCAGAATCTGCTCGGCAAGCGTGTCGACTACTCCGGCCGCTCGGTCATCGTTGTCGGCCCCGAGCTGAAGCTGCATCAGTGCGGTCTGCCCAAGAAGATGGCGCTCGAACTGTTCAAGCCGTTCATCTACTCGCGGCTCGACGCCAAGGGTCTGTCCACCACCGTGAAGCAGGCGAAAAAGCTGGTTGAGAAGGAGCGTCCCGAGGTCTGGGATATTCTCGACGAGGTTATTCGCGAGCATCCGGTGCTGCTGAACCGCGCGCCGACGCTGCATCGACTCGGCATTCAGGCATTCGAGCCTGTGCTGATCGAAGGCAAGGCGATCCAGCTTCACCCGCTGGTTTGCGCTGCGTTCAACGCCGACTTCGATGGCGACCAGATGGCCGTGCACGTTCCGCTGTCGCTCGAAGCGCAGCTGGAAGCGCGCGTCCTGATGATGTCGACCAACAACATCCTGCATCCTGCGAACGGTCAGCCGATCATCGTGCCGTCGCAGGACATCGTGCTCGGCCTGTATTACCTCTCGATCTTGCGTGAGGGTCTGCAGGGCGAGGGCAAGATCTATCACGACATGGCCGAGCTCGAGCACGCGCTGTTCTCGAAGGTCATCCACCTGCACACCAAGATCAGGTACCGCTGGACCGGCTTGAGCGAGGACGGCACGACGATCTCGAAGGTCTACGAGACGACCGCCGGCCGCATCATGCTGGGTCAGGTGTTGCCGAAGCATCCGAAGGTGCCGTTCGACACCATCAACAAGCTGATGACCAAGCGCGAAATCTCGAGCGTGATCGATCAGGTCTACCGTCACTGCGGTCAGAAGGAGACTGTGATCTTCTGCGACCGCATCATGGCGCTCGGATTCCACAATGCCTTCAAGGCGGGCATCTCGTTCGGCAAGGACGACATGGTCGTGCCGCACGGCAAGTGGAAGATCGTCGACGATACCCGCGTGCTCGCCAAGGATTTCGAGCAGCAGTACAATGACGGTCTGATCACGCAGGGCGAGAAGTACAACAAGGTGGTCGACGCCTGGGCGAAAGCCTCGGAGAAGATCGCCGAGCAAATGATGAAGGAAATTTCGTCCGTCAAAAAGAACGCGAAGGGCGAAGATTCCCAGATCAACTCGATCTACATGATGGCTCACTCGGGTGCGCGTGGTTCGCCGGCGCAGATGCGTCAGCTCGCCGGTATGCGCGGTCTGATGGCCAAGCCATCGGGCGAGATCATCGAGACGCCGATCATCTCGAACTTCAAGGAAGGTCTGTCGGTTCTCGAGTACTTCAACTCAACCCACGGCGCCCGCAAGGGTCTTGCCGATACCGCGTTGAAGACCGCGAACTCGGGCTATCTCACGCGTCGTCTTGTCGACGTGGCGCAGGACTGCATCATCAATGCATCGGACTGCGGCACAAACCTCGGCATCAAGATGCGTGCGATCGTCGATGCCGGCACGGTCGTCGCCTCGCTCGGCTCGCGTATTCTCGGCCGCACCGCGTGCGAGGATATCCGCGATCCGTCGACCGGCGCAGTGATCGCGCCGCGTAACACGTTGATGGAAGAAATCCACGTCGACGCGATCCAGAGGGCTGGCGTCCAGGAAGTGAAGATCCGGTCTGCGTTGACCTGCGAGCTGGTCAACGGCATTTGCGCCAGTTGCTATGGCCGCGATCTCGCACGCGGTACGCCGGTCAACCACGGTGAGGCTGTCGGTGTCATCGCCGCACAGTCGATCGGTGAACCGGGCACGCAGCTCACGATGCGTACCTTCCACATCGGCGGCGCTGCGCAGATCAACCAACAGTCGTTCGTTGAATCGAACTTCGAAGGCAAGGTCGTCATCAAGAACCGTGCGATCGCCACCAACTCGGAAAAGGCCAAGGTTGCGATGGTCCGCAACATGGTTATTGCGATCGTCGATCCCGACGGCACCGAGCGCGCAACCCATCGCATTCAGTACGGCTCGCGCATGTGGGTCGATGAGGGCGATATGGTCAAGCGTGGCCAGCGCATCGCGGAATGGGATCCGTATACGCGGCCCATTCTCACTGAAGTCGAAGGTACGATCGGTTTCGAGGATCTGGTTGAAGGCCAGTCGATCTCGGAGACGCTCGACGAGTCGACCGGTATCGCGAAACGCATCGTCATCGATTGGCGTTCGACTGGCCGTGGCGCCGATCTGCGTCCGGCGATCGTGGTCAAGGGCAAGGATGGCAAGGTGCTGAAGCTGGCGCGTGGCGGTGACGCTCGCTACATGCTTTCGGTCGATGCCATTCTGTCGGTCGACGTCGGTGCCGAGGTGAAGACGGGTGATATTCTTGCGCGTATCTCCACCGAGAGCGCCAAGACCCGTGACATCACCGGCGGTCTGCCGCGCGTGGCTGAATTGTTCGAGGCTCGCAAACCGAAGGATGCGGCGATCATCGCAGAGATCGCCGGCACCATCCGCTTTGGCCGCGACTACAAGAACAAGCGTCGTATCTCGATCGAGCCCGTCGACAAGACGGAGGAGACCCGCGAGTACCTGATCCCGAAGGGTAAGCACATTCACCTTCAGGACGGCGACATCGTGGAAAAGGGCGACTTCATCGTCGAAGGCAACCCGGCACCGCACGATATTCTGGCGATCAAGGGCATCGAGGAGCTCGCTGCCTATCTGGTCAACGAAATCCAGGAAGTCTACCGGCTCCAGGGCGTGCTCATCAACGACAAGCACATCGAGGTGATTGTTCGTCAGATGCTGCAGAAGGTGGAAGTCACCGATCAGGGCGACACCGACATGATCTCGGGCGAGCAGGTCGACAAGATCGAGTTCGACGCGCTCAACGAAAAGGCCAAGTCGGAAGGCAAAAAGTCTGCGACCGGAACGCCTGTGCTGCTCGGCATCACCAAGGCGAGCCTGCAGACCCGGTCGTTCTTCTCGGCTGCATCGTTCCAGGAGACGACGCGCGTCCTCACCGAAGCCGCGGTCAACGGCAAGGTGGATCCGCTCGAAGGCCTCAAGGAGAACGTCATCGTCGGCCGTCTGATCCCGGCCGGTACCGGCGCCTCGATGTCCAAGATCCGCGAGGTCGCGACCAAACGCGATCGGTTGATCCTCGACGAACGCGAGAAGCAGGCGGCGATTATGACGCCTGCGGCTCCGGAAGCCGAACCTTTGGCATTGCCGCCGGCTGAGTAATCCGGTGTGTTAAATATGGACAAAAAGGCCGCCCCAAAAGGGCGGCCTTTTTGCAACGGTGTGACTTATAAATTCACCTTCACCCATTTGGGGGATGGGCGAGCACGCACCTTGGGGTTTAGCTGGTATCCATTATGTGACCGAGCTGCATTACAAGTCAGACCAGCAGTTATCGAAGAGGGGGATACAATCAAAGGCATAGGGCATGATCGCCTTGGGGGTGATGATTTTGGTGCCCGTGACTTCTGATTATGCGTGAAGGCCAGCGCAAGCTGGCCTTCTTTTTGTCGTGCAACTCGCGTCCCGCTCAAAATTTATTTTATGATTGGCGCACCGCTTCCAGTGGGTTGGACCGCATACGATGTTTGATGACGCTTTAACGGACCGCATCTACGAAGCTGCGGTTGTTCCTGAACTTTGGCCCAAGGTTCTGGCTGAGATGTCGCAGGCGGTCGGCGGGGCGGGGGGCGTGCTTTTCACGACCAATGTGGATCGGATGCGGTGGACCACCTCACCGGATATCCATGAATTGTTTCTGGAGTTTCTCCGCGATGGGTGGGCGGCGATCAACCCGCGTCCGGGCCGTCTGGGCGCGGCGAACTACGCTGGTTTCGTGCGTGACAACGAGTTTTTTACCGAGGAGGAAATGCAGAGCGATCCAGTCTATCGCGACTTCCTTCGCAAAAAGGGACTAGGCTGGGCCACCGGGACGATGTTCGATACGCCGTCCGGAGACTCGATCATCTTCTCGTTCGAACGCGCCCACGCAGACGGGCCGGTCCCGCTCCATGTCGTGAAGTCTTTCGACAAGCTTCGTCCCCACTTGGCGCGCGGCGCATTGTTGTCGGCGCGACTGGGGCTCGAACGGGCCACGGCCATGACGGCGGCCCTTGAAACGTTGGGATTGCCCGGCGCGGTGCTTCGTCCAAATGGTGCGTTGTTGCAGGTGAACCAGTTGTTCGAAGCGTTGATGCCGGCGTTCGCTCGCGATTTCAGCGAACGGCTGACGCTCAACGATGTCGCAGCCGATGCGCTGTTCTCCGACGCTCTGGCGCGCAGCAAGCTGCTCGCGCCGAGCGTCAATTCGATTCCGATTGCGGCGACCGAAGAACGATTGCCGCTGATCGTGCATCTTTTACCGATCCGCGGCGCAGCGCATGATGTTTTTTCGCAGGCCGCATCGCTCCTGGTGGTGACGCCGGTTGACCGTGGCGCGGTACCGAAGGCAAAAGTCTTGCAGGGATTGTTCGATCTGACGCCCGCGGAGGCGCGGGTGGCGCAGGCCATCGGCGAGGCTCAAACGGTGGAAACTCTCGCGACGGCTTCCGGCGTTTCCCTCGAAACGATACGGACCCAGCTCAAGTCGGTGCTGGCGAAAACCGGGCTGTCACGTCAGCAGGAACTGGTCCATCTTCTCGCCGGGAAGGCGCTGCCCCTGAACGGTCCAACAGGGTAGGCCGCCGCTGTTTAGCCTCGAAAACGTGGAACACCCGCCGCACCCGACCAGAAATGGCGGGGTGCCTTCGAATTTTGGGTTTTTAGTGCGGTTTGGCCGTTGATTGTGGTCCCGTTCATCTACCTTTCATGAGGAAAAGGCTTTTAATAAGCGGTGTTTAGGCCGGGTAACACGGCCAGCCGGTGACGGGGCTAATATCAAGAATGATCAATCTCGCAATTGTTGGGGGCGGGCCAGGCGGTCTGATGTCCGCGTGGTACCTCAAGAAAAAGCTCGGCCCCTTGTGCCGGATCTCGCTGTTTGAAGCGTCGGATCGGCTTGGCGGCAAGATTTTGACACGTACGTTCGATGCCGCGCCCGCCATGTACGAGGCAGGGGTCGCCGAAATCTACGATTACTCGATGACGGGCCCAGATCCGCTGCGCGAATTGATCCAGCATTTCGGATTGCAAACCGTGCCGATGGATGCTGAGCAAATACAACTCGACGGCGAACTGCTCGACGACATTCCCGGCATGCGCCGCAAGTACGGCGCGCAGACGGCCGACACAATCGCCAATTTCCGCAAGCTCTGCGCCAGCATGGTGACGCCTATCGAATATTACGAGGGTATCGGCGCGCACGACAATGAACATCCCTGGGTGCTCCGCAGCGCGGAGGATGTTCTGGACGAGGTGGTCGCGGACCCCATCGCCAAGCGCTTCATCAAGGTGATGGCGCGCTCCGATATCGCTACCGAAAGTCACAACACCAGCGGTTTGAACGCGCTCAAGAACTACGTGATGGATGTCGAGGGCTATATCGGGCTCTACTCGATCCAGAACGGTAACGAACAGCTGATTCATTCCCTGCAGACGGAAATTGATGCCGAGATCAATCTCGACCATCGCATTCTGAAGGTTGGAAAGACCGACGAAGGCAAGTATGCGATCGAGATGGTCAACGGCAAAGGGCCGGTGACCAAGGAATTCGATCTTGTCGTGATGTGCCTGCCGCATTCGTGGCTGGCGACAATGCGTTGGGACGGTGAATTGCTGCGCCATGCGATGGTTCGTCACGTGGCCTATTTCGATAGGCCCGCGCACTATCTGCGGGTATCGATCCTTTTTGATATGCCGTTCTGGGGCGATCAGGTTCCCGGATCGTGGTGGATGTCCGAAGCCTTCGGCGGCTGCTGCGTTTACGTCGAGGGCACGAGGCACGACGTCGGTCGCAATGGCGTGCTGAACTGGCTGATCGCGGGCTCTGATGCGCTTGCTTTTTCCAATCTCAGCGATGAAGAGCTGATCGACGCGGCCATCAAGTCGCTACCGCTTTCTTTCGGCGAAGTCCGCTCGCATTTCGTCGAGGGCAAGATTCATCGCTGGCTGTCGTCGGTGAATTGCATTCCGGGGGGACTGCCGGTGCGGGACGTGATGACCAATCACCGGCCGGAGCCGCTTGAACATTCCGGCCTTGTCGTGGTGGGCGACTACCTCTTCGATTCGACACTAAACGGGCTGCTCGATTCTGCGGACGCGGCGACCGACATCATCACCACCCAGATGATCAAGCTTCGTTACGAGCGGGGCGAGACCGATAATGTGCCCTCCGACAAGATCGACCGCGCATATTTCGACAACTACCGTAATCTCGGTCCGTATCAGGAAGTATGGCAACGCTTTACCGATCCCGACTATCTGATGGAGATGATCAAGATCGTTTGGCGGCCGAAGAAGGGCTACCGGCTTCTGGTGGCTGGATCGGCGAGCGGCGAACTGGTCGGAGCGCTGCGCGAGCGCGGCGTCGATGCCTGGGGAATTGAAAACAACCGCTATATCCATGGCAAGACGCCGAAAGCGTTAAAGAAGTACAACAAGCTCGGTTCGATTACCAAACTGCCGTTCAAGGCCGATTCGTTCGATTTCGTATTTGAAAGCAGTCTGTGTCATCTGCCCGAGAAACAGGTTCTGCGCGGTGTGCGCGAGTTGAACCGCGTGACGAAGACCGGCTTCATGTTCGGTTCGGTCACCAGCGACATGACGACCGCGCTGATTGACCGTTACGATCTGCTGCGCGGTCTTAAAAAACTGGGCACGTGGTGGGAATGGTCCGAGCTGTTCTTCAACAACGGCTTCGATCTTTCTGCCCATCGGGTGGATCGTACCGATCAATTGTGGGCCGCGACACTCAAGGCCGGCAAGGGCCCCGGCGAATGGTACGCGGACGCCGACAGCTTGCGCTATTCGTTCTTCGACAAGGTTGCAGAAGACGACTAATCGCGTAGCATGAGAGCGACTGTCGTTTTCGACTCCTGTCTGCGGCGAAACCGCGCACCAAGATCGCGCATCAAGATTACGTTCTCATGGCCTCTCCACCCGAGAAAACGGACAAAGATTCGGTCTCAAAGAAGCTGATCGACGAGGAGGCCTCGCGCCTTGTCGCAGCCGTCGACCGAGCGGCGCCGATGCCGGCGCTGGCGCCGATCGACTTCGACGAGGAAGACGAGGACGAAGATCTCGTCGCTTTTACAGCTTCCGAGGCGGCAGGTGCGCTTGCGACGATCTATCAGTTCACCTGGCCGATCCTGCGCAACTACAGACCCTGGCTGACTTTCGTCGGTATCGGCCTTTTCGTCGAAACCCTCTTCAACGTCATCATGCCGTTGAGCCTGAAATACCTGATCGATGACGCGCTTGGCGAAGAAGACTTCCACGCACTCTATGTCATCCTGGCGGTCCTTGCGGGTGCGGGAATTCTGACCTCGATTGTTGCGATCTGGTATGAGTTGTGGGACGCGCGGCTCGCCGCAGCCGTCATCTCCGATGTTCGTGCCCGGCTGTTCAATCACGTGCAGGATCTTCCGGCATCGTATTTCGGACGCACCAAGCGCGGCGAAATCCTGTCCCGGTTCTCCGTCGACATGGCCGGCTACGAGGGTGCCGTCAAATCCCTCGCGAACGGCGCGTTGCTGCCGCTGTTCGAACTGGTCGCCGGCATCGGCTTGATGATTTATCTCAACTGGCAACTCGCATCGGTCGCGCTGCTGTTGTTTCCGCTGACGCTGATCGGTCCTCGCATCCTGACCCCAAAGGCGGTGCAGGCCAATTATGAGCAGAAGGTCAACGAGGCGTCGATCCTCGGCGTGGTGCAAGAGAACATCGCGACCCAGATTCTGGTGAAGGCCTTCAGCCTGCAGCGCAAGACGTTCGGCTGGTTCACGTTCCGCAATCTCAATGCCCGCCGTTCGATCGGGGACGCGGGATTTCTGTCGACCATGGTTGAGCGCACCGTGGCCATATCGGTGCTGCTGCTGCATTTGATCGTGCTGGCGATCGGCGCGTATCTGGCGACCAGCGGCCAGATTTCCGTCGGCACGTTCGTGACCTTCGAAAGCGCGTTCTGGGAGATTTCCTACAATATCGCGCATGTCATGCACTTCATCCCGGTCGCGATCTCCGCGGCAGCGTCGGTGCAGCACATGCAGGAGCTTCTGGATGAACCGACAGGGACGGTCGATCGCCCCGGTGCGCCGGAACTGCCGCGCATCAATCATGACATCACGTTCGAGCGGGTGGGCTTTGCCTACGAAGGCAGCGAGACAAAAGTCATCGATGGTCTCTCGCTCAGACTCGACGTCGGCAAAACCATCGCGATCGTCGGACCGAGCGGATCTGGCAAGAGCACGCTGCTGAATTTGATTCTGCGCGTCTATGAGCCGACGGAAGGCCGGGTCACGATCGACGGTGTCGATATCCAGAAAGTGACAGGGGAGTCGCTGCGCCGGAGCATGGCCGTGGTGTTTCAGGAAAACATGCTGTTCAACATGTCGATCCGCGAAAACATCCGGCTGGGCAAAGACGGTGCCACCGACGAGGAAGTTGAGCAGGCGGCCAGGAAGGCTGAAATCCATCAGCACATCATGTCGCTGCCTGAGCAATACGACACGCTTGTCGGGGAGCGCGGTGATACCCTCTCAGGGGGGCAGCGCCAGCGCATCGCTATTGCGCGCGCAATCATCCGCAATCCGTCCCTTCTGCTGCTCGACGAGGCGACGTCGGCTCTCGATCAGACCACCGAGGCCGCGGTCAACCGCACGTTGCTGAGCGTGGCGGAGGGACGGACGATGATCTGGTCGACACACCGGCTGACGTCGGTCGTCGAAATGGACGAGATCATCGTGCTGAGCGGCGGCCGCGTCATCGAGCGAGGCTCGCATGAGGAGTTGTTGGAGCGCCACGGTGTTTATCGCCAGCTCTGGGACGATCAGATGCATCGTCCCCACGATGACGATGACGATGAGGACGACGATGACGAGGACGATGAATAATCGCCGTCAGGTCGCCGTTTGGGCAGGGTTAACGCTCACCGGTGTGTATGCAGATTGCCTACCAGGCAGGCCGGCCGGGCAGGGTGAATTGGGTTGGTCCGAGACGTTTCGCCGCAACGGTTGGCAAGGATTAACCACCCCCTAAAGAGTTTCTTTCAATCCGTGGAATCGGATGACATTTATTAGCGAACTGGTGTGACGGTGGGCAAACCGATGAAGGTGCGTCCGAGGCGGTGACGTCCGATACAGCGCCTGGCACCATCTAACATCCGGCGTTCCGGGCTGATTGGCAGAGAAATCGCGTGACCTTGGAAGCCACCTTACCGATGCATCAAAACGCCAACCAGGGTTCTTCATCGACCATCACCTTCGACCGTGCCACAGGCAGGATCAGCGGTGCCGGTATCCGCGAACGCGTTGCGATCGCAGCGATGCAGGCGGGAGCGCGCATCAGTTCGGCGTGGTTCTACCGTGGCTTTGCGGTGGGATGCCGTGCGCTTCGCGCTCTATCGCAGGGTCGCATGCTTGAGGTGCGCCTCAACGACGACGCAAGGTTCTCATTTCCGTTCTGCGACGGCTATTGGAGTTTGCTGCTCGACCTTCGCTATGGTTATGAGCGCGACATCGACCTGTTTTTCCGCGGTATCGCGGACGCCGACTATACCTTGATCGATTGCGGCGCCAATTTCGGTTACTGGTCCACTGTGGTTTCCAGCCGTCCCTACGGCTCGCACAAGTCGATTGCGATCGAGCCGTCGTCCGCCAACTTTGCGGTGCTGTCGCGCAACGCCAGGATCAACAATGACCGTTTCACGCTTCTCAAAAGCGCGATCGGCGCCACCGAGGGCGTCGCGCACCTGTCCGGCCATAAGCATGAGGCGATGAGCATCGCGGATTCGCACGGCGAGGGAGAGGAAGTACCGGTTGTTGCCCTCGACGGCTTGATGGACCGCATGTCGCTGTCGCCGCAGGGGCGCTATGTCCTCAAGCTGGACGTCGAAGGCGTGGAGGTTCCGGCGCTGCAGGGCGGCTCGCGCCTTTTGCAGACCGATTGCGTGGTGATCTGCGAGGAACATGGCAACGATCCCCGTCACACCATCTCCCGCTACATTCTGGACAACACGTCGCTGAAGCTGTTTTGCTACGATCCTGCGACAAAGCGTTTCGAGCATCTGGCCGAGGTTTCCTCGCTCGATCGCATCAAGCAGGCGGCTAATTTCGGCTACAATGTTCTTGCGACGGCAAGTCCTTACTGGGAACAGCGCATCCGATCGTTGAAGGCGGCTTCGCCGGACTGATTGATGGATGAAAACCGCACCGGCGTTGTTCTGCTCGGCGGCGCCCACGGCGCCCTATCCGCCGCACGCAGCTTCGGCCGGAAGGGCATTTCAGTTTTTCTGGTGACCGATGACCATCCGCTTCCAAAGCTGTCCCGCTATGTCACGCGGCGTTTCGGTTGGCCGCGGACCAAATCGCCCGACACGGTCGACTGGCTCTTGCGTTTCGCGGACGAAGAGGGGACGCGAGGGTGGCTGCTGCTGCCGTGCGGCGATCCCGAGGTCCGCCTGGTGGCGGAAAACCTCGACCGGCTAAGGACGGCCTTTGACGTCGTAAGCCTCGACTGGGCGGTGTTGCAGAAGGTTTGCGACAAACAGCAGCTCGCGGAAACGGCCGCGGCTGCGGGCGTAGCGTTCCCAAAAAGTTATGCCATTCGCTCCCTTCATGACGCATCGTCCGCGCAAATCCAGTTTCCTGTAGCCCTGAAGCCCGCGATGCGGCTGGAGCGAAACCCGTTTACTGCGGCAAAAGCCTGGCGCGCGGATTCGCAGGAGGAGTTCGTGCGTCTGTATCGCGATGCCTCAGCTTATGTCGGAGCTGAGAATGTCGTGGTGCAGGAGCTCATTCCCGGCGGCGGGGAAGCACAACTGTCCTACACCGGGGTCTGGGTCGAGGGACGCCCGGTCGCGGACATGACGGCGCGCCGAACCCGGCAATATCCGGTCGAATTCAGCTTCAGTTCCACATTCGTCGAGGCGATCGACAATGAGCCGGTCAAAATCGCGGCCAGAAAACTCCTCGCGGCGATCGGCTTTGAGGGGCTCGTCGAGGTCGAGTTCAAGTACGACGCCCGCGATGCCGTTTACAAGGTTCTGGACGTCAATCCGCGCACCTGGTCCTGGCTCGAGCTTTGTCCCTTCTGCGGGTTCGACTTTCCCCCGTTGCTGAGGGATGCGCTGGCCGGCAGGTCCGGGAATCAGCCGGTGCCGAATCCGGGCCCGCGCGCATGGATTCATCTGTCGCGGGATCTGGCGGTCGCCTTGCAATTGATCCGGCGGGGCGATCTCACGCCCGCAGGCTACCTGCGATCGCTGGGCCAGCGGCTGACCTTCGGCGCTTTTGCTTGGGACGATCCGCTGCCGGGCGTGCTTGAGCTTCCGTTGACGCTGTGGCGAGTGATGGTGCGCAAGCTATCGTTCAGGCGGGAACTTTAGAATGCACCGACTCCCAGGGCCGTTTAGAAGCGTTCGGTAAGTTACTGTTTATAAAAGAAAAAATTTATAGGTAATTTTATCCCGGCGCGCCGGAGTCGGATAGGCTAGCTTGGCTGGGGTGCGAACAGGGTGTCATATTTGTCGGGTGACCTGATTCTTGTCACTTGAACGCAGCGGCGTCTTTTTGATCGCGACGCGATGCCAGAAGTGCCGGAACGACGCAGGCTTTTTGCATTGCGTTTATTCTTGACTTCGAATGACTCGGCTTATACAACCCGGCCACTTCACGACAGGCGGTGAGCTTCCCTGTGTCGGAACGGATCACCTTTCATCCCGCTGGCAATACCACGGCATGAAACGGCACCAACCTCGACCAATGATGCTCAAACGCTGTCGGTACTAACCAGGCAATGCCAACGATAGGCCAGATCTCTCGGGCGAGACGCTTCTGAGATTGGTTTTGGATGCATGACCTCGGTGAGTTTCGGGCGAAAGTCCGAAGCGATCTGCGGTCCTCTGTGGCGTTTCAGCGCTTCCCGTTCAGTGATGGACGGTTGGCGCGATTTCGTTTTGCGCGGCTATCTGCGCGACGCTGGTTTGAACCGTCGTGAATAGAGTGGGGCGGGTTGCCCCGAATGAATTTTGCGAGGGCTTCGGGTTATCCGGAACTTCGCGCGAACAAGGGTGAAGGCGAACGATGCCGACGATCAACCAGCTGATCGCGAATCCACGCGAAGCGCAAAAGGCGCGCAAGAAGGTGCCAGCTCTGCAGCAGTCGCCGCAGAAGCGGGGCGTCTGCACGCGCGTCTATACGACCACGCCGAAGAAGCCGAACTCGGCGCTTCGTAAGGTTGCAAAGGTGCGTCTGACCAACGGCTTCGAAGTCATCGGTTATATCCCGGGTGAAGGCCACAACCTTCAGGAGCACTCGGTGGTCATGATCCGCGGCGGCCGCGTCAAGGATTTGCCTGGCGTGCGCTACCACATCCTCCGCGGCGTCCTCGATACGCAGGGCGTCAAGAACCGTAAGCAGCGTCGTTCGAAGTACGGCGCGAAGCGTCCGAAGTAAGCAGGAGCGCAATCCATGTCCCGTCGCCATTCTGCTGAAAAGCGCGAAGTCAATCCGGATCCGAAGTTCGGGAACATCATCGTCACCAAGTTCATGAACTCGGTCATGTACGACGGCAAGAAGTCCGTCGCCGAAGGCATCGTTTACGGTGCGTTCGATCTCATCGAGCAGAAGACCAAGCAGGTTCCGCTGACCGTGTTCGAGCAGGCGCTCGAGAACGTTATGCCGACCATTGAAGTGCGGTCGCGTCGCGTCGGCGGTGCCACCTATCAGGTGCCGGTCGAAGTCCGTACGACCCGCCGTCAGGCGCTTGGTTTGCGCTGGCTGATCACTGCTGCGCGTGACCGCAACGAGAAGACCATGACCGAGCGGCTTTCGGCGGAACTGCTCGATGCGGCCAACAACCGTGGCAACGCCGTGAAGAAGCGTGAAGACGTGCACAAGATGGCGGAAGCCAACCGCGCCTTCTCGCACTATCGCTGGTAACGGCGACCCGAACGGAAATTTAAGGACAAGCCCATGCCCCGCCAACATGCCATCGAGGACTACCGTAATTTCGGTATCATGGCGCATATCGACGCTGGCAAGACCACGACGACCGAGCGCATCCTCTATTACACCGGCAAGAGCCACAAGATCGGCGAAGTGCACGAAGGTGCCGCGACGATGGACTGGATGGAGCAGGAGCA
>JAIENY010000066.1 GCA_019750915.1 Xanthobacteraceae bacterium
CGCGATGGTCGGCGGACGCGACTACGGCGCCAGCCAGTTCAACCGCGCCACCGATGCGATGCGTCAGCCCGGATCGTCGTTCAAGCCTTATGTCTACACCACAGCGCTCCTGAATGGCTTCAAGCCGAATTCGATCGTGGTGGACGGCCCGGTCTGCCTCGGCAACTGGTGTCCGCAGAATTACGGCCGATCCTATTCGGGCGCGGTCACGCTGACGCAGGCCATTACCCATTCGATCAATGTCATTCCGGTGAAGCTGTCGATCGCGCTCGGCAACAACCCGAAGAACGCATGGGACTCGGCGAAGAAGGGCCGCGCCAAGATTATCGAGACCGCGCGCAAGTTCGGCATCGTCACGCCGCTGCCCGACACGCCATCGCTGCCGATCGGCGCAGATGAAGTCAACGTGCTCGAACACACCGTCGCCTACGCGACATTTCCGAACAAAGGGCGCGCGGTGACCCCCCACGCGATCCTCGAGGTCCGTACCGGCGCGGGTGATCTGGTGTGGCGATGGGATCGCGACGGACCGCAGCCGCGTCAGGTCATTCCCGCGTCCGTCGCCTCCGATATGGCGGGCATGATGAGCCACGTGGTCGAGGAAGGCACCGCGCGCAGGGCACAACTCGACGGGATCCCGGCCGCTGGCAAAACCGGCACGACCAACTCGTACCGCGACGCCTGGTTCGTCGGCTACACCGGCAACTTCGTGGCAGGCATCTGGTACGGCAACGACGATTATTCATCGACCAACCGCATGACCGGCGGCTCGCTGCCCGCAAAGACCTGGCATGACATCATGGAAGCGGCGCATCAGGGCGTGGAGGTGAAGGATCTGGTAGGCGTCGGCGAGGGCAAGAAGCGGCCGCCTGATCCGAACGGACCGCGCGGTGACGCGGCGAAGGTTGCAGACATCAATCCCGGTCCTCCCCCGATCCTGACCCGTCGCGGCGTCAACATCCTGGTGCGCGTCGAAAAGGAAATGGACGACGCGGCGAAGGCATTCGGCACGGGAAAGACGACGACGGACGCGAAGCCGCCAACAGTCTCTCCGCGCGCCTCGGCCGATTTCACCGACAGTTTTGCCTCGGCCGCACCGTCCGCGGCGACGTCCACACCGTCTCAACAATAATGATCCCGGCTCAGAAAACGGTTTTGTCGTGCGACTGATCTTCTCGCTTATTCTTGCAATGGCGATCGCCGCCGTTGTCGGCCTCGGGCTGACATTCACCACGGCGACGAAGGGCGTCGATTTCGGGACGCTGAAGATCGGGGCTTGGACGGCGCGGCCTCGCATCGGCACCAGCAACGTCGATCCGTATGCCCGCGCCACCATTGCCCGAAACGGCGAATTGCCGGTCGGTGCCGGAGATGGAATCACTTTCCTGGCGACCAAGGACGACACCGGCCGCGCGCTCGACGGGCGGTGCGACGTGGTGGTGAGCGGCGTCACTCCGGCTGCGCGCTTCTGGACGCTGACCCTGTACGATCCGAAGGGGCACCTTGTCGCCAACACGGTGCGACGATACGGCTTTACCAGTCAGGAAGTCGTGCGGGGTTCGGACGGATCGTTCAAGGTGCAGATCGCCTCGCATGCGCGATCCGGCAATTGGCTTCCCGCCGCGGGCGTCGGACAGTACACACTCGCGCTACGACTTTATGACACGCCGGTCGGCGTCGCGACGCGGTCGCGGAAGGATGCACCGCTTCCCGCGATCACAAGGGCGACGTGTTCATGATCAGGCTGATTTTCGCAATTCTGGGCGGCATCGTTCTGGGCGGCATCGTCCATCTTGTCAGCGTGCTGGCGTTACCGCGCATCGCCTCGGAAGACGCCTACTCGCGTCTGGCGACCACCCTGCCGCTGAACACCGTCGCTGCGTTGCCGGACGCCACGCCGACCACCGCGCCGATGCCGTACATGGATCCCGCCTTCGCAGCCGCCGCATGCAAGTACGATCTGTCCAAAGGACCGATCAAGCTCGCGGTCCCGATCAGCCAGGCATACACGTCCGTCTCGTTCTACACGCGCGGCGATGTCGCCTATTACGCCATCAACGATCGTTCGGCGGGCCGCAAGGTGATCGAACTCGATCTGATGACCACGCAGCAGAAAGCTGCCCTGCCGGAAGATGAAGACATCACCTCGGCGGACCGGCTGATCATCGAATCTCCCGGCACCACCGGGCTGATCATGATGCGTGCATTGGCGCCGGAGCCCGGTCTGCTTCCGCAAGCCAAGGCGGCGCTCGCGGCTGCGACCTGCAAGGTGCAGACCGATGGCCCGCAGGCCGCGCGCTAGGATTTCAAATCGCCGTCAGCAAGACCACGTCCGCAAGCAAACCGTGCGGATGTTGTCTTTCAATTTCCGCGGGAATTGTCAGCCGCTGCGTCGCACCGGACTTTTTACGTTCCCATAAACAGAACGTGAAACTTTGCCGAACGGAACTTCGTAGAACTGGCGCAATGTTCGGGCTGACCATAAGGTGCCGCAAACCGCCGGAGATCCGCATGCGTTGCTCGACTGCCTTCTTTTTTGCCGCAGCTACATTCTTGGGAATGATCGCCTGCTCGCCTGCGCAGGCTTATGACCGGCGGATCTGTCTCATCAGCGAAGGATACTTCTATCCCGGCGACTGCGCCTATGACACCTACGCGCAGTGCAAAGCCGCTGCCTCGGGGCAACAGGCGTATTGCGACGAAAATCCGTCATACATCATCGAGGAAAGAGCGGGCATCCGCCGCAAGCATACCGACGGCTGGAATCTGTCGCCGTTTGTCTTTGGCGGGCGGATCTATCAGCGTTAGGTGGCGGTGATCTGCTAGGCGAAAGCCTGGCTGACGATGTTTGGCAAAGGCAGGCGCATATTCCAGCTCAGCGCGTCCGTCAGCTTGACCTGAACGCGGAAGGCGAACACGCGCTCATGGTGCCGCAAACCCTTGCCGCCTTTGACCGGACCGAGATCGCGGATGAGGGACCACGTCCCGTCACTCATACGAACCAGACGCAAATCCGGATAGCGCCGCTTCAAAATCGAAAGCATCAGACACCGTGCAATGATGGAGTGATGATGCATTCAATTCGCACGGGGTCAATTCTTGACGCTGGCACAACAATTTCACAAGAACGAATCATGTTTCTGTCTTGCAGACCAAACTAACCGCGCACGCGCAAAACCCGGCCGGCGACCGGCGCGGCGCTTGTCCATGCTGCCGCTGCGCGGCGCGCCAGTTCTGCGATCATGCGATCAACCTCGGCAGCCATGGGGTCCGGCGCCTGGATCACAAGCCGCTCCAGCGCCCACCGGTAAGATACCACGCGCTGCTCCACGCACTGCTGCGCCCATTGAACCACCAGCACGTTTTCCCGGATTCGCGCCTGCGCGTCCATGGATTCGCGCGGCGACAGATCAGTGATGTAGCTCAACGCCTTGTTACGCTTGATATCGAGGTCGTTGATTTTCACCGCCAGCGGGATGAACTGGTCCAGCATAACGAAATCGTTGCGGATATCCTCGATCATGCCTTGATAAGAGGCCACCTGTGAGCGGTGCGGCTCGTCGATCATGCGCCGCCCATAGGCCGTGGGATCAAAACTGACATTCTGACGCCACGGCGCGGGCAAAGGCTTGTAGTCACCGAACACGGCATTCCACATCGGGCGCGAATGCGGCGGTTCGATAAAATAATATGCGATGTCGCGCAGCGCGCGCTCGTTATCCGTCAGTTGAAAGTTCGACGGCTGCCCCCCGAGCGCGGTCGTTGCTTCGACGCCGACCCACTGATGCATGTCCTGATGGTAAAACATCTGGCGCGTACGGCCAAAATCATCGCCGGTACAGCCGAAACCAAAAACCAGCGGAATAACGAAAAGCGGTGTGCACATCGGCCGAGCCCGATCCAGTCAGAGCGCCGAACGCGCGGCGCGGTTGAAGCTCAGGACCGGGCGCGGCGGCGACGGCGGCGTCCCGGTGCCGTCCCCTCCTTCGGTCCGTGGTCGCCCGCCGTCTCCTCGGCATGACGCTCGATCCGGATCGCCGGGAGAATCACGACCGTGGCCATCCCCCGCGTCCGGCCTGATTCCGTCTCTGCGTCCGCACGCCTTGCCGCCGCATCTGCCGGAAACTGCAGAATGATACCCATCGCTCGCTCTTTCCCATGTCGCGGCCCTTTGGTCCCCACCGCAACGTACAGGCATTAGAATCAGCGCGTGGTTAATGGTGTCTTAAGACCACCGTTGACAGTGTAATTCCTCGCAAGCGTGACCGCCGCGACTCGCGGTAAGACAGGTGTTAACGAAGCGTTTTCCTTAAGCGTTTGTTAAACGACACCCCCTAGATTCTGCAAAGACCTCCATTACCGCAATCGGCATGAGTGCAAACCGACTTCTCTCCGGCTTCGACGGCCTCATGGCGTTATCGCGACGCGAGGGCGTCGATATCCGTCCCACGCTTTTGCGTGTGCTGACCGATCTCTATGTACAATCACAACGCCACACCGCAGATGAAGAACGCCAGTTCATCGAACTCGCCTCCCGTCTGCTTGACGAAGTGGATGATGCAACGCGCGCGGTTGTCCGGGCGAAGCTCACAACCTATCCGCATACCCCGCACGAGGTCCGCAAGAAGCTCGCGATCACGCTGCCGCTGGAGCAATATCCGCTGGTCTCTCCGCTCCAGTTCGAATCCGAACTCGACACCATCTCCGCCCCAACCCTCGCGCCGGAACAGTCACATCGTCCGCTGCCGATGCTGTCGATGAAACCGCAGGACGCCTCCTCGCTGATCGACATGTTCTTGTCGGCAGGCTCGAAGGAACGCGCCAGAATCCTCGAGGAGCTGGTCGACGCGCCGCTGAAGCCTTCGGTAAAAGTCGATCCACGCCGCGCCGCCCGCGCCGTCATCGCGCTCGAAGCCGCTGCGATGGTCGCCGACGTCGCTGCCTTCACCAGCGAACTGGGCGATGCCTTGATCCTCCCCTCGGCCGTGACGCGGCAGATCGTCAACGATCCGCTCGGCGAGCCGCTGGCCTGCGCCCTCAAGGTGCTCGGGATGACCAGCGAGGCCTTTCAGCGCGTGTTGCTGTTTCTCAATCCCGCGATTGGCACCTCGGTGATGGATGTCTACCGGCTGGCGCGGATGTATGACGTGCTCGCCGAGCGCGTGCCACTCATCATGCTTGCGGCATGGCGGGGATCCTCGATCGCCGCCACGCGGGCGAAATATCGTCCCGCGTTGTACGACGACGAACGCAGCCGCGCCCGCCCCCCCAGCGGCGCTGTGCGCCCCGCGCCGATGGCGGCCGACCCGGTGGTGCGCCGCACGCAGGACAATACCGAACACTAAGCGTTCCGGCACAAGACCCGCGCCGTGCCTGCGGCATCTTGGCAGCCTAAAACATTAGCTCTTTTCGCACCCATCATGAACTTGCACCATGATGGTTCGCCTCTAGAGTGCGCTTTTCAGTTTCCGCCGCATTCTCATTTCAGGACTATCATGCGCTGTCTTGTCGTCGCCGACCTGCATTATGCATTGCCGCAATTCGACTGGTTACTCAGCGCCGCCGCCCAATTCGATGTCGTGATCTTTGCGGGCGATGCGCTCGATCTCGGCTCGCAGGTCGACTACAACGCGCAAATTCTCGTCGTGCGCAAATATCTGGAGCGACTGGCCGCGACCACGAAAGTGATACTCTGCTCCGGCAATCATGATCTGGACGAGCGCAATGCCGAGGGCGAGAAGATCGCGCGCTGGATCGGCGACGTGCGTTCGTTCGGGATCGCATGCGATGGCGACGACCTTGTGGTCGGCGATACGCTGTTCACGATCTGCCCGTGGTGGGATGGCCCGCTGGTGAAGCAGAAGATCGATGCACAGCTTCGTGCCGCCGCGACACGGAAGTTCAGCCGCTGGATCTGGGTTCATCATGCTCCGCCGGCAGACTCCCCGACAAGCTGGGGCGGCTCACGCTATTTTGGCGATGTCGAACTGGTGCAGTGGATCGAAGCGCTCAGGCCGCAAATCGTGTTCTCGGGCCATGTCCATCAGTCGCCGTTCGTGCGTGACGGTTCATGGTTCGACCGGCTCGGGCAAACCTGGGTATTCAACGCCGGCCATCAATATGGCCGCCCGCCTGCTCATATCGTGCTCGACCTGAACGAGCATAAAGCGTTCTGGATGTCGGCGGCCGGCGATGAATACGTCGATCTCGATGCGCCGTTGCAACGACCGGCAGCGGCGATCGTGTCGCCGCCGGACTGGCTCACATCCTTGAGTCTGGCAACCGGTCAGATCCGGGTGCTACCTGCTTCGGCGCAGAGTTGATCATGCATTCGAGCACGTCCCCGACCATCGACAGATGCGAGCCGTGATCGGCATACTGCCGTTTGATATCGGCAAGATAGCTGGTCGCGGCGCTGAGGCGATACGCGAGCTGCCGTGCCATCTCGAAAGCGACCGCAGGATGATCGCGCAGGAATGCCGCGCCGTCGGTGAATTCATAGATGTACGATGGCGCAGCCGCACGCACGGTCGCGGTATGTGGCTGGCGAAGCAATAGCGACATTTCGCCAACCATCGCGCCCGGTTCACTGACGCAGGTGACGACGGTGTCGCCCTTGACGATATCGAGCCGTCCTTCAATCAGCACGCACAGCCGACCGGACAGAACGCCTTCACGCAGCAGGACCTCCCCCGCCGCAAGACTTCGCCGCTCACCCCCGGCGCAATGATCAAGCACAGCCTGCATCGACATCATCTCCTGACCGTCAGACTATGCAGATGAATTGCCGCCGTCGAAGGTTTTGGACGGCGGACCTGCATAAATTGTCGGCAATACGGCGTGGGTCCCGATCAGGTTTTCGCCAGATCGAGCCTGTGGCGGCCTGCTTTATCCTCGATCTCCACGATCCAGGCATCCGGATCGAAATCGAGTTCGCGCCGAAGCCGGTTCTCTACCACGTCCTCGCCAACCGGCTCCGCGGTCGTGGCAACGAATGCGCGATCGGTCGGATGGGCGTCGTCGTAAGACGTCTGCGGCGCGGGTGCGAATAACAGGGCGTTGCCATCGAGCAGCGCGAGCTTGACGAAAACCGCGCCCGCCTCCTCCGCGCCGCGACGGCGAACGGCAGCGAAGATGCCCTCGCCTTGCAGGCGGCGCAGATACGCGGCCACCCAAAACGATGATTTAAGTCTCATGGCGGGAGAATAGGCGAATGCAGTCCATCGGGCTAGTTGACCGGTTTGCCGGTCAGCTTGGCGACCTCGGCATACAACCAGTCAGAAATCAGTCCGGTTTGCGGATGCCTGCGGTCAGCTTCGAACTTGCGGATCGCAGTCTGAGTATTGGCATCGGTCACGCCCGTCGCCTTCAACTGGCCGTAGCCGTATTCGGTCAGCACCCGTTGAACCTCGGCCACTCGCCTGTTGGAATTGATGAGATCGGCGAGCGGATCATTCCGGTGCACGGGCACCGGTGCGGGGGGACGCACGGCCGGAGCCGCTGGTGCAGCTTCCTGGACCGGCGCAGTTGGCGCAGGCCGCGCAACCGGCGTCGGGATCGCGACCATCGGCTTTGGGTCGATGGGATCAATCGCTGCCTGCCCTTCCGCGTCGCCCCGTGAACGCGGCATCACGGTGACTGTCGCGGGACGGTCCACGACCGGCGCACCGAACATCGGCGCCGGGTGATGACCTGTCTGCAGGAACAATGCATTGACGATGATGGCCACCGTCGCGGCGAATGCCACAGCGCTCGCCATCGTGTCCTTTGGGCTGTGCAACAGCACCCGTGCCATCAGGCTCGGCTCGCGCTCGATCGCGACCGCCTTGGCGGCGGCAGGCCGACGTTTGCGCCGGGGGGCGTCTTCGTTGGTCGCAGCTCTAGGCAATTTTCTTCACCTTCACTTCGCCCGCATCCGCACGCGACGCGGGGGTCAGAGTCCTGATGTTGTTCGGCTGAACGGGAGCCGTGAACGTCAACGGCAGGCTGACCGAAATCGTCGTGCCGTGATCGAGCTTGCTCTGGACCTTCATTTCGCCGCCGTGCAGCGCCACCAGACTCATGACAATCGAAAGCCCGAGACCCGTGCCTTCATGCCGGCCCTGATAGGTGCCTCCGGCCTGAAAAAATGGCCGGCCCAGCTGCGCCAGGTCGCTCTCGCCGATTCCAACGCCGGTATCGGCGACACGAACGATCATGTTGCGGCCTTCGACGGTGCTCGACACCGTGACGGACCCGCCGCGCTCGGTAAACTTGATGGCGTTCGACAGCAGATTGAGCAGAATCTGCTTGAACGCGAGCGGATCGCCGGTCATCGACGGCAAATCCTGCGGCAAGCGCGTGACAAGATCGACGCCCTTCTCGCGTGCCTTCAACGCCATGAGGTTGCAGCAGCTTACCAGCGCCGCGCGCGGTGCGAACAGCTCGGGCGCGATCTCGAACGTCCCGCTCTCCATTTTTGACACGTCGAGGATGCCGTTGACGACCGACAGCAGATGATTGCCGGACTCGTTGATCAGTGAGGCATATTCCTTGCGGCGTGCGGAATCGAGTTTCATCTCTTCTTCACGCGACATCATCTCGGAAAATCCGATGATGGCGTTAAGCGGGGTGCGCAGTTCGTGACTCATGGTGGCAAGGAATTGCGATTTCGAAGCGCTGGCGCGTTCCGCTTCCTGGCGGGCGATATCGAGCGCCTGTTCCTGTGCCTTGCGCTCGGTGACATCGCGCATCACGGCGACGACTTCGCTGGCATTTGCAGGATTTCGCGCGTCCATGTCGAGCGGGCAGCACCGCATCTCGACCCAGACGAATTCGCCGGTGCCGGTGCGTGGATTGTCACGGCGGACACGAAATTCGATGCTGCGGCTTTCACCGCCGCGCGCGGCGTCCGACAACGCGGTCAGATATCCGGGCCGGTCGGCAACATGCACGCGGTCGAAAAGGCCATGCCCCAGCAGCAGTGACCCCGGAGCCCCGAGCAGGCCATCGGCGGCGGGCGAGACGAAATTGACGTCGCCGTTGGGCTGATGGCGCGAGATGACGTCGCTGATATTACGCGCCAGCATCCGGTAGCGCTGTTCCTCCTGCTTCAACAGATGCCTGCTGGTGCGTGCGAACGCCTCCGCGCAATACGCGAAAATTGCGGCATAGATGATCGCGGCTACAGCGCCGAGGCCGAAAAATGCTTTCGCTGAACCTGGCGGCACATGGGTTATGGGCAACGCATCCATATTCTCGATCCCAACAAGGATCAGGGTGCATCCGAGCGCCAGCGCAAGCGCAAACGACACCACGCGGCGCGATTCGGACAACGCGGCCTCCATCGGCACCGCGATCAGGCCGATTGCCGCGAACGACGAGACGCCTCCGGTGAAAGCCGCAACCGCCGTCACCATGGCGGCGAGCGATATCGACGACAGACTATGCGCGACTTCGTATTTGCCGGTGCGCGATAGAAAATAAGCAATCGAGATCGGCGTGATCAGCCAGCCGACGAAAAGGACCTCGATCAGCGAGGGCGCTCCACGGACCGCGAGATAGAGGGGAATGACCGCAAGCGCAATCAGTCCGCCGAGCAGACGAAGCGCGATGAAGGCCCGGTGACGAGCACTCGCCAAGGCGTCATCTCGGACCGAGGGATGCAACAACGTATCCAGATGGTCACGCAATATTTTCAACAACTCGATGTACTCACATCTGCCGGCGCCAAAACCCAGAACGCCGGAATGCCCCCTCTTATGTGTTGCCGGATCGTGTCAGAGCGAACTTAAACGAACGCTAAGGTTGAACGCGCAACCCGGCGGGTTTGTGCCCAACGCCTTGTTTCATTGGACTTTTGCGCCCTTCATTCGGCCGTGATGGTGAACGCAACGTTTAACACCGCGCCTTATGGTTTCGAATTGGTGGACACGCGATGCGGAGCGCGAAAATGAGCGCCGGACGTCAATAAAATATTTACATCATCCGCGATGATTCAAATTTTACGTATCCAAAACACTCAAGCTTTATCCGTCTCTGTTACGCAACATGGAAACGCGCGGAAAAGCGCGAGGGGAATGAGATAACGGGGTAACGGGGGACGTCATGTTCTTCCTTCTGCGTGTGATGTTCTGGATCGGTTTGGTGCTCGTGCTGTTGCCGCGCGACAAGGCACCCGACTCGGGAAAAGGACCGCAAGTGAGCGCGGGCGACGCCGTACTGGCGGCGACCGCCGCCGTTTCAGACGTGTCGCAATTCTGCACACGCCAGCCTGCAGCCTGCGCCGTCGGTGGCGAAGCCGCCAGCGTCGTCGGCGCGCGCGCGCAGGCGGGCGCCCGTAAAGTCATCGAGTTCCTGGCTGAACGCGGCGAGAAGTCCGGCGCTGCCGACAAGACCGAAAAGTCCCCCGTCGAGAAGCCGACCGTCGCGGACAAGATGGATGCGTCCGACAAGATTCCGCTGCCGCCGGAGAAACCTAAAAAGAACATCGAGAAGCGTGGCTCCATGGACCGGAAGTCTCCCGATCACACCGGCTCGATCGATGCGCCGGAGGAAGATCCCTCCATGCCGCACGACACGCTGACAGAGGACGATCTGGCGATCGAATGGCAGGGCGCGGCGGCGCCGCTCTGATCTGTTCCATCGGCTGCTCAACACTCGCTTTCAGCCACAGGATTTCTTATATAGCCGTTGAATGGCGGGTTTCGCCGAACAACGATTGCGGATCGCGATGAGCATTGACGAGATCAGAGAGAATTTCGAACTCCTGGACGACTGGGACGACCGTTACCGCTATGTGATCGAGCTTGGCCGGACTCTCGCGCCAATGCCCGAAGAGGAACATTCCGCTGCGAACAAAGTGCAAGGCTGCGCCAGCCAGGTTTGGCTGTCGCGGCAGACCGAGCATCATGCTGAAAAGCCCGTGCTTCGCTATCTTGGCGACAGCGACGCCCATATCGTGCGCGGACTGATTGCCATCCTGCTCGCGCTGTATAACGGCAAGAGCGCGAAGGATGTTCTCAATACCGATGCCATCGCGGTGTTCGACGAACTGGGCTTCAAGGAACACCTTACGCCGCAGCGCTCGAACGGTCTGCGTTCGATGGTCGACCGGATCCGCTCCGACGCACGCAAGGAACTCGAAGGCGCGGCGGTCTAGCCGCGCCCTGCTTCAGCTGGTGAACTGCACGTCATCGGCGAGCCACGTCCTGATCCGCGCCGTGTCGCGGCTGTCGGATCGCAATCCGTAATGCCGCGCAAGGCGGTCAAGTGCGAGCTGCAGCACGACCTTGGCCGAACGGGACGGCCAGCCACGCTCCCGCTCGACATCCTCCAGCCCGCGCAGGAAGCAGCAGACATCCATCAGCACGCCGGAGAACTCCGGGCCACAGGCCTGCAGCGCAAGCCGCACGCGCTGGCGCGCGGCGACGACGATGTCGGCGATCTCGCCGCCTCCCCCCGAATTGCGCGCACGCGCGATACCCGACCAGCTCGCCGTGACCCGCGGCGTAAGATGCCCGCGCGTGAAGTCGGAGCGCAGTTTTTCACCGGCGATGAACTGGTTGTGGTCGATCATCAGGCGGCCGTCGCGCCCCTTGCGCCGCGCCAGCCAAGCGAGCGGACTTTCGCTGTCATTGACCAGCACCCGCGCCACCCCGTTTTCCGTCATCAGCTCGCGCGACGTCAGATCGAGATGCTGGGCACGATGCAAGCCGATACTGGCGTCCGGATTTTGCGACGGAGCGCGCGGCTTGCGCGATTTCGAGGATTTCATCGGCAGCTCTCCTCGGCAAGCGGCAAGCCACAGGCCTGCTCGAGTGCTGCGATCCGGCAGTCGAACCAGATGTCGTCGCGCCGTTCCTCGATTATCCGACAGGCATAAGCCACCGTGGTGCGGTCGCGGCCGAACAGCCGGCCGATCGTCTCGAAACTCAGCGCAAAGCCGGTATGGCAAAGATACATCGCGACCTGCCGCGCCAGAGCAGCCTGCGGCGAACCGCGCGATCCGAAACGAAGATCCGCCACCGTCACGCCGAAATCGTCGATCACGCGCGCGACCACACCCTGCTGGATTTTTTCGATATCGCGCCGCCGCCTGCTGGCCGCGGCAGCTACACCGCGCGGGGTCCGCTCTTTCAATAACCGGCCCGCGGCACGGGAGGCCTGGACATCATTTTGAACCATTGCAACCTCGTTAGGAATTTATGCCTAGCATCCTAATCGAGATTCCGCCACCGGGGATATCCATCCCCTCCTTTCGAATAATTCATCATCAAAAAACGGGCATCTTGAGAAAGCAGGCCGGATGGCGGCGATAAAAAATCAGCGCTTGCCCCGGCGGCGCTGCTGTCCGAGCCCCATTTTTTTAGCAAGCTGCGAGCGTGTCACCGCATAGGCCGGAGCGACCATGGGATAATCGGCCGGAAGGCCCCACTTCTCCCGGTACTGCTCGGGACTCATGTTGTACTGGCTGCGCAGATGGCGCTTGAGCGACTTGAAACGCTTCCCGTCTTCAAGACACACCAGATATTCCGAATGAATGGATTTCTTCACCGAAACGGCAGGCCGCAGCGGTTCGGGCCGAGCGTCCGCATTGGTCGCGACGCGGACCAGCGCCGCGTGGACCTGTGCGATCAGATTGGATATCTCCGAAGGAGGCACGGTGTTGTTGCTGACATAGGCGGAGACAATGCCGGCTGCCATCTCGACAAAATTCTTGTTGGCGCTGTCACTCATCAAGTTACCGCAATGTCCGTAAACGCCGTGGCGATAATCGGTTTATGGGAAGTGCGACCTAAGCTCGCAAACAGATCGTGCTGGGGTGCGTGACAAATCTCTCACGCACCGCGCCGGTCGAGATGCGCGCGAAGCTCTTCGATCGATTCGAAACGCACTGTGCCCTCCGGCAATTGCGCTTCAATTGAGCCGTCGGAATACAACGAGTACGCCATGGTATCGACGACGCCGGATTTCACCACGGTCACATCGGCGCGCCCCTCGCGAACAACCTCCTCACGGCGCTGTGCCGGAAAACGTGTCTGCGGCCTCTGGCGCGGCGTGCGCGGCTCGGGGATAAAATCGGGCTCCGGACGTGCTTCTTCCGGCGGCGGCCATGAGGAATCGAACAGCGGCGGCTCCATCGATCCGGGAGGCTCGCCGAAATCGGGCCCTTGCTCTGGGGGGCGCGAAGGTTGTGTCGTCAGTTCGTCGGCTGGGCGGCGCCGTGACGAAAACAGGAAATCGCGGCGCGGCTTGTCCTCGGCCGGCGTCTCGGGACGGGGCGGCAACGGCGGGCGTGCGCGCCCCCCCGGATCTCGCTGAGCGCCGGGTTCTCGCTGAAAGGAATCCCGCGAAACCGCTTCGCGCACCGGACGCTCGGGTAAGTCTTCGTCCGGCCAGGGTTGCGAAAGCGGCGGCAGCGGCACGTCCAGTTCGTCCAGCGAGGGGCTTTCCTGCGGCTGGTCGCGAGGAAACAGGAAATCCCCGTTGTCGGGTGCGCGTGGGGACGTTCGTGCCGGCCGGCCCGGCTCCAATGCCGGTTGTGGAACGGTTGCGACAACAACTTTTGGAAATTGGGACGGGGAGCGATCCCCCGGCAATCCGGCATCGAGGCGCCGCCCCAACTGCTTCAGCTCACGGACAACCAGCCCCATGCCGATCAAAAGCACGCCTGCCGATGCCACCACGGCGCCAGACTGAATCAACGTGCTGCCGACGTTGAATTCCTTGATCGGAACGCCGAACACGATGGCGAGCACGCCCGCGCAAAGCACCAACGTCCCACCCAACAACAACGCAATCATTCGAAGACTCCAACTCACCGTTCCCGTTGAGGGCGGCGGTCTCGCAGCAACAATACTGTCAAAATGGGACAGCGGCCAAAGGTATTTTTTCCTTATCCCTCGACTTTCAAACAACCGTCACCGGACGCGTTCACAGTTAACGGTCGCGAAGCGAAAAAACGTCGTCCAATTTTGAACTTCTATTGAGCACGAATGTTGCATCGCATCAGGAAAATTAAGCCATAATCGCTAGTTACGGGTTATACAGGCTTGGCTATTATTGTTCCGGGACAGGCCGGATAACAGGCCGCGGAAACATGCTGGGCTAATCATACGATGACTTCGATCACGACGTCGGATCTCGACCTGCCGATACGGCGGCCGGCAGAGCAAGTTTGCGACACGCTCGCGTATGCGACGTTGACCATCGTTGCCATTGTCGCCGCGTTGACCTTCCGCGACTACGGCCTTGGCTGGGACGACTACACCCACGCCGAGTACGCCGATCTTCTGCTGAAGATGTACGGGTCCGGCTTCAAGGACACGAGCGCGCTCTCGTTTGCCAACCTCTTCATGTACGGCGGCGGTTTCGACATGGCCGCAGCATTGCTGCACAAGGTCTTGCCGCTCGAACTGTTCGAAACCCGGCGTCTGCTCGGTGCCGTCGTCGGCCTGATCGGACTGGCCGCGACATGGCGGCTGACGCGCCGCGTCGGTGGACCGGTCGCGGGCCTCGCGGCGCTGCTGCTGCTGGCGCTGTGCCCCACTTATTACGGCCACATGTTCATGAATCCGAAGGACGCACCGTTTGCGGTGGCGATGGTGATCCTTCTGCTCGGCCTGGTCCGTCTCGCGCAGGAATATCCTGCGCCCTCGCCGCATACGGTTCTGATCGTCGGCCTCGGGGCCGGGCTGTCGCTCGGCTCCCGCGTGCTTGGTGGCCTCGCCTTGATTTACGCGATCCTCGGCTTCATGCCGATCTGGCGCATGGAGATTTCGCAGCATGGCTGGCGCGAGGCCGGTTACCGGTTCGTCCGGACCTGCTACCTGCTGCTGCCGGGACTGCTGATCGGCTATCTTGTGATGGGACTGATCTGGCCTTGGTCGATCATCGAACCCGGAAATCCGCTGCGGGCCGTGACTTACTTCTCCGCATTCTTCGAGAAGCCGTGGAAGGAATTGTTCGACGGCACGATGGTGTCCGTGCCGGATATGCCCTGGTCTTATCTGCCAACGCTGTTCGCGCTGCAGATGCCCGAGGTTCTGATTGCGCTGTTCGGCACCGGCCTGGTGTTCACCGGGATTTCGCTAGTGCGCCGGGACGAAGATCCGCGCCGCAAAACCATCATGATCATGATCGCCCTGGCGGCGTTGCTGCCGGTTCTTATCGCGATCGTGAAACGGCCCGCGCTCTATAACGGCATCCGCCATTTCGTGTTTGTCATCCCGCCGATGGTCATACTGGCCGGACTGGCTTTCGGCCGTGTCATCGACTGGATCGGCGCCAGCGACACCAATCGCACCCTGCGCACCGCCGTCATCGCCCTGTTTGCGGCGGGATTGAGCCTTCCGCTGGTGGAGATGGTCCGCCTGCATCCGTATCAGTACACCCATTTCAACTACATTGCGGGCACGGTCCGGAACGCCGAGCAACGCTACATGCTGGACTATTGGGGGCTCGCCCTCAAGCAGGCGTCCGACAGCCTGAAAGAGCAGATCATCGAACGGCAGGAAATCCCGCCCAAGAACCACAAATGGAAAGTCGCGGTGTGCGGCCCGCAGCGGCCCGCGCAGGTCGCACTCGGCCCCGACTTCACCATCGGCTGGGACAGTCGCGCTGCCGACTTTGCGATGACGCTTGGTGAGTTTTACTGCAAGGGACTGAACGCGCCGGTGTACGCGGAGATCAAGCGGGACGGCGTCATCTTCGCGCGTGTCTACGATATCCGCGGGCAGAGCATCGCGAGCCTGCTGACCATTCCGCCCCCATAGCGGCTCTTGACGCACGCAGGTCATGCGTTAGATTTGTCTCATCACCCTCTACACGATTTCAAACGCCGTCCAATTCCGGGCGGCGTTTTTACGTTCGCGGCCTGCGTATCACCTAAACTTTGAACGACCCTCCTAAGTGTTTCATAGCGAAGCCGGTCTAGCGTCGGGGAGTTCTTCGCTCACCCCCGGCACACATGAACTTATTCGACCTTGTCGTTTGCCTCATTGCGATCGTGGCGATCGTCAGCAGCTTCAATGCCGGGTTGTTGCGAAGCGTCGCGAGCATCCTCGGCTACATCACGGCGACGCCTGTTGCCGTCGGGGTGACCTCCTGGATTTCACCTGCCAAGGCCGCGCCGTTCTCGCCTGAAAACCTGACCCAGGGCTCGTTCATCTTTTGTGTGGTTTTTGTCGCCGCGGGTCTGGCCTTCGGCGCCCTCCTGCGCAAGGGAATCGATGAGACCATCGGACCGGCAAAGAGCCTTGTCGACAGACTGGCGGGAGCATTGCTGGGCCTGGTGCGGATCGGCCTGGTCGCGACGACCATCGTCCTGATATTCGACCGTCTCATTCCCGCAGGCCAGGACCCTGCATTTCTGCAGGGCTCCCGGGTCAGGCCGGTTCTGTCGGTCGCGGGGCGGCTCGGCCTGAAATCACTGCCGCCGGAGGTCGTGCATTATATCGATCAGCTCAAACAGCAACACAGCTAGCGCGGCGCCTCAGCAAATGCCGCGAGGATCCGAACCCACGACCTGATGCCCTTGTGGAAGCTTTTCAGGTCATATTTTTCGTTCGGCGAGTGGATGTTGTCGTCGTCAAGGCCAAAGCCGATCATCACCGTGTCCAGCCCGAGCGTGCGTTTGAAGTCCGCAACGATGGGAATCGACGCGCCGGATCCGATCAGCAGGGCATCCTTGCCCCACTCGTCGGTCAGCGCACGCTTTGCGGCTGCGAGCGGCTTCATGTTCCAGTCGAGCGCAATTGCCGGCGCTCCGGCATGGTCGAGAAACTCCACCTTGCAATCGGCAGGCACGCGCGCCGTCACATAATCGCGGAACGCCTTGCGGATCTTCGCGGGCTCCTGCCCTTCGACAAGACGGAATGAAATCTTCGCGGACGCCTGCGCCGGAATGACAGTCTTCGATCCCTCGCCGGTATAACCGCCGACGATGCCGTTGATGTCAGCGGTCGGACGAGATGACACCTGCTCGATCAGGAGCCGGTCTTTCTCGCCCGCCGGGATCGAAAGGCCGATCGGCTTGAGGAAAACGTCAGGCGTCAGGTTGAGCTTTTCCCACTGCGCGCGAATGTCCGCCGGCAGATCCTTCACGCCATCATAGAAGCCGGGAATGGTGATGTGGCCGTTGTCGTCGTGAATGCCGCCGAGAATCCGGGTCAGCACCCGGATCGGATTCTGCGCACCGCCGCCGAAAATTCCCGAATGCAGATCGCGGTTGGCCGCCTTGATGATCACCTCGTCGTAAACAAGGCCACGCAGCGACGTCGT
The DNA here is from genome assembly GCA_019750915.1 of Xanthobacteraceae bacterium. Lineage (GTDB taxonomy): Bacteria > Pseudomonadota > Alphaproteobacteria > Rhizobiales > Xanthobacteraceae > Afipia. The sequence continues at coordinate 17,263 of JAIENY010000066.1, forward strand.
AATCGCGGGCGTGTTCTGGTCCCACATGCTGGTGTCGCAGACCAGGGCAAAATCGGCCGTAAGGTCTTTCTTGTTCTTCTCCAGGAACGGACCGAAGTTCTTCGAGCCGATCTCCTCCTCGCCCTCAATCAGGATCGTGATGTCGAGTGGAAGCGAGCCGGTCACATCCTTCCATGCGCGGCAGGCTTCAATGAAGGTCATCACCTGGCCCTTGTCGTCTTCCGCACCACGCGCCACGATGATGTCGCGGCCATCGGCATGCTTGGTCACGACCGGATCGAACGGCGGTCGATTCCACAGATCGAGCGGATCGACCGGCTGCACGTCGTAGTGTCCGTAAAACAGAACGTGAGCGCCTTTGCCCGGCCCCACGCCGTTGCTTTTGGCCACCAGTGCCGGGTGCCCCGCTGTCGGCCGCACCTCGGCGGAAAATCCGATACTGGCAATGTCCGCAGCCAGATGCTCGGCCGCCTTTTCACAGTCGGCATCAAACGCGGGATCCGCGGAAATGGATTTGATGCGAAGCAGATCGAACAGTCTGTTCAGACTGCGCTCGAAGTTCGCATCGACATGATCAAGAACGGAGGTGAGTTGCTTTGTTTTGTCCATCCGGCCTGCTCCATCTCATTGCAGTGAATCAAATTGTCCCGCGCAACCGATCGCCGGCGTCATCGCCTTCGGGCGGCGGATTTCGCAAATGCCAGCCGAGCGCGGCAACGAGGATCGCCGTCCCGAGGAGATTATTGCCCAGCGCCTGAATGACTTTCGGAAACATGTTCAGCGAAAGCGCCAGAACAAAGACCGCAGACCACAACGCGGTCCAGGTCCAGCGCCGGACATTCGGTCTTGGATCGAACGCGGCCCGATAGACCACCACCGTGAACGGGAAGTACAGCCAGATGAAATAATAGTTTCGGGCCAGCGGCGACACCGCCGTCATCAGGCAGATCAATATCGCGACTTCCTCCGCGTAGGATCGCCGCGTGGAGCGTGACGCGGGCGGCAGCAACGCGATGAATCCAAGTCCGATCACCGCGCATACACCCAGCACCACCCAGTTCGCGGTCTTGAAGTCAAGATCGAGCAGGTTGACGTAAGCCGGCGGCTTCTCAGGTGAAATCTGGTTGTAGTTGATGTGGCGCGTGAGGCGGTGCGTCACCGCGATCAGCGACTGGTTGACGTACGACCAGTTCTGCGCGTCGCGCTGCCCGAAGCCCTTCTCCGAGGTTGAACCGACCATGCCCTGATACCACGTGGTCATCTCCGACAGGTTGCGCTCGAAGCCACGGATCGGCGCTGGCACCAGCGCCAGGAACACGCCGGTAAAAACCACCATGCTCAACGCCGCCCACCAGCGGCGACGCCACACCAGATACGGCAGCACAGCGATCGGGAATGCCTTGATCGCAACGGCCAGCGCGAACATGCTTCCCGCCAGCCAGTTCTTGCCCGCCTGCATCCACCAGAAACCCAGCAGCATGAGCATCAGCAGCAGCATGTTCGGTTGCCCGATGTCGAACATCTGCGACACATAAGGCAGCATGATCAGCGTCGGCAGCGATGCGATCCAGAGGTTTTTGACCGGCTTCTCGCCGGCCAGCGCGTTGCTGAGCAAAATCGTGCCCCACCACGCCGCCGCGTTGAGCAAGCCCAGCACCAGATAAAACGGCACCCGGCCCAGCATGCTGGGGATCGCAAGCAAAATCGCCGGGAACGGCGGATAGACGAATTTGAGTTCGCCGCCGAGATTGCGAAGATAAATGTCTCCGCCCGCGACCACCTGCCGCGCGGTCGCATACCAGAGCGGATAATCCTTGGTCTTGCCGTGTCCGAAGACTTCGGGAACGAGGATGTCCGCGATCAGGCCAATACAGGCCAGAATGAAGAAGACATCGGGCCACGAGCGCAACGAGGGGAAACGGAACACACAAAATCTTTCTGGTACGGGGACCTGCCAAGCGGCGGTCCCGGCCTATCAGAACGGCCAGATACCGCAACCTCGCAAAAGATCAAGAACGCCGTTTAGCGCCGCAAAAGGCCGCCAAGCGCCCCGCGCACGATCGAGCGCCCGATCGAGCCGCCAATCGACCCTCCGACGGATTTTCCCAAATCCGCGACCACGCCGCCGACGACCTTGTTGGTGACCGAGCGGGTGACATTACGTGCGATCAATTGACCGGTGCTCAGGCGCCCGCGCGGGCCGGTGGTGCCGAAAATCGAACCGACGATGGAGCCGATCTGGCCCAGAACGCCTCCGCCTCCGCCGTCGCCCGGCGCAGCCGTTTCCGCAACGCGCTTTTGCAGCATCTCGTAAGCTGACTCGTTGTCCACGGCGGTGTCGTATTTGCCCTTCACCGGGCTCGCATCCATGATCGCCTTGCGCTCCTCGGCAGTGATCGGCCCGATGCGTGCCGTTGGCGGACGTATCATCACACGCTCAACCATCGAGGGCGTGCCGTTGCCTTCCAGGAACGACACCAGCGCCTCGCCCTTGCCCAACTCCATGATCACCTGCGCGGTGTCGAGGTTGGGATTGGGCCGGAAGGTCTGCGCCGCAGCCTGCACGGCCTTCTGGTCACGTGGCGTGAACGCGCGCAAGGCGTGCTGCACGCGGTTGCCGAGCTGCCCAAGCACGCGGTCAGGCACGTCGATCGGATTTTGCGTGACGAAATAGACGCCGACACCCTTGGAGCGGATCAGACGGACCACCTGCTCGATCTTGTCCAGCAGCGACTTCGGCGCATCGTTGAACAGCAGATGTGCTTCGTCGAAAAAGAACACCAGCTTGGGCTGCGGCGGATCGCCGACCTCGGGCAATTCCTCGAACAACTCGGACAGCATCCAGAGCAGGAAGGTGGCGTAGAGCTTCGGACTCTGCATCAGCTTGTCGGCGACCAGTATGTTGACCATGCCGCATCCGTTGGCATCGGTGCGCATGAAGTCCTTCAATTGCAGCGCGGGCTCGCCGAAGAACTTGTCACCGCCCTGATTTTCCAGCACCAGCAACTGCCGCTGGATCGTGCCGATGGTCTGCTTGGTAACGTTGCCGAACTTCTGCGCATCTTGCTTGATGTCGCTCAGATCCGGGCCGCCGTCATCGGCCTTCTTGCCGTCGGCCGGCGAGATCGCATCGAGGATCGCCCGCAGATCCTTGAAATCCAGAAGGGTCAGGCCCTTTTCATCCGCGATCTTGAAGGCGACGTTCAA
>JAIENY010000058.1 GCA_019750915.1 Xanthobacteraceae bacterium
GTGGAAGCGCAGTAATGCGTGTAGCTTACCGGTACTAATCGTTCGATTGGCTTGATTGCTCTCATTTTCAATGTCCATACGCTTTTGCGTGTGATGTGATCTGAAAAGATTGATAGCTTGCTTCGTGTCTTTGTCCTTCGCCGGCCTGGTGGTTCTAGCGAGGAGCCTCAACCCGATCCCATTCCGAACTCGGCCGTTAAACTCCTCAGCGCCAATGGTACTATGGCTTAAGCCCTGGGAGAGTAGGTCACTGCCAGGCCTGCAAAGGACAAAAGAATTCCTCATTACGAATACCAACAAAAAAGCCGCTTCCTTCGGGAGGCGGCTTTTTTGTTTTGAAGCGGTGTCCGTCGGGCCGGGTTCGGAGTTACCCTTCCCTGAACTCGTGCTGTCGTTATCTTTCAGACATCGTTCAGGAACAGGATTGCAAACACGGGTGGTGCTGATGCGCACCGTGGTTCACGAGGGATGATTTCATGCACCGTATTTTCCGCCTCTCGCTCTCAGCCTTCGCATTGATGATCACCGTCTTTGCCGCTGGTGCGGCATCGGCGCAAAGCGCCGCACCGCCGGCAGCGCAGGATCAGATGCGGCAGGTCCAACTGACTGAAAAACAGATCCAGAACCTGCTGGCTTCGCAACAGGACATGAATGCCATCACGGATAAGCTTCCGGAAGACGCCGGCGACAAGCCGGATCCCAAAGTCCAGGCACAGCTGGAGGCTGTCGCAAAGAAACATGGATTTGCGGACTACGATGAATATGGCGACGTCATTGCCAATGTGAGCCTGGTCCTCTCCGGCATCGATCCGAAGACCAAGGGCTTCACCGAGCCGCCGATCGTGCTCAAGAAGCAGATCGACGACATCAAGGCGGACAAGAACATGCCAGAGAAGGACAAAAAGGCTGCACTCGCGGATCTGACCGAAACGCTGAAGTACACCAGCAATGTGCAATATCCGGACAACGTCACGCTGGTCACCAAATATTATGACCAACTCAATGCTGCGCTGCGCGAAGACGAATAGCGCTTTTCAATCCGGTTGCCGCGTCGTCCCATCATCATGGGCCGGCGCTTTTCATCACGGATTTTCGTGTGGATCGGATTCGCGTCCGCTGGCGTTGCGGCTGCACGAGAGATCGCCAGCGTGCGGGAGTTCGGACGGAGCCATGTGTGAACACGGAATCGTCCGCCAAAAGATGGCGCCGGTTTCCTGAGGATCGATGTCTATTCGTGCCGATTCCGTACAGAGCCAGCGTGCATTAAATGGACGTCGCAAAAACGAAAAAAGATTGTCTGCAGCCCTTTCCAAAGCGGCAAACGATTGCTACACAACGGCCAATCCGGGCCTGTGCCCGGTCCCTTCTCTGGAACTTCCGGATAAGCCGATCAACTTCATCGCTGAAGTTGATGTATTGTCTCGACGATCAGTGAAGAGAAAAGTTTGCCGCGGGGTGGAGCAGCCCGGTAGCTCGTCAGGCTCATAACCTGAAGGTCATCAGTTCAAATCTGGTCCCCGCAACCAAAAATTAGCCCGTTATCTCTATGAGATAGCGGGCTTTTTGATTCCCGAATCCTCCACCGCAAAATCACCCCCCGGAATCAGACCGGAATCACTTGGGAGCAAATCCCAGCGTGTTTATGCGTACGTGAACGTAACTGTCGCCAATGGCCAACATCGAGGGCGCCCGGTAGCGGAGCGGATAGCGTGGCGGCAGGATACTATCAACGAGCTGCTCCCGGTTCCATGGACACCGAGTTTAGGTGTTTCAATGGAGTTGGAGGTCGGTGATGAAGCGCAGGATATTTGGTCGTGAGTTCAAGGCACTCGGACGACCATCTCGACCTCAAGTTGATAGTCTGGCGTATACAGCGCCTGCACGCCAATCGTGGTGATACTCGGTTTGCCGCCGTTGAACGTTTCGCGAAGCGGCGCGAGCGCCTGTTGAAAGCGGTCGGTCGTTGCATTGACCACGTAGAGCCGGACCATGACGACGTCGTTCGCCGACGCGCCCAATTCGGTCAACGTCTTCTTGAGGTGAGCGGCGACGATGTGTGCTTGGGAGGTTAGATCCGGCGGGATGTGCTCCCCATCGGGTGCACCTGCGACCTGGCCTGACAGGAAAGCGAAGCGGCCGGGCTCCGCCAGGCTGATCTGCGCGAACCCTCCTGCAGACATGTCCCATAGAAAAGAAGGGTTGTGATGGGTTACCGACGCGGCAGCGGCGTTCGATGGTTCGGATGACATTTTTCTCTCCGGTGTTGGATATGCCGCGGTTGCGCCCGCGATAAAAATCAGGGGAAGCCATCGCAGCGTGTTTGCAACGGCCATGTTCAGGTCGTCCAAGCGTGAGGCTTCGACCGCCGAAAAACAGCGCCCGCTTAGCCATCACGTTGCTCCTTCTACGCACGTTCATTGAGGCTGTGCCGTTGATCGGCTCGCCTCGTAAGCCATGCGGTATTGATCGATGCCGTCGACGAACGTCGCACGTCTCTCGTGCCATCCGGTCGCCGCCCTGATCTTCTCCGAGCCGACCCACTGCCAGTAATTGAAGAGCCGATAGGCGTCGCCGTGCGCATATTCGTGAATCGGCACCTCGAACGCCAGATCCAACCTGTAGGAGCGGGCGAGCGCTTCTCCGACCTCGCGGGCCGTCTCATAGCGTTGGTTCGCGATGTTGTAGGCTTGGTTCGCGATTGCACTCCGATTCGGATGCTCGACCAAAGCCACATAGGCGTCCGCGCAATCGTCGACGTGGCAGGAGTGCATGACGGCCTCAGGATCACCGACGATCGTGAGGACGTCGCGACTGCGCGCCGCGAGGTCGAAAAGGGCGCCATAGTAGCTCGACGACAGCCCGTAGACGATCGTCGGCCGCAAAACGACCGCGTCATACGGCGTCTCGGCTTTGTCGAGGAGCTGCGCTCCGAACGCGCAGCGTGGGACCAGGACGGCGGAAGCGGAGGACGGAAGGAGCGGGCTCTCCTCTGTGTGTGGCGCCAGCGCGGGATCACCGTGCTTCTGCTTCATCGCACCATAGTCCTTGCAGCCGCTCGAGAAGATGACGAGAGGCCGACGTCCCGCGGCCTCGCTGCGGGCGACGGCCTTGTTCAACATGACCCGCACCGCCGCCAAGTGGCCGGAGGGATCCGTCCGGTCCTCCGTGTTGGACACCACCACATCGAATGTCACGTCGCCGAGACCGTCGAGGGCTCCCCCATCGCTCGGGCCGACGAGCGGCTGTATCTCGCTCCGCGCGAGATCGCCGACAGCCCCTTCCCGGCGCACCAACCCATAGGTCCGCCAGCCGGCCCGGGCGAACGCTTTGGCCACTGCGTTTCCGATGTAGCCGTTGGCCCCCGTTACGAGGACTGTCCTTTGCGTCACGATCTATCGCTCCGTCGCTGCCGGATCCCGCTAATCGGCCTTGAAAAAATCGGCTCTAGCCTCTCCGACTGGACATCACATCCGCGCGGACAAATTCGGATACGCTGCGTATGTATGTAGCCTGTGCGAGCGTGTCAATCCAAATGCACATTGTATATGAAACGGGGCGTGTCTCGTCTGGTGTGGCGAGGCGCACCAGACGATTTAGGAAAACCGAAACGGCCATTCTTCGCCGATGCCCGCGATTTCGGCTTTTCCTGGGATGTCGGGTCGGCGATTGACCGCCATACTATGGTCAGCATCGTTCGGCCAGCAATCCTTCGGCCATGAGCCGGAACGCCTCGATCGCATTGGCAAGACGATGTGCGGCTCGTCGCTGGCGGCAACCCAAGCCATCGTCTGGCCAGCACCAAAGGTGATAGTCAAAATGCAATCTCTCACTAACATTCCAATCGGACCACTCAGTGGGGGCCGGTCAGCACCGAACGCGAGACCAATAAAAAAAACCGAAAGATACAGATGCGTTGATCATGATTATTTATGCCATTGAACGACCGTGTATCGACCCTACCTCCTAAAATCCCGCGATCACATCCGAATGAACGTGTTTCTAATTCCAATTCAAATACGGCAATAAAATTCTCCTATTTGCCCGTGGCTCGAGATGTTCTCACTCTTAACATTGAACATCAGGGCCACCCAAAGAGGCAGGCTCAGGTCTTGGCTTGTTGAGTTTGGTAGCTCTGAACCAGCATCTCTGGCAAAAATTTTCATCAGCGACCTGTGTCTGAAGCCGACGCTACAATGGCCGGCCGCGAACCGAGGCCGGCCATTGATATTTCAGCTGCGGTGCTTGGCCATGAACTTCAAGATGAGATCCGCGATCTCATCATTGGCTTCGTCGAATGCGAAATGTCCGGCATCGAGCAGATGAATCTCGGCGTCGGGCAGATCGCGCTTGAATGCTTCCGCGCCCGGAGCGATGAAGGAAGGATCGTTGCGTCCCCAGGCCACCAGGGTCGGCGGCTTATGCTGTCGCAGCCACGCCTGCCAGTCGGGATAGGAAGCGACGTTCGTCCGATAGTCATAGAGCAGGTTCGCCTGAATTTCGCGCTGACCCGGTCGCGATATTTGAGCATGCTCATCAGTCCACAAGTCGGGATTATATCGCTCGGGATGCGAGGTTCCTGCGGTGTGACGCTGTTCGGTAGCCGCGAGCGACATGAAGACATCGACGACTTCAGGATGTGCTTTCGGATCAGCCCAATACTTCGCGATGCCGGCCCACTTCGGACCGAGGCCTTCGTTGTAGGCATTGGCATTCTGGATGATCAAGGCCTGTACCCGCTCCGGACGCGACAGGATCATGCGAAAGCCGACAGGCCCACCGTAGTCATGGAGATAAAACGCGCACTTTGTGATCTTGAGCTGATCAAGAAAATCGTTCGTGGTTTTGGCGAGGTTTTCAAAAGTGTAGGTATAGGACGAGGGCGATGGCACATCGCTGTGGCCGAAGCCAGGGAAGTCCGGCGCGATGATATGATAACGTGTGGCAAGCAATGGAATCAGCGCATCGAATTCTCGTGATGAAGTGGGAAATCCGTGGAGCAGCACGATCGTAGGTGCGTCCTTGGGACCCGCCTCCCGATAGAAGATGCCGACGCCGTCGACGGTTTGGCGCTGATAGGTGGTCGTGGCTGATGTCGATTCCAAAGATGCCGCCTGAACAGTGTGGCCCACGGTCAACGCTACTGCGGCCGTCAGTAAATATCGAGCTTTCATTATTGTGGTTCCTCTTTTCGTTCGTGTCCTGCGGATACGTCGATCACGGATTACTCGAGCGCCACGACGGGGATCTCGTCGTTCACCGATACCGCGCTCGCGATCGCCAGAGTGTCGATGTATTGACGGAAGCTTTGGATCTTGCCGTTCACGACGGTCCACACATGGGCATAACCCGCATCGACCTTCCGACCTGACGTCGCGTGCGTTGCGACAAACCGGCCAAGGGAAACAATGGTACCGCCATCGCCGATGAATTCCGTGGGGATCAGTTTGAACGTCGACCATTCGACGGTAAGTGGAGCAAATACGCCTTCGACCACTTTCAGCGGGCCGCGGCCATTGACCTTGTAGTGCCACATGGTGGTCCACGAGATGTCATCGGCCATCAGATTCAAAGCGCCAGGAACATCGCCCTGACCCAGCGCGATATAAAACTGTTCCACAATTGCAGTTGCATCCGTCATTTTTTCACTTTCCTCGTCATCGAGATCGCCCGGGCTGGAGCGGAGAGGCGACTTCACCGCCCCTCTGTCTTTGCTTGTCGATCGATCAGGCCTTGACGTTGCGAGCGAAGAAGTCGCGGATCGTGTCGGCGATTTCCTTCGCGTGGGTCTCAAGTGCGAAGTGTCCAGCGTCGAAGAAATTGACCTCGGCCTCCGGAACGTCGCGCTTGAACGCTTCCGCGCCGGCAGGAAGGAAGAACGGATCGTTTTTACCCCACACGGCAAGCACCGGCGGTTTGTACGTGCGCAGGTAAGACTGGAATTCGCCGTAGGCGGCAACGTTCGACTCGTAGTTGAGGAACAGGTCGAGCTGGATCTCGGCGTTGCCCGGACGCGCGAGGTAGAAGTCGTCCAGCGACCGGCCATCCGGAGAGACCAGCGTCGGATCAGTCACGCCATGCGTGTACTGGAAGGTCGTCGTCTGAGGCGCAAGGAAGCCGCGCAGTGCATCACGGTTCGCCTGATTCGGCTCTTTCCAGTAGGCCTGGATCGGATTGAATGCTTCCGACACGCCCTCAAGGTAGGCGTTGCCGTTCTGCGTCACCACGGCGGTGATCTTCTCGGGATGCTTGACGGCAAGGCGAAGCCCGACGGGAGCGCCGTAATCGAAGATGTAAAGCCCGAAACGCTTCAGGCCGATGGCGTCGACAAAACCATCGATGACCTTCGCCAGGTTATCGAACGTGTAGGCAAAGGTATCGCGAGACGGCTGCTCTGACTGGCCGAAACCCGGCAGATCGGGCGCGATCAGACGAAACCGGTCCGACAGCAATGGGATCAGATCGCGGAACATGTGGCTTGCCGATGGAAAACCGTGCAGCAGCAAAAGGGTGGGGCCGTCCGCTGGGCCGGCCTCCCGGTAAAAGATATTGAGGCCGTCGACGGACGTCTGGCGATAGCGGATCTGTGACATGGCATAACCTTTGTTGGCGTTAGTAACCGTTCAAATTACACTTTAATGGTTACAATATCGGCGTAACTTGTCAAATTAAATTTTAGAGGTTACATATGTCTTCGCCATGAAACCTTGCTGATCGAGAGCGATGTCCCGTCCTGCCCCAATCTTTCTGGCCGACGCCACCGCGCTCGATTTCCTGAACACAGGAATTGCGCCGAACGGCGTTCCCGTCGAATGGATCGAGGATGGAGAGGATCTCGTTTCATGGCTGTTGGCCGCGAAGCTGATCGATGCCGAGGTAGCGGGTATTATGCGAAGAACATCGCTCCCCGCCGAACTCGACGCCGTCGCGGCGCAGGCCAGATCGCTAAGGTCCTGGTTTGGAGAGTTCGTTCACCGGCATCGCGGGCAAGACCTTCACGAAAACGCTCTAGCTGAGCTTTCCCCTCTAAATCAGGTCCTCGAGCGGGATGATGCGTTCGGGTCAGTGGTTCGGCGGAATGCCGTGGCCTCCTCCGAGGTGCACGACAGTTGCGATCACCACTCGCCATTCCAGTGGCAGTTGCGCCGTCGCTGGCGGGAGCCCGGAGCCTTGATTGCGCCGGTCGCGCAAGCCATGGCCGAATTTGTCTGCAGTGCGGATTTCACCCGCGTTAAGCAGTGCGAGGGGCCTGGCTGTGTGATCACCTTCCTCGACAAAACCCGCGCGGGAACGCGTCGGTGGTGCAGCATGGCTGTTTGCGGCAACCGCGCGAAGCAGGCCGCCCACCGTGACCGGCATGCGCGCGGCCATGCGACAAACCACTGATATTTCGAAATGGTGGTTACGGGGGCAGCGCAGCTATCGAACCGCGATGGGCGGATCAAATCCGGCCCGCTGCCAGATTTCCTGATTGTCGGGGGCGCCGAGGTAGCGGATCAGCGAGAGCGCAGGCTCCGGCATCGCGTTTCTCGTGGTGACCGCACCCACATAAGACAAGGTGTATTGAAGCGGGTCGGGAATCGTGCCGAGCGAGGCGATGCCCTTGACGTTGACGACTTCGCTTGCCGGATAAATTCCGATATCGGCCTTGCCTTCGGCGACCATCGACACGCCGCCTTGCAACGCGGGCCGGTAGATCGCCTTGCTTTCGACGGCGTCGGTGATGTCGAGGCGCGACACCAGATTGGCCATGTGTGCGCCGATTTGTGTCGAACCTGGCGTTGCGTAGACCACTGATTTGGCCTTCAGCAGAGCGGCGCGGAAATTTTCAATTGTCGAGATGTCGGGTCGCGGTGCGCCTTTCTTGACGATGGCCACGAGTTTCACGGTACCGAGTTGTTGCTGTCCATCGGTCTTGATCTTGCCGGCGTTGACAAGGTTCTCGATCGCGGTGTTCGGTATGATCACCATGTCAGGGATGTCACCACTCAGTATCTTCTGTCGCAGGGTGGAGACGATGAGATAACTCACTGTGACACGGTGGCCGGTGGATTTCTCGAACTGGGGCACGAGAATGCCGAGCACGTCTTTGGAAGCCGCTCCGCTCATTACGCGGATATCGGCGGCCCGCGCGGCGACATCGCAGCCGAGCATCAGGACAAACACTGTTAAAAATATTCGTTTCATCGTCCCTGAGACGTCATCCAGCCTTTACGTTGCCAGCCATTATACGCTTGAAGGGCACGATGTAGTGCTTGCGTCAAGGGCTGGACGCTGTCCATTGTCCTTTCCCTCGGCGGGAAACCTTCTATAGTCCCGGCCGTTACGTTTGTTCACTTTCCCTATCGCGGATGCATCCCATGACCTTTACCCTCCCGGATCTGCCGTACGCTTACGACGCGCTCCAGCCCTACATGTCCAAGGAGACGCTCGAATATCACCATGACAAGCACCATCAGGCCTATGTCACCAACGGCAATAACCTGTTGAAGGGCACCGAATTTGAAGGCAAGTCGCTCGAAGACATTGTGAAGGGCTCGTTCGGCAAGAACGCTCCGTTGTTCAACAATGCCGGCCAGCATTACAACCATATCCACTTCTGGAAGTGGATGAAGCCGAATGGCGGCGGCACCAAGCTGCCTGGCAGCCTAGCCAAGAAGATCGACGAGGATCTCGGTGGCTTTGAGAAGTTCAAGACGGATTTCGCTGCGGCGGGCGCGGGCCAGTTCGGTTCGGGCTGGGCCTGGCTGTCGGTCAAGAACGGCAAGCTTGAAGTTTCGAAAACGCCGAACGGCGAGAATCCGCTCGTTCACGGCGCCACGCCGATCCTCGGCGTCGATGTGTGGGAGCATTCCTACTACATTGATTACCGCAATCGCCGGCCCGACTATCTCAAGGCGTTCGTCGAGAATCTGGTGAACTGGGAATATGTCGAAGAGCTGTTCGCCAAGGCAGTGTGAAGGCTGAGCAAGTCTTCTGAACGTACGAAGGGCGGCAATTTTGCCGCCCTTTTTCGTTGGTCAGCCGATCTAAAATACGCCACGACGCCGAAGCCCGGGCTTGTATCGCCCGGCAATGTTATAATATAACATCAAAAAGGCGCCGGGCAGGTGCCGCAACACGGAATCGTCCATGAAACAGGGGCCAATCCACAGCTGTACCTGTGGCCACGACCACAGCCACGCGCATGCGCCGTCCGCGCCGCATCCGCCGCAGCCTGTGCCGTGGTCGATCTTGCGCATGTCGCTGGCCTCGCGGCTCCTCGCCGCGCTGGCGATCGCCGGTGGCCTGTGGGGTATGATTGCGTTGGCCATGAGGGCCACGTGAGCGACCAGATCATCTTTCGCAACCTGACGCTCGGCTACGACCGGCATCCCGCCGTCCACCATTTGGATGGCGCGGTCGCGCAGGGATCGTTGCTGGCCGTCGTCGGTCCCAATGGGGCGGGCAAATCGACACTGTTTCGGGGCATCGTCGGAATTCTCAAGCCGCTGGCGGGCTCGATCGACCTTGGCGAAATCGACCCGCGCGATATCGCCTATCTGCCGCAGAGCGCCGATATCGACCGCACCTTTCCGATTTCGGTGTTCGACTTTGTCGGCATGGGCCTGTGGCGCAGCAAGGGCATCATGGGCGGCTTCGACCGCCGCGACCAAGGCAAAATCGAGCAGGCGCTGACCGCGGTTGGCCTCTCCGGATTCGAACGCAGAGTGATTGGCACGCTGTCCGGCGGGCAGACGCAGCGGATGTTGTTCGCGCGCCTCATCCTGCAGGACGCACGGCTGATCGTGCTGGATGAACCGTTCAATGCGATCGATGCCAAGACCTCCGACGATCTCCTTGCGTTGGTCCTCAGATGGCACGATGAAGGACGCACCGTGATCGCCGCCCTCCACGATATCGATCTCGTCCGCGAAAAATTCCCGCATACGCTTTTGCTGGCGCGGACGAAGGTGACATGGGGGCCGACACGAGAGGTGCTGACCGCCGGCTATCTCGCAACCGCGCGGCAGATGTGCGAGGCGTTCGACGATTCAGCCGCGCCCTGCGGTGACGAACATCAGCCGTCGCGGGCTGCGTGACACCATGATTATCTACAGTACATTCATCGCGCCGTTTGCCGAATTCGAGTTCATGCGCCGCGCGCTCGCGGGCATCATTGCGCTGTCGCTCGGTGGTGCTCCGATCGGGGTGTTCCTGATGCTGCGGCGCATGAGTCTGGTAGGTGATGCGATGGCGCACGCGATTCTGCCGGGCGCGGCGATCGGTTTCCTGTTCTCCGGTCTCAACCTGTTCGCGATGACGTTCGGCGGCCTGATCGCGGGATTCGCCGTGGCATTGATGTCCGGCGTGCTGTCGCGGGTTACGCAGATCAAGGAAGATGCTTCTCTGGCAGCGTTCTACCTCGTCTCGCTTGCACTGGGCGTGACAATTGTTTCGGTGCGGGGCACCAATATCGATCTTCTACATGTTCTGTTCGGCAATGTGCTGGCGCTCGATAATCAGACCTTGCTGGTGATCGCTGTGAATGCCACGATCACGCTGATCCTGCTTGCGATCATCTACCGCCCGTTGGTGATCGAATGCGTCGATCCGCTGTTTCTTCGCACGGTCAGCCGCGCGGGGGCGCCGTCGCATCTGATATTTATGGCGTTGGTGGTGATCAATCTGGTCAGCGGCTTCCAGGCGCTCGGCACGCTGCTTTCCGTCGGTCTGATGATTTTGCCGGCGGGCATCGCCAAATTCTGGTCGCGCGACGTATCCGGCATGGTCGGGGTTTCGATGATCTCCGCTGTACTTGCCGGTTATGCGGGACTGGTGATTTCGTTTCACACCAAGGTGCCTTCCGGGCCAGCCATCATTCTGGCGGCCGCTTTTCTTTACGTCCTTTCGGTGTTGTTTGGAAATGTCGGCGGCGTTCTGCGCCAGGTATTCACGCGGGGTCATCTTGAGGCTTGATCGAATGTTGTCGCGGCTTGTTCTTGGAATCGGCGCCGCTGTTCTGGTGGCTGCTTCACCCGCGCATGCGCAATCCAAAGTGAATGTGGTCACGACATTTTCCATTCTTGAGGATTTCGTCAAAAACGTCGGCGGCGACCGTGTCGAGGTGAGATCGCTGGTCGGCCCGAACGCCGATACCCACGTCTACACACCGACGCCGAAGGACGCGCAGGAAATCGCCGCGGCGAAACTCGTGGTCGTCAACGGGCTTGGCCTCGAAGGCTGGTTGCCGCGGCTGGTGGAATCGTCCGGCGGCAAGGCGACGATTGTCGTCGCGACCAAAGGCATCACGCCGCGCAAGGTCGAGGCCGGGGAGGCTCTCGGCGATCAGCGGGGAATCGGTGCCGCCGATCCCCATGCGTGGCAGTCAGTGCCGAACGCAAAAATCTATGCCGCCAACATCCGCGATGCGCTGATTGCGGTCGATCCGGCCGGGTTGGACATCTACCGTCGCAACGCGGAAGCCTATTTCGCCAGGCTTGACGAACTCGATCAGGAGGTCCGTGCGGCGGTTGCGAAAATCCCGCCTGAACACCGTCATGTCATTTCGACCCATGACGCATTCGGCTATTTCGCGGTGACGTATGGCATCGATTTTATCGCGCCGCAGGGCGTCTCGACCGATTCCGAGCCCAGTGCCCGAGATATCGCGACGATCATTTCCCAGGTCAAAAAGCAGAAAATCCCGGCGGTTTTTCTCGAAAATATTGCCGATCCCCGGCTGATCAAACTGATCGGCTCCGAGACCGGGGCAAAGATCGGGGGAACGCTTTATTCCGACAGTTTGACCGAGGAAAACGGGGACGCCCCCACTTACATTGCCATGGTTCGGCACAATATAAAGGCTCTCGCCAGCGCGCTGACGGGCTAGTCAAACTGGCTTCAGGCGCGCGTTCGTGTGTCCGGAGTTTCCATGTCCGAAGTTTCAAAGTCTGACGTCGCCGCCAAGAAAATTCCCGTCACCGTACTGACGGGATATCTGGGGGCTGGAAAGACGACCCTTCTCAATCGCATCCTGTCGGAGAACCACGGCAAGAAGTACGCCGTGATCGTCAACGAGTTTGGCGAAATCGGCATCGACAACGACCTCATCGTCGGCGCGGACGAGGAAGTGTTCGAGATGAACAACGGTTGCGTTTGTTGCACAGTTCGCGGCGACCTTGTGCGCATCATCGACGGGCTGATGAAACGCAAGGGTAAGTTTGACGCCATTATCCTCGAAACCACTGGCCTCGCTGACCCGGCTCCTGTGGCGCAAACCTTCTTTGTCGATGACGACGTGCGCGAGAAGACCGCCCTCGATGCTGTGGTTACGGTCGCCGATGCAAAATGGCTCAACGATCGCCTGAAGGATGCGCCGGAAGCCAAGAATCAGATCGCGTTCGCTGATGTCATTGTGCTGAACAAGACCGATCTTGTCACCAAGGCCGAGCTTGCAGAGGTCGAGGCGCGCATTCGCGCGATCAATCCATACGCGACGTTGCACAAGACAGAGCGCGCTCAGGTGAAGCTGTCGGACGTGCTGGGGCGCGGCGCTTTCGACCTGGATCGAATTCTGGAGCTCGAGCCGCAGTTCCTCGAAGGTGAAGCGCATCATCATGATCACGGCCCGGATTGCGGCTGCGATGATCACGGCCACCATCACGACCATGGCCACCACCATCACGACCATGGTCACGGCCTTAAGCACTATCACGACGAGGACATGCAGTCGCTGTCGCTGAAGACCGACAAGCCGCTCGATCCCACCAAGTTCATGCCGTGGCTGCAGGAGCTCGTGGCCAAGGACGGCGCGAAGATCCTTCGCTCGAAAGGCATCCTGTCGTTCAAGGACGACGAGGACCGTTATGTCTTCCAGGGCGTTCACATGATGCTGGAAGGTGATCACCAACGGAAATGGAAACCGGACGAGAAGCGCGAGAGCCGTGTCGTCTTCATCGGCCGCGAATTGCCGGAAGACGATATCCGCAAGGGTTTTGAGAAGACGATTGCACCCTGATGTCGAGCTTCGATCCAATTTCTGAATCCTCGATCGTTTCTGTGACCGATCGGGTCAACAAGGTCGATCTGGATACGCCGGCCAATGCCGTCCATTTCATCGGCAACACTGTTGCCGCGTTTGTCAGCAGTGAGGAAAGGGTTCTGCTGGTGGACGATACCGGCGGCTGGACCAAGCTCGGCGTTCACGACGGTGGAATCCTTTGCACCACGACCGACGGCAAGCGTCTGATTACTGGGGGCGACGACGGCAAGGTGGTTGCGGTCACCCCTGACGGATTGACCGAAACGATCGTGACCGATTCCAAGCATCGCTGGATCGACAATGTCGCCACCCACCCGGATGGCACCGTAGCGTGGTCCGCGGGCAAGACGGCTTATGTGAAAACTGCCAAGGGCGAGGAAAAATCGTTCGACGCACCGTCGACAGTTGGCGGCCTGGCGTTTGCGCCAAAGGGCCTGCGGCTTGCCATTGCGCATTACAACGGCGTGACACTCTGGTTTCCGAACATGGCCTCGACACCTGAGGTGTTGGAATGGAAGGGGTCGCATCTCGGCGTCACTTTTAGCGCCGACAACCGATTTCTTGTGACCACGATGCACGAGGCTGCGTTGCATGGTTGGCGTCTTGCCGACAACAAGCACATGCGGATGACGGGCTACCCCTCGCGGGTCCGATCAATGTCGTGGAGTGCGGGCGGCAAGGCGTTGGCGACCTCCGGAGCGGATAACGTAATTTTGTGGCCTTTCGGCAGCAAGGACGGACCGATGGGCAAAGAGCCTGCAATGCTGGCTCCGCTGCAAGCCAAGGTCTCGACGGTCGCTTGCCATCCCAAGGACGACATCCTTGCGGCTGGCTACAGCGACGGCACCATTCTGATGGTCCGTATTCAGGACGGCGCCGAAATTCTGGTTCGACGAAACAGCGGTACGCCGGTGTCGGGATTGGCCTGGAACGCAAAGGGGTCCCTGCTGGCTTTTGCCACGGAAGACGGTGACGCTGGACTCCTGCCGCTGTAGGTGGCTATGAGGCCGTCATGCGCTTCCTGACGACCTTTCAAATGGCCGACTTCTTCGACACGCTCGTCAGCCTGAGCACGGCGTTCGTGTTTGGCGCCTTGATCGGCGCCGAACGGCAGTACCGGCTGCGAACAGCGGGATTGCGAACCAATGTACTTGTGGCGGTCGGGGCGGCGGCTTTCGTCGATCTGGCGATGGCGCTGGCGAACGCAGACGGGGCGGTTCGCGTGATAGCCTACGTCGTATCCGGCATCGGCTTTCTGGGCGCCGGCGTCATCATGAAAGAGGGCACGAATGTGCGGGGGCTCAACACCGCCGCCACGCTATGGAGCTCGGCGGCGGTCGGTTGCTGCGCGGGTGCGGACATGATCGCGCAGGCGGGAGCGCTGACGGTCTTCGTTTTGGCCGGCAACACGCTGTTGCGGCCTTTGGTGAACGCCATCAACCGAATTCCGCTGGATGAGGGCGCAGCAGAAGCGACGTACCAGGTGGTGTTGACCGTTGACGCCGACGCGATGAGCGAATTGCGCGATACGCTCAGCGAGACGCTGGAGAAAGCGCACTATCCGGTGGCGGATATCGATATTGTCGAGCGTACCGATGACGTTGTCGAGATCATCGCGACGCTTGTCTCAAATACGGTCGAGAGCAAAGAGCTTGATGCCGTCACCTCCGAGTTAGAGTGCATGCCCGGCGTGCGCCATGCGACCTGGGACTCCAGCACTTCCAACGACTGACAAAAAGCCGCGATTTTGTATCGCTTTTGCCGTTGATTGGCGCATTCATCGTAAATTGATGGTTCCTATAATCGAGGAACTTGGGCACCCGTCGCGCCGTTGTCACCACCGAGAAGGATGGTGAAATCATGACACCGAAACAGAAGATTACCTCTGTACGCTTGGACTATGCGCTTATTGGCATCATGGTGCTGATGCTCGTGACCGTTGTCGGCATTTCGGTAGCGCAGCTTTCGAAAACCAATCAGCACTGGGCACAGGCCACGCCGCAGACGGAGCCCGCAAAGCCATTCGTCCCGTCCGGCAACGACAACGGACCTGCCGAGTCCGAGCCCGGCGGAACGCGGCCCACCACGCCTTCGCCGGAGCCCGCACGCCCTGACTCCGATGCGCAAAAGGCTGGCGCGCAGCCGGCATTGCCTGCGGCGCCTGCGGAGAAGATGGGCGCACCGGTTAAGCACTGAACTGATCTGCATAACAGAAGGCCAGCCTTGCGGCTGGCCTTTGACGTTTTCGATGGTCTGCGATCAGCGCACCAGGATGTTCCGGAACTGCCACGGATCGCTGGTGTCGATGTCTTCCGGGAAGAAGCCGGGGCGATCGCTCAGCGGCGTCCAGTCGGTGTAATAGCCCTTTACGGGCCCGAGATAAGGCGTCTGGACTTCGAGGCAGCGGCGGAAATCCATCTCGTCTGCTTCAACGATGCCGGATTCCGGATTTTCCAGCGCCCACACCATGCCCGCGAGCACAGCCGACGACACCTGCATGCCGGTGGCGTTCTGATAGGGCGCTACGCGGCGCGTTTCCTCGATCGAGAGCTGTGAGCCATACCAGTACGCGTTCTTTCCGTGGCCATAGAGCAGCACGCCCAGTTCATCGATGCCGTCGACGATCTCGTTCTCATCGAGAATGTGCCATGACGGCTGCATCTTGCCGGCGGCGCCGAACATCTCGCTGAGCGAGAGCACGGCATCGTTCGCCGGGTGATAGGCGTAATGGCAGGTCGGGCGATACACCACCTTGTCGTGGCCATCACGCACGGTGAAGTAATCCGCGATCGAGATCGACTCATTGTGCGTGACAAGGAAGCCGTATTGCGCGCCCGGTGTCGGGCACCATGAACGCACGCGGGTATTCGCGCCCGGCTGCAGCAGATAGATCGCCGCCTGGCAGCCCTTCTCGTGGGTGCGGCCGTTCTCCGGCATCCACTTCTCATGGGTACCCCAGCCAAGCTCTGCCGGCTGCATGCCTTCGGACACGAAGCCTTCCACCGACCAGGTGTTGACGAACTTGTTCATCGGCTTCGGAGTCTTGGCGCGCTGTGTGTCGCGCTCAGCGATGTGAATGCCCTTTACGCCGAGCTTGCGCGCAAGCTCTGCCCAGCCCTCGCGGCTCTTCGGCTCGTTGTGAGGCGTGTTGGTGTCGCGCGCGATATCGAGCAGCGCCTGCTTGACGAACCACGACACCATGCCCGGATTGGCGCCGCAGGTAGAAACTGCAGTGGTGGTGCCTTCATGTTTGCGCTTTGCGGCGAGCAGGGTTTCGCGCAGCGCATAATTGGTCCGCGCCTCAGGGCCGAGATGCTTGTCGAAATAAAATCCGGCCCAGGGTTCGACGACGGTGTCGATATAAAGCGCACCGATCTCTCCGCACATCATCATGATGTCCACCGAGGAGGTGTCGACCGACAGGTTGACGCAGAAACCCTGACCGCCGCCGGCTGTGAGCAGGGGCACCAGCACTTCGCGATAGTTGTCAGCTGTTACAGCCTGCTTGATGAATTTGACGCCGTGTTTCCGGGCAAGTTCGCCGTCCTCATGCGGATCGATGATCACGAAGCGCGACTTGTCGTATTCGAAGTGCTTTTCGATCAGCGGCAGCGTGCCCTTGCCGATCGAACCGAAGCCGATCATGACGATGGGGCCAGTGATGCGTGCATGCACGGACGAAGCATTGGACGGCATCAGAAATCTCCAGATTGTCTTGAAAGTAAGCGGGCAGGTTGGCCGCCGGCGAGCGCCTTTGAAAACGACAAAACGCCGCTGAAATCAAGTGCGATTGGCCCAATCCCCCGCGGTCGGGGACGATTTGCCGATTTTATATTCCTGTCACACGACGTGGTCGGGCGCGAGCGTGCAATGGGTCTGTTCGGAAGTTTCAATCTGGAGGGTGGTGTGGCCGATTCCGAACCGCTCCTGAAGCTCCTGGCACAGCTCCATCAGGAATGCGTCGCCGGGGTGGCCCGCGGGCGTGACCAGATGGGCGGTCAGTGCGGTTTCGGTGGTGCTCATCGGCCAGATGTGCAGGTCATGCACAGAGGCGACGCCAGGGCGCGTTGAGAGAAATTGCCGGACGGCTCCGGGATCGATAGTTGATGGAACCGCGGCCATCGACATTGCTGTGCTGTCGCGCAAAAGCCCCCAGGTCCCCCAGATGATCACTGCCACGAGCGCGAGACTGGTCGCCGGATCAAGCCACAGCCAGCCCGTAAGCATGATGATAAGGCCGGTGGCCACCACGCCGGCGGACACCGCGGCGTCCGCTACCATGTGCAGATAGGCGCCGCGGATATTGATGTCGTTCTTGTGGCCCGACGCAAATAGCCAGGCGGTAAAGCCGTTGACCGCGATGCCGATGGCGGCGACCACGATGATGGTCAGGCTTTTCACCGGTTCGGGCGCGAACAGTCGCTCAATCGCCTCTAGCATGATCGCACCCGAGGCGATCAGCAGCAGGACCGCATTGAACAGCGCAGCGAGGATCGAGGTGTTGCGCAGGCCGTAGGTGTATCGCTCGGTCGGCGCCCGCTTCGCCAATACGGCGGCGATCCAGGCGGCTGCAAGACCGAGCACGTCGGAAAGGTTGTGGCCTGCATCAGCGAGCAGCGCTGTCGAATTGGCAAGAAAGCCGTAGACCGCCTCAATGACGACGAACCCGACATTCAGCGTGATGCCGATGATGAAGGCACGCCCGAAGTCCGCAGGCGCGTGACTGTGGCCATGATGCGCATGATCGTGACCGTCGTGGTCATGATCATGGTCGTCATCGGCGTGGTGATGGTCATCATGTGCGTGCGCCATGATGGCTCTTTATCACCGCAAACGGGGATGAGCGATATCCTGATCGCTCATCCCCGCCGGTTATTTGAGCAACGCTATAACGTTACGTACGCCGTTTGTGAGAGTCTCTTGAGAGCAATGTAGTCAACCAAGGTATGCGGCAGCATCCTAAGCTGCGCGCCGCTTGGCGGTGACTTCGATCTCGATCTTCATCTCGGGCTTGTAAAGCGCGGATACCGCAAGGATCGTCGCGGCCGGGCGGATGTCGCCGAGCGTTTCGCCGCACACAGCGAACACCGTATCGAAGTCCTTGGCGTCCGTGACGTAGTAGGTCGCGCGCACGAGGTCGGCCATCTCGAAGCCGCCGTCCTTCAGTGCGGCCGCGATGACCTTGAAGCAGTTGCGGGTCTGCTCGGCGACATCTTCAGGCAAGGTTTTTGTGACGGGATCATACCCCGTGGTTCCGGCGACGAAACAGAAGTCACCATCGACCACGGCGCGGCTGTAGCCTGCGATCTTTTCGAACGGCGATCCGGATGAAATCAGACGGCGAGACATTGCGAAACCTCGTTATTGAAGAGGCCCCGCAATGCCTTGTCTCGCCGGTTTAATCAAGCGGCAAGGGCAACGGCCTTGCGAGACCTTGCTGCCAAGCGGGCGCGAGACTGGCGCCGTGCCTTGCTGCCGGTGGCCACAATCATGCCCCATGCTTCGTCCAGCGCGCCTTCGCACAGCTCGACAGCCAGCAGGCGCTCGCGCTCGAACGGGCCCGGGAGCGCCAGTTGCCCGGTCTTTCCGGCCGAGAAGCCGAACCGCTCGTAGTAGGCGGGATCGCCGCGCAAAATCACCGCCTGGTGGCCATGGGCCTTGGCGGCGGCAAGTGCGTGCTTCATCAATGCGGCGCCGACGCCAAGCGAGCGCGCCGATGCGTCAACTGCCAGCGGGCCGAGCACCAGCGCGGGCACGCCACCCGCGCTGACGTGCCACAACCGCACGGTGCCGAGCAGACGGCCGTCGTGCACGGCGGAGAAGGCGAGGCCTTCCGCCGGTGCGCGTCCGTCGCGCAGACGCTGGCAGGTGCGCGTATGGCGGTCTTCGCCAAAGCAGGCATCAAGCAGCGTTTCGCGCGCCGCGACGTCCGAGGCACGTTCCGCACGGATTGCGAACGGAACGGCGTCGGAGGCGAGGGCAACGGTCGTGGTCTGCAAGGCAGCCGATTTCAAAGCGGTCATGGCACGTCAGTCCCCACTCCCACGGAGCGAGCTCCGCGGAGTGTTGTCAGCAAATCAGTTGTGACGGGAAGGACGCCGGCGAACCGGCGTCCGGTTACTCAAGCCTCCAAAGAGGCCGGGTCTCAGATGTGATACGTCTTCAGCGGCGGAATGCCGTTGAAAGCCACCGACGAGTACGTCGAGGTGTACGCGCCCGTGCCTTCGATCAACACCTTGTCGCCGATCTCAAGCGTGATCGGCAGCGGATACGGCACCTTCTCGTACATCACGTCGGCCGAGTCGCAGGTCGGGCCGGCGAGCACGCACGGAGCCATTTCGGCGCCGTCGTGACGGGTGCGGATCGCGTAACGGATCGACTCGTCCATCGTCTCGGCGAGGCCGCCGAACTTGCCGATGTCGAGATAGACCCAGCGGTTCTCGTCGTCGTCGCTCTTCTTGGAGATCAGAACGACTTCCGCCTCGATGATGCCCGCGTTGCCGACCATGCCGCGGCCCGGCTCAATGATGGTTTCCGGGATCTGGTTGCCGAAGTGCTTGCGAAGCGCGCGGAAGATCGACCGGCCGTACTGCACGACCGGAGGAACGTCCTTGAGATACTTCGTCGGGAATCCGCCGCCCATGTTGACCATGGTGAGGTTGATCCCGCGTTCGGCACAGTCACGGAACACCGACGAGGCCATCGCCAGCGCGCGGTCCCATGCTTTCACCTTGCGCTGCTGCGAACCGACATGGAACGAGATGCCGACCGGCTCCAGACCCAGGCGCTTGGCGAGGTCGAGAACGTCGACCGCCATTTCCGGATCGCAGCCGAACTTGCGCGACAGCGGCCACTCGGCGCCTGCGCAATCATAAAGAATACGGCAGAACACCTTCGCGCCAGGTGCGGCACGGGCAATCTTCTCCACCTCGGCCGAGCAGTCCACCGCGAACAGGCGGATACCGAGCGCGAAGGCGCGCGCGATATCACGCTCCTTCTTGATGGTGTTGCCAAAGGAGATGCGGTCCGGAGTTGCACCGGCTGCCAGTGCCATTTCGATCTCGGCGACGGTCGCCGTATCGAAGCACGAGCCGAGCGAGGCCAAGAGCGACAGCACTTCCGGCGACGGGTTCGCCTTCACCGCGTAGAACACCCGTGAATCAGGCAAAGCCTTCGAGAAGGTCTGGTAGTTGTCGCGCACGACCTCGAGATCGACGACGAGACATGGCTCGGTGTCGAGGCCCTCGACGCGGCGCGCGCGCAGGAATTCCTGGATACGATCGGTCATAGCACTCTCCCAAACGGCCCTGCGACGGACCGTCCAAAAAAATAGTGTCGGGTATGAGCGCTGTGACCCGTCACGCGATGGAAGCGCGACTGAGCCATACACTCAGACCAAACTGTGCTGCCGTGGATTGGTTGGGAAAGCTCCCGCCCGCACACCTGGCAATGAAGGACAAGCCTCTTCGGTATTCGCGCTGGCTGGTGGAAAGCCAACAGAGACCAAAAAAGCCCGATCCGTCGTTGCTTTAAGTCGCGTCCCCCGTTGAGA
>JAIENY010000020.1 GCA_019750915.1 Xanthobacteraceae bacterium
ATGCATGCATTTGCGATGCAGCGCAGCCTTCCGTGTCAAATCGTCTCAACTACAATTTTGCCGCATATTCAAACGGCTGCTTCCGTTGCAGGGTTGAATTTGACCGTGGCATTAGAAACGCCACGGCAGCGAGAAGCCGGCGGCAAGTCCGGCTCACATTGGGAGGATTCCATGCAAGCACGTATGTCAGCGGGCAGCGTCATCGCTTTGCTGCTCGGAGTGACCGTTACGTCCGCTCCTGTACCTTCATTCGCCGCGTGGGAGCCGGCACGGCCCGTCGAACTGATCGTGCCTGCGGGTACGGGCGGCGGAGCCGATCAGATGGCGCGGGTCATTCAAGGCATCATCAGCAAGCACAATCTGATGAAGCAGCCGATGATCGTCGTGAACAAGGCCGGCGGCGCGGGCGGCGAAGGCTTTCTCGACGTGAAGGCATCGCGCAACAATCCGCACAAGCTCATCATTACGTTGTCCAACCTGTTCACGACTCCGCTCGCAACAGGGATTCCCTTCTCCTACAAGGATATCACGCCGGTCACCATGATGGCGCTCGACGAGTTCGTGCTCTGGGTGAACGCGGACAAGCCCTACAAGACGGCGAAGGAATATGTCGAAGCCATCAAGTCGGGCAGCGACGGACAATTCCGCATGGGCGGTACCGGCTCGAAGCAGGAGGATCAGATCATTACCGTTGCGCTCGAAAAGGCCACCGGCAAGAAGCTGACCTACATCCCCTACAAGGGCGGTGGCGAAGTCGCGGTGCAGCTTGTCGGCAATCATATTGATTCGACCGTCAACAATCCGATCGAGGCCGTCGCCCAGTGGCGTGGCGGGAAGCTTCGTCCGCTGTGCGTGTTCGACTCTAAGCAGCTCGATTACAATGACAAGGTCACCTCCGAACATTCATGGAGCGAGGTTCCGACCTGTAAATCGCAGGGCCTCGACGTCGAATACGTGATGCTGCGCGGCATCTTCATGCCTTCGGGCGCGACGCCGGATCAGGTCGCCTATTACGTGGACCTGATGAAGAAGGTTCGCGAAACGCCGGAATGGGCGCAACTCATGAAGGACGGCGCCTTCAATCAGACGGCCCTGACCGGTCCGGATTTCGTCAAGTGGGTCGATGCGGCGGAGAAAACGCACGAAACGCTGATGAAGGAATCCGGCTTCCTTGCAGCCGCCTCGCAGTAACACGCGTTGCTCAGCGGCCCCGGCGGACTCCGTCCGCCGGGGAGATCAACTCTCTGCTCGTTTCTCTGTGCAAGGACTGATTCCATGAGCTCATTTTCGGATACTGCGGAAAAAGGCCCGTTTCAGCGCAGCGTCGAGGTCGGCGTCGCGATTGCCTGTGCGGTCTTCGGCCTGATCACGATTTTCGGCAGCCTCAAGGTCGGAATCGGCTGGGGCGCGGAAGGCCCGAAATCGGGATTCTTTCCGTTCTATGTCGGTGTCGCAATCATTCTGTCCAGCCTGATGAATCTTAAGAGCGCATGGCAGGGCAACCCGAAGATACTGTTCGCGAACTGGGGACAGCTCGGCCAGGTTCTCGCCGTCGTCGTTCCGACGACCGTCTATGTCGTGGTGCTGCCCTATATCGGCATCTACGTCGCGTCGTTTGTCCTGATCACCGGCTTCATGGTGCTGCTCGGCAAATATAGCTGGCCTACGTCGCTCGGCCTCGGCATCGCCGTGCTGGTCGCGATCTACGTGTTGTTTGAGAGGTGGTTTCTCGTTCCGCTGCCGAAAGGGCCAATCGAAGGCTGGCTCGGTCTGTAGAGGGACGTTCGCAATTTCATCAGGCTTGAGTCATTGAGGACATAACATGCTCGCCGATATTGCTCATCTGTTTCACGGTTTTGCCGTCGTTCTCGAACCCCAGAACATTCTGCTGATGGTTGTCGGCATCCTGCTTGGCGTCATCATCGGCGTGCTGCCGGGGCTTGGCGGCGCCAACGGCATCGCTATCCTGCTGCCGCTGACATTCTCCATGTCGCCGACCTCGGCGATCATCATGCTGTCCTGTATTTACTGGGGCGCGTTGTTCGGCGGCGCCATCACCTCGGTGCTGTTCAACATTCCCGGAGAGCCGTGGTCGGTCGCCACCACATTCGACGGCTATCCAATGGCGCAACAGGGCAAGGCCGGCGAGGCGCTGACGGCGGCGTTCACATCGTCGTTCGTCGGCGCGCTGTTTGCCGTCATCGTCATCACGCTGGTCGCGCCGCTGGTGGCGAGCTTCGCGCTTGAATTCGGCCCGGCGGAAAAATTCGCGGTGTTCTTCCTCGCCTTCTGCAGCTTCATCGGCATGGGCAAGGAGCCGCCGTTCAAGACGCTGGCCTCGATGATGATCGGTTTCGCGCTCGCCGCCGTCGGCCTCGACAGCGTCACCGGCCAGTTGCGGCTGACCTTTGGATTTACCGAGATGCTCAACGGCTTCGACTTCCTGATCGCAGTGATCGGCCTGTTCGGCATTGGCGAAATCCTGCTCACGATGGAAGAGGGGCTGTCGTTCAAGGGCAAGGCGGCGGGCATCAATCCGCGCGTGGTATGGCAGACCTGGAAGGAGCTGCCGCAATACTGGATGGTGTCGCTGCGCTCCTGCCTGATCGGATGCTGGATGGGCATTTCGCCAGCCGGCGCCACGCCTGCCTCGTTTATGAGTTACGGCATCGCGCAACGCATCTCCAAGCGCGGACGCAATTTCGGCAATGGCGAGATCGAAGGCGTGATCGCGCCCGAAACCGCCGCGCATGCGGCGGGCACCTCGGCGCTGCTGCCGATGCTCGCGCTCGGCGTGCCCGGCTCGCCGACGGCAGCCGTGCTGCTTGGCGGCTTGCTGATCTGGGGATTGCAGCCCGGCCCGCTGTTGTTCGTCGAGCAGCCGGACTTCGTCTGGGGCCTGATCGCCTCGATGTATCTCGGCAATCTGGTCGGCCTGATCCTGGTCCTGACCTGCGTGCCGCTGTTCGCCGCGATCCTGCGGATTCCGTTCAGCATCATCGCGCCGGTGATCCTCGTGATCTGCGCGATCGGCGCCTACACGGTTCACAACTCGTCGTTCGATGTGATCCTGATGATGGTGTTCGGCATCGTCGGTTATCTGATGAAGAAAACCGGCTATCCGCTGGCGCCGATGGTGCTGGCGATCGTGCTGGGCGACAAGGCCGAGGAAGCCTTCCGCCAGTCGTTGCTGTCGTCGGGCGGCAATCTCGGTATCTTCTTCTCCAACGCGCTGGTGTCCTCGATCATGATCCTGGGACTCATTGCCTTGTTCTGGGGCGCGATCTCGGAAGGCTGGAGCCGTTTGCGCGCCCAGCCGAAACTGGCGGGCTGATCGGCGATGGTGTCCCCATCGTGCGACCCGCAACGGCCATCTGTCCTCCCAAGCAGATAGCCGCACCTCGGGGCGGCCGCGCTAGCGGTCCCGCTTCCGGGGTGGCGTGGGGCGATGACAAAACAGGACGACAAAACAAAAAAGCCGGACCTCAAAGGTCCGGCTTTTTATTTGATCCGAAAACCAAAGCGGCGATCAGCTCGCGAGCGCGAGCTTCTTCTTTTCGATCTGGCGCTTCAGATCAACGGCCCGCTGCGACAGAACCGCAGGATTTGCCTTGATCAGATAGGCATCGAGGCCGCCATTGTGATCGACGCTCTTGAGCGCATTCGTCGAAACGCGCAGGCGCACGTTGCGGCCCAGCACCTCGGAGGTGAAGGTCACGTTGCACAGGTTCGGCAGGAACCGGCGCTTGGTCTTGATATTCGAGTGGCTGACCTTGTGGCCAACCTGCGGCCCCTTGGCCGTCAGTTCGCAGCGCCGTGACATGGCGAAATCCTCGTGTCTCCCGGAGCCCAAAGGCCCGCGCGGGGGTTGCTATCGTCCATTTTCAGGAACCGCGGACGTATAGTGGCCAAGGGCGTGATCGTCAAGGCAAAGAAGCCGATTCGGATGCTCGTTTGGTACTTAAACCCGCCGGAAACAGTCAGTTTTGGCCGTGAACCCGTCCGGTTCCAACATATATTAGACGCAATCCCCGTGGAAATACCCCGCGTTGCGCCGGGTGTGCCGGTCCCAGTTGGACAGGATATCCTTCAAGATGAATTTTCAAGGCTCGTCCCGCTCCGGCTTGCTGGTTTTGGCCGCGGCCATGGTGCTGGCGGCGTTTTCCGGCTGCCCCGCCCGAGCCCAAGGCAAGGTCGAAGCGAAGTACGAAGTAAGCCTCGCGGGCCTCACCATCGGCAAGGGCGTCTGGAATATCGCCATCGGCGAGGACGACTACACCGCGGTAACGAATGGCGCCACCGTCGGACTGATCAAGGCCCTTGGCGGAAGCGGCAACGGTTCGAGCACAGTGCAGGGCAAGATTGTCGCCGGCCAGCTCTTCGCCAAATCCTATCTCAGTTCGGTGAATTACGGCTCCAAGAACGAGACCATCCGCATCAACCTCGCCAATGGCAACGTCAAGGAATCCTCGATCGTTCCGGAGCCGCCGATAACGCCCGACCGGATCCTCGTCACCGACGAGCATCGCAAAGGGGTCTCGGATCCGATGACGGGTGCCCTGTTCAGGGTGCCTGGAAACGGGGATGTGCTTGGCCCGGAGGCGTGCTCGGCCAGGACGTCGGTCTTCGATGGCCGCATGCGTTACGACCTTCAGCTCGCCTATAAGGGCCGTGAAATCGTGACCCTTTTGAAGGGAGCGCACATCCCTGTGGTTGTGTGCTCGATCCACTTCACGCCGATCGCAGGTTACGTGCCGACGCGCGCCTCGATCAAATATCTGATCGCGGAGCGCAACATGGATGTGGCACTGGCGACGATAGCGGGAACGCGGGTGCTTGCGCCGATCCGCATCCGGGTTCCGACACCGGTCGGCATGGGTCTGGTGGAGGCGACCGAATTCAACACCGTCGCCACTCCGAAAACCAATTAGAATCCTCAAGAGCCTGTATTGACTCTTCGGACCATCGGAGTCCTCCGTGAGGTTAAGATTTCACGCTGTGTAGGACACTGTAGCCTGTCACAAAAACCCCGATCTAGTGTCGTTAGAATTGAATCGACGCGACATCTTGCGGTGAACGAAGCCGAACACGACATGAGTCAGCGATTCGGGCTGCTTTCGTTCCGGACTCGTTCCGTTCTTTAAAATGAGGAAGCGAAAGGCGTCACATTGTGACACAGCTCTCAATCACCGGCAGCCTGTGTTGTCGCCTTTTGTGAGGTTCTAGAACGCCAACGCGCCGCTACGGGGTGCTGGCGGGAAGTTTGCGGAATGTCTCTGCCTTCAACAGCGTTGTTCTCCCGCGCCGATCGAGCACCTGGTGCTGGCGTTACGGCCGTCCTTGGTCCGACAAATACCGGAAAGACGCATCTGGCGATCGAACGGATGCTGGCGCATTCGTCGGGTATCATCGGCCTGCCGCTGCGGCTGCTGGCGCGCGAGGTCTACAACAAGATTGCCGCCCGCATTGGCGCGGATCAGGTCGCGCTGATCACCGGTGAAGAAAAGATCAAGCCGCCGAAAGCGCGGTTCTGGGTCTCCACCGTGGAGGCGATGCCGCGCGATCTCGACGTCTCGTTTCTTGCCGTCGATGAAATCCAGATCGCCGCCGATCTTGAGCGTGGCCACGTCTTCACCGACGGCATTCTCAATCGCCGCGGCCGCGACGAGACGCTGCTGCTCGGCGCGGCGACAATGCGGCCGATCATCGAGCGGCTGTTGCCGGGCGCCAATATCGTGACGCGCCCGCGTTTGTCGCAGCTTGAATTCGCCGGGGATCGCAAGATCACGCGGCAGCCACGCCGTACTGCGATTGTCGCTTTTTCGGCGGATGAGGTGTACGCCATCGCCGAGCTGATCCGGCGCCAGCACGGCGGCGCTGCCGTCGTGCTCGGATCGCTGTCGCCGCGCACGCGTAACGCACAGGTCGAGATGTTCCAATCCGGGGACGTCGATTACCTTGTGGCCACCGACGCCGTCGGCATGGGCCTCAATCTCGATGTCGACCACGTCGCCTTTGCTTCGGACCGCAAGTACGACGGCTATCAATTCCGACGACTCAATCCGGCCGAGTTCGCGCAGATCGCGGGCCGCGCAGGCCGTGCAATGCGCAATGGCACCTTTGGCACGACAGGCCGCTGTGCGCCGTTCGAGCCTGAACTCGTCAACGCGCTGCAGAACCACTCCTTCGACAGCGTCAAGAGACTGCAATGGCGTAACACCGCGCTCGACTTCTCGTCGGTCGGCGCCTTGCAGGTATCGCTGTCGCTCTCGCCCGGTCATGAGGCGCTGACTCGCGCGCCGCTGGGAGAGGATCAGCGCGTGCTCGATCATGCTGCACGCGATCCGGACGTGCGGGACATGGCCATGGGCGCCGCGGCCGTGGGACGACTGTGGGACACATGCCTTGTTCCGGACTACCGGAAGCTGTCGCCGGCAGCGCATTCCGAGCTGGTCACCACATTATTCGGCTTCCTGATGCACAAGGGCCACATTCCGGATCAGTGGTTTTCTGCCCAGGTTGCGCAGGCCGACCGGATCGACGGCGATATCGACACTCTTTCGGCCCGGATCTCGCAAATCAGGACCTGGACCTTCGTTGCCAACCGGCCGGACTGGCTGGCCGATCCGGAACACTGGCAGGGAATTACCCGTGCGGTGGAAGATAAATTGTCGGATGCGCTGCATTCGAGGCTAACAGAGCGTTTCGTTGATCGCCGGACCAGTGTATTGATGCGCCGCTTGCGGGAAAACACGATGCTGACCACTGAAATTGGAAAGACCGGCGAAGTCACTGTTGAAGGCCATGTCATCGGCCGCCTCGACGGGTTCATGTTCGCGCCGGATGCGGCTGAAGCGGGATCGGAAGCCAAGGCGCTTCAAGCCGCCGCGCTCAAGGCTCTTGCTGGAGAGATCGACACCCGCGCCGAAAAACTTGCGAACGGCGCAGACGATCAGTTCGCGCTGGCCTCCGATGGCACGCTGCGCTGGACTGGGGATGCGGTCGGTAAGCTGGTGGCAGCCGACGACGCGTTGCATCCGCGAATCCGGATCGTCGCTGATGATCGGTTGACCGGCGCGCCGCGCGATGCGGTGCAAGCTCGGCTTGATTTGTGGCTAAAGACGCATGTCGAAAAGATTCTCGGCCCGATGTTCGAACTGTCGAAGGCTGAAGACGTCACCGGCATCGCCCGCGGCATCGCGTTCCAGCTGGTGGAATCGCTCGGTGTGATCGAGCGGCAGAAGATCTCCGCCGAGATGAAGGACATTGACCAGGCCGCGAGGGCGACTCTGCGCAAGTACGGTGTCCGCTTCGGCGCCCATCATGTTTTCTTCCCGGCCTTGCTGAAGCCTGCGGCACGCAGCCTCGCATCGCTGCTTTGGGCTCTGAAGCAGGACAACGCCGACATGCAGGCGCTGACTGGCGCCCAGCATCTGGCCGCGTCGGGGCGTACGTCGTTTCCCGCCGACAAGGCCTTATCGGGCGATGCCTACCGCGTGCTTGGCTACAGGCTTGCCGGTGAGCGGGCCATTCGCGTGGACATCCTTGAACGGCTGGCCGATCTCATCCGCCCGGCGCTGTCGTGGCGCGCCGGCACCGGTGCCGAGAAACCCGCCGGTGCATTCGATGGCCGCTCGTTCGTCGTCACCCAGGCGATGACGTCGCTGACAGGTTCTGCGGGCGAAGACTTCGCTTCGGTCCTGCGCTCACTGGGTTATCGAATGGATAAGCGGCCGCCGCTGCCGGAAGAACCGAAGCCGGCTCCTGCAGACGCCGCGGCCAGCGAAGCTGCTGTGCCTGCTCCGGAGACGGAGGCGACACCTTCCGCTGAAGTTGCCCCGGTCACCGACCATGCGGATGCCGTCGACGCAGGTTCTGCTGCAAGCGCGGCGAAGCTGCCCGAGATTTCGTTTGCCGAGGTGAAGGACGAATCTCCCATGGCTGCTCCTGCGGAAGCGCCGGTCGTTGCGGAAGCCGATGCCGTGCCTCAGGCGCAGGCGGACGCAGCGGTTGTCGTTGGCGAGGCAAGCGATAGCCTCGCTTCTCCGGATACGAATGACACAGCTCAAGCCGCACTGTCAGAACCTGTGCTGGTCGAAGTTTGGCGGCCGGCCGGGCGTTCCGACGAGCGCCGCCCACGCCACAATCATCAGCGCCATCGGGACAATCGCCCGCACCAGAATGCCGCTCCGGCTCCGGCTCAGGGTGCGGAGGGACAAACCGCTGGAGATCAGGCGAATGATCGCCGCGGTCAGCGCCCAGGACGCGACCGGGACCAGCGCAACCGCGAGGATCGCCGCCCGCGGCCGGATCGTAACGAGGGTGCACAGGCGCGTGGTCCCCGAGAAGAGAGGGACAGCCGCCCGCCGCGCGAGCATTTCAAGGGCAAGGGCAAGCGCGATCGTGATGGTGGTCGCGATCGCCGCGACAATGACGCGGCGTTCCGCACGGTGGCGACCACGGCGACGCGCGAGCGTGGCGGGGTTGCGGATCCCAACTCGCCTTTCGCGAAACTCGCTGCCCTCAAGGATCAGCTGTCCGGCAAATCGTAAGGACCGACCGGCGCCTTGGATCGTCAGCGCATCGACAAATGGCTCTGGCATACGCGGGTGGTGCGAACCCGCACAGATGCTGCCGCGTTGATCGCATCGGGCCATGTGCGCGTGAACGGTGCGCGGGAGAAATCTCCCGGGCATAGCGTGAAACTGGGAGACGTGCTCACGGTCGCACTGGATGCGCAAGTGCGTGTACTGAAGGTGGTCTCATTTATGGAGCGCCGGGGCGATGCGCAGGCGGCGCATGGGCTTTATGAGGATTTGCAGGCGAAGCGGGAGTAACTATCTGCCGGTTCAACGGCTTCCGTCTCTTGCGGCATTGCACGTCCTGCGCTACGCCAGCAGCCGAATTTAGGATGTTTCCGGAGACTTGGATGACTTACGTCGTCACCGAAAATTGCATCAAGTGCAAATACATGGACTGCGTCGAGGTGTGCCCCGTGGATTGCTTCTACGAGGGCGAGAACATGCTGATTATCCATCCGGATGAGTGCATCGATTGCGGCGTGTGCGAGCCGGAATGCCCGGCGGAAGCGATCAAGCCGGATACCGAGTCGGGTCTGGAAAAATGGCTTGGCCTCAACGCCGAATATGCCAAGTCGTGGCCGAACATCACCCAGAAGAAAGACGCTCCTGATGACGCAAAGGAATTCGATGGCGTCGAGGGCAAGTTTGAGAAATACTTTTCTCCGAATCCCGGTTCCGGAGATTGATTTGTTATGCCCGGCGGCGAATTTACCCGCCGGTTGCGATTCTTAACCGTAGAACAAGGCACTGCCGCCCATAGCGGTGTCTCGTTACCTTACGCCTTCATAAATCTTTGATTTTTGCGGAAAATGTGCTATTATCAGCGCATTCCGTCGGTTGCGGCGCGATTTTAAAGATGGCGTCGAAGATCAACCCATACATTTGAGGGCGTGGCGGTTCCACGCAGGGCGCCGTGGCAGACAAATCGCGTCATAAGAAAAACAAAGCATCGAAGGACAAGAGCAAAGCAGGCAAGAAAGCCAGTTCGGCTGCCGCTAGCTCTGCAAAAAGCAAAAGAAGTGTAATGCCAAAGAAGACTGCCAAGACGCCCCCCGCGAAGTCTGCTGCCAAGGCTCCGAAGACTAAAGCTGCCGTGAAGGCTCCCGCAAAGCCGGCCGCTGCCAAGGTGGCGCCGAAGGCGGTCGCCAAGCCGGTCGCGGCCAAACCTGCCGTTGCCAAACCGCCGGTTGCCAAGGCGCCCGCGCCGCGGGTGGAGGAGCCGAAGAAGGTTCTGACCCAGCGCCAGGGCTTCAAGACCAACGAATTTATTGTCTATCCCGCTCATGGTGTCGGCCAGATTCTGGCGATCGAAGAGCAGATGATCGCGGGTGCAACGCTGGAATTGTTCGTCATCAACTTCATCAAGGACAAGATGACGCTGCGCGTGCCGACGGCGAAGATCGCCAACGTCGGAATGCGCAAACTGTCGGACCCGGCACTTGTGAAGCGGGCACTTGAAACGCTGAAGGGCCGCGCCCGCATCAAGCGCACGATGTGGTCGCGCCGCGCGCAGGAGTACGAAGCGAAGATCAACTCCGGCGATATTGTTGCGATCGCGGAGGTCGTCCGTGATCTGTATCGCTCTGAATCGCAGCCCGAACAGTCCTACAGCGAACGTCAGCTTTACGAAGCCGCGCTCGATCGTCTGTCGCGCGAAATAGCGGTGGTGCAACACGTCACCGAGACGGAAGCCGTCAAGGAAGTCGAAGCCAATCTCGCCAAGAGCCCGCGCCGCGGAGCGGCCAAGACCGAGGCTGACGCGGTTGCTGATGCAACAGCGGAGGGTGGCGACGAGACGGACGAGGACGGCGACGAGGATACGCTCGGCGCGGAAGATGAGGCGGCCTGAGCCCCGCGTTGTGTCGACCCGAAATTAAAAAAAGCCCGGCTTATCGGCCGGGCTTTTTATTGGGAGCCATCAGTCGATTACGATCTTTACCCGCTCGTTGGGCTTGAGCGCGCCCCTTATGTCCAGGCCGTTCAGGATTCGAAAGCGGTCAACAGGATGATCGACGCCCTGCATCCGCCGCGCGAGGGATTCGACGGTGTCACCGGATTTGACCTGAATGACCTTGACCCGCAGCGGCCGCGCCGCCTGAATTTCCGCGGTCGTCAGACGGCGGAATGAATTGACCGTCTCTCGGAAGTTGCGTTCGGCGTCAGCAGATTTGTCCTTGGTCGCGAAGATGAAACGATAGACATCGCCATTGAACCTGAGCGCGTAAATGCGGAACGACCACTGGTCTCCGCTGGCGATGGCGGTGGCCGCGGGGAATCCATTGACGGTGGTGTTTTCGATCGAGGCCTTGTCGATGTTCTCCATCCAGCCGGAATCCAGATAGTCGCCCAAAGACTGCTCCGGCGGTACGACGACGACATCGAACCGCAGCGCCTGCATGCCGCCATCCCGGACGCCGACCACGGCCTGCGCGGTGTTGTCGAGGGTGAAAGCTTCGGGAGCCTGGAAGGTGAAGCCGAGCTTGGGGTGCAGGAAACGGCGGCCGCGTACGAAGCCTTCACTTGGATCCTCGCCATAGACCATGTGGTCGATCGCGGCGAGATAGGCGTCGCGGTCGCGCTCGCTGGTCCCGGCGGAGGCATATTGCCGCGCGGTGTTCTGGGCATTCTCCACGCGCTCCGGCGTCGCGGGATGCGATGACAGGAAGTCCTGCGTTCGCGGATCGGTCGATGAGCGTGCTGCCTTCAACGCAGCGTTTTTCTCCATCGCGGAGAGAAAGCGCGCCGCGCCATAGGGATCGAAATTGGCCTTGGCCGCGATGCCGACGCCGAGCGTATCGGCTTCGAATTCCTGCGCGCGTGAGAAGTTGGCAAGCGTGAGCTTGGTTTTTGCCAGCGCCAGTGCCTGCATGTTGGCGTCGTTGTCGATTTCGCCCACGACACGATTGACCACTGCCGCCTGCTTGGCCTGTTCCTCCCGAATCGCGGCATGGCGGGCCAGCACGTGGGCCATTTCATGCGACAGGACGCTGGACAATTCGGAGGTATCGCTGGCGAGTGCGATCAGGCCGCGAGTGACATATAGCTGTCCGGTCGGCAACGCGAACGCATTGACGGCGCCGGAATTCAGAATGGTGACCTTGTAGGCGAAGTCCGGGCGATCGGAGGCGGCAACAAGCCGGTCCACCGTCTTGCTGATCAGGGCATGCAGTTTGGGATCGGCGTACTCGCCGCCATAGGTCGCCAGAATGCGCTCATGCTCGCGATCGGTCGCGGCCGTCTGCGGCGCCGGCTTGTTCGGCTTGACGACCGGGGCGGGCAGCGAATTGTTGGTCAACTGCAGGCGGCCCATGTCGCTGCACGCGCCAAGGCCCAGCGTCAGGCTCAACGTGGCTGCCGCAAAAACAAAATTCGCCCTGCGTCTGCTTGTCCCCACCGTCACGCGTCAATTGCCTCCGGCCGCTACGGCCGAGTTGTCACCGATCAGTTCGATCTGATCGGGACGAGATACTTCGATCCGGGGACCGCCCCGCTTTTCGATCCAGCCCCGAACACGGATTCGTTTATTAGCGAGCGCGGCGGGCGGCATTTCCGCAGCCGCGAAGGAAGCCATCATGCCTCTGGAAATGGTCACGGCAAAGCCCTGATTCCATTTTCGGCCGAAATTTAAATACAGGGTTTGACCCGACTGCCGGGCTGACAAAACGATCCCCTCGACGAGAGCGAAGTGACCGATATCGCTCAGTATCTTATTGGGGTCCGCGGCGTTTTTGACGAAGGTGGGGTCGGCCCAGGCGCCTGTTGGTGCGTTGCGGGCCAGCACTTCGGTCGCCCTCAGCGTGGCCAGGCAGGATTTGTCCTCGACGGCCGCCGTGATTGCCGCTCCCCTGCCGATCAGTGTCTCCTGAAGCGAAGCCTCCTCGCCGTATACCACGACGAATGCCGGCTGCCGGCCATACCGGTCCGGCGTGTCGTCACGCCCGTGCAGCGTCACGTCCCGGTCAAGGGCTGCCCGCGTCAGGACCGCTGTCGCTTCGTCACTTGAGATTGCCGGGACCTCAATCCCGGCAAGCCGGACATCCCGGCCATCGTCCAGGCGAAGTGTCCGAGGGCCGGTGACAGCCACAACATGTCCTTCACCCTGCAGTTCGAGATCGCACCCTGCACGAGCCGAAACCTGCATAGCCGCCGAGGCGGCCGCGATGGTCAGACAAAAAAGAGCGCGCCGCCGATCGTGCCGCACGGCGCACACACCGCTTTAGCGGTTGCTCGGATCGGAAATGATCCTGCGCGCGACCAGCCGGTTCCAGATGAACAGAACCACCAGTGCTCCCAGCGTCGCGGTGATGAAGCCAGCGCCCTGATCAGGACCGTAATGGCCAATCGCCTGCCCAATGAACGTCGCAATAAATGCCCCAGCGATGCCGAGCACGGTGGTGAGGATAAATCCGCTCGGGTTGTTGGGTCCCGGCGAAAGGAGCCGCGCAATAATCCCGGCGATAAAGCCGACAATGATGATCCAGAGAATGCCGCTCATCGTTTGAACCTCGTCTGCATGCAATAGGAAAACAAAGACATGATGATGTCAAAGCCAGCGCGATGCTTCGTGCTCGGTCGGAACGCGTCCTTCAGGCGTCAGCTGATCAATCACTTCAGGCAATTGACGGGCGAGACCCTCAAGCAGTTCACTCCGGGACAGACCCGTTTGTGAGGTCAGCGTGTGGATCTGGTCGGCGCCAAGCGCGCTTTCGAGGTCGCTGGGTGCAATCTGCTTGTTGGAGCCTGGGCTCACCCAGGAATTAGCGGTGTCGCCCTGACCGGCCTCCTGGAATTGTTTCAGAAGATCGTTCAGGCCGCCGCTCAGGACACTGCCCGCTGCACCGCCCGCCAGAAGGCCGCCGAGGACGCCGCCAAGATTGCCCTGAAGCAGTCCTCCAAGACCGCCGCCTGCCGGGCTGCCCGCCTGTGAGGCGGTCGTTGTGGCCGGTGGGATGTGCTGTTGTCCGCCCGCCGGAGTCGACGCGGGGCCGGCAGAGGCCGGGCTGGAAGAGCCCGTGACGTGCTTCACCGCCTTGTAGGCCAGGAGAGCCAGGATCGCCATGGTCATCGGCGACATGCCTCCGCCGGAGGAGGCATCCGGGGTCTTGGGACCCCGTGGTCCGTTTTGCATTCCGTTGAGAACGTCAAGCAAACCCATAGCAACCTCCCATTCAGTGGTGACAAATTAAAAATAGGCCGCGATCAAACAACGTACAAGGGAACAGCTGGGGTTCTCTTTGCCACGGGAAGCCGCCGGGAAACGTGACATCCTCACGACGATCCCGCTTTTTGAGGCCTGGCGGATCGCATGACGAGGCCGCACCGGCTCAAGACCTTATTTCATTCAGCCTTCCTTGTTTTGCGTGCCATCTTCCGTTTTTTTGTCGCGCGCTTCTTGGCAGTCTTTTTGGTGCTCTTCTTGGCGGCTTTCTTGGCCGTCTTGCGGCCTGCCGCCGCTTTCGGGACTTTCTTTCCTGCATTCCGCGCCTCGGACAGTCCGATCGCGATCGCCTGCTTGCGGCTGGTTACTTTTTTGCCGCTGCGTCCGCTTCGCAAAGTGCCCGACTTACGCTTTTTCATCGCTCGCTCGACCTTCTTGGCTGAGCTTTTTGAATACCGCCGCGCCATATCGTCTGCTCCTGTTGGCTTATCTAAAGTCGGGAGCGCTCTCTGTGGTTCCCAATTCTGCCACCAATGCGCCGTATCTGGGGTCTCAAAACAACGCAGCGACGGGACCAAAGCCCGCGCCGCTGGCGGGGGGGAACTGCCTCTGGTATCAACATCGCGCAAAGACGGCGGTCGCCGATCGCGCATGTCGTGCTTTGCTTCGTCGCCCGGAATAGCTTCCAATTTTCGCTCGCAGCACCTGGATCAGTTATGGTCGTTCCTCCACCCGACACGTCATCCGCCTCCTCCGATTCTCGCCGAAACTTCAGCATTGCCTTCGGGCTTGAGCGTATCGGTCTGATCGCACAGCGTGCGCCCTGGCTGTCGTTATGCGTCGTTGCGATTTTATGCGTGGGAGCATTCTTCGGATTGCAGCGGATCAAGATCGACGATTCGCTCAGCCAGCTGTTTCGTTCCGACACGCCGGAATACAAACAGTATGAGGAAGTCACCAAACAATTTCCCTCGAGCGAGTTCGACGTTCTTGTCGTCGTTGAGGGCAAGTCGTTGCTTGAGCGCGGATCCCTGGAGAAGTTGCGCGATCTGGTGACCGATCTCCAACTGATCGATGGCACGCGTGGCATCATCTCGATCTTTTCTGCGCGCCAGCCGCCGGAGAAGGGCGAGATTCCTGGCCCGCTGTTTCCCGAAACGCTGCCCGAAGGGCAGGCCTACAAGGATTTTATCGCGAAGGTTCGCTCCAATGAAATCATCCGCGGCAAGCTGCTGTCCGAGGATGGAACGCTCGCGCTCGTGGTGCTCGCGCTCGATCCCCCGGTTGTTCGCGACAGCGCGGGCCTGAAAAAGACCATGAATGAGATTCGCAAGCTGATGGCGGACGATCTTGCCGGTGCCGGTCTTGATAGCCAGTTGTCAGGCGTGCCGGTGATGCAGCTCGAAATCCGCAACGCGGTCGAGCGCGACGGGTTGACCTACAACATTATCGGTGTGCTTGCCGGATGTCTGATCGCGATTGTCTTCTTCCGGCGCATTTCGTTCATGGTCGCGGCGGCGTTTCCGCCGCTGATCGCGATTTTGCTGTCGCTTGGCGCCTTGGGCTGGCTCGGGTTCAGTCTCAACATGTTCCTCAACGTGATGACGCCACTGATCATGGTAATCAGTTTCGCCGACTCGATGCAGCTGACATTCGCAGCGCGCGATCGGCTGATGACGGGCGAGGACAAGCGCACAGCGTTTCGCAACGCCGTTCTCGTGGTCGGCCCGGCCTGCGTACTGACGCACGGCACGGCCGCACTTTCGTTTATCGCGCTGCAATTCTCCGATTCCGATCTGATCCGGAAATTCGGGGAGGCGGGACTGATGGCAACAGTCATCGCGCTTGTCGCCGTGCTGTCGCTGGTGCCTGTGTTCGGAATTCTCTTTGTCAGGAAAGAGAATCTGCTTGCGACCAAGATCAAGGGCGCCGATGTGGGCGTCGAAGCCCTGCGCGCATTTTGCCGCTGGATCGCTGTGCGTATGGTCGGCCATCCAGGGCTGTTCAGTCTGATCGCGCTGCTTGTGGTTGTCGGCCTCGGGGTGATCTATTCGAACCTGGAGCCGCGCTATCGCCTGGCCGATCAGGTGCCTGACAAGCAGCAGGCCGTCGCAGCAAGCAGCCGCCTCGATGCAAAACTTGCCGGCGCCAATCCGATCGACGTGCTGATCGAATTCCCCAAGGGGAAGGGGCTTTACGATCCGGAAACGCTCGCCACCATCGCCGAGGTGCACGACATTGTCGAAAAACAGGCGGGCGTTGGCAACGTCTGGTCGCTGGAGACGCTGCGGCGCTGGCTGGCCGAGAAGGCCGGCAGATCCGATGTCGCGACGTTGAAGGAGTATGTCGATCTGCTGCCGAAATATTTGGTGCGGCGCTTTATTTCCGAGAATCAAAATGCAGTCATCGTTTCGGGGCGGGTGCCGGATCTCGATTCAAGCCAGATATTGCCGACGGTTGAAAAGCTGGACGCGGCGATGGCGACGGTGCGGCGGGCCAATCCGGGTTACGAGATATCCGTGACGGGGCTGTCGGCGATTGCCGCGCGCAATAGTGCCAGCATGATCGACAAGCTCAATCGCGGGCTAACCATCGAGTTCGGACTGGTCGCGGTTTTCATCGGCCTCGCCTTCCGGTCCTTGACCGTGATGTTCGCAAGCATTCTTCCTGGTATCTTCCCGGTGGTTCTGTCCGGCACACTGCTCTGGCTGATGGGAGAGGGATTGCAGTTCGCAAGTGTGGTGGCGTTGACCGTCTCATTCGGTCTTGGCCTCAGCGCGACCATCCATTTCCTCAATCGCCTGCGGCTCGAGGAGCAGCCCGGTGTCGACGAGGGGCTTGCAGTCGAGCGTGCCACTGTTCTGGTGGGCCCCGCGCTGATCCTGACCACCGTGGTTCTTGCGTGCGGTCTGGTGGTCACGGTGTTTTCCGATCTGCCCTCGCTGCGGCTGTTCGGATGGCTCAGCGCGTTCTCCATGATCTCGGCGCTGATCGCCGATCTGTTCATCCTGCGCCCAACCGCGATGTTCCTGATCAGCCTGTCGCACCGTCTGCGTCAGGCATGGCAGGGTAAACCGAAGCCCGCGGAATGAATGTTGTCCGCTGACGAACGAAAGCTCCGAATCGCAATAGCGATTCGGAGCTTTTTATTAGCTGCGTATCAGCGGCCGCGTGTCAGCGAAATGTTCACCCCGCGCAGATCGCCGGGCGATGCAATCACAACCGACTGACGGCCGCCCTTGGTCGAGATGTTGAATGATGCGACATAGCCGTTGGTTTCGACACGTGCCGTGACGTTGCCGCCTGAGACACGCCCGTCAACAGTGCCGTTTACACCGCGGCTTGACTCTGTCCAGTTGCCGGTCAGTTGGCCGCCGGAGGAGCGCACCGTGCTGTTCAGATCGAACCGATAGCTGTCGCTTGCACAACGCAGTGCGAGGTTCAGTGTATTGGCTCCGTCGCCAACCGTGTAATCGCCGCGGCATCGAATGCGCTCGTTGCTGACGCCGCCGTTGTTCGCAATCGAGATCGTGCCCGATCCCGACCAGCTTCCGGGATAATCCGCGAACGGGCCATCCGCATAGCTTGCCGTGATTGACGACAAGGTCAAAGCGCCACCAAATGCGGCTGTTGTTGCCGCGCGTGACAATGCTTTTGAAATCGAGATCATTTTCCAAATCCTGCGATGAGGGTGATTGCGGCTATTTCCGCCTCGCTGGTCCTAATATGCATCCATATTAGAATACGGCGAGAGGAGAAAAGTAAGGTCCAATTTGTGGGCCGCGAAGATATAGGGTCGACTTCCGGAACGCCAAGGACCGCGCAGGGCGCCAAGGCCAGCATCGGGCGCGGAGGCATCCCGCAGCATTTGCTCAATCTTCGTCATCCCGGTCGGGTGGAGCAGACAGAGCGTTCAAGACCGATTTTCGTTCCAAGCATAAACAACCATGTTATGGCTCATATGACGAAATTTCGATCAGGCTGCCATCCGGGTCCCGGCAATAAACGGAATTCAGGGTCCCCCGCGCTCCCTGCTTCTTCACCGGCCCCTCCTCGATGAGGACGTTGCAGGCCTTCAGGTGGGAGATCACGTGCTCGGGGGTGGCGGAGGTCAGGAAGCATAGGTCGTCGCTTCCTGCAACCTCATGATCCGCTGTAAACCACTCCACCTTGTCGGTCCGCACCGGGCGCAGATTTATTTTCTGATCGCCGAACTTCATGGAAATTCGCTTCGCCTTTCCATGGCCGGGATCGAAATCGATGCGTTTCATGCCAAGCACGCGCGCATACCAGTCCGCGGCAATTTCCGCATCGGTGACATTGATCACAACGTGGTCGAGTGCGCTGACGTTAAGGGGCATGAGATCTCCGGAGTGGGATTCATCAGTATAATTCGACAAAGGAAATACAGCTATTTCGTCAAGGGATTGATTGCTCGCGCGAGCGAGGGCGTCCTCATCAGAATGCAGGCACCAGCATCCGAACAGATTTTTTTCGTGGGATATTCCGCCAAACGGAATTGATTGCTTTCCAAGGGCAATATCCTACCGTTTCGGAGAAAAGAAAACACAACAACGCCGCATGCGTTAATTCGTTGTTGAGGGCATTAAATTACCGTTTACCAGCAATCAACGCGTGGAATGGGATGCAATGTTCAAGCTGAAATCGATATCGATCAGAATGATGTTGGCGATTTCTTTTGTCGCCGCAGCCTGTTGTGTGGTCCTCGGCGGCGTGGCGCTCTGGCGCCAGCAGGCCACAGTGAACACGGCGCTTGAGCGCGAATCACGAGCCGACTACGCCAATATGATCTCGGCTGTGGAAGCCCAAACCAGTCTCGCGTTGGCGACCGCAGAATCACTGGCGGCGATGCCTGAACTTAAAGAAGCGGTTCATGCCGCGGATCGTGACAAGACCCTGGCTCTGACAGAACCGGTCTTGAATAAGATCAAGCCGCTGGGACTTGAACTGATCACCATTCAGCTCCCACCTGCGCAGGTATTTCTGCGTGCTCATGCGCCCAAGGTGTTCGGTGACGACATCTCAAGCCGCCGCAAGATGGTGGTCAAGGCCAACACGATGAAAACAGCGGTTGGCGGCGTTGAGGTCGGCCGTGAAGTTCTGAATATCTTCGGCACCGTGCCGATGATGCTCGATGGCAATACAGTCATCGGATCTGTCGATATCGGCGCACCGTTCGGCGATACCTTCGTCAAGACGATGAAAGGTCGCTTTGGCGTTGACGTCGCCATCCATCAAATCGACGGTGGTGCCGTGAAGACACTTGCCAGCACGGTTAAGGCATCGGCACCGAGTTTGGCTGAAGTCCAGCGCGCGTTGCAGGGTGAGAAAGTCATCGAGCAGAGCGAATTGGCCGGTGAGCCTGTTGTGTCGATCCTTGGGCCGATCAAAAGCTATTCGGGCGAACCAGTCGCAGTCGTGCAGATCGTTCGGAACGCGACAGCCTATGCCGATCTGAAACGCAGTTCGGCGATGTGGCTTGGGGCCGTGACGGTCGCGGCGGTGGTACTTGCGGGGCTGATTTCGGTTTGGCTTGGACGCGGTCTGGCACGGCCGATCCGGGCGCTCGAATCCACCATGCGTGCGATCGCAGCAGGCAATCACGCCCTCGATGTTCCCGGTGCCGACCGGGGCGACGAGATCGGCTCGATGGCCGCTGCCGTTGAGGTGTTCAAAGATAATCTGGCCGAGACCGGTCGGTTGCGGGCCTCACAGGAGCAGCAGCGGATCGAGGCCGAGAGTGAGCGCCGCAAGATGCTTCATTCCCTGGCCCAGCGGTTCGAAGACAGTGTCGGTCAGGTTGTCCATTCTGTCGGTAGTGCTGCGACGGAGCTGCGTATGACTGCCGAATCCATGGCGGGAACGGCAGAAGAGGCGACGCAACAGACGACGGTCGTTGCCAATGTATCGCAGGAAGTGTCACGCAATGCGCAGGCTGTTGCAGCGGCGATCGAGGAGATGAATGCCTCCGTTAATGAGATCGCTCAGCAGGTCAACGAGTCGGCAAAGGTCACCGGCGAGGCGGTGACACAGGCCGACGCCACCAACGCCGGCGTCCGCGAGCTGGCGCAGGCCGCACAGAAAATTGGAGACGTGGTGAAATTGATTAGCGAGATTGCCGCGCAGACAAATCTGCTGGCGCTGAATGCCACCATCGAGGCTGCCCGCGCCGGTGAGGCGGGGCGTGGTTTTGCGGTCGTGGCTTCGGAGGTCAAGGATCTCGCGACGCAAACCTCGCGGGCAACGGACGAAATCTCCGCTCAGGTCAACGCGATCCAGTCGGCGACGCGCTCATCGGTCGATGCCATCGACCATATCACTCGCACGATTGCCAAGGTCAACGAGATCGCAAGCACGATCGCCTCGGCTGTCGAAGAGCAGGGGGCGGCGACGCGCGAGATTGCGCATAACGTCTCGCAGGCCGCGCAGGGCACCACGGAAGTGTCGAACAATATCTCCGGTGTTCGCGAGGCCGCTCATCGGACAGGCGATAGCGCCGAGCAGGTGGTGGCCGCCGCGGCAGCCCTCTCCGAGAGCGGGGAGATGCTCAAGCAGCAGGTCAGCCTGTTCCTGAGCGAAGTTCGCGCCGCATAAGACTCCGCAACGACTGCAAAAATGGCCGGATCATATCCGGCCATTTTTATTCGGCCTTTCTGATCAGGATGTCCGTGAACGATGTGACCGAGGTCGGGTGCGACAGCAGCCAGGATTCGTGTTCTGCGATCTCGATATAA
Organism: Xanthobacteraceae bacterium; assembly: GCA_019750915.1. GTDB lineage: Bacteria > Pseudomonadota > Alphaproteobacteria > Rhizobiales > Xanthobacteraceae > Afipia. The sequence continues at coordinate 20,496 of JAIENY010000020.1, forward strand.
TAGGCCGACATTCTCAACAGCCGCTCGCGAATCTCGGTGTCCTGCTCGTCGTCAGCCCTCTCCTTGAGTTCACGCGCGCGCTTCGTCAGTTCAGTGGGGTCCTTCATGATTGCGCCCTTTCCGATCGTGCCTCGAAGCCCGGTGGGAGGTTAGCCTGCTCCCGTGACAGCCCTGATAAATAATCAGGAGCCGGGCGATTCGTTCGCCGCCCCCGTTGCCTATATTCCCGCCGTAGCGCAGGGGCTAAGGCTCTGGTATGTAGCCCTCACGGTCCCGTAGCTCAGCCGGATAGAGCGAGCGTTTCCTAAACGCTAGGTCGGATGTTCGAGTCATCCCGGGATCGCC
>JAIENY010000056.1 GCA_019750915.1 Xanthobacteraceae bacterium
GAACCCCAGGTCGAACGCATTTTCGTCAATGCCGCTATCAAGAAGGCGCTGTGCCGCGAGGCGACCGGTGAGCGTCACTGGCTGTCAAAAATTCGTCCAATGTACGGTCACGACTACCATTTCCACATTCGTCTGAAGTGCCCGGCCGGAAGCGCCTCATGTGAGTCGCAGCCGCCCCCGGATGAGCAGGAGCACTGCGGCGCAGCCGATTTTGCTTACTGGTTCAGCGACGCGGTTCTGCACCCCAAGCCGCCGAAAGAACCCCCCAAGCCAAAGCCGCCAATCACTGTCGCGGAATTGCCGGCGGCGTGCCGCCAGGTGTTGGACGCGCCATAATCAGAACTGGGTATGCAGCCTGGTCGCGAACACAGAGACCGGGCCCCGATCTCGGTTATAGGCGGGGTTGACGACCAACTGGTAATCGAGGGTCACCTTAAAATAGGACAGCGGCAGGCTGTAATAGGTTTCCAACACATGCTCGGCGCCGGGATGGGGAAGCTGACCGTCGCCGACGAGAATTCCAAGGCCACCGGCATTGAGGAATGCCTGATGCTCCTTGGTGATGAAATTCGCGGCGCCAGCTAATCCGAACGTATCATCCGGACGGCCCCATTTGTTGCCATTGACCGAGATACCCGCCGACACCGTTCGATCGATATCGGTGAAAGCATAAGGCTCGACACTGCCATCGGCCCAGCCAGCACGCGCGAAGAAGCCGACGTCGGGGACAATCTGCTGTTCGAGATTGAGGCTGACACCGCTTCGGCTACGATATTGCCGCACGGCTGCGATATCGGCAGGCGTGCCGGTCACGAGCGCGAGCTGCGTGGCATCCGCGAACCGCCCCATCCGCGCGCGCGACAGAAAGCTGGTGACGGCGATCTTGCCTGGCTGTCCCCATAACGTATGCCGGTGCTCGATCTCACCGATCCACTGGAACTGCGAGAAATCGGGATCGAGTTGGGTTGAATTCGGAACGGTCGGCAAATCGAAGACGCCGCCCCTTACCGTCCAGTTGCCTTGATACCATTCGGCCGACGCACCAAGCGTGTATCCCCAAGCGTCGGCCGCGTAGTCGAACGTCCCCGCATCGATCAGCGACCAGTTAAAGAAGTCCACGCGCGGATCGTGAGCGTATTTGTTAGTATCGAAAATGTCCCCGACGCCGATCTTTCCGACGGTCACTACGATACGGTTGGCGCTTTGCGATCCGGCGAACTGATTCAGGCCTTCATCGATCTTCTGCGTCTCGCCGCCAAGATTGATCGTCTGCCGCACGAAAGCGCGTTGGATCCGCGTGTAAGGATAGGTTGCACCCTGCTTGTAAGCCTCGCCGCTGACGAAACCCGCGACGCCAAGCGTGTTGCTCAGGCCAAAGCCCTGGTCGATTTCCGGATTGAACCAGGCTTCCGCGCCTTCCCACAACCTGACCCCGACATAGGCAGTTGCGTCCCAGGTTTCGCGGGCGACGTTCCGCGCCAGGCTGTTGGGGCCGCTATAGGGCGCCTTGAATGGCGCAGCATATTGTTCGACCAGTGTGCTCTGACCATGAATGGCCCAATTCGTTTCCGTCGGCCAGACAGGCGCCTTGGTCGCCAATCCGCTGCCCGAAATCAGGAGCGGGTCCGACAGATTGTAGTTCAATCCGGCACGCACCTGATGCGACGACAGGTCCGAACGAAAAACGTCGGCGCCGATGAATTTGGTCGACTGACCAAACTCCGAATACAGGTATTCAAGGCGCGCGCTCCAGTGAGGCGCAAACGGCACTTCAAGACCCGTCCCAACCGTCCATCCCAATCGCCAGAGGAACGCCTCTTGTTCGGTATCCGCTGGCAAAACACCGCCGCTGATCTGGGTGCGTTTGATCCGATCATAAGACCAGGCAAATCCGCCGGTGCCATAAAGCAGCCAGTTGTTATCGAGAACATAGCCAAGCCGTCCGCGCGCAGTGCCGAACATCTTCACCATGTCGTCATAGGTTGCGATCCCGCCGCCGATCGCGGCCGGCGCCGTGCCCGCGATGCTATTGGGAAACGAGACATCGACCTCAAAGCCCCATAACACCCGCGACGGCAGCAGGACATTGTAGCCGCCCTGCAGGCCACCGAACGCGCTGCCGCTTCCCTTGAAGCTGTCGTAACTGCTTGCGAGATTGAACTGGCCCGCCGCAGCGCTTCCCGCCGAAGCGGCAGTCCAGCCAGAGGGTGCATCAAAGGCATCGCCAAAATGCCCCCCAACATACCAGCCTGACCAACCGAATCCGTAGACCTGGGGGATCGACGGCTTCCCAAGATCGGCAGCCTCCAGCGGACTGGCGGCAGCCAGCGCCACAAGACTTCCCAATGCCGAACAGAAAACCCGCTTCATCCGACCCCTTGAATTGTAATTGCGAATAATTCGCAAAACTTGACGGGCAGAACGATCTCTGTCAAGCTATTTGCAACTAGTTCTCAATTGCATCGGCCCTCACAAAGCGCGCTGCCTAGAAGGTAGGGATAGCATTGGATTCGCTGGTAAAAAATGACGGAGAGGCCGATCGGCGCTGGCGGTTCACAAGGAAAGTCGATGCTGATGACCTAAGTCTGTCCGAGGTCCACGGCACGATTGCGGTACCGCGGACAGGCAGTTGGATAAGACGGCTGCTGGCCTTTTCCGGCCCCGGTTACATGGTGTCGGTCGGCTACATGGACCCCGGCAACTGGGCCACCGACCTCGCAGGCGGATCCAAGTTCGGCTACACGCTGCTCGCCGTGATCCTGCTGTCGAACGTGATGGCGATCCTGCTGCAGGCCCTCTCCGCCCGCCTCGGCATCGTCACCGGCCGCGATCTCGCGCAAGCCTGCCGCGATGCGTATCCGAAAAGCGTCAGCATCATGCTGTGGATCGCTTGCGAAGCGGCAATCATCGCCTGCGATCTCGCGGAAGTCATCGGCACCGCAATCGCGCTGAAACTGCTGTTCGGAATCCCGCTGATCGGCGGCGCACTGATCACGGCGCTCGATGCCTTCCTGCTGCTGCTGCTGATGAACCGGGGCTTCCGCTTTCTCGAGGCCTTCATCGTCGGCTTGCTCACAATCATCGCGATCTGCTTTTTGATCCAGATCGTGCTGGCGGTTCCCTCCGTCACCGAGGTGCTGCACGGCTTCCTGCCCTCGCCGCAGATCGTCACCAATCCTGAGATGCTCTACATCGCCATCGGCATCATCGGTGCGACGGTGATGCCGCATAATCTCTATCTGCATTCCTCGATCGTGCAGACCCGCAAATACGAACGCAGCGAGCGCGGCCTGCGCGAGGCGATCCAATTCGCCACCGCCGACAGCACCATCGCGCTGATGCTCGCGCTTTTCATCAACGCCTCCATCCTGATCGTGGCAGCCGCGGTCTTCCACGCCAACGGCAGAACAGACGTCGCGGAAATCGAGGATGCATATGCGCTGCTCTCGCCGCTACTCGGCGTTGGCATCGCCTCCGTCCTGTTCGCGATTGCACTTCTGGCGTCGGGACTGAATTCGACCGTCACCGCGACCCTCGCCGGTCAAATCGTGATGGAAGGCTTCCTGCGGATCAGGATTCCGCGCTGGGCGCGCCGCCTGCTGACCCGTGCCATTGCCATCGTGCCGGTCATCGTTGTGACAGCGCTTTACGGCGAGCGCGGCACCGCTGATTTGCTGGTCCTGAGCCAGGTGGTGCTGTCGATGCAGCTTCCATTCGCCGTCATCCCGCTGGTGCTGTTCGTCTCAAGCCGGGACAAGATGGGAGCATTCGCAATCTCCCGATCGGCCACGATGCTGTCGTGGCTCGTCGCGGCAATCATCGTGATTCTCAACGTCAAATTGTTGGTTGACGCCGTAACAGGATGATCCACCCAAAAAGGATGCGGGCGATGGCGCCCGCATCCTTGTCCGTCTCGCCTCGACGCAATCGGCGATGTTCCAGCCGCCCTCGACCACCCAATTGTAGGACGGGATATAGTTACGAACCCGTGACAGCATCTGCATGACGGCATGCTCGGCGACGCTGTTCGAGTGGCAATAAGCAACCTCCGCAACGTTGATGTTGCGATCCGTCGCTGCCTGCAGATCGGTGTGGTCCGAACCGATTCCCGCAGTGACGATCATCTTCAGCTTCGGTGCGTTCGCGATGCGGTCGGTTGCGAGATCACGATCTCGGCGTCATGCCGGTCGCGGTTCGAGTTCGCACCATCCTTGTCCGAGGTCACAACCAGCGATTGACTTCAAGCCGGGTACGTCGCTTGGCAGCGTCACCAGTGAACTCGGGCTGCGCAAGTTTGTCGAGAAGGCGGGTCACACGTATCGGGAACGGACAGATCGTGAAAGCGGCGGCGATTGTCGGACTGCAGCCTTTAGCGGACGCAAAATTTCCCAATAAGCCCGAGCACAGCCAAAAGCCGGAAAGTTTCGCCCGGTTTGTCAAAATCGCCGCGGTCGTTCACGGCACCTATGTGGTCGCCCCGTCCGACGGCGCATGGGTCGATGCCATCCAGGATGGCGCCTATATCAAGCCGAAGGAATTTAGCGGCGCCACGGGCTGCGAGGGCATTCGCAAGACCATCAAGTTTGAGCTGTCCTCTGCTCCCCTCATTATCCAGGTCAGCGGCATGACCAAAAATGCCATCCATCTGGCGCTCCAGCCCGTGACCAACTAGCGCGGCCCTTTACCTCTCCTCCCAGGCTGACTATTGTCCGGCGCACGATGCCTCCGGCGGACCGTAAGTCTGCATGCCGGGCTTTGGAACGGCGCTTCCATGACCGTCATCAATCTACGTAGATCTGCGTGACGATGACGCGGATCGTCATGGAGCGCCCTATGAAAGCTTTTTCCCGCCTCGCCCTCGTTGCCGCTTTGGTGGCCGCACCGTTTTCCGTCCCAGCCCTCGCTCAGGACGCCAAACCGGCCGCGCCGGCCGCCGCCACATCCAACACCCTGACCGCGTTTGCCGCCGCGTCGATGAAGAATGCCCTCGATGAGATCGACGCCGCTTACGCCGCCAAGTCCGGCCATACGGTCGTGGCGAGCTACGCCGCCAGTTCGGTTCTCGCCAAGCAGATCGAACAAGGGGCGCCGGCCGACGCCTTTATCTCCGCGGACACCGCCTGGATGGACTACGGCATCAAGAACGAGACCATCAACGCCTCAACCCGTACCGATCTTCTCGGCAACAGCATTGTGTTGATCGCGCCGAAGGATTCAAAAATCGGCACCGTTGAGATCAAGCAGGGATTCGATCTGGCCAAACTCGCGGGTGACGGCCGGATCGCCACAGGCGATGTCGCTTCGGTCCCCGTCGGCAAATATGCGAAGGCCGCACTGGAGAAGCTTGGCTCCTGGAAAGACTCTGAGCCGAAATTCGCGATGGCGGAAAGTGTGCGCGCAGCATTGACGCTGGTGTCACGCGGCGAGGCGGCGCTTGGCATCGTCTATTCGACCGACGCAAAGGTCGATCCCGGTGTCAAGATTGTGGGCACTTTCCCCGCAGACTCGCATCCGCCGATCATCTATCCGGTTGCCGCAACGGCGACTGCGAAACAAGGCACCGCAGATTATCTGGATTTTCTGAAAACGTCGGCAGCCAAGACGATCTTCGAGAAATACGGCTTCAGCTACCTCATCAAACCCACCTCCTGAGCGTGTCGACAGAACGTGTTTGATATCTCTCCCGCAGAATGGACGGCGATCTGGCTCACGCTTCGGGTCGCCGTCGTTGCGACGCTGGTGTCCACGCCGCTCGGTATCGCGGTCGCGTGGCTGCTGGCGCGGCGCGACTTCTGGGGCAAAGCCGCTCTCGATGCGGCCATCCATCTGCCGCTGGTCCTGCCCCCGGTCGTCACCGGCTACATCCTTCTTTTGAATTTCGGACGCCGTGGACCGATCGGCGCATGGCTCGCCGATTGTTGCGGAATCGTGTTTTCATTCCGCTGGTCCGGAGCCGCTTTGGCTTGCGGCGTGATGTCGTTTCCGCTGCTGGTGCGGCCGATGCGCCTGTCGATCGAGGCTATCGATCGCAAGCTCGAACAAGCCGCCAGCACACTCGGCGCTGCGCCATGGCGGGTCTTTCTCACCGTGACACTTCCGCTGGCGCTCCCCGGCATCATCGCCGGCATGATCGTCGGCTTTGCCAAGGCGCTCGGCGAGTTCGGTGCGACCATCACGTTCGTTTCCAACATTCCCGGCGAGACGCAGACCATTTCCGCGGCGATCTACTCGCTGATTCAGACTCCCGACGGCGATGCAGCGGCATTCCGCCTTGTCGTGGTTTCCGTCATCATGGCGGTGGTGGCGCTCATCGCCTCAGAGGCATTGGCACGCCGCGCGGTCAAGCGATTGCACGGACTTTAGGATGCTCAGCGTCAACGTCACCAAACAGCAGGGCGATTTCAGCCTCGATGTTGCGTTTGAAAGCGACAGCCGCGTAACCGGCCTCTATGGCGCGTCCGGTTCCGGCAAAACGTCGATCATCAACATGATCGCGGGGCTGATCACGCCGGATCGCGGGATCATCAGGATTGGCAATGAAACTCTCGACGACACCGCCTCGCGCCTGCATGTGCCACCCCACATGCGCCGCATCGGATACGTCTTTCAGGACGCACGACTGTTTCCACATCGCAACGTCAAGCAGAACCTCGATTACGGCCGGCGCATGAACGGACTGGCGGTCGATCCGGTCCACTTCAACCGCGTCGTCGATCTGCTCGGCATCAAAAGTTTGCTACCACGGCGGCCCGGACAGTTGTCAGGTGGAGAACGGCAGCGTGTTGCGATCGGCCGCGCACTGCTGCTGAAACCAAGGCTGCTGCTGCTTGACGAACCCCTCGGCGCGCTTGATCTGGCGCGTAAGGCCGAGATCCTGCCTTATCTCGAACGGCTGCGCGACGAGGAAAATGTGCCGATGGTGCACGTCAGTCACGATCCCGACGAGACGCGCCGGCTGGCCGGTCATATCGTGGTGCTGAAAGGCGGACGCGTTGCCGCAGAAGGCGGCCCCGAGATTCTTCCGCGCTAACGCAGGTTCTTTAGTTCGGATTTCAACTCATCAAGCCCCTGCAGCAGCGCAGGGCCGCCGCACAGCGTATAACGCGACGGCAGGTTGATCCGCCGATCCGGGCCGTAACGTGCCAGCAACGCGGGGTGGGTCAGGAACAGCGCTCCCTGATCGGCTGCGCCCCTGGTCGGCTCCTGCAACACCAGCACGTCCGGGCCACTTGTCAGAAGTGTCTCCATCGAGACGAAGCCGCCAAATCCGCCCACCGCGTTGGCCGGTGGTTTGAGGCCCGCGGCCGACAACATCGACGAGGCAAGGCTCTCGGTTCCCTCGGTATATCCCTCGCGCTGGACAATCAGGGCGGTGCGCGGCGGTCTCAGGGCTGCTGAGCGAAGTTCGCTCTCGGCCTGCTCGAGCTCTTGCGCGAGAGCTTCGCCCCGCTCCGGATGGCCGACCAGCGCGCCGATCTCCCGCACCTGGGCGCGGGCAGCCGCAAGATCTTTGACCAGATCGACCTGTACCACCCGCAGTCCCGTTGCGCTCAGCAGCGCCCGCGCAGGCCGATCGCTGAAACCGGTCAACACGAGATCCGGGGCAAGATTAACAACGGATTCGGTGTTCCAGTCGGTTTTCGGGAAAGATGCAGCCTCGCTCACCATCACCGAAAGCGTTTCATCGGTGGCATAGGGCGACAATGCCGCGATCTGCGAGGGATCCGCGAGCACCAGCAACAACTGGTCCGCACAGAGGTTGAAGGACACAATGCGTCGCGGCGGATCGACGGCCAAAGCCGGAGCCGTCAGCCCCAACAACACCAGAACAATGCCCAGACCCGTTCTCTTGATTGCCATTCTCTTGAAAGTCATGGCCTGCTATGCCAACCCGTCTGCCGCGCGTCAGCGTCGGTCTGTCATGTGTTTCAACGGGTTGCAATGATTTACAGCAAACAGGGAGACGGTCTGACGATTGCGCTTGCACTGCTGACGCTTGCGCTGTGCCTGCTGTCGTTGATGACTGGCCCTGCACATTTTTCGGCGCAAACAGTCGCAAAGGCCCTGGTGTCGGATCAGGGTGTCGCATCGATCATCGTCCAGGACGTGCGGCTGCCGCGCACGCTGCTGGCGCTTTTGATTGGGGCGACGTTTGGCATCTCCGGCGCCGCTTTGCAGGGCCTGCTGCGCAATCCTCTGGCCGAGCCCTCGTTGTTCGGCGCCCCGCAGGCCGCCGCCGCCGTTGCCTCCGGATTGATGGCATTCGGACTGGCCACTCCGCTGTCGCTCGCCGTTCCGCTCGGCGGCATCGCAGGCGCACTTGCATCGGTTGGCGCACTTGTCGCGATCGCAGGGCGCCGCGCCTCGCTAACGGTGACGCTGCTGGCCGGACTGGCACTGGCCAGTCTGGCGGGGGCGGCGATCGCGCTGGTCCTCAACCTTGCACCGAATCCCTATATCGCACTCGAAATCGCATTCTGGCTGCTCGGCTCGCTGCGTGACCGCAGCATTGTCCATGTCTGGCTCGCCGCTCCTTTCATGATCGCAAGCTGGATCATCCTCGCCGCCAACGCGCGTGCCTTCCGCGCGCTGACACTTGGCGAGGACGGTGCCGCCTCGCTCGGCTTCGACGTCACGCGAACGCGGATTTTCGTTGTCGTCGGAGTTGCGCTCGGCGTTGGCGCCGCGGTTTCCGTGGCCGGCGCAATTTCATTTGTCGGCCTTGTCGCGCCACATCTGGTGCGGCGCTTCTACGGCTCGGATCCGGCGCGCATCATGCTGCCCTCCGCGTTGGCGGGCGCTGCGCTCCTCCTCGCCTCCGATATCGCAGTCCGGCTCATCCCGGCGGTGCTCGAGATCAAGATCGGCGTGGTGACCGCCCTGATCGGTGTGCCGTTCTTTCTGGCGATGATCTTCAAGGAAAGGCACGTGCTGGAAGAGAGCGCCGCATGATGCCGGATCGCGCACCGCGCCTGTCCGCAAACAATGTCACCGTCCGGCGCGGATCGCGGGCGATCGTCGGCGGTGCCACTCTAACTCTCAACGCCGGTGAACTGACGGTGCTCGCGGGCCCGAACGGAGCGGGCAAGACCACGCTGGCGCGGGCGATGGCCGGGCTCATTCCCTGCAGCGGCGCGATAACATTCGATGGCACAGCGCTGGCCACGATTCCCTCACGATCGAGGGCGCGCGCCCTCGCCTATCTGCCGCAGGGTCACGAATTTCACTGGCCGATGAGCGTCGAGCATATCGTGGCCCTGGGCCGCGAACCTCATGCCGATCCGTTCTCGCAAGCCTCCGCAACGGACCGTGCAGCTATCGCACACGCAATGGAGTCGACATCGGTTGCAGACATGGCAGACCGCATCGTCACGACGCTGTCGGGGGGCGAGCGGGCGCGGGTGGCTCTGGCGCGCGCACTTGCGACGGAAGCCGCTGTGCTGATTGCCGATGAACCGATCGCATCGCTCGATGAGCGCCATCAACTGATCGTCATGGAGCTGCTGCGCGAGATCGCGCATGGAGGAGCCGCAGTGCTTGCGATCATTCACGACCTAACGCTGGCGATGCGCTTCGCCGACCGCGTGGTGCTGATAAACCGGGGACGGATTGTCGCCAATGACGCTCCGCGTCAGGCGTTGACGGCAGAACGTATTGCCGAAATCTTCGGAATCTCGGTCCACCGCGTCGACACGCCTGACGGGCCGTTGCTGATCCCCTCGCGCCCGCTCTAGCCTTCCGACAGGGCCTTCCAGATCTTGCCGGCGCGCCGCCTGAATACGCCACGCCTGGCTTGCTCCGGAATGGGCGCGTCCTCATCGTCTTCAGGCAGACGCAGGCCGACGACATCAACGCGGCCGCCGCCGATATTGCGCGCGACAAGAACAATCGAATCGAGCGGCAGGGTCGCACCTTCGCGCGGCGCATGATCAAGATGGATGTCGAAATAATCCGCCAGCGTCAGCTGCGCGCCGGAAGCCGGAACATTGATCCCATAGATTTCCGCGACAGCACCAAGCGTTACATCGCCCGGCACCACGAAGTCGCCGAGGAGATGCGGATCAGGCGCCGGCGCATGCGGCATGTCGATAAAGAAGCGGTCGAGCGCATCGGCCTTCTCAGGCGGGGCAAGAAGATAAAGATAATCGCCCTTTTGCACTGGGTCAGCTTCAGACGCCGACAGAATCTTTTCATCGCGGATCACAAGCGTCGGCTTCGACCACGACGGCACCAGCCCGCGCCTGAGAAACAGGCTATTCGGCCGCACGGCGTAGCCAACAAGTTGCTGTTCAAGCTGACCGGGCAGATCAAGCTCAATGCGGCGCGGCCCGCGGTCGGTCCGCGGCAGTGCGACATGCAAACGGCGGGCGGCGAATCCTAACGTCCAGCCCTGAAACAGCAGCGACACGACCACGACCACAAACGCCACGTCGAAATAGACGTGGGCGTCCGGCAGGCTCAGAAGCATCGGAATCGAGGCCAGGAAGATTGCCACCGCCCCTCGCAGTCCGACCCATGCGATGAACGTCTTTTCGCGCCACTTGAAGCGGAAGGGCGCTAGGCAGAGGAACACTGCAGCTGGCCGGGCAACAATCATCAAGGTGAAAGCCACCGCAAGAGCCGGCAGGATGCTGGGAATGAGGCGTTGCGGGGACACCAGAAGGCCGAGCAGCACGAACATCACGATCTGCGCCAGCCAAGTCGCGGCGTCCAGGAACGTCACGACAGAATTGTGCGCACGGGTCGGTCGATTGCCGATCACGATGCCGGCGAGATAAACCGCCAGAAAACCAGACGCATGCCCGATCTGCGTGACGCCGAAGATCACGAGAGCCGCGGTGGTCACGAACGGAGCATGAAGTCCCTGCGGAAGCGCGATCCGGTTCAATGCAACGACGACCAGACGGCCTCCGATGACGCCCACCAGCCCCCCGATTGCGGCTTCTCGCACGAACTCCAGCACCACATGGGCGGCCGTACTTTGTCCAACGGACAGTAACTCGACCAGGATCAGTGTGAGAAAGACCGCAAATGGATCGTTTGTGCCGGATTCGACCTCCAGCGTCGCGCCAACGCGAGGCCGCAGCCGCAGCCCCTGCGCGTGGACAAGCAAAAATACAGCCGCAGCATCGGTCGAGGCCACCACAGCTCCGACGAGAAGGGCCTTGGTCCAGTCGAGATCCAGCGCATATTTGGCGACCGGTGCAGTCAAAACTGCGGTCAGCAGGACGCCAGCAGTCGCCAGCACCGTGGACGGCGCGAGTACCGCCTTGATGCTCTGGAAGCGGGTCCGCAACCCGCCGTCAAACAGGATCAATGCAAGTGCCGCCGATCCGACCAGATAGGTCATGCGCACATCGTCGAAACGAAGCCCGCCCGGGCCACTTTCGCCCGCGAAGACACCGACGCCAAGGAACACAAGCAGCAACGGAGCTCCAAACCGCAGCGCCAGCAGGCTGGACAGGATGCCCGCCATCACCAACGTGGCGCCCAGCAAAATCGCTAGGCTGACCGAATCGAGAACCGACATCAAAGCGAATACAAGCTCCGTTGCACCTGTTTCTGCTTAACGTCCCGACCGGACACAGCCAATCAAAATCTGGAACCACAAATGTGCCGGATTTTCCTGCACTTATCGGACGACTCTTGCCAGCAATGGCTCAAGTCAGACATATCGAGGCTGCGTCCCAAGGACGCATCGATGCGCCGGCAAGGGGCGGCGTGAGGCACATGATCATAGGTGCTGGCCGTCGGCGCAGTTGCGAAATACGCATAGAATATTACATTGGCGACAAAACCTGTCCTCCAGCCCAGCCGAAAATCGATATCCATGAACTACGTTGACGCCAGCGACGCTTCCACGCGCAAGACCGGACAAATCAAGCTGCACGGGCCAGGCGCTTTCGCAGGCATGCGAAAGGCCGGTGCGCTGGTCGCCAGATGCCTGGACGAACTGGTGCCGGTCGTTCGGCCCGGCATTTTTACCTCTCAGATCGATGAGTTCGTGCGCAAGTTCGCCCTTGCCAATCAAGCAATCCCTGCGACGCTAATGTACCGCGGCTACCGGTATTCGACCTGCACTTCGATCAATCATGTCGTATGCCACGGCATGCCGGGCGATCGGCAGCTTAAGGAAGGCGACATCGTCAATATCGACGTGACCTTTATTGTCGATGGCTGGCATGGCGATTCCAGCCGCATGTATGCCGCGGGCCCCGTGTCGCGCCGGGCTGAGCGGCTGATGGATGTCACCTATGAGGCACTGTTGCGCGGCATCGCGGCGGTGAAGCCGGGCGCGACAACCGGCGATATCGGCCACGCGATTCAGAGTTTTGTCGAACCGCAGCAAATGAGCGTAGTCCGCGATTTCTGCGGCCACGGGCTGGGCCGGTTGTTTCACGACGAGCCGAATATCATTCACGTCGGCCGCCCGGGTGAAGGGGTCGTGCTGCGCCCCGGAATGCTGTTCACCATCGAGCCGATGATCAATCTCGGCAAGCCACACGTCAAAATCCTCGCTGATGGATGGACCGCGGTGACGCGCGACCGGTCGCTGTCAGCGCAGTTCGAACATTCCGTTGGTGTCACGCAGGACGGCGTCGAAATCTTCACGCTTTCGCCCGGCAATCTGAACAAGCCGCCCTACACCGCGGCCTGATTTCAGCTTCATGTGCGAGGCGTATTTTACGTCTTGCAAATCATATCGACCACGGCATGGTTGTCGGACGAGCAGTGGTCCCGACCGAAATGTCCCAAGACGCCGACAGTCCGTCAAAACGATCCGGATTTGCCGAAGCGCCGCATTATCATGGCCACCGCGAACGCTTGCGTGATCGGTTCCGCGATGCTGGGCCTGATGCTCTTAGCGACTACGAACTGCTTGAGATGGTGCTTTTCCGCGCGCTGCCGCGGCGCGACGTCAAGCCGTTGGCAAAAAGCCTGATCACCAAGTTTGGATCTTTCGCGGAGACGGTACATGCGCCGGAAGCGCGCTTGCGCGAAATCAGCGGCCTCGGTGAAGCCGCCATTACCGAGATCAAGCTAATCGCAGCGACCGCAAGCCGCGTCACCAGAGGACAAATGAAGCAGCGCACCGTGCTTTCGTCATGGTCCGGTGTGATCGAATATTGCCGAGCCTCCATGGCGTTCGCGGACAAGGAACAATTCCGGATCCTGTTTCTCGACAAGAAAAACCAGTTGATCGCAGACGAATTGCAGCAGGTCGGCACCATCGATCACACGCCGGTTTATCCGCGTGAGGTGGTCAAGCGTGCCATCGAACTCTCGGCCACTGCCATCATTCTCGTGCACAATCATCCCTCGGGCGACCCAACACCGTCGTCGGCCGACATCCAGATGACGAAATCAATCGTCACGATCTCAACGCCGCTCGGCATCTCCGTGCACGACCACATCATCGTCGGCAAGAATGGCCATAGCAGCCTCAAAGGGCTGAAGCTGATGTAACGGTTATTGCCGGACCATGATGAAGGGATCAGCGCTGTCCGGAATGCGGCGCCATTGCGCATTGTCGTCGGCCGCGAAGCGCCATGTATCGCCACTGTTCGATATCAGCAGCATCTCGCCGCGCTCGATTCGCCACATCGTGGGAGCAAAATTTGCAACGAGGGGATCGCACTTCGGCTTGAGAAAGACCTGAAAATTATCCGGTGTCGACGTTTCGGTGTTGGTCAGCGTGAGGCCGCAAATGCTGTTGCCATTGCCGCGCACCATCGCCCAGTCGCCGATCATCTGATCGGTTGATTTCGCCAGAGCCCGGGCGTCAGCCAGATTCTGCAGAAGAAAAACGCCCTCGCCGCTGCGGACGCCTTCGTAGATCCCGCTTTCGACCTCGGTGACATCGAGCACCGGTTCGCCTTTGGCATCCTGGAAACGGACGATATCGAGCCCCTTGACGGTCCACGAGGCAATATCCTTGGTGAAAGGCAGCGCTTCGGCGCATCCCTTCTCGAAATTGAGCTTCATCCCAGGCGAAACCTGATCGCCCTTCATCGTCACGACGCACGTTTTGTCGCGTCCGGCCGTGGAGAGCTCCCACTGCCCGACACCGACCAGATTCGTGGTCAGTGATTTTGCGTCCTGCGCTCTCGCGACGCCCGCGCACAGCACAAGGCCGGCAACGACGCCGGCCAGAAATCGGCTTTCCCTCATGCAGGCTTCTCGTACGGCGTTTCCGGAACCGGCGTCAGGGGCGGCTTGCCAGCGAACCATCTGACGAGATTATCGACAACAAGCTGATCCATCGCATCGCGTGTGGCGACCGAGGCGGACGCAATGTGCGGCAACAGAACGACATTGTTCATGTGCTTCAATGCATCCGGCACATGCGGTTCCTGAGCGTAGACGTCGAGGCCCGCCGCCAGAATCTTGCCATTTGCCAGCGCCGCGATCAGCGCCTGCTCATCGACCACCGAGCCACGCGCGACGTTGATCAGTACGCCGCGTGGCCCCATGGCATCGAGCACGTCGGCATTGATGAGATTGTTGGTCGCTGCGCCGCCGGGTGTGATTACGATCAGCGTATCAGCGACCTTCGCCATCTCGACCAGATTTGGAAAGTGCTTATGGCTGACGCCTTGCGCCGGATTGCGCGAATGATACACCACCGGTACCCCGCAGGCCTCGACACGGCGCGCGATCGCCTGACCTATTCTTCCCATGCCGACGATGCCGACCGTGCGATCGCGCAGCGAACCGGGGCTCAGCCGATAGCTCTTCTCCGTCCATTTGCCTTCACGGACATAACGGTCGGCGGGAATGAATTCGCGCAGTGTCGCGATCAAAAGGCCAAGCGCGGTGTCGGCGACCTCCTCGGTCAGGACGTCCGGTGTATTGGTCACGATGATGTTGTGATCGCGCGCATAGCTGAAATCGACATGATCGTAGCCGACGCCGAAACTTGCAATGACCTCCAGCTTGGGAAAGCGCGACAGCATCGCGCTGTTGGCTGGAACCAGAAGAGTGACGGCAATGCCGCGAATCTTTTCCGCGATATCCGGCGCAAGCTTGTCCACGTCCGCCCGCTCGTGAATAACATGCAGGTTGAAGCCGGAGAGCCCACGCTCGATCAAAGGCTTCTTGGGGCCATAAACCAGAATATCGGCCTTCTGCCCGGATTGATCCTGCACCATCAACTGTCCCTTCCCATTGCGCTTTCGTGCCAGCGTCGTAGCACAAGATAGGACGCAGCCGAGAGGGCGGCATAGATCACAATGCCGGTCACCGACAAGAGGGCCAAAGCTGCATACATGCGGGGGATGTCAAGTCGGTATCCCGCCTCGGCGATGCGGAATGCAAGACCGGAACCGGATCCTGCCGAGCCGGCTGCGATTTCCGCCACGACTGCGCCGATCAGCGACAGGCCTCCGGCGATACGCAGGCCGCCGAGCATGTATGGCAGTGCCGATGGCAACTTGAGCAGCCACAATGCCTGGCCCTGCGAGGCATCATAGAGCCTGAAAAGATGTATGAGGTTGCCATCGACCGATTTCAGGCCAAGCAGGGTATTCGACAGCATCGGAAAGAACGCCACGATCCACGCACATGCCACGACCGCCAGATGCTGCGGCAAATAAATCAAAAGCAACGGAGCAATCGCGATAACCGGCGTGACCTGCAGGATCACCGCATAAGGCAGAAAGGCGTCCTCGATCCACCTTGCGCGATCGAACAGCAGAGCCAATCCAATACCTCCAGCCACGGCTGCGACAAAGCCCTCCAGGGTTGTTGTCAGCGTGACCAGAAGCGAGCCAAGCAACAGCGGGCCGTCCTTGACCAGCGCCTGACCGATCGCGCTTGGACCGGGCAGGATATAAGGCGGGACATTTCCAAAGCGAACCGCGGCCTCCCATACCGCCAGCACGGTGAAGAACACCGCGGCAGGAAGCATCGCTCTTCGAAATCGGTGAGCTGACTCAGAGGCAGGCATGATCGGCCATCGTTGTATCCGATAGCCGATCAGTTTCATGAGGAAGTCACGGCGTCAATCACCCCTAAAATCATCGCTAACTGCCGTTTTTGTCCTGCATGTTCGGGAAGAACAAATCCTTCCACGATGCAGCCTGGGCTTTCACCATGCCGGTCTTGTTCATGAATCCGACGTACTGCTCGATCCCGTGAGGCGTTGTCGTGAATTTGACATCGGGACTTGCCAGGATTTCGGAAATGAGCGGCAGGCCCGCCTTGTCGCCGCTCAATCTGACATAGGTTTCCGCTGCGGCGGCCTTGTCGCTATTGAGGATGGCAATCGCCTCATCCAGTGACTTGGTGAACGCCTCGTAAACTTTCGGATTGGCATCGCGAAATGCCGAGGTCGCCCATACGACATTGAAGGTCGAGGGGCCGCCGAACACTTCATAGGAATTCAGCAGCGTGTGTACCCCGGGCTGCCTGAGTTCGAGTTCCTGAATGGGCGCCGCCGTGAAATGCCCGGAGACTTCGGTCTTCGACAGCAGCGCCCGCATTCCATCCGGATGCGACATCGTCACCGTCAAGCGATCGAGATCATTTTGATGCCCCGGACCGAAAGCCTTTTCGGCTGCCATCTGCAACAGGATCGCCTGGATCGAGACCCGGACCGCCGGAAGTGCGATCTTGTCCGCGTCGGTGAGATCCTTGATCGATTTGACGTTCGGATTGTTGGTGTTGAGCAGGAGCGGCATCGAATTCATCGCCGCCACGGCTTTCACCGCCTGGGGCGTTTCGCGTGTCTTCGCCCACAGCACGACCAAAGGCGGAACACCACCCGCCGCGAACTGGATCGTGTTCGACAGCAGCGCGTCGTTCATTGCCGCACCACCGGCCAGCGTCAGATAATTAACCTTGAGATCGGACACGCCAAGCGCGGCCGCATTTTTCTCCAGGAGCTTGCGGTCTTGCATGATCATGAGCGGCAGATGACCAAGACTCGGCTGCCGGGCGATGCTGACTTCATTGACCTCGGCGTGCACTGCCGAGACAGAAAACAGCAACAGGAAAGCAATCGTCAATTGTCGTATCGTCAACGCTTCCTCCCATTTTTTTTGCTTACGTCCTATCGTCGCACCACCGGCGCGGGTACTCCCTCGATCATGACATTGATGCAGGCTGGCTTGCCGCTTTGGCGAGCCCGTTCTATCGCGGCCGGCAACTCATCGACATGACGAACCAGAGCGCCAAAGCCTCCCAGGGCCTCAACCACAAGGTCGTAGCGCGACGGCAATAGCTCACAATGTTTCGCCCGCGCCTCGCCGTAATTGCGCAACTGTATCTGATATTCGGCATTCCACCGTGCGTCGTTGCCAACAACTGCAATGATCGGCAGATTGTAGCGCACCGCGGTGTCAAACTCGGCCATGTGAAAACCGAACGTGCCGTCACCCATCACTGCAATCACGGGCGCATCCGGATACGCGACCTTCGCCGCGATGGCGAACGGCAATGCCGCGCCGATGGTCCCGGCGACTCCATTGACGACGCGCCGGTCGGCATTCACGAGAGCCTGAGCCCACTGCCCGATTTCTCCCCCGTCGCCGACAAAAACCGCGTTCGGTTGTTTTTCGACAAAATCGGAAATGACCCGGCACATCTCGACCGGATGAAGATGGCCATCGGCCTCTGATTTGACGCTGCGCCAGCTGGCCGGACGATAAGAGATTGCAGCCTCGACATTTTTGCGCCACGCCTGATGCGGCGATACGTCGAGCTGGCTTGCCGTAAGCCGTTTCAGCATCGCTTCTGCGTCCGCGTTTTCCGCGAGCAGCAATCGGTCTTTAAGCACGGCCCGGGCGCGGGCGATCAATGCCTTGTCGGGATCGACCACGATCCACTTGCAGGCGGACGCAATCGGCGCGCCGCCAAACTTCAGCGTGAAATCGAGCGGTTTGCCGATAAGAACGATCAGATCAGCGTCGCCGAGAATCTCCGCAAACGAACCAAGTCCGGGATCGTTGACGCCGCGCGGGCTTTCCATCCCAAGCACCGGAACTCCGGTCGCGTTCGAGACGCGACTCATCAGGGCATGGCCCCGTTCGTTGCACATCTGAGGGCCGCAAATCATCAGCGGGCGGCTCGCGGCCGCGACATGCGAGCGGATCGTAGCGATCGTGGCTGCGGGAGCAGCTTCATGAGTCGAAGGAACCGTCGGCGTTTTCAACTCGGCGTCAGAGATCGTTGCATCCAGAAGATCGACCGGAAGGCTGACGTGGACCGGACCAGGACGGCCGGACAACGCCAGCTTGAGCGCCTTGGTAATATCGTCGCCAAGGCCCACAGTGGTTGCCGCTGTCCATGATGCTTTCGCCACCGGCCGCGCCAGATCGGCCTGCAGCATTTCCTGGAACGCCCCCTGACCCAGTTCATGAAGCCCGGCGTGCCCCGACAGAAGAACGACCGGTGATTCCGCCGCCAGCGCAGTGTAAAGCGCGGCGACCGCATTGCTGTGGCCCTGACCGCCAGTCACCAGCGCGATGCCGGGCTTTCCGGTCAGTCGACCCCACGCGTCGGCCATGTGAACGCACGCCGCTTCATGACGCGCGTGGATCAGCTTGATGTCAGTCGACAGCAACGCGTCGAAAACCGGCATGACATGATTGCCGGACACCGTGAATATGCAACTGACGCCATGGTCCGCGAGGGATTTGGCGACGATATCGGCACCTCTTGGCATGAAGCCTCCAGAACACGTCCCGCTCTTGCGGCAGGCTGTCCAAACGCTAACGCCTCCGTAGCGTACGGGCAAACAAATCTTATGTCTAATATAAGATATTTACCTGGGTGCCGCCTGAGCAAGTGCAGCAGAAACATCGCGGCACGTCTCGGCGTATGCGACCGACGTGCGAAACGACGCATCACGTGAAGACCGCGCATCAATTGAAAACTCGGACGCAATCCGGCCGGGGCGCGACGTCATCACGATGACGCGCTGCGAAAGATAAACCGACTCAAACACCGAATGCGTCACGAAAACAATTGTCGTCCGCATCCGTGCCCAAAGCGCCAGAAGATCGTCGTTCAGCTGGAACCGCGTGATCTCATCAAGCGCAGCGAACGGCTCATCCATCAGCAGAATGTCGGGATCTGTGACCAGCGCACGGGCAATCGAGGCGCGCATCCGCATCCCGCCGGACAATTCGCGCGGATAGGCGTCAGCGAATTCGGAAAGTCCGACGCGCGCCAGAACCTCGTCAACCGCTCCCTCGGATTCCGCAGAGGGCCCCGGCCCAAGCCTAAGAGGCAGAGCAACATTGGCGCGCACGCTCGCCCACGGCATCAATGTCGGTTCCTGGAAAACGAAACCCATCTTTCGCGGGCCGCGATTCTCAACCTGCACCGCCCCGGTGGTGGGCTGCTCGAGACCCGCGATGATGCGGAGCAATGTCGATTTGCCGCAACCGGATGGCCCCAGCAATGATACGAACTCTCCCCTGCGCACACTCAGATCAACGGGTCCAAGCGCATTGACGCCGCCGGCATAGACCTTGGTTACATCGTGGCAGGCGATGGCGCTCATCTCGCAGCGCTCATGGCTTTGGACGCAAATCGAGGCCGACGCCTTTATTGATAAACCGCAAGGTATAAGCTTTGCGGAAATCGACATCCCGCTTGACCACACCGGCACGAACCATCTTGCCGAAGAAATCGGCCATCCGCTCATCAGTCATGGCTCCGATGCCGTTCTGGACGGCATCCCCCGAATCGACGATTCCCGCGTCCTTCATGCGATCGACTGCATAATCCAGAATGGCGTCGGTCATCTCCGGGTTCATCGATTTGATCAGCGCGTTGCCGCGCGAATTGTCGCCATAGAGATAGTGATACCAGCCCACGATCGACGCATCGACAAAGCGCTGCACCAGATCCGGCCTTCGCTCCACCAGATCTGCACGCGTCTCGATGAAGCTTGAATACGAACTGAAGCCATAATCCGCGAGCAGCACGACCGTCGGCTTAAACTTCGCCTGTTGCTCGATGGCGAACGGCTCTGAGGTCAGATAGCCCTGCATCGCGCTGTTTTTATTGGCGAGAAATGGCTGCGCGTTCGAAGTGTAGGGCCTCACGCGATCTTCCGAAAAGCGATATTCACTTTTCAGCCACTGGAAGTAGCTCGACATTCCCTCCTTGGAAACGAACAGTGTCAGTGGCTTGAGGTCGTCGAGGGTTGTCACCTTCGATTCAGGATGCGCGAGGAAAACCTGAGGGTCCCGCTGGAAGATCGCCGCCACGCCGACGACTGGTACGTTGTTGGCCACGCCATCCAGCAGCTGCAGATTGTTGGCCGCGATATCGAAATCAAGCTTCTTGGCGAGTAGCAGGATTCGGTTATTGACGTTGGGGCCGCCCGGCACGATCGTCACGTCAAGACCGTAGCTGGCATAAGTGCCATCGGCGACGGCCTGGAAAAATCCGCCCTGCTCCGCCTCCGCCAGCCAGTTGGTCCCGAATGTCACCTTGTCCAGTCCGGGCGCTGTTTGCGCAAGGGCGGACGTCGCACCCATCAAGAGACCGAACGCCGTTAACGCTTGTGACAAAAGAGATCGCCGCATATTGGACTCCGTCCACCATTGCGCCCATGATAGGCCGCATGGCACCTCAATCAGGCCGTCCCTTACTAGTCGATCCGGCCCGCCTTGTTCAAAGATAACTTTTTGCGATGACGTCGAATACCGCACCCCGTAACTGGGCAGACATCCGCTGGCCCGAAATTGATCCTGTCGCGCGATCGCATTGGATCGCCGTGCTGCCGCTGGCGGCGACCGAACAGCATGGTCCACATCTTCCACTGGCAACGGATACGCTGATCGCGAACGCCTTTCTCACAGAAGTCTGGAAAAAGCTGCCGGCTGATATTCCCGCCACGTTCCTGCCGATCGAGGCGATCGGGCTTTCTACCGAGCATATCGACTATCCCGGCACTGTCACCTTGCCTTATGACCTCGCGATCCGGAACTGGTTGGCGATCGGCGAGGATGTCGCGCGCAACGGCATCAAAAAAATCGTGATGGTATCCAGCCACGGCGGCAACAGCGCTGCGATGACGATCGTGGCGCAGGAACTGCGCGCCCGCCACGGCATGCTCGCGGTGACGACCAACTGGCATCGCTTCGGAATTCCGCCTGGCCTTTTCCCTGACGACGAGGTGAAGCATGGCGTGCACGGCGGCGCCATCGAGACGTCGATCATGCTGGCGGCTCATCCCGATCTGGTGCGTCAGGAAAAGATTGCCGATTTCAAACCCGCAAGCGTTGCGATGACGGGGGAATTTCGCTGGCTGTCACCGCATCGTCCTGCGCCGTTCGCGTGGGCTGCACAGGACCTGCACCCCAGCGGCGTCGCCGGAAACGCTACGCTTGCAGATGCAACGAAGGGGCGGCACCTGCTCGACCACGGCGCGCAAGCCTTCTGCGAGTTGCTTGCCGATATAAATGGATTCGATCTCGCAAGGCTGTCGCACCGTCCGCAAATCTGACGCGACAGACAATTCGCAGCGTGGTCCTAGCAGCTTGGCGCAAACGATTCCGCCTGCGCAACCTGCCACGCATCGCGAAAGCGGTGATCATCAGTGCCGCGCAGCAATTCACCGGTTTCCAGGCACGGATATAATTCAGCGAACGACTTCACGTCCGTGCCGTAGAGACGATGCATGAAGTATTTGGATTCGAGCTGCCGCGGATGTTCAAGCCCTGCAGCGGCCAACAACTCCGCCAACGCGTGCAATGTCGCGTTGTGATAATTCGCAACCCGCGAGACCTTGTCTTCGACCACAAGCGCGCGGCCACGCAGCGGATCCTGAGTCGCCACTCCCGTCGGACAACGATCGGTATGGCAGCTTAGCGACTGGATGCAGCCCAGCGAAAACATGAAGCCCCGTCCGGAATTGCACCAGTCGGCGCCAAGCGCCACCACACGCGCCATGTCGAACGCCGTCACAATCTTGCCGGATGCGCCGATGCGAATCCGGTCACGAACGCCGATGCCGACCAGCGCGTTGTGCACGAAATTAACACCTTCCCGCATCGGCATGCCGAGGTGGTCGGTAAATTCCAGCGGGGCAGCACCGGTGCCGCCTTCCTTGCCATCCACGACAATAAAATCCGGATAGATCCCGGTCTGCAGCATCGCCTTGCAGATCGCGAGAAATTCCCAGCCATGGCCGATACACAATTTGAAGCCGACCGGCTTGCCGCCAGAGAGACGGCGCAACTCGCCGATGAATTGCATCATGCCGACCGGCGTTGAAAACGCCGAATGCGCCGATGGTGAAATGCAATCCTCGCCCAGCGCAACTCCACGAATCCTGGAAATTTCCTCCGAAACTTTTGCCGCAGGCAACACGCCGCCATGCCCCGGCTTGGCACCCTGACTGAGTTTCACCTCAATCATCTTGACCTGTTCGCCCGCCGAGACACGCGCGAACGCCTGCGGATCGAATTTCCCTTCCCTCGTCCGGCATCCGAAATAACCCGAACCGATTTCCCAGATCAGATCGCCGCCCTTCTCCTGATGATACGGGCTGATCCCGCCTTCTCCCGTATCGTGCGCGAAGTTGCCTTTTTTCGCGCCGGCATTGAGCGCACGGATCGCATTGGCGCTCAGAGCCCCGAAACTCATGGCGGAGATGTTGAAGACCGAGGCCGAGTAGGGCCGGGAGCATTCCGGGCCACCGATCGTGATGCGGAAATCGGGATCGCTGAGCGGCTTCGGAGCAAGTGAGTGATGCATCCACTCATAGCCATCGCTGTACACGTCCTTCTGCGTACCGAAAGGCCGCTTGTCGAGCACCATCTTGGCGCGCTGATAGACAACGGCGCGCTTGTTTCGGCTGAACGGCGTGCCATCCGTTTCGCTTTCAAAAAAATACTGGCGCATTTCGGGCCGTATTTCCTCGAGCAGAAAACGGAAATGCGCGGTGATCGGGTAGTTCCGTAACACCGCGTGACTCTGCTGCATCAGGTCATTGATCCCGATCAGGGTAAGCCCTCCGAATACAACGATGGGGATCCAGAGGAAGTGCGACATTTGCTCGTCCATCATCCCCGCCGACAACAAAACGAGCGTCATCATCGCGCACATCGTCAGGACGATGAACCGCGGCGTGAAGGGAAGCAAAAGCCTCTGCATGGAAACCTCGAAAATGAGCGATAGACGCCGCTCGGCCGGCGCATGAGATCAGAGCATTTTCAGATTAATTACAACACGGCGGTGACACGTAAAAACCGACTGTGATCGGCAGCAGCGCAAGGCCCAACATCTTTCGCGCTGCGATACACCTTACCGGCGATGTGACCGGCCGCCACCCGTAAATGGCGATCCCGGGATGACTCGAACATCCGACCTAGCGTTTAGGAAACGCTCGCTCTATCCGGCTGAGCTACGGGACCG
>JAIENY010000054.1 GCA_019750915.1 Xanthobacteraceae bacterium
CGCGGTGGTGGATGCGATCGATCAGATCGAAGCCAGAGCAAATGGCGGCGAACAGAAAATGGCGGCCGAGTAACCGGCGCTACGCAGGCGCGCGCGGAATCAGTGCTCAGGCGTCGCTACGGCCGTCCCTCCCGTCGGAGGCAACGCTTCCGCGGTCTTGGTCGATTTCATGATCTGAGTCGGGGGCGCGGGGGGCATCACCTCGGCCGCAACCCGATCCTGAATGGCCTTGCCGCTCACAGCCACAGTCTTGGCGGCTTCGGACGCAGGTGCAACCTTCGCCGCAACGGCATCCTCAATGACGATATTCGCGGTTCTCAGCTCAACGGCATTCAACTCATGCAGCGGTTCCCATGGCGGCACACTCAACGCCAACGCCAGCAACTCGCCGGTACCGCCCATCTCGAAGGTGTATTTGGCAAGGCGCCCGACGTCGCGTTCAACAATCATCAGATCCTGCGCGGAGTAGCTCGCAGCCTTCGCATTGGTGGCGCGGTCTCCCATCCAGATTTGGTGCACGCGGACATGCGCCTCCGGCGGCACATCACGCGTTGCTCCGCCAAGCAGCAGGAACACACACATCGATTCACAGTAGGCATCCGGGTTGATCGCCCGGACACGCCCATGTCCGTCGTCGCGTTCGATCACAGTGCCAACGGTGGTGTGAAGTCCCGCCGCTCGCCATATCCGGCCGAGTGCGAGGGCATCGAGCACCGATCCGCCGCTGGAGTCGAGCACCACGGTCGTGTTCTGCAGGTCATGCTCCGCTGCAACCTTTTCAAACAACGCCGGCGTTTCGTTCGTGATCACGCCTGTCGCGGCGATCCAGTCGCGGCAATCGGAACCACACGCGCCTGCTTTTGCGCCGTGCCAGGTGAATGTCATCGGTTGTCGGCGTGGTTCTGTGGAGTCGGCAGCGTGAGCGGTACCGCCATGCAAAGCCAAGCATGTAGCCAAGCCGGTCATGGACAGCACACTTGCGGTGGTGCATGCACGCACCAAGCCGCCTATCGAAAGCGACCACACCAATCCAGTTCCTTCCATCCGCATCGGGCACGGAAGCGTCCAACACACTTCGAAGAATCGTGTCACACGGCGGTTATGAAAATCGTATCATCGCGACAGTGCCCGTCTATTGCCGTTTTGCTGCAATGCAGGTGAATCTCGACAATATTCGGCACATGTGACTCAAAAGTCAGTGTTCGGTAAGTTCCGCGCTTGGGAACAATGCAACCAGCAGCAGCGTATTTCGGCAAAGTGCTTATGAAACATCCATCTTCCTGCTCCTGTCGCGATGCGACATTTCGGCTTCCGCGACGCGCCGGTCGTGGGATGATCTGGATGTATCGCGCGACGTTGTCGCCGCTGATCGGTTTCAACTGCCGGCACATTCCGACATGTTCCGCGTATGGGGATCAGGCGATCGCGCATTACGGCTTGTGGGCTGGTGGATGGATGACGCTGGCGCGGCTGCTGCGCTGTCATCCATTCGGCACATCGGGGGTCGATTACGTTCCAGCGACGCCATCATCCGATGCCCGCTGGTATATGCCTTGGCGCTATGGCCGCTGGCGCGGCGTCAACAACAACCCCGACAAAGCACTCAATACGTGAATGTGGTGCGCAGGCCGAACACCGCGGCATCTTTGATGCGCTGTGTTTGTGTCGGATCGCTTGGGTTCACCACGCCGCCTCCCGGATGGAAGACGTATTCGAAGATCGGCTGCAGGCTCCAGTTCGGCGTGAGCTGCGCGCTGTAACTCATCTCAAACACAGATTCATAGTCGCGGACCGGAACCGGAACGCCGGTGTAAATTCTTGCATCAATGTCGGCTTGACGCGCACCGCCAGAAATACGTGCATAGGTCATGGCGAGTCCGAACTTGTCGTTCTTCCGATCACCGATGCCGATGAACTCGATGCCGCCATCGAGATAAAAGCTTACGAGATTGCGGTCGCCCGGACTTATCGATGTCCGCACAAACATCCCTATTCCGTTGTCCGATCCCGGAACGGCTTTGGTCAGCAGTTGCTCGTAGACGGCGAAGATGCCCTGATTGCCGCGCATCTGCAGCGGCGTGCCCGTACCGAGAGAACTCCCCAGCGGCAAGCCGTTGCTGCTCACCGACAGATTATCGAACGTGCCGAGGTGCTTCCACGCGCCGCCTGTGACGGTGGCCGGATGTCCTTCTGCGACGTCGAACCCGTATTTCAACTGTCCGATGATCCACGGCGGATCGTTAACGCGAAACAGTACGCCGTGCGGATTGGCGATCTGCGGATCCAGCGGGCTGTCGGGCGGTGACGCATAGCCGTCGAACACCGCCAGATAGGCGGTGATGTTGTCGGTCGGCTGGGCCTTGATGCGAATGCCGGGTACCGCGAGTGGTGGCGACGGCCCTCCTCCCGGAAGATCGATGCCTGTGATGCCCGGCCAGCCAAGCGCGGAGTTGGCAAACAGATCATCGTACTTGCTGTCGATAAATTCCACGTCCGACGGCTGCTGGCCGACCCGCACCATGAGCCTGCCCTGCAACAGCGACTGCTCGATCCATAACTCATAAAGACGCGTCGAGGGCAGCGCCTCCACGCTCGACACCAGCATCAGGTTGCCGATGAAGGAGCGCGACAGGCCATCGCCATGGATCTGGTACATATTGGCGTGGAATGTCGCGCCGCCCCATCCCGCCAGCTTTTCGAGGTCGATAGTGGTACCGATATCAAGACGGCCCGCGTAGGTGCCGCCACGGCTGATACCGCCTGTCGGGTTGGCGAAGGTTTCGCCGATGTACGTCAGACTGAACTGGATGCCCCAGTCGGCGAGAATCTCGCGCGGGCTTCGCGTGTCGGGCTGGCTTGCTGCGAGATCGGCGGCGCTCCCGGCCGAGCAAAGACCGATCCAGATACCCGCGGCGCCCAGCAAACGGCCGATCGAGGGGATCAGCGTCACGGCATCATCTCACGATGCGCAGGCGTTTCATGATGTAATAGGCCAGCGCCGCCGAGGAGAACAACAGGCCTATCGCGATATAGAAGCCGCTTTCGTCCTCGGTGAGAGGCAGTCCCTTGGTATTCATGCCGAAGATACCCGTGATCAGCGTCGGCGGCAGCAACAATGCCGTAAGCACCGACAGCAGGTGCAGGCTCTTATTGCTCTGCTCCTCCATCTGCAATTGCAGCTCTTCCTGAAGCAGGCGGCTGCGCTCGCGCATCTCCATGATTTCGTGATCAAGCTCGTCCAGACGCTGCGCGAGCTTGGCCGCATGAAGACGCACCGACGGCTTGAGTTTTTTAGCATCCTCATTGTCGAGGCGGTGAAAAACCTGCCGCAGCCCCCACAATTGACGGTGCAGACGCAGACATGTCCGGCGTACGCGGCCCAATTCCTTGCGGCGATCGTCGCCCGTGTCGGACAGAATTTTTTCCTCGATGGAATCAAGATCGCTGCCGAGCTGATCCGAAATCCGCTCCATTGAATCGGCGACGTGATCGACGATGGTCTCCAGCAAAGCCGCCGCCGTCGAGATCTTGAGACCGCTCTCGAGCACGCGCCGCGTCGCATCGACGGAGCTCAGCGCCCGCTGCCGCCCGCTGACGAGCAGATTTTCCGTCATCGCAAAGCGCAGATAGCCGATCTGCTCGGTCGGAGCATCGATCGCGCGCACGAGATCTGAGATCACGCCATACACACAATCATCGAGGGCATGGAGCTGTTGAAACTCGTCGCGCGAAAGCACCATCACCTTCGCGATCGGCGGGATGTCCAGTCTGCTCGCGCTTAGCCATTGGCAGGCGCGAACATCGGCAAGATTGAAGTGCAGCCAAAGCAGACCGGGACTTCGCAGCTCGATCGGTTGTCCAACATCGAGCGACTCTGATGAACCGTCGGAATGAATCCGGAACGCCCAAACCAGCCCTGGAACGACGACGGATTCAATTTCAGTTTGTGAAAAGCCAGCCGAACTGACGGTTTCATTCTGCACGCCACGCCCCCGTCGCCGACGAATTTCGACACATCAAAGGCTGCCCCCGCAACCCGCGCCCGGAAATCCGGCCGCCGCGTCGTCCTTCAGATATGGCGGTTTTGTTACAGCCGGATGTCAGCGGAGACTATTCCGCCGCCACCGCCAGATCGCCCATGTCCTTGTTATAATCATAAACCACACGGCCATAGGGCAGCGTCAGATCGGCGACAAAGTGCTTGGCGCCGACAATCCGGCGTACCGGAAAGTCCGCCACCGGCGCATTGACATGCGGAACGAGATGCAGGCGACCGGGACCGAACCATGATCCCTTCACCGTGATCTCGGTGAGATTGATCGCCACGAGCTGAGCAACCTCCGCGCGGCCATCGACGCCCGGGATCAGCTTGAGGTTGATCTGGGTCTTCTGCAGCGCTGCGAGGGTGGCTTCGCCGTTGCCAGACTGCGCTTCGTGCTTGTAACCCATGGTGCCCATAGCGACGAGCTGGCCGGCATATTCGAGCGTGCCCGTCAACGTATCCTTGACGATCTCAAGTTTCGGATGCGCGTATTTCTTCGGGAAGCCCCAGATCTCGCGTCCGGCGGCGATTGGCGGATCGTCGTCCAGATACATCTGGCTGACGAAATTGACCTCCTCGCCATTGAGGCGGGCCGGAATGACGAGACCGGATTCGGTGTAGCTGCCGAAGCCGGAAGAATCCGGCATTTTGATCCATTCGTAATGCATCAGCGGCTGCTCGATCGGCTCAAGCGGCTCGGGCAGCCCCGCGCGGATCAATTCAGGATCGGTCTCGTAGGTGATGACCAGGAATTCGCGGTTGATGAAACGGTATGGACCAGCCGGATAGCTCGGCCCGGCGGCAGGCATCGAGGGCAGCTTGAGAACGTCTTCCTTGCGCATGGTGTTGTCCTTCAGTGCGCGGTCCAGCCGCCATCGACTGGCAACGTGGTCCCGGTGATCGATTTCGCAGAGTCGGTGCAGAGAAACGCGACGACATCGGAGAGTTCTTCGACGGTGACGAAACGCTTGGTCGGCTGTGCGGCCAGCAGCACGTCCGAGATCACTTGCTGTTCGGTGATGCCGCGCGCTTTGGCCTGTTCCGGAATCTGCTTTTCGACCAGCGGCGTCATCACATAACCCGGGCAGACCGCGTTGCAGGTGATGCCATGCTCGGCGACCTCCAGCGCTACCGTCTTGGTCAGACCGGCAATCCCGTGCTTGGCGGCAACGTAGGCCGATTTGAAGGGAGACGCGACCAGCGCATGAGCCGACGCGATGTTGACGATGCGGCCCCAGCCCTTTTTCTTCATCACCGGCACCACGGCCCGCGTGGTGTGAAATGCGCTCGACAAGTTGATCGCGATGATGGCGTCCCATTTTTCAACCGGGAAGGCCTCGACCGGAGCGACGAACTGAATGCCTGCATTATTGACAACAATATCGACGTTGCCGAATTCGCTTTCGGCCTGCGCGACCATATTCTCGATCTCGGTCGGCTTGGTCATGTCGGCAGGATTGTAGAGCACCTTGATGTTGTGCCCATTCGCGATTTCCTCGCGGGTCGCCTCGATCTCGCCTGCATCACCGAAGCCATTGAGCATGACGTTTGCACCCTCTGCGGCAAGTTTCCGTGCAATTGACAGGCCAATCCCGCTGGTGGAGCCGGTAATGATGGCGGATTTTCCGGAGAGCATGAGCCGATGTCCGATCTTTGCGCTGCGATCCCCAACGCAGCCCGGCGTCGGCAGCCTCGACGGAGCGGCGATCTGTGCCCCAGAGAGCTAGCGGGCTTCCTTGACAGCGTTGTGAAGCGCGGGTCTTGGCGCCGTGACAGGCGATACGGCTTGACAACCACGTCGACAAGAAACGCACCAAATGCTGCAATTTCAGGCATAATCGTCACAACGGCGTCACCGCTCCTCCCCAATCCTGCGGCTTGGACCTATACTGGCGGCGCTGCCGGTCAGCTATCAAGGAAAAATCAAGATGGATGCACGGACGTCGAACACCGAAACATCACCGGATTTTCGCGGCTGGCGGCCGGACCGCTGCAGCCGCGTCGCGCTGGTTCTTCAGGGCGGCGGTGCGCTCGGGGCCTACCAGGCCGGCGTGTATCAGGCGCTGCACGAGGAAGGCCTCGAACCCGACTGGGTGTGCGGCGTCTCAATCGGAGCGATCAATTCGGCGATCATCGCCGGCAATCCTCCCGAGCAGCGCCTCGAAAAACTGCGCGCGTTCTGGGACACGATCACCGCGCGCAAGGTCTGGCATTACACGCCGGACGGCGACATGTACCGCAAGGCGCGTAACCTGGCCTCCTCCATGATGACCTCCATGCTCGGCCAGCCCGGTTTCTTCAAACCGCACGACATGAGTCCCTGGCTCAGCGCCGCGGGCGCCAAGACCGCCACCAGTTATTACGACAGTTCGCCTTTGCGCGAGACGTTGCTGGATCTTGTCGACTTCGATCTCATCAATGACCGCAAGGTGAATTTCGCGGTCGGCGCGGTAAACGTGCGGACCGGCAATTTTCTTTATTTCGATAACCAGCGCGAAACCATCGAGCCCGAACACGTCATAGCGTCGGGTGCGCTGCCGCCGGCGTTGCCCATGGTCAAGATCGGAACGGATTACTTCTGGGACGGCGGCATCGTGTCCAACACGCCGTTGCAGCACCTGCTTGAGCAGGACGACAAAATGAACTCGCTGGTGTTTCAGGTCGATCTGTTCAGCGCACGGGGGGACCTGCCGCGCGATATTCAGGAAGTGATGTCCCGCCAGAAGGACATCGTCTATTCCTCGCGCACACGCCGCAACACCGACGTCTACAAATTGATGCACACTCTCAAGACCGATCTCTACAAGGCGCTGAAGCGCGTGCCGGACGATCAACTCAGTGATCGCGAACGCCGCCTGCTCAACGACCTCGCCGCGCTCCCGGAGATCACCATTCTGCAATTGATTTATCAGCAGAAGGCCTATGAGGGCGATTCAAAGGACTATGAATTCTCCGCGACTTCGATGCGGGAGCATTGGCAGAGCGGGCTTGAAGATACCCGCCGCACCCTGAAACGCCGCGACTGGCTTGAACTTCCGCAGCCGGGCATGGGCATTGTCGTTCACGACGTTCACCGCGAATCCGAATCTGCGTAAGGGCGTTGTCGTCCGCCCGAAGCAGAAAATAATCGCGATAGTGTGCGGGTTATTTCGCGCCCCCTTTGCGACACGTTTTTGTGTAGCGCGTTTCGACCATCTGGTCATGGAACGGATCGCATTGATGTTTATTGTTTGGAATTAGACTAATTCGATTCCCGGCGGGGGGTTCGAATGTGAGTCACAAACTCACTCATAAGCATCGAGGGATGCATGGATAATCTTGAAAACACCGGCAAGTCCGGTCTGGACCGTCGTACCGTTCTTCAGACGTTGGGCATCGCCGGCGTCGCGGCAGGTGCGACCGGATGGCACACCGACGCACAGGCAGCACCCGCGGCCAACGGCACCGAAGTACCTGACTATTTCGTCGATGCAAAGCTCACCATCAACGGCAAAAGCTATTCGGAGAAGATCGATCCGCGCACGACGCTGCTCGATTTTCTGCGCGAGCACGTTCAACTGACCGGGACCAAGAAAGGTTGCGACCATGGCCAGTGCGGCGCGTGCACCGTCCATGTCAACGGCCGCCGCGTAAACTCATGCCTGTCATTTGCTGCTGCTCATGAAGGCGACGAGGTTACCACGATTGAGGGCATCGGGCAGCCGGACCATCTGCACCCGATGCAGTCCGCGTTCGTCGAGCACGACGGCTATCAGTGCGGCTACTGCACCTCCGGCCAGATCATGTCGGCGGTGGCGCTGTTGAAAGAGCCGATCGGCGCGGGCGACGCCGATGTCCGCGAGGCCATGAGCGGCAACATCTGCCGCTGCGGCGCTTACAAAAACATCCTGGCCGCGATCCAGCAGGTTCGTCAGGGCACCTAGGGAGCGCAGCCATGCAAACATTTGAAATCAAGCGCGCCGACAATATCGACAACGCGATCAAGGCCGGCGCCACATCCCAAACCGCGCAGCAAGGCGCCGACGTGCGCTTCCTTGCCGGCGGCACCACGCTGATCGACCTGATGAAGCTCAACGTCGAGACACCCCAGCAGGTCATCGACATCACTCGCCTTCCGCTCGACAAGATCGAACCCTCATCGGACGGCGGCCTCAAGATCGGCGCGACGGTTCGCAACGCCGACCTCGCCCACGATGAAAGAGTTCAGCGCGATTATCCGGTGCTGTCGCAGGCGCTGCTGGCAGGCGCATCCGCACAGCTTCGCAACATGGCGACGACAGGTGGCAACCTGCTACAGCGGACACGGTGCGTCTATTTCCGCGATGACGCGATGGCCTGCAACAAGCGCAAGCCCGGCTCGGGCTGCGCGGCGATCGGCGGCTTCAACCGCAATCTTGCGATCCTCGGCACCAGCGAACAGTGCATCGCGACCAATCCGTCGGACATGAACGTGGCTTTGATGGCACTGGACGCCACCATCCACATTCATGGCATCAAGGGCGAACGGGCTGTGCCGATCGCGGAATTCTACCTGCTGCCGGGCAACACACCGGACAAGGAAACCGTGATGCAGCCGGGCGACCTCATCACCCATGTCACGCTCCCGCCGCCTCCAAAAGGATCGCGCTCCCTATATTTGAAGCTGCGGGACCGCGCGTCTTACGAGTTTGCCCTTGCGTCCGCCGCCGTCATCATGACGGTGAACAACGGCAAGATCGAGAAGGCGCAGTTCGCGATGGGCGGCGTCGGCACACGGCCGTGGCGCAACAAGGATGCCGAAGCCCGACTGATTGGCCAGGCGCCTGACAAGGCCAGCTTCCAGGCCGCCGCGGAAGCCTTCCTGAAAGACGCAAAACCACAGAGCGAGAACGGTTTCAAAGTCGAGCTGGCCAAGCGCTGTCTCGTGCACACGCTCGACGCCGCTTCAAAGCCCGCCTGATCAAATCGCGAGAAAAACACCATGAACTACATGGATCCCAATTCGAAGCAGATCATCGGCGGCTCGATCAGCCGCATCGACGGCCCAAAGAAGGTTTCCGGCGCGGCGATGTATACCTCGGACCATCATTTCGAGGGTATGCTCTACGCCGTGCCGGTGTCGAGTACGGTTGCCGCAGGCACGATAACCAAGCTGGATCTTTCACGAGCCGAGAAGATGCCGGGCGTGCGCGCGATCCTGCATGCCGACAACATGCCGAAACTGTTCCGTGTCTCGGATCCGAATTTGCACATCGACGAGAAGCGGCCTCCCCTCGCCGACAAGGAAGTCCGCTACTACGGGCAATACGTCGCTGCCGTGATCGCCGACACCTTCGAACAGGCGACTGCGGCCGCTGACGCGGTGAGTGTCAGCTACAACGTGAAGCCGCATAACGTGGGCGAAGAGCTCTCGGCGGAAA
Source organism: Xanthobacteraceae bacterium (assembly GCA_019750915.1). Taxonomy (GTDB): domain Bacteria; phylum Pseudomonadota; class Alphaproteobacteria; order Rhizobiales; family Xanthobacteraceae; genus Afipia. Next base: position 9,442 of record JAIENY010000054.1, read on the forward strand.
AGTGGAGCACCGACAGTGAGCGCGGCAATGTCGAGACCGCGTTCGGCTCCGCGCCGGTCAAGATCGACGAGACATACGTCACGCCCGCCGAAACCCACAACGTCATCGAGCTTCACGCCAGCGTCGCAACCTACGAAAATGGCGCCTACACGCTGTATGAAACCACCCAGTCGATCACCAACCAGCAGAATGTAACAATGGCGATGCTCGGCGAGCCGAGGGAGAACGTGCGGATCATCGCACGCTTCCTCGGTTCGGGTTTCGGCAGCAAGCTATGGCCGTGGCCGCACTGCTTCATTGCCGCCGCTGCTGCCAAGCAGCTCGGACACCCGGTCAAGCTCGTGTTGAGCCGCAAGCAAAACTTCGAGGCTGCAGGCCACCGGCCAATCACCCAGCAGCGTATCCAGCTGGGCGCCTCGCAGGACGGCAAACTGCTGTCGCTGAGCCAGGACTTCGTCAACCACACCTCGATTGCCGACAATTACAAAGAGGACTGCGGTGAAGCCACGCCGTTCCTCTATTCGACTGAAAATCTCCGCGTGAGATCTTCGCTCGCCAAGCGCAATGTCGGCACGCCGACGCCGATGCGCGGTCCGGGCGCAGTTCCCGGCCTGTTCGCGCTTGAATCGGCAATGGATGAACTGGCGGTCAAGCTCAAGATCGATCCGGTGCAGCTTCGCATCATGAATGAACCGAAGATCGACGAGAGCAAGGGCCTTCCTTTCTCGTCGCGGCATATGATCGAATGTCTGCAGACCGGCGCGGATAAATTCGGCTGGAGCAAGCGCACCTCCGACATCGGCTCGATGAAAGCCGATGGCAAGATTTTGGGTTGGGGCGTTGCGGCCTGTTCGTGGATTGCGTTGCGGTTTCCGACCGAGATCACGGTCGAACTGAAAGCGGACGGCACTGCCCGCGCGGCCTGCGGCACGCAGGACATCGGCACCGGCACCTACACGGTGATCGCGCAATTGATCAGCCAGGAAACCGGTATTCCGCTGGACAAAATCGACGTGGTCATCGGTGACAGCAACCTGCCCCCCGGCCCACTCTCGGGTGGTTCGGCGGTGACCGCCTCCATGGTCGATTCCACATTCCAGGCGGTGCGCGAGGCCCGCAAGGCGGTCATCCAGCTTGCGACCAAGACACCGAACTCGCCACTGCTCAACCGCAAGCCGGACGACCTTGTTTTTGCCAACGGCATGATTGGTCCGGCCGGCACAACAGGCGCCGCAGACGGTGCCACGAGTCTGCCGTTCGGCCGCGTGATCGAGATGGCCGGTTCGGCGTCCGTGATCGGCAAGGGCAAGAGCGGCGGCGGCTTCGTCGATCCGCTGGGCAAAAAATACTCGCTGCATTCGTTCGGCGCACATTTCGTCGAGATAAGCTGGCAGCCCGAAATCGCGCGTTTGCGTGTCGAACGCGTCGTCAGCGCAATCGATGGCGGCAAGGTTATTAATCACAAGACCGCGGCCAACCAGATCGAGGGCGCTGTCGTCATGGGCGTCGGCATGGCCCTGTTCGAGAAGACCTTCTACGACCCGCGAAACGGGGCGGCGATCAACAGCAACCTTGCGGATTATGTGGTGGCCACCCACGCGGATGCACCACGCATGGACGTGACGTTCGTGGAGCATCCGGACACGGTGTTCAATGAAGTCGGCGCTCGCGGCCTTGGTGAAATCGGCCTCGCCGGAACGGCGGCCGCGATCGCAAATGCGGTCTATCACGCGACTGGCGTGCGGGTCCGCAAGCTGCCGATCGGCATCGAGGATTTGCTGGGGGCATGATATTCCAGTCTGGCCGGACTTGCCCCGGCCAGGCTGTTTCATCATTTGCGTCAAGCGATTCCGCTGCTATATCCCTCCCCAACGCTTACCTGCGCCCGTTCGCAGGAGTGAGCCCAAGGAGAGCACATGCCTGACAAATCTGCGCCCGATTCCGGATTTCACTTCGGCCTCGCCAACCTCAAACCCGCCGTTCCAGTGGAAAAAATCACGGTCACCTTTCCCGACGGCGCCACCCGCGAATTTCCCAAAGGCACCACCGGCCTCGACATCGCCAAGGGCATTTCGCCCTCGCTGGCCAAACGCACGGTTGCGATGGCGCTCGACGGCGTGGTGAGCGACCTGTCCGACCCCATCGAACAGGATGCCAAGATCGAATTCATCAATCGCGAAGACCCGCGTGCGCTGGAACTGATCCGGCACGATGCCGCGCACGTGCTCGCCGAAGCCGTTCAGGCGCTGTGGCCGGGCACGCAGGTCACCATCGGTCCCGTGATCGAGAACGGCTTTTACTACGACTTCTTCCGCAATCAGCCGTTCACGCCGGACGACTTCCCCGCCATTGAAAAGAAGATGCGGGAGATCATTGCCAAGGATGCGCCCTTCACCAAGGAAGTATGGACGCGCAATGAGACCAAGAAGGTCTTCAGCGACAACGGCGAGATGTTCAAGGTCGAACTGGTGGATGCGATCCCCAAAGACCAGTCGATCAAAATCTACAAGCAGGGCAACTGGTTCGACCTGTGCCGCGGTCCACATATGACGTCCGTGGGCAAGGTCGGCAACGCGTTCAAGCTGATGAAGGTCGCAGGCGCGTACTGGCGCGGCGACAGCAATAATCCGATGCTGACGCGCATCTACGCGACCGCATTCGCCAAGCAGGACGACCTCGACGCTTATCTCAAGCAGCTCTAGGAAGCGGAGAAGCGCGACCACCGCCGCCTCGGCCGCGAGATGGACCTGTTCCATTTCCAGGAAGAAGGCCCCGGCGTGGTGTTCTGGCACTCGAAAGGCTGGACGGTGTTTCAGGCGATCATCGCCTATATGCGCCGCCGCCTCGCGGGCGACTACGAAGAGGTCAACGCGCCGCAGATGCTCGACAAGTCGCTGTGGGAAACCTCCGGCCACTGGGAATGGTATCGCGAAAACATGTTTGCCGCGCAGTCCGCGGGCGACGAGGCCGAAGACAAGCGCTGGTTTGCGATCAAGCCGATGAATTGTCCCGGCCACGTGCTGATCTTCAAGCACGGCTTGAAGAGCTACCGCGAACTGCCCATCCGCCTTGCCGAATTCGGCATTGTGCATCGTTACGAGCCATCAGGCGCGATGCATGGGCTGATGCGCGTGCGGGGATTCACCCAGGACGACGCGCACATCTTCTGCACCGAACAGCAACTCGCCGACGAGTGCCTGAAGATCAACGATCTGATCCTGTCGACCTACGCCGATTTCGGCTTCGACGGCGAGATGACGATCAAGCTCTCGACCCGCCCTGACAAGCGCGTTGGAACGGACGCGGCATGGGATCACGCCGAAGGCGTGATGACCAAGGTACTGGAGCAGATCAAGGCCAAAGACGGCAACCGCATTCGCACCGAGATCAACCCCGGCGAAGGCGCATTCTACGGACCGAAGTTCGAATACGTGCTGCGCGATGCGATCGGCCGCGAATGGCAGTGCGGCACCACGCAGGTGGACTTCAACCTGCCGGAGCGGTTTGGCGCATTCTATATCGACGAGCACTCCAACAAGGTCACGCCGGTGATGGTCCACCGCGCGATCTGCGGCTCGCTGGAGCGTTTCACCGGCATTCTGATCGAGCACTTCGCGGGACACTTCCCGCTCTGGCTCGCGCCGGTGCAGGCGGTCGTTACCACCATCACCTCCGACGGCGACGATTATGCGCGCGAGGTGCTGGACGCCTGCCGCAAGGCGGGATTGCGCACCGAGATCGATCTTCGCAACGAGAAGATCAACTACAAGGTCCGCGAGCATTCGCTGGCGAAGGTCCCTGCCCTTCTTGTGGTCGGCAAGAAAGAGGCGGAAAGCCGCTCGGTTTCGATCCGGCGTCTGGGAAGCGAAGGCTCGAGCGTGCTGACGCTCGACGAAGCCTTGAAGGCGCTGGTTGAAGAAGCCACGCCACCGGACGTCAGGCGGGCGAAGGCTCAACTCTGATCGGCGACCCCATCAGGCCGTTAGAGACTTCCTAAACTTTCCGTACTTGCGGCCGGCGTATTCGGCATAATATCAGCCTCACTCAGTTCCGGGTGGGGCTGATACCAATCGGATGAAGAATGCCAGACGCGCTCGAACTTCTGAAAAACCGCCGTTCGCTCAAGCCGATCGAGATGACCGGCCCCGGCCCTTCAGCCGCCGAACTCGATACCATCCTCACCATCGGCTCGCGCGTGCCCGATCATGGCAAATTGTCGCCATGGCGCTTCATCGTGTTCGAAGGCGACGGACGTGAGAGAGCGGGCGAGATCTTTGCGCGCATTTTCCGGGCGAAGAACGTCACCGCGACGCCCGATCAGGTCGACGTCGAGCGTAAACGCTTTACGCATGCGCCGGTTGTCATTGCGGTCGTCAGCAAGCTCGTCGAACACGTCAAGGTCCCGGCCTGGGAGCAGGAACTATCCGCAGGCGCCAGCGCGATGAACGTCATCAACGCCGCGCATGCACTCGGCTATGTATCGGATTGGGTCACGGGCTGGCTGGCGTTCGACCGCGATGTGATGGACGCACTCGGCCTTGCCTCCAGTGAACGGATCGCCGGTTTCATCCACATCGGCAAGGCGACCAGGACCATCGAAGATCGCCCGCGGCCGCCGCTGAGCGATATCGTTACGCGATTTTAGCCGGCAGCGGCACATCGACGCGCACCGGCCGATGGTCGTCCGCGGCCGATGCGGTTTGTCCGAACTTCTCAAGCAACCCGGCAATCTCCGCCGCGGGGCGGCCTGCACTGAACAGGAAACCCTGCACTTCGGTGCAACCCATGGCGCGCAGCTGATCGAGCTGATCGACTGTCTCGACGCCTTCAGCGGTGGTTGAAATCTTCAGGCTTAGACCCAACGCCGAAATGGCCTGAACGATTGCTGCGCAGTCCTGCCGTTCGGCAAGATCGCGCACGAACGAGCGATCAATCTTGATCTTGTCGAACGGGAAGCTTCGCAGATAACTCAGCGACGAATAGCCAGTCCCGAAATCATCCATCGAAATCCGCACGCCAAGCCCGCGCAGCTGATGCAGCGTGGCAAGATTGGCCTCGGTTTCGGCGAGGAACAACGACTCGGTAATCTCCAGTTCAAGACGGGTCGGTGCGAGACCCGAACGCGCCAGCGCCGCGATCACCACCGGCACCAGATTGCGGTTGCGGAATTGCACCGGCGACAGGTTCACCGCCACCTTCACGTCCGACGGCCATTTCGCGGCTTCCGCGCAGGCCTCTCGCAGCACCCACTCACCCAGCGCGACGATCAAGCCGATGTCCTCGGCAACCGGGATGAAGTCTGCGGGCGAAATCATACCCTTTGAAGGATGCTTCCAGCGCAGCAGTGACTCGAATGCAACGATACGGTTCGCGTTGACATCGATCAACGGCTGATAATGCAGATAGAATTCGCCGTTGACGAGCGCACGGCGCAGGTCGAATTCAAGCTCTCGCCGCGTCTGCGCCAGCCGGTCCATTTCCTTCTCAAAGAAATGATGCGCTCCGCCGCCTTCTGCCTTCGCGCGATAAAGCGCCATGTCGGCGTTGCGCAGCAGATCCTCGCCCGTCGTGCCATCACCCGGTGAGATCGCGATACCGACGCTGGCGCCGATCACGATTTCCAAATTATCGATGTCATAGGGCGCGCTCACGGACTTGATCAGCCGCCCGGCCAGTTCGCTGATGTCGCGCGGGGTCGGGTTGCGCGGAACGACCATTGCAAATTCGTCGCCGCCAAGACGAGCAACGAGTCCTTTCGCTGGTATCAGATCGCGAAGGCGTTCCGCGACAAGCTTCAGCAAGCGATCGCCCATCGGATGACCGAACGAGTCGTTGACGTTCTTGAACAGATCGAGGTCGATACACAGCACCGCGACGCGTTCATTGACATTCAGGCCGCGTTCAAGTGCCTGCTCCAGATGGTCCCGGAATTTGACGCGGTTGGCGAGACCGGTGAGGTTGTCGTGATGCGCCATGTAGGCGATCCGGGCTTCGGCCTTGCGCCGCTCGGTGATATCGATGGAGGATCCAAGGTAGCAATCGCGACCGTCCATGGTGATGCGGCGCGCGAAGATCAGAACTTCGATAGTGCTGCCGTCCGCCTTGAGATGTTTCCAGTTATGCGTCGGCTGATAGATATCGCCGGCATCGCGAATCGAGCGCAGATGTACGTCGCGCTCCTCCTCGGGCCACAGGTCGGGCAGCTTCATGGCAAGAAACTGATTGCGATCGTAGCCGTAGTGCTTCAACGCAGAGTCATTGACGCGTAGAAAATCAAGGCTGTTGGTGTCGAACACCCACATCGGCATGGGGTTCGCTTCGAACAGCAGACGAAACGAGCTCTCGCGCCGCTTCAGGTCCGTGACATCGGTGACGATCAGCGAAAGCATGTCGCCCACCGCGGCGACATTCAGCCGGAGAGTCCTGCCCTCGCCATCGACTTCGAATTGATCCGCAACACCTTGATTGATTGCATTTGCAAGCCGTTGGATCACCTCGGGCGACGACAGGGCATGTTTGCCCGCGCTCAATCGCTGCCAGCGCAAGTCCTGCTGCCGGGAGCCGAGCAGATCGGCAGCACCGCGGTTGAGATGCACGATCTGGAAGTCCGCCAGGCTCCCGCAGGCATCGCGAATTGCCGACAGCGACATGATGCCGTCATTGGTCGCAACGAACACCGCGTCGAGCAGATCGTACTGCGCGCCGCGCTGGCTGACATAAGCGCCCGTCAGCGCGTCGCCCCAGCGCGACTCCATCGGCAGCGCAAGCACGTCGTAGACCTGCACATTGCCATGGCGGACACAGTGCGCCGTGGCGAGATAAGGCTTTTGAATCATGTGCGCGGAGGAAACGGCCTCTTCGAGCGACAATGCGCAGTCGGGCGGAAGGATTGCCAGCGACGTGTCGCGAATTTCTGTTTCAAGCCAGGTCTCGACCTCGCGGCCGGCGCGCAGCACCTTCAACTCACTGCCGTCGTCCCGCAGAAGCGTGATCCGATCCGCCAGCCGGCCAAGGCTGCCGAGCATGACATCTTCGAAGAGAGGCAATTTCTGACCGGGCTTCAGCGCCGCCCGCCACTTACGACGAAGAACGGAAAGATCACTGAACATATCCGCCGACAAAACTTCTGTTTCCGACACGGCAACCGCGGCACTCACGACGCACTCCACGCCAACTTCGAGGTGAGCGCATACAACGCCGCGCTCCTTAACGAGGCGTAAAGATGCTCCGCCGCTGCATCTCGTCAGCAGTTCTACAACAGCACATTATGGTTTGATGGTTAGTCCGAATTAGAAACTATGACAGGTTGTCATATTCGAGTCGTCTCAGCGTGAAAGAACTTCGACCTCGCCGTCGACACCATTCGTCACCTTGAACGGACGTTCGAACACCTTGCCGTCGTTCTTGGCGATGGCGCGATACTCGCCTTCCGCCAGAACAACTCGCGGAAATGCACCGATGGATTCCTTCACCACGTCACCGGCGGGCGTAATGACGGACCATGCGGTATTGGCCAAAGCCTCACCACCTTTGTCGCTCACCAGCTTGAGGGTGATGACAGCCGCACGATGCGTCACGACGACGTCGGTCAGTTTCGAGGCCTGCACACGAATGTCGGAGCGGACGATCGAGTTCGCGTCTCCGTAGTTCGAGACGAGATAGTAAGTACCGTCCGGGACCAGAAGCACATCGCCAGCGCTGACATTCTGGGCAATCGGCGCCCGCTCGCTGCTGCCGACATCGAACTGGCTGCCTTTGTAGACGGAGAACACGATCTGGTTGGGCGGAATCTTCGAACTGCCGACGCGGCCTTCGACACGCAGTCCGCCCGCAGGCAGATCGAACGTCTCGCGGTCGGTATCCTGCTTCACCGTGACGGTGCGCACATCGCCAACGAGGCCGAGGCTCACATGTACGACGTAAGTCCCCGGCGCCAATGGAATGACCGGCGCCGCGGCGCGGTCCTCACGGATAAGCTGGGTCGCCCCGTTGGGGCCGAGCTTGTCCGAATAGACGCGCCAGATCAGTCCGCCATTGACGACCGGCAAGTCTTTGCCAAACCGGGCCGTCAGCGCCAGGCCCCCCTGTGTGGCAGCCGCTTGCGCGGTCGATGGCGCCAAAGTCGACGTCACGGCCGGGGTCTGAGTGACCGATGGCGGAAGACCGGGAACGGTCGCCGGTCCCGAGGGCGGCGCTAGGCTGATTGCCGGTCCGGACGGTGTATGAACCTGCGGAATCGATGCGGGCGGGACCGGTGGCGGATCCGAAAGGAACTGGGCATGAGCCTGCGCTCCCCCGAGAATCAGGGCCGCGCCGAAAAGCATGGCATTTCGAGCATGCTGGCGAGCACGCCCCAAATACCTCTGGCGATGGCTGGAAATCCTCATGCCGAGAGGTTTTTGACTGAAAACGAGGCGAATTCAAGCCTCCTTGCAGCGATCCCGGTATCCGCCGACAGTTAACTGTGACACACCGCAATGATGGATATAACGTCGTTCTTCAGTCACATTTAAAAACTACGCGAACTCTTTCTCCACCCCCGCGAACGTCTCGACGGGCCTTTAACGTCGAACGCGCCGGTTGGCGAAATTCAGGAGAATTGCGTTGCTTGAAACGCTCAGAGGCCTTGGCCAGAATCGGCCGCCCGAAGACAGCAGTGACCTTGTCACACAAAAGAAGCCGACGATCGGTCTCGCGCTTGGCGGCGGCGCCGCGCGGGGGTTCGCGCATATCGGCATCCTGCGCACGCTGATCGCCAACGGCATCGTGCCGGACATTGTGGTGGGAACCTCCATCGGCGCGGTCGTCGGCGGTTCGTATGCCGCCGGGCATCTCGATGCCTTCGAGGCCTGGGCGCGAAGCCTCGCGCCGCGCAGCGTGCTCGGTTACCTCGACATCCGCTTCAACGGCTCGGGCCTGATCGGCGGCGCCAAACTGGCGGCACAGCTCGAAGCTACATTCGGAAAAGCCACCATCGATGAACTGCCGCTGAAATATGCGGCGGTCGCGACGGAGGTGAAAACCGGCCACGAAATCTGGCTGACACGCGGCCGTCTGGTCGACGCGATGCGCGCTTCCTACGCCCTGCCCGGCATCTTCGCCTCCGTGCTGGTGGGTGAACGCTGGCTGGTCGATGGCGCGCTGGTCAATCCGGTGCCGGTCTCGGCAGCCCGTGCGCTCGGCGCGGAAATCGTCATTGCCTGCAACGTCTCGACGGACATCACCGGGCACGGCACCATCATTTCGACCCATGGCACCCCGGACGACGTGCCCGTCGCCGAAGTGGTTCCGGACAAACGACGCTTCCGGCTGTTCTCGGAAAAAACGATGAAGCGCGAGTTTTTCGGCGAACCCGGCCGCCCCGGCATTTCGACGGTGATGGTGGATGCCTTCAACATCATGCAGGACCGCATTACACGGGCACGCCTTGCGGGCGATCCGCCCGATGTTCTGATTTCCCCGCGCGTCGGCCGGATCGGCTGGTTCGACTTCCACCGCGCGGATGAATGCATCGCCCACGGCGCACGTGCCGCAGAGCGCAACATCGAGTCGATTCAGGAGGCCATCAACCTCCTGACCTCGACGTCCAGCCAGCCGCCCGGACTCTCGCAAGAGTTTCCCTGAGCGGGCGTTATCGCGCGACGTTTATCAAGAACTGGTGCGCACGGTCCCACGCGAACCGGGCACCAAAAAGCTAGGCTGTCTTGATGTATTCGTGCAGGGCTTCCTGCTCGCGCTCGTATTCGCGCACGCGCCACTTCACGATGTCGCCGATCGAAATCAACCCGACCACACGATCATTCTCGACCACCGGAAGATGCCTGAACTTGCCGTTGGTCATCTTCTCCATGATCACCGCAGCCTGATCCGCGCGTTTGCAGGTAACGACCTTGCGAGTCATGATCTCGCTGACCGGCTCATCGAGAACGGCGGCGCCGCGTTGACCCAGCACACGCACGACGTCGCGTTCGGATACGATTCCTTCGATGCGATAATCTTTCATCACCAGCACCGCGCCGATATGACGTCCGCTCAAAATCTTCACAGCATCCGACACCTTTGCATCGGCCGGAACGCTGATCACCTCAAAGCCCTTGGTACCCAGAATAGCCTGAACAGTCATGTGCCGCCTCCCGGAGCAATCGCATCATTGTCGATGCGATTTGATTGTTGTTCGAAGGGAACAAACGCACGAGCAGCATTTCGGTTTCGCTTCAGCGGCGATTAGTCCCGCCGATCCGCGCGGGACAAACATGATCCAAGACTCGGACGGCCACAAGACGGTTTGAAGGCACGGCTTAAATGTCGCGCGACGTCGCGTCATCCCGCGACTGGACGCCGTCGGACAGCGATGGCCTGTCAGCCCGCTCATCCGGTGTTGCAGCGCGGGAGATCGGGTCGAACAGCGAGAACAACAACAAGCCTGCCAGGAAACCCCCGATATGGGCTTGCCAAGCAATGCTCTGGCCATGCGTGCCGATGGCGATGACGCCAATACCGGTGATGAAGTTCATACCGAACCATACCGCGAGAAAGGCGAGCACCCGCCCGTTCTGCAGCGCCCGCCACAACGACAGCGCCGGGATCCGTGCGGCGGCGTCTGCGTCGCCCCGCCGGAAAGACAGAAAGCTTCCACTCTGGAACGCAAACCGCAGCGACGCCGCCATCGTGCCCGACACCGCCGCTGAGGCGCCAATCATCGGCGCCACTTCATGGGGATGCGTCAGAAGGTGCGCCACCGCCCCGGCGATCGCAGTGATGGCCAGAAAAATGTAGAAGCGCGTCGCACCAAAGCGCCGGGCCAGCGCGCTGCCGAACGGCAGCATCCAGAGCATGTTGAAACCGATATGCGCCAAATCGGCATGCAAAAACGCATAGGTCAGGAAGCTCCAGATGCTCGCGCCAATCCCGCCGGGAATTTGCGTGGCAATCAGGCTGGCGTCGTAACGCGCCGGCACGAAGCCGAAGACCCAAAGCACCTCTTCATCCAGTGTCACCGGGAGCAGCATCCGGATGCCGTGGATCGCAAACATCACCACAAGCAGAATCGTCATCGGACGCGGAAGCGTCAGGATGGGTTCGTGGCGAGTTCGAAGGGGCGCTTCCAAAGTCCTGATCCAGGTTGCGAACCTGAACAGACGCGTCAGGCGGCTATCGTCCAGAGATACGGCTTTTGCGCCGCAGCGCAAGCCGAACTGTCGCCGCGGACCGCCAAAACATCGAAAGGAAGACGACATAAACAAAGGAGACATAAAAAAGGGAGGACTTGGAAGTCCTCCCTTTCGAACGACGGCCTTTGTCTCGGAGAAATCCCCACCCCTCCCCGAACCGGCCAACCTGTTCTTAGCCACCCGTTTTCAACTTTATGGACCCGCTGGCCCCCTTGGAGAAAAGGACCAGCGCATGGAGTGCGTGCACCCTAGAACGATCCACACCCTGCACTCAACATCATGGTTAAATTAATCTTAACGCCAGAAAACCCGGGCATAAGTCGGCTTCTTTGAGGCCAAGGCATGGACGCTGCACCACCACTCACGCACAACAAGCAAGGGCCGTGCGCCGACTGAACGCGGGACAGAGGTGTCCTGTATCAGGACACGCCGGGTGGGTCTGTATCGTGAAGCATCCGTCAAACCGGGACTTTTTCGCTCGCTGGAACGAAGCACGCGGCAAGGCGCTGGCGCCCGACCGCAACGCGATGCCGCCCGAATCCGTCCGGCATCTTTTAAGCGACATTTTCGTTTTGTCCTATGACCCGGCCAGGGGGTATCCCTTCCGTGTTGCTGGCACCCGCGTCTGCGCCCGGCTTGGCCGCGATCTCAAAAGCGAGAATTTCTGCGCGCTGTTCGAGGACGAAGCTCGCTCAGAGATCGAGGACCTGATCGGGGTTGTCGCCGAAGAGTCGATTCCCACCGTGATCGGCCTGACCGCCGCCGCCCAGTGGGGCGAAATCGTCCACGCCGAGCTGCTGCTGCTGCCATTCAGCGCACGAGTTCACACGCCCATGAGCCTGACCGGCATGCTGGCGTTTTTCCACGACGGTCCGGGCACCATCGGTCGTTTCGGAGTGACCTCGTGGCGCCATCTGCATCAGGACGCCCGCTTCTTCGGCCCGCGCACCTTGCGCAAGCTTGAGGTCGTGCGCGGCTTCATGGTCTACGAAGGCCTGCGCTAAACAGTCCTTTACCGCTACTGCTCCGTGCTAACGAGCCGTTAACCCTATCACTCCTATGGTGCAGGCTTACGGTGCGGACTCGTGATGGCGTTGGTACAGCGAAAATTGGTTCAGCCTGTCGCTGAAGAGCGGCGCAGATTCCAGCGGGTGAATGTTCATTTGCTGGGCCGCTACATGCTGTCCGACCGGCGGGAGTATCCGTGCCAGGTGATTAACATGTCACCCGGCGGCCTCGCATTGCTGGCGCCCGGCATCGGCAATATCGGCGAGCGCGTCGTCGTCTATCTCGATCACATCGGCCGCGTTGAGGGCAAGATCACCCGCCTGCTCGACAACGGGTTTGCGATGACGGTAAGCGCGACCCCCCGCAAACGCGAGAAACTTGCCGCCCAGCTGACCTGGCTTGCCAATCGTGAAATCCTCAATCTGCCCGAGGACCGCCGTCACGACCGCGTCGCACCGCGCAACGCTTCGGCGGTGCTCAAATTCGAGAACGGCAGCCAGATGGATTGCCGCATCATCGATCTGTCGCTATCCGGTGCGGCCTTGTCGGGCGGCATGCGTCCCGAAGTCGGCACGCATATCATCCTCGGACGCGTGCCTTGCCGCGTCGTCCGGCATCTCGAGGAAGGCTTCGCGGTGGAATTCCATCATCCGCAGGCGCTTGAGACAGTCGAAGATAACGTCACCGCCCGGTAAAGCACCGCGGTTAGCAATTCCTGAGTTTTCCGTCTTCCCGAAGCGGTCCCTTCATCCATCGAAGGCCCGCATCTCCGGCATGTTCATCTTGCCTGAATGGCGCCGCGCCAGGCGTAGGGGCCGGAATGCAGCACCGCCAATGACTTGGCAAAAAATCCGTACAATTTGAATCATATCCGAACATTTTAAGTCCGGAGCGGATTTGCTTCAAGTTTTACTCAAATAAGCCTTTGATTTGACTTTGATTTCACTCAAATCCGCGCACCCGACTTAGCGGCGGTGCAAAGCCTCCCCCTCAAGATGGCCCCAACAAGAAAAAGGGGGCCACCGTGGTTTCAATTCGTGGACAGGGCTTCGGTCTGGCGATTGTCGCCAGCCTGATCGGATTTTCATCGGCGGCCAGCGCCGCCAGCACGGCGGAGCCTCACGAGGCCAATACGCGCGTTCTTTATGCAAGCCTGGGCGATACGACCCGCGCGCCGATTGGCTGGACCGAATTCTGTTCCGAAAATCCGGCAGACTGTGCCGGAGGTCAGGCGGAGCCACGCGACATCGTGATGTCGCAGACCACCTGGAAGGATCTGAACCGCATCAATCGCTGGGTCAACGAGCACGTCAAACCGATGACCGATATGGATCACTGGGGCGTAGTCGAGAAATGGTCTTACCCAACCGACGGCTACGGTGATTGCGAAGACTACGTGCTGCTGAAGCGCAAGCTTCTGATCGATGCAGGCTGGCCGCGTCAGGCGCTGCTGGTCACGGTGGTGCGCGACAAGCAGGGCGAAGGCCATGCCGTGCTGACCGTGAAATCAAACAAGGGTGAATTCATTCTCGACAACGAGAACGAAGATGTCGTGGCCTGGACCGAGACCGGCTACCGCTTCGTCAAACGTCAATCGCAGGCCGATCAGAACGTGTGGGTTTCGCTCGGCGACACCCGCCCGGCGGTCGCCACCGCAAGCTCACGCTGAGGTCTGCAAAGGAACGCGATCCGGTCACATCCCCACCCCTCCCCGTCCCCGACCGGCTCGCGCGCGGCCAGCTCTCCCCCGGAGCTGGCCGCACCCGTTTCGGGACGCAGGAACCATCACCACCATGCGCCGTTGGTTAATTCAAATTGCAGAAAAACGGAGAGCATCATGGGGGACACCATCATCAGCGACGACGAACTTGCTCTCATGGTCGACATTGCGCAGAACTCGCCGATCAAAATGACGCCGCAAAAGCAGGAATGGTTGAGCCGGCTGCTGTCGAAGCATTTGATCGAGCCGCGCACCGAAGGCGACGAACTGGGCTCGGGAGCCTATTCGTTGACCAAGGCAGGCGAGAAAAAACTCGCCGATCTTGGCGTCGGCGCAAACGAATCCTGACGCGCGGCCTCAGTCAATCCGTTTCATCTTTGCCTTGAAGCGCGGGAAGCGTTCGCGATAGGTCGCGGCGGCACGCGTCAGCTGCTTGACCTGATCGTCGTTCAACGTGCGAACCACGCGCGCGGGCGACCCGACAATCAGAGACCGCTCCGGAAATTCCTTGCCTTCCGGCACCAGAGCGCCGGCGCCCACCACGCATTCCTTGCCGATCTTCGCGCCGTTCATCACGATCGCACCCATCCCGACCAGCGCACCATCCTCGATGGTGCAGCCGTGCAGGATCGCATTGTGGCCGACCGAGCAATGCTTGCCGATCGTCAGCGGAAAGCCGGGGTCAGTGTGAAACGTGCAGTTGTCCTGAACGCTCGATCCCTCGCCGATATCGATCAGCTCGTTGTCGCCGCGGATGACCGTTCCGAACCACACGCTGGTGTGGCTGTGCATGCGCACATTGCCGATGACCTCCGCGGTTTCGGCAACGAAATAGTTTCCGTCGGAGGGAAGCTGGGGTGAAATTCCGTCGAGTTCATAGATCGCCATGAGTATCTCCTGCACGGCGACATTGCCATGAAGCACCGCCGGATGCGAGAGACGGCAGGTTCGCAATCAGGCAACGATCCCGGCGGCCTGAAGGACCATCACCACGCAGGTGCCGGACATCAGGCTCCAGAGCCCGGCAAGCACGGTGGCCATCATGACGAATTCGATGCGCCGCTGCTCGATGCGACGGCCGCGCACGGTGTTGCGCATGATGATGAAGGGAGCGGCAAAGACCAGAAACGGGACGGCCGCCAGCGTATGAGGCGCGGCTCCCTGTCCCAGCAGGCCGAAACCGGCGGGACGATCCAGCATCGCCTGATAGCCGTTCGCGAGCGCACCGGCGAAGGCAAAACCGATCAGCAGGTAAAAGAACGAATTCAGGGCTTCCACCGACATGCACGTCCCCACGCAAGACCACCGAATGGCCTTTCGCAAAAGTTGCGCCCGTTCGCCAGCGCATCCTTAAGAAAAGGTTAACATCTGAGTTCTAAAGCTCTTGTCTGCCATCACTTGGCCATTTGTATCGGCATAATCCGTCCACATCTTCGCTCATAACCTCTTGGAATTTCTGCGGTCTCATGACCCTCACCTCATCCCGGCCGGCCGGGCGGCAAAAACGCCAGCGCCCGTATGTCCCGCTTTTGTCATCCATCGTGATCGGCGCTGCCGCCATCGTCTCCATCGCCTATCTGCTGCAGCCCGACTGGACGTGGTCGCGCCCTGCGGTCGAGCCGGATACGCTGCCGGTGACGGTCGGACGAACCTTGTTCAATGTCCCGAGCAATGCGATCCGCGTGAAGCTGCAAAAGCGTACCGGCCCGCAGGAGCGGGTCGACCTGTTCTTCGTCTATCCGACGCT
>JAIENY010000076.1 GCA_019750915.1 Xanthobacteraceae bacterium
GTCCGCCGAACAAAATCTTCGACGCCAGCAGAGAGCCATACGATGCGCCAAGGATGAGAATGTTGTATTTCGACATGGTGATATTCCCCTGGGTTTCTTATTATTTGACGATCACACGTTGACTCTCGATCAATGCATTGAGCAATCGGGACGTGCTGCGTGTCGACGGCGCGTGGTGTACGACCGACGATGAAAGACGGCAAGCGCTCTGTTGCGATAAAGAGATGCTTGCTGCGAAGATGTGCTCTGCGTCGTCGAATAATTTCCACAACGCGAAGCAGAATCTGCGTGTTGCATCTGGTATTTTAAATACCACAAGCGATTCACATCGACGACGGTTACAGCATTTGGCCTTGTTGCAACCAACCGGTGTAACCGTCGACGATGTTTGCATCATGCCTCTCCCGCTTGCTTCTCATCCGAGTGAGGGATGACGAGCGGGACATCCGGCCTCAGCAGCGAGACTGCAAGCGCGCCGCAGAGAAGGATCGCAACACCCGTTGCGAACGGCACATTCCAGTTGCCGGTCAGATCGATCAGCCGACCGAACACGACGGGCGATATGATGCCCGACAGTCCCACGCCCATAATGACGTAGGCGCTTCCGAGGCCCGCATAGTCCTTCGAGATGTCCATCGGGATCGCGTACATCGGCGCGATGGTGAGTTCGAGAAAGAACATCGCGCCCGCAAGCAGCGGCACAACCAAACGAAGATCGTTGATGAACATCGTCGGCGTGATGAACGCCGCCGCGCCCAGCAGCGATACCAGGATGACACTGCAACGTGCGAGCCGATTGCGGTTTGTCCGGCGCAAAATACGATCCGACACCACACCACCGACGGTGTTGCCAATCAGACCTGCGAAGAACAGAGCACTGGTGAGGAGTGCCGAGTTCTTGAGGTTCGTGCCGTGCTGATTGACGAAATAGAGCGGCAACCACGACACGAACACCCAATAGGTCCAGCCATACGCGAACATCACGATAGTGACCGGAAACATCCGTTTGGTCAGCAACCATAACGGCGTTTTCGCGCGCCGGTTTGGTAGTGACACGGTGATGCCTTCGAGGCACTTTGGATCGATCCGCGGATGCGTTCTCGGATCATCACGGAACGTGAACCACCAGAAGCCCGCCCAGATCAGGGCCGCAACACCACAGATGACAAACGAAAGCCGCCAATCGCCGAGCACGATCAGTGCAGTTACGATGGGCGGAGCGAGCGCGGCGCCAAGCCGTGACGCGCTATGCGTAATTCCCTGAATGTAGCCGAAACGAGCAGGCGGATACCAATTGCGCATTGCCTGAGTTGCAGCCGGGAACGCCGGTCCCTCTCCGAGTCCAACAATCAGACGGGCGATGAAAAGAGTCGCCAGACCGCCCGCAAGTCCCGTAGCGATGGTGCCGATACCGACGACGATCACGGACACCACAAGCGTGGCCTTCGCGCCGAATTTCCTGGCGCCCCACCCGCCCCATAAGACAGATGCGAGATAGGCCCAGGAGAAGCCGCTGAAGATCACCCCCATCTCGGCATTGGTCAGATGGAAATGGTCTTTAACGGATGACGCCGCGGCGGAGATATTGACGCGATCCAAATACATGATCGCAAATAGAATGCAGAGTAACGTCGTGACGAGGGTATGCGCGCTAATGGAAGATCGTGACGGCGCCAACTCGGCCGTCACGCTGTCCGCCTCCTGCATAAGAGCCATTGTTTCTCTCCCGTGTTATCATTTTGTTTTGACTTATCGTTGTCTTGAAGCGGGGCCGATGTTACTCGGCCGCCTCTCCCATTTCTGCACGTTGTGGCGCGTTGCCGTTGAGCACATCAATCGCGACATCGACGCCTCCCGTCCGGTACGGAACGCCCGTTGCCTTCAGGCCAACTTCGACAGCCGCAAGCGTTCCGAGCACCGACGCGGTGTTGAAGTCGCCGAGGTGCCCGATACGGAAAACGCGATCGGCGAGTGGCCCGAGACCGTTGCCGAGCGACATATTCGTGCGCGTAAGGATTTCCTTGCGCAGACGATCCGCCGAATGCCCTTCAGGGAGTCTGACTGCGGTCAGCGCCGATGAATATTCGGAAGGATTGCGGCACTGGATTTCGAATCCCCAGTGCTCGACTGCGCTACGCGTGGCCAGTGCGGCACAATCGTGCCGCGAGAACACCTCATCGAGTCCCTCCTCTTCCATGAGATCGAGAGCGACCTTGAGTCCCTGCAACAGGTTCGTCGACGGCGTATACGGGAAATAACCCGTGGCATTGGCCGCGATCATTTCATCCCAGCCGAGGAAGCTGCGCGGCAACTTCGCCTGCTTCGAGGCACTGATTGCCTTCTCCGACAAGGCGTTGAACGCGATGCCGGGCGGAAGCATCAATCCCTTTTGCGATCCGCCCACCGTGACGTCGACACCCCATTCGTCATGGCGATAATCGATCGACCCGAGCGAAGAGATGGTATCGACAAGCAGAAGAGCAGGATGCTTGGCGTTGTCGATCGCTTTTCGCACCGCCGCGATATTCGACGTCACACCGGTCGACGTTTCATTGTGAACCACCGCGACCGCCTTGAAGGTGTGCGCGGTATCGGCCCGAAGCGCAGCCTCGATTGCATCGGCATCGACGCCGGTGCGCCAGTCTCCCTTGATGATTTCGGGCTGCAGACCGAGCGCCCTTGTCATCTTTCCCCACAGCGTGGAGAACCAGCCTGTTTCGTACATGAGAACTCGATCGCCCGGCGAGAGCGTGTTCACGAGCGCCGCCTCCCACGCTCCGGTACCGGAGCATGGGTATATGATGACTGGGTTCTTGGTCTTGAACACGCCGCGAATGCGCTTCAAAACATCAAGGCCGAGTTCGCCGAACTCCGGTCCCCGATGATCAATCGTGGGCTTCGCGATAGCCGCCAGTATTGGCAGCGGCGTATTTGTCGGACCGGGAATCTGTAAAAAGTGTCGGCCGGGCATATGCTTCATTGTTTCTCTCCCTGAATTTTGCGTTGCGGCGTTTTTGAGCCGCTTATGGAAGACCGTTCCTGCCGTGCTTGCGGAAGCCCGGACGCTCGGTCATCAACTCGTAATAGGCCGACAGAGCCGGGTAATCCGGCCGCTTGAGATCCGGATGCGTCAGGCTGAACCAGCGGTTCACGACCAGGCCACAGGGAATGTCCGCGATGGTGAAATGATTGCCCATGATGAAAGGACCGTGATTGGCGAGATGCCGATCCATCAGGCCCATGACATGGATCAGTTCCTTCTGGCCCTGCGCGACATACCAGGGGTGATCGTAGGGCGCTTCTTTCAACTGGCCGCCGAGAAACGCGCCACGCAGAGCGTGCGTGACATCATAGGCAACCCAGTCCATCCACTCTTCGATCGCCTGCCGCCCGGCCGGATCCTCCGGGTAAAGATCGATGGTGCCGTATTTCGCTGCGAGATAACGAACGATGGTGTTGGATTCGCGCATCGTGCGGTCCCCATCGATCACGACCGGAACCTGACCCGTCAAATTGAGCCGCAGAAACTCCGGTGTGTTGGTCGGCGTGAAGCCGCGGCCATAGTCTTCCCGCGTAAACGGGATGCCGATCTCATCGCAGGTCCACAATACTTTGCGGACGTTGAACGAGTTCGATCGTCCGAGGATGCGGATGGGGGCGGTTGTTTGTGTACGAGATGCCTGAGGCGATTTGTTTGTTGTTAATGTGTCAGTCATGGTCGTCTCACTCCTTTGAGACGACCATTGAAGGCTCATCCAATTTCGATGTAAAATTGAAAGATCGGATGCATTTATGAGTTTTTCAAATGAACGTCGGTTTGCGACAGCTCAAGGTTTTTCTCGCAGTTGCGAAGCACGGCAGCTTCAGCCGGGCGGCAGAAGACATCGGATCATCGCAAAGCGCCGTCAGCCTGGCTATCCGACAGGTTGAGGCCGAACTCGGCGTCAAACTCCTGGACCGCACGACGCGCCAGGTCCGCCTCACGCCAGTTGGCGAAACCCTGGTCGCCACCGGCTCGCGCCTGTTGAACGAACTCGATACCGTGCTGCGGGAATTGCGCGATATCGGCGTTCAGCATCGCGGCACTGTGTCGATGGCTTGCGTTCCCTCGATCGCCCGTAGCCTGATGCCGAAATGTATCGAACACTGTACGGCGAAATGGCCGAATGTCTCGTTTGCGATCGAGGACGTCGCCGCCAAGGAGGTCGTTCAGAAGGCCGTACGCGGCGAGATCGAGTTCGGCATGTCTAGCGGGCTCCTTTCGGAGTCCGAACTGGAAATTCACCAACTCATGACGGATCCCTTTCTTCTCGTCTGCCGACGCGACGACGTCTTCGCGGGCCGGAAATCTGTGGCATGGGCTCAGCTTGGCGAGCGGCACCTTGTGATGCTCAACAACACATCCGGCAGCCGCCAACAGATTGTCGATACGCTTACGCGCCTTGAAATCCGTGCGGATATTGCCCTTGAACTCGCCCAGCCAAGTTCCGTACTGGGAATGGTGGAGGCCGGCCTCGGAGTCGCAGTGATGCCGGAAATGGTTGCGCCCTACCCAAGCCATCCGACCTTGACCACCAGGCCATTGACGCGACCCGTCACAAGCCGAAACATTCTTCTTTTCAAAAGGAAGGACCGCTCGCTCTCTCCCGCAGCTCAGGTCGTGTGGCAGGCGCTTTACGAACTCTTTGGAAATCGAAAGTCGCAGAGCGCAAAAAGCCTTTCGGCTTAAATCCGTCGGCCGCTCAGCATGGCCAAGGCGTGCCTCTCCGTAGCGCTTACCGTTGACCGCATCATAGCCCGTGACGTTTGTCGGCAAATGGATGCCGATATCGGGCTGAAGTGCAAGACGCAGAGCATTTCCGTGCGGTCAACGGCCATAGTGACCGTCGTGCTAACAGCAACGTCCAAGCCCGATGGTCCCCATCACGCGCAGCTTCTCCCTCCACGTTTTTGTTTATGCGTGGAATCCAAGTCGCGGCGAAAATGCGTTGGCAATGACGTGCCTTGCTAGCTTCAAACTCCGACAAGCAGGAGAGAATCTTCGCGTTCGGTGCTTTGGCGGAGCCCGCGCAAGCTGCTGCGGCTCAAACACACGACACAAACAATCAGCGTGTTGTTCCGGAATGGCGCGCCCGAAAGGATTCGAACCTCTGACCCCCAGATTCGTAGTCTGGTGCTCTATCCAGCTGAGCTACGGGCGCGTTTCGCGGAAAATGGGCCACGGAAGTGCCCGGCGCGAGGGGGCATTGCTAACGGCTCCGGCTTCGCTTTGCAAGACCGCCGCGAGCTAAAATGCAGGCTTCTCAAAGGCCTTCGGCTACCTCATGCGCGCCATCGCTCACCGCGCAGGCGGTCCAGCGGGATCGTCCGATCCGGAATCACGATGCGGAACGTGGCGCCGATGGTGCCTTCGACCAGATCGATCCGCCCGCCATGGGCCCGGACCAGTTCTGCCGCGATTGCAAGACCCAGACCGGTGCCACCATCACGCGTAGACCCTTGGAAAGCCTCGAATAAATGCTGCCGCGCCATCTCGGGGATGCCGGGGCCGGTATCGGACACCTCCAACACCACGACGGCTCCTTCGCGACGTCCCGCGATCCGGATCTGCTTGGGCGCGATATCGGCGTGCGGCTGGCTCTCCAGCGCCTGAAAAGCATTGCGCACCAGGTTGAGGAGAGCGCGAAACAGCTGGTCCGGATCAGCATCTATAATGAGTCCACGCTCGATGGCGCTGTTCCAGACCACCGCGGGATCGGTCGCAACACCCGCCGATTCCCTGACCTCGTTCATGATCGGTTCGATCGCGATCATGCGACGATCCGGCACCGCTTCCTGCGCCTTGCCGTATGACAAGGTGGATTGGCAGAATGCGATTGCGCGCTCGAGCGAGCGCAGCAGCTTCGGTGCGAAGCGCTGCACCCGCGGATCCGGCACACTGGCAAGCTGGTCCGACAACAGCTGCGACGACGCCAGAAGATTGCGCAGGTCGTGGTTGATCTTTGAAACCGCCAGACCAAGCGCGGCGAGATGGCTTTTCTGGTGCAGCATCGAAACGAGATCGCGCTGCATCGCCGCGAGCTCACGCTCGGCCACGCCGATTTCGTCTTCGCGGTTCGAGGGTGCGATAACCCGTTCGACGCTCTCGGGATTTTCGTGAAACGCCACCAAGTTGGCGGTCATCCGGCGCATCGGTTTCACGAACAGGAAATGCAGCGCGAGATAAATCAGAGCCGCAGTGACAATAGCAAAGCCGAGCGAGAGCAACAGCACATTGGCGGAGAAACGATACATCGACTGGCGCAGCGGCGCCTCGTTGACCACGACCTCGATAAACTGCTCATTGCTGAGCGGAGCCGCCCCGATAATCCGGATCACACCGTCACTGTTGTCGCGCATGATGTCGAACGCACCCATGATGGCCGTCCACACCGTCATGGTCCGCATATCGATATTGCGATTCACCGCCGGAGGCATATCCGCGATGGCCAACAGCCTGCGCTGCTGGCCGGTTTTGATGGCGACCGCGCGGGCGCCAATGCTTTGCAGAAGCTGGCGGGACAGCGTTTCCGGCACCATGCCCGCCGGTGCGGCATCGAGCACCAGCGCAGCCGTATTCGCCGCGGCGATACGGTCGTTGAGCCGATTGACGCTGAAATTCGCGATCGAGGGGACGTAAATCAGGATCGCGGCGATCATCACCAGCGGAATGGTGAGCAGTAGCAGCTTGCCGGACAGATTCAGCCGTCCACGCGCCCCGGAGATGTCTCGGGCCGTCGTCTCACCCTCTATCTGTTCTGTGCTCTGCGGCACGCTTCGCGCCTCGATTTTCGCTCTGGCGAGAGCTGAGACTGACATTGGCGGACCGGACCGTCAAATCCCGGAACTCCCTGAAAATCCGGGCAATTTTACGGCCTGGTTAACAGTCTGCGGTGCTGCAGCCCTTTTGACCGTAACATTGACGAAAACTGGCAGCTCCCGTATAAGCGCCGCCAACTGTCCGCGATGGCCCGGTTCGACCGGGCCGGTTCATTTCAGGGTCTCTTTTGGATCTGGTCTGGACCGCCATAACGGACGATATCATTGAAACTTGCTCGGCAACTCATTTCGAATTTGCTCGGCACTTACTCGGCAAATGCCCCTGCGGCGGATGCCTTGTAACGGAGGATGACCGTGAAGCGGACTTATCAACCAAGCAAACTGGTGCGCAAGCGCCGCCACGGCTTTCGTGCTCGTCTCGCGACGGCTGGCGGCCGCAAGGTTCTTGCAGCGCGTCGTGCGCGTGGCCGCAAGCGCCTGAGCGCCTAACCGGCGATCCCGATGCGCCGGTTGACATCATGGACCGGTTGAAAAAACGCGCGGATTTTCTCGCCGCCGCTCAGGGCCCTCGTGTTGCCCGGCCTGCGTTTATCGTGCAGTCGCGTTTGCGCAACGATACCGGGTCGGCGCGCATCGGATTTACTGTCAGCAAGAAGGTCGGCACCGCCACCGAACGCAATCGCGTACGCCGCAGGCTGCGCGAAATAGTGAAGCATGCCGATGTCATGTCGCTGCCATTGCCGCGGGATTATGTCATCGTCGGACGCCGGAGCGCTCTGGAACGCGACTTCGGGGTCATGATCGATGATCTTCGATCGGCCATGCTTCGTTTGGCACGGCCGCCAGCAGATCAACCCGGCCCTTCAGCGCTCCAAGTTAATTCCCAGACGGCCGAGTCGCATTCTGCCGCATCCTATTCTGCAAAGTCGCGCGCTCGGCGCCCTCACAAGACCGGACCCCAGAGACCTGACCAATGACTGAAAATCGCAACACCATCATTGCCATCCTTCTGTCCGGCATTGTGCTGATCGCTTGGCAGGTGTTCTACAATATGCCACAGATGGAAAAGCAACGCGCCGCACAGCAGGCGCAGATGCAGGCCGCCAATCCGGCCAACTCGTCGGCTCCTTCTGCGACCACCAATACGCCGGAAGCCGGCAGCGGCGCGCCGTCGGCAGGATCGCCCGCGCCCCAGCAGCAGCAAAACGAGCCTGTGAAGGATCGCGCGGATGTCATTGCATCGTCCGCCCGCGTGAAAATCGACACTCCGGCCATCATCGGCAGCATTTCCCTGAAGGGCGCGCGCATCGACGACGTCGCCTTGGTGAAATATCGCGAGACGGTTGATCCAAAGTCGCCGGCGGTGGTGCTGTTCTCACCGTCTGGCACCAAGGAGCCTTATTACGCCGAATTCGGTTACGTTCCGGCCGCCGGCTCGACCGTGAAGCTGCCGACCCTGGACACGGTCTGGACCCAGCAGGGGTCCAACGCGCTCACGCCCGCAACTCCCGTCGTGCTGAAATACAACAATGGCGAGGGCCTCACCTTCACCCGCACCATATCGATCGACGACAAATATCTTTTCGGGATCAAGGACGAGGTCGCCAACGTCGGCACCGCTCCAACCACGGTCTATCCTTTCGGCCTCGTCTCGCGGCACGGCGTACCGGAGACGGCGGGCTATTACATCCTGCATGAAGGTCCGATCGGCGTGCTTGGCGATAAAGGCCTGCAGGAATACACCTACAAGAAGATGGATGAAGCCAAGTCGGTTGAATACAAGGTCACCAACGCGTGGCTTGGCATCACCGACAAGTATTGGGCGGCAACGCTGCTGCCGGACCCGGCCGCATCGCTGACGGCGCGCTATTCGTCAAATCTCGTCGGGGGCGTCCACACCTACCAGACCGACTATCTGCTCGATCCCGTCACGGTGCCGATCGGGGGCAACACGACGACCAGCACGCATCTGTTCGTCGGCGCCAAGGAAGTCGGCCAGATCAATGCCTATGACACGCAACTTCACCTCAACCGCTTCGAACTGCTGATCGATTGGGGCTGGTTCTACTTCATCACCAAGCCGATGTTCTGGGCGATCGATACGCTTAATCACCTGGTCGGCAATTTCGGCGTCGCCATTCTCCTCGTCACCGTGCTTGTGAAGGCGATCTTCTTCCCGCTCGCCAACAAATCCTATGCCTCGATGGCGAAGATGAAGGCGATTCAGCCGCAAATCGCCGCGATGAAGGAGAAGTATCCGGACGACAAGGTGAAGCAGCAGCAGGAGATGATGGAGCTCTACAAGAAGGAGAAGATCAATCCGATCGCGGGCTGCCTGCCGATCGTGATCCAGATCCCGGTGTTCTTCTCACTCTATAAGGTGCTCTTCGTCACAATCGAAATGCGGCACGCGCCGTTCTTCGGCTGGATTCATGATCTTTCCGCGCCCGATCCGACCCACATCTTCAACCTGTTCGGTATGCTGCCTTTCGATCCGAGCCAGGTGCCGCTGATCGGTCATTACCTTGCGATCGGTGCGTGGCCGATCATCATGGGCATCACGATGTGGTTCCAGATGAAGCTCAATCCCGCTCCTCCGGATCCGGCGCAGAAGATCATCTTCGACTGGATGCCGGTGATCTTCACTTTCATGCTGGCGTCGTTCCCGGCAGGCCTTGTGATCTACTGGGCCTGGAACAACACGCTGTCCGTCTTGCAGCAAAGCGTCATCATGAAAAAGAACGGCGCCAAGATCGAGCTGTTCGATAATGTGAAATCGGCATTCGCGGGCAGTAAAAAAACAAGTTAGCGCCCCCATCATCCCGCCCCGAGACATCTCCGGGCGGGATTTTTCTTTGCCCGAATGCTAAAGCTGCCGCATGAACACAGAATTTGATCCGGACCTCATCGAGACCGGTCGAAAGCTTTTCGCCGGTGATTGGCAATTCATGTGGGCGTCTCCCTCGATCGAGACGCTGCCGCCAATGCAGGGCCTCGAGGTCGCATTTGCCGGACGCTCGAATGTCGGCAAGTCGAGCCTTATCAATGCGCTGACCAACCGCAACTCACTGGCCCGCACCTCTCATACGCCGGGGCGCACGCAAGAGCTGATTTTCTTTGAAGGCCCGAAGGGGCTTGATGAGAAAACACCGGACCTGCGGCTGGTCGACATGCCGGGCTATGGCTACGCTTCCGCGCCGAAAACCAAGGTCGCGTCCTGGACGACGTTGATTCATCAGTTCCTGCTCGGCCGCGCCAACCTCGCGCGTGTCTATGTGCTGATCGATTCCCGCCATGGCTTCAAGGAGGCCGATGACGAGGTCCTGAAAACGCTCGACCGCGCCGCCGTCAGTTATCAGATCGTGCTCACGAAAGCCGATCAGGTGAAGAAAAGCGAACTGGACGAGACGATGGCCAAAATGGCGGAAAAACTCCGCAAGCACCCAGCCGCATACCCGGACATGCTGGCGACATCGTCGCGCACCGGCGGCGGCATGGCCGAACTTCGTGCTGCGATGGTCAAGCTTTTAAGGGAGCGCGCGTGATCAAAGAAACGACGCTGCTGCGAATCGCCGGCGCGATGGCGGCCCTGATGGGCGCGGCCGGCGTGGCGCTCGCCGCCGGTGCGGCGCATCTGCCCGATGCCACGCGGCTTGCGGCGGCATCGTCGATGCTGCTGTTCCATGCCGCAGCCGTGATCGGCGCCGTTTTGCTGACCGCTCAACGGCTGGCGCGGCCCGGCATCGGCCTGATCGCTGCCTTCGGCTTTATCGTCGGAGGCGCCCTGTTTGCCGGCGATCTGACACTGCGGCAGGCTGAAGGTCATGGGCTTTTCACAATGGCGGCCCCCACCGGCGGCACACTGCTGATCCTGAGCTGGCTGGCTCTCGCAATTGCCATCGTCTGGCCACGCAGAACTTGAAACTTGTGACGCGCGCGCTTTACGCCCCGCCCTCCGATCCGCTAAACCCCTGCTGCCCGCCAATGAAGGTTCTTCCCCAAATGTCCGACATCAGCCCGCAGGAAAAGGCTCGCATCCTCTCCGAAGCGCTGCCGCACATGCAGCAATACGATGAGGAAACCATCGTCATCAAATACGGCGGCCATGCCATGGGAGAGGAAAACCTCGCCAAGCAATTCGCCAGCGACATCGTTCTGCTGGAGCAGACCGCGATCAATCCGGTCGTGATCCATGGCGGCGGCCCGCAGATCGCGACCATGCTCGGCCGGCTCGGCATCAAGTCCGAATTCGCGGCAGGGCTTCGCATCACCGACGCGGCGGCGATCGAGATCGTTGAGATGGTGCTGGCCGGATCGATCAATAAGCAGATCGTCAGCTACATCAACGCCGCCGGCGGCAAGGCCGTCGGCCTCAGCGGCAAGGATGGCAACATGGTCACCGCCGTCAAGGCAAGCCGCACCATGGTCGATCCGGACTCCAACATCGAGAAGGTGATCGACCTCGGCTTTGTCGGCGAACCGGACAAGGTCGATCTCACCCTGCTGAACCAGTTGATCGGCCATGACCTGATTCCAGTCCTGGCGCCGCTGGCATCTTCGCGCGAGGGCCAGACCTACAACGTCAACGCCGATACCTTTGCGGGCGCGGTCGCGGGCGCGCTGCGCGCCAAGCGGCTTTTGCTGCTGACCGATGTGCCGGGCGTGCTCGACAAGTCGAAGAAGCTGATTCCCGAATTGTCGATCAAGGACGCCCACAAGCTGATCGCCGACGGCACGATTTCCGGCGGTATGATACCGAAGGTCGAGACCTGCATCTACGCGCTCGAAGCGGGCGTCGAGGGCGTCGTCATTCTTGACGGCAAGACGCCGCATGCCGTGCTCCTGGAGCTTTTCACCGATCAGGGCACCGGCACGCTGATGCACAAGTGAACGGAGCGACATGCTCCGCTCATCCACATCCCTGGCCCTGCTCGCCCTGCTGACATGCGCAAGCGCGGCGCATGCCGACTTCAAGGTCTGCAACCGCATGAGCTATGTCGTCGAAGCTGCCGTCGGCGTCGCGGACAAGAACGCGACAGTTACGCGGGGGTGGTTCCGTATTGATCCCGCGACCTGCCGCACCATCGCGCAGGGCACCTTGAACGCGGACCGGATTTTGCTGAACGCACGCGCGTTGCCGATCTATGGCGCGTCACCTTTGCCGCAGAACGGCAGCGATAAACTTTGTGTCGGCCAAGGCAACTTCCTCATTGCCTCCGCACGCCAGTGCACGCCGGAGCAAACCCTCGCCGGGTTCACCGAAGTCAAGCCATCGACTGACGACGACGGCAACACCGTCGCCTATCTCAGCGAAAGCAGCGAATACGACGACGAGCAGTCCCGGCTTGCCGGTGTCCAGCGGCTTTTGACCCTCGCAGGCTACGATGCCTCGCCGATCGACGGCGTCGATGGACCGAAGACGCAGGCCGCGCTCGCGGCGTTTCTCAAGGCCAACAATCTGAATGCCGACACGGCCATCGCGCCGAACTTCTTCGAAACCATGATCGCGGCCGTGCAATCCCCCAACGGTCCGGGCCTGACATGGTGCAACGACACCAGCTATCGGGTCATGGCTGCGGTTGGTACCGATGACGGCAAGAGCGTGACGACGCGCGGCTGGTTCCGCGTCGATACCGGAAAATGCGTCCATCCCGATATGTCAGGTCAGCCGCGCCGCGTTTTCAGCTTTGCCGAGGCCGTTGCTGATGACGGCCGCGCGATCAAGAAGAACGGCACACCAGTCTCGTGGGGCGGAAGCCATACGTTCTGCACCCGCGATACCCAGTTCGAGACCAGCGACCAGAACGATTGCGGCGGACGTGGTTTCAACGCCAACGGCTTTGCCCTTGTCGATATGAGCGCCAACAAGACATTGCGGTTCGCTCAGCCATGACCGGAAACATGAGTGCAACCACAAGCGGGAAGCGCGGCTTTGCCCACGTCGATACATGGGTGTTCGATCTCGACAACACGCTGTATCCGCATCACGTCAACCTGTGGCAACAGGTGGACACACGAATTCGCGATTTCGTCGCGGCCTGTTTGAAGGTCGAGAAGGACGAGGCGTTCCGTATCCAGAAGGACTATTACAAGCGCTACGGCACCACCATGCGCGGACTGATGACCGAGCATGGCCTCAACGCCGATGACTTCCTCGAATATGTCCACGACATCGATCACTCGCCGCTGGAGCCGAACCCGGCAATGGGCCGCGCGATCGCAACGCTGCCCGGCCGCAAACTGATCCTGACCAACGGCTCGCGCGCACACGTCGACAAAGTTCTGGAACGGCTGACGCTCGGCGTCGTCTTCGACGGTGTGTTCGATATCATTTCCGCCGAGCTTGAGCCGAAGCCCGCGCCGCAGACCTATCGCCGCTTTCTCAAGATGCATGGAGTCGATCCCGCGCGCGCTGCGATGTTCGAGGATCTCGCCCGCAACCTCGCCACGCCGCATCAGCTCGGTATGACCACTGTGCTGGTCATACCGGACGACACCAAGGAAGTCGTGAGGGAAACCTGGGAGATGGAGGGGCGCGATGCGGCCCACGTCGATCACGTCACCGACAATCTGACGGAATTTCTGGCGCAATTGGCGAAGTCCTGAGCGCTCGCGGCTTGCTCTCCTTGGCGATTTCAGCCAAAGAATTGCGACTTGTTCACATTTAGCTGGACAAGTCGCAATTCAAGACCCTTCCGAAATTCAGGGAAACCGATGTCGCTCTCCGCTCTCGAAACCACCATCAACGCTGCCTTCGATGCCCGCGATACCGTCAACGCCTCGACCAAGGGCGAGATTCGCGACGCGGTCGAACTGGCGCTCGACATGCTCGACAAGGGCGAGGCGCGGGTCGCTGAGCCGCAGGCCGACGGACAATGGAAGGTCAACCAGTGGCTGAAGAAAGCGGTGCTGCTGTCGTTCCGGCTGAACGATATGTCGCCGATTACCGGCGGCCCCGGCGGCGCGCAATGGTGGGACAAGGTGCCCTCGAAGTTCGAAGATTATTCCGAACAAAAATTCCGCGAAGCCGGCTTCCGTGCAGTACCGGGCGCGATCGTGCGCAGATCGGCCTTCATCGGCAGGAATGTCGTGCTGATGCCCTCCTTCGTCAATCTCGGCGCCTATGTCGATGAAGCGACCATGATCGACACATGGTCCACAGTCGGCTCTTGCGCGCAGATCGGCAAAAACGTCCATATCTCCGGCGGCGTCGGCATCGGCGGCGTGCTGGAGCCGCTGCAGGCAGGACCTGTCATTATCGAAGACGACTGCTTCATCGGAGCGCGTTCGGAAGTGGCGGAGGGCATGATCGTGCGCAAGGGCGCGGTGCTGTCGATGGGCGTATTCATCGGCGCGTCGACCAAGATCCTCGATCGCGCGACCGGCGAAATGTTCACCGGCGAAGTCCCCGCCTATTCCGTGGTCGTTCCGGGCGCACTGCCCGGCAAGCCGCTGAAGGACGGCTCGCCCGGTCCGTCGCTGTACTGCGCCGTGATCGTCAAGCGCGTCGATGAGCGCACACGCTCCAAGACCAGCATCAACGAACTGTTGCGGGACTGAACCTGAAATGGCAGACGCTCTCTCCATCGCCCGGGACTTGCTGCGCTGTCCGTCGGTTACTCCGGCAGATGCCGGTGCACTGGGTGTTTTGGAGAAGGCGCTGAAGCAGGCCGGCTTCGACACCCACCGCGTCACCTTCCACCAGGACGGCGCAGACGACATCGATAATCTTTATGCGCGCATCGGCACGCAAGCGCCGCACATTACGTTCGCCGGACACACCGACGTTGTGCCCGCAGGAGATGCAAAGGCGTGGTCGCACGGCGCCTTCGCCGGCGATGTTCAAAGCGGCATTCTCTATGGCCGCGGCGCAGTCGACATGAAGGGCGCGATCGCCTGTTCGGTCGCCGCCGTGCTGGATTACCTGAAGGCGAACGGCGGAAAACCCAAAGGCTCGATCTCGTTTCTCATCACCGGCGATGAGGAGGGCGTAGCCGTCAACGGCACCGTCAAGCTACTGGAATGGGCGGCGACGCGCGGCGAAAAATTTGATCATTGCCTGCTCGGCGAGCCGAGCAACGTCAATGCGATGGGCGACACCATCAAGACCGGCCGCCGTGGCTCCCTATCCGGTACGATCATTGTCGATGGCACGCAGGGCCATGTCGCCTATCCGCATCGCGCCTCCAATCCAACGACGGCGATCGCGGCGATCGTTGCCTCGCTGAAGAACGAACCGCTCGATCATGGCACCGATCACTTTCCGCCGTCCAACCTCGAATTCGTCTCGATCGATGTCGGCAATGAAGCGTGGAACGTGATTCCGGCGCGGGCTACGGCGCGCTTCAATATTCGCCACAACGATTGCCGCACCCAGGCATCGCTACGCGCGTTGATCGAAGAACGCGTGGCGAAGGCTGTGCCTGATGACGTGCGCGCCCATGTGACATGGGAGCCTTCGAACGCCGACGCGTTCCTCACTCAGCCTGGACCATTCACCGAATTGGTCAGCGCAGCGATCAAGGGCATCACTGGCAACACGCCGAAGCTGGATACCGGCGGCGGCACTTCAGACGCGCGTTTTATCACGAACTATTGCCCGGTTCTGGAGTTCGGTCTGGTCGGACAGACCATGCATCAGATCGACGAACGAACGCCGGTGTCTGATCTCGAAACTTTGACTGAGATTTACCGCCAGATTCTGGACCGCTATTTCAAAACATTCCAGCCGGGCGATCATGAGTGACATAGTTCTCGTACTGACTGCCGTTGAAGATGAACTCAAGAAAACGCGTGCTCCTCGGGGCGTTGAGGTGGTTTACACCGGCGTCGGCAAGGTCAATGCGGCATCGATCGCGACGCAGACCGTCATCGCCTTGCAGCCGCGGCTGGTTATCAACTACGGCACTGCCGGGAAAATTCACAAGATGCACAGCGGCCTGGTCGAGGTCGCGCACGTCATCCAGCGCGATATGGATACCATGCCGCTGGCGCCGCGCGGGCAGACCTTGTTTGCACCCGAGTTGGACAAGTTCTCGTCCGGTCACGGCACGGTGACGTGCGGCACCGGCGACAGCTTCGTGAGCGCGATCGACCCGTGGCTGGTGGAAAACAACGTCGATATCGTCGACATGGAGCTTTACGCCATCGCTCATGTCTGTACGCGGCTCGAGGTGCCGTGGCGCGCGTTTAAGTTCATCACCGACGACGCGGACGACAATGCGCCTGATCACTGGCAGGAAAAGATCGCGGATGGCGAAGAATTATTCTGGGAACGGCTCAGCGCACTGACGGTCGCCTAATAATCCACCCGCACGAGATAAAGGCCGTCCGGCGGCGCGACCGGCCCGCAGGCCGCGCGGTCTTTTGCCTCGAGCGCCTTGCGCATGTCCGCGGCGTTCCATCGGCCATGACCGACCCAGACCAGCGAACCGACCATCGAGCGTACCTGGCTGTGCAGAAACGAGCGTGCGTTGGTGACGATGTTGACGTTCTCACCATCGCGGCTCACTTCAAGAACGTCGAGCGTTTTCTCAGGCGACTTCGCTTGGCACTCGGTGTCGCGGAAGGTCGTGAAATCGTGCTTCCCGATCAGAACCTGCGCGGCGTCCTGCATCGCTGCGATGTCCAAGGTCTTCGGAACGCGCCAGATCCTCCCTGTATCGAGCGTGAGGTTCGCGCGGCGATTGGCGATGCGATAGATGTAGTGTCTGCGAATGGCGGAGAAGCGGGCGTCGAAATCGTCGCCGACGATTTCCGCCGACAAGATCGCAATCGGATTCGGCCGCACATGAGCGTTCAGCGCGTCGCGCACGCGGTCTGCGCGATAGGTTTTTGTCAGATCGATATGCGCAACCTGGCCAAGAGCATGTACGCCGGCGTCGGTGCGGCCCGCACCGCCCACTCGCACTCGCTCGCCGGTCATCGCCTGCACGGCGTCTTCCAGCGCGCTCTGCACGGTCGGCACGTTGTCTTGATACTGCCAACCGCAGAACGGCGAGCCGTCATATTCGATGATGAGCTTGTAGCGCGGCATCAGGACACGCGAAGCGGCGGCTTCAGGGGCGTGCCGCGCAGGAAATCCTTCACATGCATCGGCTGCTTGCCGGCGCGCTGAATTTCGATCAGCCGGATCGCGCCTTCTCCACACGCGATTGTCAGATGCTCGTCAAGCAATGCGCCCGGCGTTCCCCCACCGTTTACAATCTCGCAGCGCAGCACCTTGATGCGCACGGACGCCGAGCCATCGCCATACTCGAACCATGCGCCGGGAAATGGCGACAGCCCGTGAATATGACGGAGCACATCGCGGGCTGGCCTGCTCCAGTCGATATGCGCCTCCGCCTTGCCGATCTTGGCCGCATAGATCACGCCATCTTCGTCCTGTGGGACGAGTTCAAGGCGACCGCGTTCCAGCGCGTTCATCGCCTCCACCATCAGATCGGCGCCGCGCGGCGCGAGCTCATCGTGAAGCTCCTGCGCGGTCATTTCATCGGTGACCGGAACGCGCGCGGTGAGGGCAACATCGCCGGTATCGAGGCCAATATCCATCTTCATCACCATGACGCCGGATTCAGTGTCCCCCGCCATGATGGCGCGGTTTATCGGCGCGGCGCCACGCCAGCGCGGCAGCAGTGAGGCGTGGAGGTTATAGCAACCAAGTGGCACAGCACCGAGGATCGATTGCGGCAGGATCATTCCGTAAGCGACTACAACGGCCGCATCCGCATTGTATGCACGAAATTCTGCCTCCGCCTCAGGCGTCTTCAACGTCTTGGGCGTCAGGACCGGAATGTTCAGCTCGTTCGCCGCCAAGTCCACGGGCGTCGGCTGCAACTTCATGCCGCGGCCTGCGGGCTTCGGCGCGCGAGTATAGACAGCTACGATCTCATGACCGTGCGCAGCCAGTTCGCGCAGCGTCGGCACCGCGAAATCCGGTGTTCCCATGAAGATCAATCGAAGCGGCATCCGGCCCGCCGTTATTTCGCCGCGAGCTTGGCGGCCTTGGTGAACTTCTTGGTAACACGATCGCGTTTGAGCTTGGACAGGTAGTCGATGAACAGCACGCCGTTGAGATGATCGACCTCGTGCTGAATGCAGGTGGCGAACAGCCCCTCCGCGTCCTCCTCGTGCACCTGGCCATCCAGATCCATGTAGCGGATGCGGACCGTCGCCGGGCGTTCGACCTCTTCGTAATATTCCGGGATCGACAGGCAGCCTTCCTCGTAGGCCGACAACTCCTCCGACGACGACAGGATTTCCGGATTGATGAAAACGCGCGGTTCGGTCTCGCCTTCCTTCTTGGCGACATCCATTGTCACCACACGCAGCGGCACGGCAACCTGAATCGCGGCAAGTCCGATGCCCGGCGCGTCATACATCGTTTCAAACATATCCTCGACGAGGGTACGGATGTCCGGCGTGATCTTCTCCACGGAATCGGACACAAGCCGCAGCCGCTTGTCGGGCAAACTGATAATTTCACGAATAGCCATGGCGGCGGATGTAACGGCAGTGCGAAAGCGGGTCAAATGCCAAGCGATTTCATGGGCCCATAGCCCACATTCGGCAATTTAACCCACTGTTAACCACGTTTTTTAGCAAAGTATTATCTATATTCGTTCCCCATTCGTTCGCATCAAGCCGCGAATCGGGTTACATAGGGCCATGAGTGATATCCTTTTTGTCATCGGGGACACTCCGGTTCGCACCGGCACCGCCCTTATCGCCTTCGCCGCGTTCGCGCTGCTGCTGCTCATGGCCATTGCGATCATCATCGCGCGTGGCCAGCGCCACAGTGTGCTGACCGCGCAATCGCAGTCCGAGCACGCCAATGAGCTTGATGCCCGCCTGAACGAGATGTTGCGGATTCAGGCCGAAGCCACCGGCCGGGTTGACGCTATGGGACAAGCACTCGCCGGGCGGCAGGCCGAACTGACGCGTGCGGTCAACGATCGGCTTGATTCGGTCACGCACCGCGTCGGGCAATCGATGGAGCAATCCACGCGCAACACCATGGACTCGCTTCGCGCTCTGCACGAACGCCTCGGTATCATCGACAATGCCCACAAGAATCTCACCGATCTGACCACGCAGGTGACCACGTTGCGCGACGTCCTCGCCAACAAGCAATCTCGCGGCGCGTTCGGCCAGGCGCGCATGGAAGCGATCGTGCAGGATGGCCTGCCGAAGGGCTCCTATGCTTTCCAGCACACACTCTCGACCGGCAAGCGGCCGGATTGCGTCGTGTTCCTGCCGGACCAGCGACCGCTTTGCATCGACGCGAAATTTCCGCTGGAAGCTTTTACGGCATTGCGCGATGCCCGCAGCGACGAGGAACGAAAATTCGCTGCGCAACGGCTCCGGCAGGATGTCCTCAAGCATGTCACCGACATCGCGGAGAAATATTTGATCGCAGGGGAGACGCAGGACAATGCGTTGATGTTCGTACCCTCCGAGTCGGTCTACGCTGAAATTCACGACAGCTTCGATGACATTGTGCAGAAGGCCTATCGCGCCCGCGTGGTGCTGGTGTCGCCTTCGCTCTTGATGCTGGCGATCCAAGTGATGCAGCAGATCATGAAGGACGCACGGATGCGCGATGCGGCAGATCAGATCCGCACCGAAGTGATGAACATGTCCGATGATCTTGGGCGTCTGCGCGACCGTGTCCTGAAATTGCAGAACCACTTCGGACAGGTGAACGAGGATGTCCGCCAGATTCTGATCTCGGCCGACAAGATTGAGCGCAGGGCCGACCGTATCGAGGAGCTCGACTTCAGCACCGCCGAGCCGGCACAGGAGCCGGCCCGCGTGGTCCCGGGCAGCGACCTGTTTCAGGTGCCGCGTAAGCTGCAGCAGGCAGGCGAGTAGCACCCGAATCTGCTAACACGGCGCATGGCCGAGCCTGCTCCTGTCGAGGATATATTGACGCCGCGCGTCTCATGGAGGGATGCGGCCGAAGTGTATCTGCGCAAGCGCGTCCTTGTGGTGCTGTTCCTTGGCTTTGCATCCGGCCTGCCGCTGGCGCTGTCCGGCTCAACGCTGCTGATCTGGATGACGGAGACCGGCGTCAATCTGAAGACCATCGGCCTCTTCGCACTCGTCGGCACGCCCTATACGCTAAAATTCTTCTGGGCGCCGCTGGTCGATGCTCTGCACATCCCATTCCTGACGCGTGCGCTCGGACGCCGCCGTGGCTGGCTGATTTTCTCTCAATTGCTGCTCATCGTCGCGATCGTTCTGCTGGCGTTCAGTCATCCGGCCAATCCTTTCGGTGTTGCACTCGCCGCGCTATTCGTCGCCACAGCGTCCGCGACGCAGGATATCGTGATCGATGCCTTTCGCGTCGAAAGCCTGCCGGAGAGCGAACAGGCCGCGGGGATGGCATCCTATGTCGCGGCCTATCGGATCGGCATGCTGCTTTCCACCGCCGGCGCGCTGTTTCTGGTCAGCGGACTGGAAGCGACGGGGCTTATCCGAGCGCAGGCCTGGATGTGGGGCTATATCGTGATGGCGGCGCTTGTCGTCATTGGCATGATCACGTCGCTGATCGCGACCGAGCCCGAGCAATCGCAACAAGCGGACGAGGCGGAAGCCGGCAAGACAGTGCTTGCCCGGGTCACGCAGACAGCCGTCGGCGCGTTCTCGGAGTTCCTCGCCCGCAAGGATGCGTGGGCAATCCTCGCCTTCGTCGTGCTGTTCAAGTTCACCGACGCATTTTCGGGCACGATGACTGCGCCGTTCGTGATAGACCTCGGTTTTACCCGCAACGACTACGCCGCAATCGTCAAAGGGCTTGGCCTTGGCGCCACGCTGCTCGGCGGTTTTGCGGGAGGATTTCTTGCCAGCCGTTATTCGCTGATCGCGAGCCTCTGGATCGGCGGCTTGCTGCAGGCCGTCGCCAACCTGTCGTTCTCATGGCTGGCTCTGGTCGGCATCAACCATTATGCGCTGGCCCTGGCGATCACGGCCGAGAATTTCACCAGTGCCGTCGGCACCGTGATCTTCGTCGCCTATCTGTCGGCGCTTTGCAAAAGCCCTCTGCACACAGCGACGCAATATGCCCTGTTGACGGCTCTGGCGGCGATCGGCCGCACTTATTTGTCGTCAGGCGCCGGGTATGTCGCCTCTGCCACCGGCTGGGCATGGTTTTTCGTGATCTGCATGGTCGTGGCCATACCAAGCTTCATTCTGCTGGTCTGGCTGCAACGTCGCGGGCATTTTACGGACCTGACAAAGAACCGCTGATCACTGCTTCACCACACTCCACTTCGTCACGATCGCATCGCTGAATTGTCCGGCTTCCTCGGCACAGGACATCTCGGCGGCCTTTACCGAAACCTTCTTGCCGAGATACGGCTTCAGTTCAGCTGCTTCCGCATTGCTGCCAGTGACGATCTGGAACGTCTCCGGTCCGGTTTCGAGATTGCACAAGCCGGATGGTGGCGGCAAACGGCGAGGTTCACTGGTGATCTGATAGGTCACCGACCGCGTTTTCCGGCTCTTCATCGCGGTGAGCTCTCCTGACAGGATACCGCCGTTGGGCAGGAGCTTTGCGGGCTCGGCGTGAACCACAGCGGTGGTCATGGCGGCGCACAGGCATGCGGCCGCAAACGTCTTGAAGATTGTCACAGTTCGACCTGATGGGATGAGAAGGTTTCTGGCACGTCTGTAATCATCAAGTTGGGCATTTTTCAGAACAGTGTCCGTTGTCGCATCGCGGCCGACAGCGTTCCCTCATCAAGATAATCGAGTTCGCCGCCGACGGGAACCCCGTGGGCGAGCCTGGTCACCTTCACGTTTGCGTCGTAAAGCAAATCGGTAATGTAATGTGCAGTGGTCTGGCCATCGACGGTGGCGTTCAGCGCGAGAATAATTTCGTGGACTTCCGGCGATTGCGCGCGCCCGACCAGCGCATCGATGGTCAAATCCTGCGGCCCGATGCCGTCGAGCGGTGACAATGTCGCACCCAGCACGTGATATCGCCCATGACTCGCATTGGCGCGTTCCAGCGCCCAGAGATCGGCGACATCGGCGACCACAACGATGATCGATGGATCGCGCCGCGGGTCGGTGCAGATCGTGCAGGGACTTTGCGTGTCGATGTTGCCGCATGTGCTGCACACCTGAATGCGCTCGATCGCGACCTGCAGCGCAGCCGACAACGGCGCCATCAGGGCTTCCCGCTTCTTGATCAGATGCAGCGCCGCGCGCCGCGCGGACCGCGGGCCAAGCCCCGGCAACCGCGCCAGCAGCTGAATCAGCCGCTCAATCTCTGGACCTGCAACCGCAGCAGCCATCTCAACAGACACCCAATCTCAGTTGAAGCCCAAGCCCGGAATACTGAAACCACCGGTTAGCGCCTTCATCCTCTCCTGCATGGCCTCTTCGGCCTTGCGGCGGGCGTCGTTGTGCGCAGTGACCAGAAGATCCTCCAGGACCTCGCGCTCCTCCGACTTGATCAGGGACGGATCGATGGCGATCGCCTTCACTTCCATCTTCGCGGTCATCCGCACGGTCACAAGACCGCCGCCCGACACACCTTCGACCTCAACCTGATCGAGTTGATCCTGCATCTCCTTCATCTTGGATTGAAGCTGCGCGGCCTGCTTCATCATGCCGAGAAAATCAGCCATGACTCTTTCCTTTCAAAAAATCAGAAGTCGTTGTCGTCATCGAACGCGTCGTTCGACTCATCTTCGATCGGGGCAGCCGCCGGCTCCGGCGCCAGACGGCGCACCTCGACGATCTGCGTGCCCGGAAATCGCGACATCACCGCCTTGACGCGCTGATCGGCTTCAACATCTTCCTTCAGCCTGTCCTTGCGATCCTGCGCCTGGGCCCGCAGCGTCGGCTGGCCTTCCTCGTTGGACACAATGACCGTCCAGCGGCGGCCGGTCCATTGATCGAGCTTGCGCGACAGATCGTTGACCACCGCGCGCGCGGCACTGCGCTCCAGCGCGATCTCAAGCCTGCCGTCTTCCATCTGCACCAGCCGCATGTCGGCTTCCAGCGCGCTCTTGATTTGAAGATCACGCTTTTCACCCGCCAGCGCGACGATCTCCGCGAATGTGGAAAGCCGCAGCGCGGGTACGCTTTGAGGAGCCTGCGTCTCGACCGGCCGGGGCTGCTGGCGGGCCAGCGTCTCCGTTGTCGTGCGCGGCCCGGACGATAGCGAACGCGGTGCGGGAGCCTGATCGAATGAAGCCGGCGCTGGCGAACGGCTGCCTCCACCCACGCTGCTTCCGGCCGCCGATGAGGCCCCGCCCTGATCGTTCATTCTGATCGCTTCATCCGGTGTCGGCAGATCAGCCACGTAGGCGATCCGCACCAGCACCATTTCGGCCGCCGCCTGCGGCCGCGTCGCGTTTTGTACCTCGGCAATGCCCTTGAGCAGCATCTGCCA
The DNA here is from genome assembly GCA_019750915.1 of Xanthobacteraceae bacterium. Classification (GTDB taxonomy): domain Bacteria; phylum Pseudomonadota; class Alphaproteobacteria; order Rhizobiales; family Xanthobacteraceae; genus Afipia. Next base: position 23,228 of record JAIENY010000076.1, read on the forward strand.
CATCCGCGACAGCACGCGCATGGACAATTTGGTTGCGAACTCGCGTCCGCGAAGGCGTTCGATCTCGCCCAGCGCGACATTGTCTGCCGTCGCCGGCACGATCTTCACACGCGTCACGAAGTTCACGAACTCGGCAAGATCGCTCAGAACCACGACAGGATCCGCGCCGACATCGTATTGCTCGCGAAATTCGCGGAACGCGCTGGCGATGTCGCCCTTTGCGAGATGCTCAAACAGATCGATCACGCGTGCACGGTCGGCAAGACCGAGCATCTGTCGCACGTCTTCGGCGCGCACGAGGCCCGCCGCATGCGCGATCGCCTGATCAAACAGCGACAGCGAGTCGCGGACCGACCCTTCCGCTGCGCGTGCGATCAGGCCGAGCGCTTCCGGCTCGACCTTCACGTTCTCGTGCCCCGCGATGTTGGACAGATGCGACATCAGCACGTCTGACTCGACGCGCCGCAGATCGAACCGCTGACAGCGCGACAATACGGTGACCGGGACCTTGCGGATTTCGGTTGTCGCAAACACGAACTTGGCATGCTCAGGAGGCTCCTCCAGCGTCTTGAGGAAGGCGTTGAACGCCTTCTCCGACAGCATGTGGACCTCGTCGATGATGTAGACCTTGTAGCGCGCGCTCGATGGCGCATAGCGCACACCGTCCGTGATCTGACGCACGTCGTCGATGCCGGTATGCGAAGCGGCATCCATTTCCAACACATCGATATGCCGGCTTTCCATAATCGCCTGGCAATGAACTCCGAGCGTCGGCATCGTGATACTCGGTCCCTTCACCGAGCCATCCGGCAACTCATAATTCAGCGCCCGCGCCAGGATGCGCGCAGTCGTGGTCTTGCCTACGCCGCGAACGCCGGTGAGAATCCACGCCTGCGGAATACGGCCGGTTTCGAAAGCGTTCGAAACGGTGCGAACCATAGCGTCCTGGCCGATCAGATCGCCGAAATTGGTGGGACGGTATTTGCGCGCCAGAACGCGATAGCCAGACGGAGAAGCGGATGGCGAGGCCGCCGGCTGGATCGGCGCGGAGCCGCTGCCGAGATCAAACCCATCCTGATCGTTCGTGCTCATGCCTGAGCCGTCAGCTTCGCTCATCGAACGATCCGCATTGTTCCGCCGTGCGGTGTCGCGGAACAGCGCGACGGAAGTGATTTGAGGACCGGCGCGTCCGGCCCGAAGAAATGAGTAGGAGACTGACGAGCGACCCGATCCGAACCTCGTTGGGGCTGCTTCCTTCCGGACCTGACCCGGTTGGCGAGTGGCTCGTCCACCGCCAATCTCCCGGTCCCTATTTGGGGCCAAAGCCCGCAGAAAGCAAGCGCCGCAATCTCCGCTGCAGGCTGTCCCCGGAGGGTTTCCGAAAAGGCTTGTTACCTGCCGGATGTCGGATTTCCCCCGATTTCCCAAACAATAAAAAAGCCGTAGGTTGCGTCTTCCTCACATCCCGGATTCGCATGTCATCATCCTGGTCGCTCCATCCGCAACTTACAAAAGACACCGTCAACATCGGCGACCTGCCGCTGTCGCGGGTCATGATCATCAAGGACTCGAACTATCCATGGTTGTTGTTGGTCCCGCGGCGAGACGAGGTGTCCGACATCACGGATCTCAACGAGGTCGAGCAGGCGCAATTGATGACTGAAATCAATCGCGTCGGACTCGCATTGAAGGCGATCACCAAACCCGAGAAGCTGAACATCGCAGCGCTCGGCAACGTCGTGCCCCAGCTCCATATTCATATCATAGCCCGCCGCACCACCGATGCGGCCTGGCCACGTCCGGTCTGGGGTGTTGTCCCGCCAGAGCCTTTCGATCCGACCGAGCTGGAGGCTTTCACCCAGGCCCTCCGCAAGAGAATCTGGCTCGGCTGACCGTCCCGCAGCCGTTATCACAATGTTGGCGCCCTGCATTTGCCGGGCGCGGGGCGACGCTATCTT
>JAIENY010000086.1 GCA_019750915.1 Xanthobacteraceae bacterium
TTAGATCCGAAAGACGGTAAACCCACGGATCAGCAGGACCACGACGATCGCAACGAAGACATAGAATAAAATCCGGGCGAGATCGGCTGATGCGGCCGATACGCCGGTAAATCCAAAAATACCGGCGACCACCGAGATCACCAGAAAGAAAAGAGCCCATTTTAATATCGACACGATTCAGCCTCCAGTTCTTGTCATCGAGAGACGGTTCGCACCATCAACCTCAGCGCGAGTGCAAAAGTTCCAAGGCTGAACTTTGAAGGCCGAACTTCCAGGGCTGGGCTTCTGGGTGGCTGAGAGAAGAACTAAGACTGGCAAACACCAGCCATTGGCGGACAGAACGGCCGATTGTCGTTAACGACGACGGGAAATTTCCCGACGCTTTCTTAGGTTCCATGCTTGAAACGAGGAACACAGGAAATAGATCAGCGTTGTTGTCCTGCAGGTGATGTATGCCCGTTATTAGGTACTTTGTTTTTGTCGGTTTGTGTTTGACTGCGGCTATGTTGGTGCTGAACGCCACGCTGCCGCAGACACGAAGTGTTGGCGTCGCGTCTGTCAGTTCGAGGCATTCGTCGTTTGATCGTAGTGTTATCCGGATCGCGGGCACTGACAAAAAGACTGAGCCTGTTGTAATTGATACCAGCTTGCCGACGATCGTGCCGCCGACGGCGACAGTTCAGGCGAGCGCACCGCAGGCCGTCAATGTCGGCGTCCGCGAAGCTCGCGCGGAAGTCCCCAAGATAGAACCCGTCGAAGCACCAAAGAAAAAGAAATTTGCGCATCGCAAGGTCCGGAACCCCGCTGTGCCGGTCGAACAGGCCCCGCATGTGGCAGGGCTATTCAGCGGCTGGTAGCGCGCGTCGCTAGACGGATCGCACTGCCTTGCATCGCGTGACAATCCATCTCCTGTGACCGGAACACGATTTTTTTCGTGACGTTGTTCAGCAAGCCGCAGGACGGCTTGGAGGACAGGAGAGATTTATGAAAAAACATATGTTGATGATTTCGTCCGCAGCATTTGCGCTGGCGGTTTCGGGAGGTTTGGCCGCCGCGCAGAGTACCGGCGGTGCCACATCGCGTGGCGGTGATGCGCCGGCAGCGTCTGGCGCGGCGTCGGGTGGCGCGGGCATGTCGGCACCATCGACACGAGGTGCAGCAGGCGACACCGGCGGATCGGCCGAGCCTCGCGGAGGCGATGCCAGCGGCGGTATGCGCGCGCAGGAAGGAACGGGCGCCAAGACGGGTCCCCATGAGGCGCAGGATAGTAAGTCTAATCAGCACTCTGTGTCCGAAACCAAGGGCGATTTGAAGGGCGGCAAGGCAGCCAACGACGCCGATCATGGCAACAAGAACAATTCGGCTGCTGATTCGAAGAACGGTGCAGACGGAAAGACGACTGGCAACGCGGCAACGTCTGCCAAGGCGGCGCCGCCGGCCGAAAAGCGAACTCAGATCAGCTCCGCGATCAAGCAGGAAAAGGTTAAGTCCGTCACCAACGTTAATTTTAATGTGTCGGTTGGCACCCGCATTCCAGGGTCGGTGCATTTCTATCCGGTCCCGACGAGCGTTGTCACAATCTATCCGGAATGGCGAGGCTATGAATTTGTTCTGGTCGGCACGCGATACATCATCGTCGATCCCGGAACACATGAGATCGTCTACATCATCGACGCGTGATGTGAGTTATTTTTTGAATATCGAGCGGGTCTTTTGGCCCGCTCTTTTTTTATGACTTTCCAGTGATCGCGACTTCCGTCTAATGCCTGCACAAAAGTGGTTGGATATGCTGGCAGCGTGAACTCAAGGCCGTTAGAGCCAATCTGGGGAAATGCTGATGTCGCTGCATCGCACTGCCGTCCTGGCAGGACTGTTGTCAATTTCATTCTTGTCTGCCGCATTCCCTGCGGAGAAGGCATTGCCGGGCGATCCGTTGCCGCGTGCCAAGCCGGAGGACGTCGGATTTTCATCCGAGCGTCTGAAGCGAATTGAAACGACGCTGAAAGCCGATATCGACGCGGGCCGTATTCCCGGCGCGGTCATCGCGATTGCACGTCATGGCAAGCTGGTGATGTTCGACGCTTACGGCTGGCGCGACAAGGACGCCAAGCTGCCAATGACGACCGATACCATTTTCAATGTTGCGTCGATGACCAAGCCGATGGTCACTGTCGGTGCTTTGATGCTTTACGAGCAGGGCAAGATCACGATCGACGATCCGCTCAGCAAATATTTTCCGAAATTTGCCGAGATGAATGTCGCGGGGCGGGATGCGAATGGAGAGCCGACACCCGACAGCACCGTTCCCGCAGTTCGCCAGATTTTGCTGCAGGACCTGATGCGTCACACCTCCGGCATCGTCTACGGGGGCCGGGGGAAAACTGCTCTCCACAAAATGTATCCGGATTCCAGCGCATCGGTGTCGAGCGAATACACCGGACAGGAGTTCATGGATAAGCTCGCGTCCTTGCCGTTGTTCTACCAACCCGCAACGGTTTGGGATTACGGCTTCGGTCTTGATATCATGGGTCAGGTGATCGAGAAGGTCAGCGATCAAAAGCTCGGCGATTACCTTAAGGTCAACCTGTGGACCCCGCTCGGCATGAAGGATACCGGCTTTTCGGTTTCCTCCGAAAAGGCTTCACGATACGCCAAACCGCTCGATGTGGATCCGGTTTCGGGCAAGCCACAAAAGCGCTCACCTGAATTGACCAAACCGCTGAAATTTGAATGCGGCGGCGGCTGCGCGGCTTCGACCGCGGCGGACTATCTGCGCTTTGCGATGTTTCTGATGAATCACGGCAAGTCTGGCGGAGATCAATTGCTCGGCCGCAAGACCGTCGAATACATGCTGTCAAATCAACTCGGACCCGACATCAAGAATCTGATCGGAAATGCCGACCCAACCCGTGCCGATTATGGCTTCGGTCTTGGTCTTGCGGTTCGCACCACGCCCGGCATTGTTCGCATGCTGGGATCGGTCGGACAGTTTTCATGGCCCGGAGCAAGCGGTACGGACTGGTGGGCCGATCCGAAGGAAGACCTCGTTGTGGTCTACATGTCGGCGGCTCCGGGGCCTCTGCGTTGGCACTACCGGCAGGTCATCGACGCGCTTGTATATCAGGCAATCAAGGATTGATCGGGGAAGCCTAGGTTCTGGCGCGCCGCCGCTGACCGCGCGGCGTGCCGTCCTCGGGTTCTATCGGTGCGCTGTTCTTCACGTTTTCCTTAATCTGATTGAGTGTTTCCAGCGACATTTGCAATGCGGCAGTGGGGATATCCCGCAGGGCGTCGGTGGCGATGGAGTCCCGCAGACTGTCGAGGTCGTCCACGAGCTGGCGCCCGGTTTTGGTCAAATATAGTTGATTGGCGCGGCGGTCACTGGGGTGGGGGCGGCGTTCGAGCAACTCCTGATCCACCAGCCGGTCGAGCAGTCGGACGAGCGAGATCGGCTGCAATTCAAGCACATCTGCGAGATCGACTTGCGACAAACCTTCTTGCTGCCGTAATTGGAACAGCACGATCCATTGCGCCCGTGTTGTCCCGCGCGTCTTGGCGCGATGTTCAATATAGTTGCGCAGCAGTCGCGAGGATTCGATGAGCTGGGCGACAACCTGTCGTTTACGATCAAGGGACATAAGGTCTTGGCTCGCCGGACCTGACAAAGAGTTTATTAGTATGCAACAATATTAAGTGCTCGCATATTATTATTCGCGGTATATCCAAAAAGGTAAAACGAGAGATATTGAATGGCCGGTTTCAAGCTTTCCCGCTGGGCGTATGCTGCGGTTGCGCTGATCGCCGTAGGCGCGGGCGTCCTGGCTTGGCGCGGCGGTTCCACCAAACCAAAGACCGCTCCGGCGGTGGCCGCGATTCCCGTGAAGGTTGCCACCGTTCAGCAAAAGACTTTCCCAATCTATCAGACCGGTCTCGGCACCGTTCAGGGATTCAACACGGTTCAGGTCAAAACGCGCGTTGACGGCGAAATCGTGAAGATCGCTTTTGTCGAAGGGCAAACCGTGAAGGAGGGCGACCTTCTTGCGCAAATAGATCCAAGGCCATTCCAGGCGACCCTTGATGCGGCGAAAGCCAAAAAGGTCCAGGACGAAGCTGCAGTCGCGAATGCCAAACTCGATTTGCAGCGTTCCACGAAATTGGGTGAATTTGCGACGCGGCAGACGGTCGATACGCAGAATGCAAACGTGCTGCAATTGACGGCGCAGATCGCCGGCGATCAGGCATCGATAGACAACGCGCAGACACAGCTTGATTATACCTCGATCCGCGCACCGATCGCAGGCGTGACCGGCATTCGCATGGTGGATGTCGGCAACATCGTGACGGCCGCGGCGGGTACCTCCATCGTTTCCATCGCACAGGTGGAGCCGATCTCCGCCATTTTCACCGTTCCCGAGCAGCAGTTACCTGCCATCGCTGATGCGATGAAGAAGGGAGCACTCAAGGTGATCGCTTACACCTCCGATGGCCGCAAGAAACTCTCGGAGGGAACGCTTGCATTGGTCAACAATCAGGTCGACTCCACCAGCGGAACAATCCGGTTGAAAGCCACTTTTGACAACAAGGACCATGCCCTCTGGCCCGGATTGTCGATTTCGACCCGGCTGCTGGTTGAAACCGTGCAGGATGCGACGGTCGTTCCGGATGACGCGATCCAACATGGTGTGAACGGGCTGTTCGTCTTTGCGGTCGGCAAGGACAACAAGGCGGAAGTTCGTCAGGTCAAGGTCCGGCAATCTGTTGACGGCATGACGTTTGTTGAAAGCGGCGTGTCTCCCGGTGAAGAGGTTGTAACCAGCGGGCAATATCGCGTTCAGAATGGCTCCCTGTTGAGCACGAACGTCGCCAGCACCGCGCAGCCGGAAACACCCAAGGCCGAATGACATGAGCTACGGCATTTCAGCACCCTTTATTCGTTATCCCATCGCAACATCGTTGTTGATGGTGGGTGTGCTGTTTGTTGGTCTTGTCGCGTATCCGCTGTTGCCAATTGCACCGCTGCCGCAAGTCGACTTCCCCACGATCCAAGTTTCGGCGAATCTGCCGGGAGGCAGCCCCGAAACCATGGCGTCGTCGGTGGCGCAGCCGCTGGAGCGTCAGTTCGCGCAAATTCCCGGCGTCGCGCAGCTGACCTCGTCAAGCTCGCTGGGGTCGACATCGATCGTCATTCAGTTTGATCTGAACCGAAATATCGATGGCGCGGCCAATGACGTGCAAGCTGCCATTAACGCGGCCGGCGGTCAGCTACCGAAAAATCTTCCCACTCCGCCGACCTATCGCAAGATCAACCCGGCGGACTCGCCGATCATGATCATGTCGGCGACATCTGACACCATGCCGCTGATCGACGTTAACGATTCAATCGACAGCCAGTTGGCTCAGCAATTGAGCCAGATTACCGGCGTGGGGCAGGTACTGATCGGTGGCCAGCAGAAGCCGGCGATCCGGGTGCAGATCGATCCGGCGAAGCTGGTGGCGAAAGGGCTGGGGCTTGAGGACGTCAGAAACCAGCTTGCGCTGATGACGGTCAACAATCCCAAGGGCAACATTGACGGCACGACCAAGAGCTACACGATTTACGCCAACGACCAGTTGCCGGAGTCGAAGGACTGGAACGATGTCATCATCGCCTATCGCAACGGTGGCCCGTTGCGGGTGCGCGATATTGGTCAGGCAGTCGCCGGTCCCGAGGATGCCAAGCAGGCAGCCTGGGCCAACGGGCAGCGCGGGGTATTCCTCGTTATATTCAAGCAACCAGGCGCGAATGTCATCGATACCGTCGACAAGATCAAACGCGAACTTCCGCGTCTCGAAAAGGCAATACCTCCGGCTGTCAAAATCCAGATCCTGAGTGATCGAACGCAAACGATCCGCGCCGCAGTCGACGACGTCCAGTTCACGTTGCTCCTGACCATCGCGCTGGTTGTGATGGTGATCTTTATTTTCCTGCGCAGTTTCTGGGCGACCGTAATTCCGAGCATCACGGTGCCGCTGGCGCTGCTCGGTGCCTGCGCGCTGATGTGGATGTTCGGCTACACACTCGACAACCTATCGCTGATGGCATTGACCATTTCGGTGGGTTTCGTCGTCGACGATGCCATTGTGATGCTCGAGAACATCTCGCGTTATGTCGAGGAGGGCGAGGACCCTTATCAGGCAGCACTTAAAGGCGCCAGCGAGATTGGGTTCACCATTGTCTCGATCAGTATTTCGCTGGTCGCGGTGCTGATTCCGCTCCTTCTCATGGGAGGAATTATCGGCCGCCTGTTCCGTGAGTTCGCCATCACGCTGGCGATGACGATTTTCGTTTCGATGATCGTATCCCTGACGCTTACACCGATGATGGCGTCACGCTTTCTTCGGCCGCACGATGAGCATCAGACCCATGGCAAATTGTATCAGATCAGCGAACGTGCGTTCGACTGGTTGTTACACTGGTACGGACGCGGACTTGATGTCGTGCTGCGATGGCGATTCACCACGCTGATGGTGTTCTTCGCCACGCTGGTGTTGTCGGTCGTTCTTTTTATAGCGATCCCAAAAGGATTTTTTCCTCAGCAGGACACTGGCCTGATCACCGGAACGTCGCAGGCGGGGCAGGACATTTCCTTTGCCGACATGATGACGAAGCAGGAAGCGCTCGGAAAGGTCGTGATGGCGGATCCCGACGTCGCCAGCGTGGCAATGGCTCTCGGTGGCGGCGGCAACGCGCTCAACAACGGCCGTCTGTATATCACGTTAAAGCCGCTTGATGAGCGTACGGCTTCTGCACAACAGATCATCGCGCGCATCAGGCCCAAAGCCGCGAAAGTGGAGGGTGCGCAACTCTTCCTGCAGGCGGCGCAGGACGTGCGTCTCGGTGGCCGCCCGACGCGTACCCAATTCGAATACACCTTGCAGGATTCGAATCTTGACGAGTTGAACGAATGGGCTCCGAAGATTTTGGCGAAGATGCACACGTTACCGGAACTGCGGGACGTTGCCAGCGACCAGCAGAGCGAAGGCACGACGCTGACTCTGACGATTGATCGCGATACCGCTTCGCGTTACGGCATCACGCCGCAACTGATCGACGACACATTGTATGATGCGTTCGGTCAACGACAGATCGCGCAGTATTTCACGCAGCTCAACAGCTATCACGTCATTCTTGAAGTGCTGCCGCAACTGCAGGGCGATCTCGATAGCCTGCAGAAAATCTACATCAAGTCGCCGACCACGGGCGATCAGGTGCCGCTGTCGGCGTTCGTGCGATCGACAACGGTTCCTGTGCGTCCGTTGTCGATCAGCCATCAGGGACAGTTTCCATCCATCACCATCAGCTTCAATCTCGCGCAGGGTGCAGCTTTGGGGCAGGCGACCGACGCCGTGACACAGGCCGTTGCAGAGTTGGGCGCGCCGCCGACGCTCAATGGGAGTTTCCAGGGCACGGCACAGGCGTTTCAGCAGTCGCTCAGCACTGTTCCCCTGCTGATCATTGCGGCGCTGGTGGTGGTTTATCTGATCCTTGGTATCCTTTACGAAAGTTACATTCATCCGATCACGATTCTATCGACCTTGCCCTCCGCCGGTGTAGGCGCTCTGGCGACGCTGATGCTGTTCGGATTCGATTTCAGCCTGATCGCGCTGATTGGCGTCGTCCTTCTCATCGGCATCGTGAAGAAGAACGGCATCATGATGGTCGATTTTGCAATCGCGGCCGAGCGCGATGAACATCTGTCCTCGGAAGAGTCGATTCGCAAAGCCGCACTGCTGCGTTTCCGTCCCATCATGATGACTACGATGGCCGCACTGCTTGGCGGTGTGCCGCTAATGCTGGGGACCGGTACGGGTTCGGAAATCCGCCAGCCGCTCGGTTACGCCATGGTTGGTGGCCTGGTCGTCAGTCAGGCGCTCACGCTCTTCACGACGCCTGTGATCTATCTGTACCTCGACCGTGTTTCGAACTGGCTCAGTCAATTCAGCCGTACCCCACAAGGCATGGACGAGGAGCGACCTGACGAGGAGAGGCAAGTCTCGCAGGCAGCCGAATAGATCGAGCAGGAATCGATCAGACCGCCCGGAATAAGGCGCTCGCGTTAACGCCGCCGAAGCCAAATCCATTCGAGAGCACATGTTCGATCTTCATCGGGCGCGCCGCGCCGCGGACGAGGTCGATGCCCTCAGCTGCATCATCGGGATCCTCGAGATTGAGCGTCGCGGGAGCGATCTGATCGCGCAGCGCGAGAACCGAGTAAATCGCCTCAAGTCCGCCCGCCGCGCCGAGCAGATGCCCCGTTGCAGACTTGGTGGAGCTGACGGCGACACCGCCATCGGTCCCGAATACCGATCTGATCGCGGCAAGCTCGCCGAGATCGCCGACCGGTGTCGATGTCGCGTGTGCATTGAGATGCTGGACATCCGATGGTTTTACGTCGGCCTGCCGGAGCGCCTGTTCGATGGAGCGCCGCGCGCCGTCCCCGTCTTCGGGCCCAGCCGTCATGTGATAAGCGTCGGCGCTGGTGCCGTAACCAACAAGTTCCGCAAGCGGTTTGGCGCCGCGTGCCAATGCATGTTCGAGTTCCTCGATGACAAGCAGGCCGGAACCCTCGCCCATGACAAATCCATCGCGGGCCTTGTCGAACGGCCGCGATGCGCGCTCGGGGGTATCGTTGAATCCGGAAGACAACGCGCGTGCGGCGGCAAAGCCCCCGAGCGAGGTCCGCTCGATACAGGCTTCCGCGCCTCCGGCCAGGGCAACATCAGCTTCGCCTGCGCGGATCAGTCGCGCGGCATCGCCGATAGCTTGAACACCTGCGGCGCAGGCCGTAACGGGCGCACCAAGCGCACCCTTGAAGCCGTGTTTGATCGAAACCTGACCGGCGGCAAGATTGACGTGGAAGGAGGGGACGGTAAATGGCGACAGACGTTTGACGCCTCTCTGATCGGCGATTCTCACCGAATCTGCGATCGCCGGAAACCCGCCGATACCCGATCCGATGACGGTGGCGGTGCGTTCACAATCCTGAGCGGTCTGCGGCCGCCAGTTCGCCTGCGCAACAGCTTCTTCCGCGGCCAGCAGCGCGAACAGGATAAACCGATCCATTTTCTTCTGATCTTTGCGCACCACGGCGCGGTCCGGATCGAAGCCGCCTTCTGGATCTTCGGCGAAATCGGGCACTACGCCGGCGACTTTCGCGGCAAGTTCTCCAACCATGTTGTCCGGCAGGCGGCGCAGGCCGGATTTTCCAGCCAAAAGGCGTGACCAGTTGATATCCACCCCACAGCCGAGCGGCGAAACCGCTCCCATGCCCGTCACCACGATACGTCGCATATTTCTGCCTTGCTGCTTGTTGCTTGCGCCACAGAACTAGGCGACTGCGAGCCGTTTGTCACGGCTGATTGAGAGCACCGCTAACGAGGCGATCAGACAAAGAACTCCAGCCGCGAAGAACGCAGGTAAGTAGCTCATCAGATATGTCCGTGACAGCCCCGCCGCCAGTGCGACCGAGGCGGCTCCCAGTTGGTGGCCGGTAAAGATCCAGCCGAATATAAGGTTCGCTCGTTCGGAACCGAAGGTGGATGCGGTCAGCCGCACGGTAGGGGGCACCGTTGCAATCCAGTCCAGTCCATAAAACAGCGCAAACAGCGACAGGCCGTAAAACGTGAAATCCGTGAAAGGCAGGAACACGAGCGACAATCCGCGCAGGCCGTAATACCAGAACAACAGCCAGCGGTTGTCATAGCGATCAGAGAGCCAGCCGGACCCGATCGTGCCGATAAAATCGAAAATTCCCATCGCCGCCAGCAACGTGGCCGCACCCGTGGCGGGGATGGAATAATCCGCGCACAGGGGGATGAAGTGGGTCTGGATCAACCCGTTCGTGCTTGCGCCGCAAATGAAGAAAGTTCCGAACAGCACCCAGAAGGTACGGTTCTGCGAAGCGTCCTTCAGTGCGCCCAGCGCGGTCGACATGATCGGCGCATTCGCAGGAGAAGGGGGCGCAGCGGGCTGATCACTGTTGTGCCCGAATGGCAGGAGAGCCATGTCGGAAGGCCGGTCGCGCATAACCAGCAGAACCGCCATGGCGGTGATCAGCATCATGCTGCAAAGGGCAAGCATCGCAATACGCCAGCTATAAAGTTCGGTCAGCGTCGCGAGCACAGGCAGAAACACAAGCTGACCGGTCGCCGAACTGGCGGTCAGAATGCCGACGACGAGGCCGCGCCGCGCGGTGAACCACCGGGTTGCGACGGTGGCGCCGAGAACAAGCGCCGTCATACCGGTTCCCAAGCCGACGACGAAGCCCCACAGCAGGATCAATTGCCAGATCCGTGTCACGAACAGTGACAGAAAGAGCCCGGTCACGATCGTGATCAGGGCGCTGACAACCACATTGCGTAACCCGTAACGATTCATCAGGGCGGCGGCGAACGGTGCCATCAACCCAAACAACAACAGTCGGATCGATAGCGCGGCCGATATCTCAGCATTGCTCCAGCCGAATTCCTTTTGCAGCGGAACGATGAACACACCGGGCGCCCCGACCGATGCCGCGCTGACCAGCGCCGTCAAAAACGTCACGGCGACCATCGCCCATCCGTAATGAATGTCATGGCGGGAGAGGCGAGCGGAAATCCATGTCGAAAGCATCGCGGCTATCCTTCGGCGGAGTCAGAAGTATCAGAAAACGGATATTAGATGATGCACGTCATATAAAACACAAGCGATGATTGCAAACGCTTTACGGATATTTGAGGGCGTATTATATGACCGATAACATATAAGGGTGCCGTCGATGCGCTACGCCAAAAATCACAAATCGGAAACGCGGGCAAGGATATTGAAAAATGCTTCCGCGCGGTTGCGGGCTCACGGCGCAGCGGGAATCGCGATTGCCGATTTGATGAAAGAATCGGGTCTGACCCACGGCGGTTTCTATGCTCATTTCGAATCTCGCGAAGCGTTGATCGGCGAGGCGTTCCGAGATGCCATGAAGGGCTCTCCCGCGCGGTGGAAGGCGCGGGCCGACAAAGCGCCGGCCGACAAGAAGCTGGCGGCCATTGTCGACAACTATCTCACCACGGAGCATCGCGATGATCCGGGCGCAGGATGTATTCTGCCAGGCCTTGGCGCCGAGGTTTCGCGCTCGAGCACGCAGACACGCCGCGTCTATGCGGCCCGGCTTGAAGAAATGATAGCGCTTGTTGCGGAGCACCAGTCGGGTCGTGTTACAAAAGCCGCCCGCGAACAAGCCATCGGCACCATTGCGACCATGGTTGGAAGTTTGTTGCTGGCTCGTGCGGCGGGGGACACGGAGTTATCTGCTGACATATTGAAGGCGGGACGCCGCAAGGCAATGTCCTGAGATCGAGCATTTTCGAGTGTTCTCGTTCTTAGGTCGAATGGCTCGGCGCTTTGCTTGTGAAATTGCTGCGATAGACTGCGCCTCCTTTTGATCGCGGGAGCAGTGCATGAGCGACATCACGTTCATCGGTCTTGGCAACATGGGCGGCCCAATGGCCGCCAATTTGTGCAAGGCAGGCTATGACGTCCACGGGTTCGACCTATCGCAAACATCGAACGATGCAGCGAAAAGCAAAGGCATCACGATTGCGCGAAGCGCCGCTGATGCAGCGCGCGATGCTTCGGTCGTGGTGACGATGTTACCCGCGGGCAAGCACGTGCTGTCGGCATGGGGCGAGATTATTCCCGTGGTCGCCAGGAATGCCCTTCTGATCGATTGTTCGACGATCGACGTTGCGAGCGCGCGTCAAGCCCATCGGCTGGCAGCCGACGCCGGGCTGCGATCTGTCGATGCGCCGGTATCGGGCGGAACGGTTGGTGCCCAAAACGCGACGCTCACTTTCATGGCGGGCGGAACGGTCGCTGCATTTGAGGCGGCGCAGCCAGTTTTGCAGAAGATGGGTGGGAGGATCATCCATTGCGGCGATGCGGGGGCAGGGCAGGCTGCCAAGATATGCAACAACATGCTCCTCGGAATCTCGATGATCGGTGCGTGCGAGGCTTTCGCACTTGGGGAGAAGCTCGGGCTGTCGCATCAGGCGCTGTTCGATGTTGCCTCGACATCCTCTGGCCAGTGCTGGTCGCTGACGAGTTATTGTCCGGTGCCCGGTCCGGTGCCGGCGTCGCCCGCGAACAACGACTATCGCCCCGGGTTCGCCGCCGATTTGATGCTGAAGGACCTGCGGCTGTCGCAGGATGCTGCGCGCGAGGCCGGCGCAACGACCCCGCTGGGAGCGCAGGCGCGGGACATTTACGAGACGTTTTCCAAGGCTGGGCACGGGGCGCTGGACTTTTCCGGCATCATCGATCATCTGCGGGGCTTACAACGTACTTAACCAGGTAAGCTCACTTCGTGACCACGCCGGACGTCGCCATCATCGGAGCAGGCCCGGCGGGGCTGATCGCGGCCGAAACGCTCGCCGCAGCTGGACGGTCAGTGACGGTTTACGAGCGGATGCCGTCGGTCGCGCGCAAGTTTCTTCTCGCGGGGCGCGGTGGGCTCAATCTGACGCACAGCGAGCCGCTGGAGTTGTTTCTTTCACGTTATGAAATTGATCAACCCGTTTTGCGCCGGGCGATCGAGGATTTCCCCCCGGCTGCATTGCGGGCATGGGCGGAGGGGCTGGGTGAGAAGACTTTTGTCGGCACCAGCGGGCGGGTGTTTCCCGAAGCGTTCAAGGCATCACCATTGCTGCGCGCATGGCTTCGCCGCTTGAATGACACGGGTGTCAAATTCGCACTCCGGCATCTGTGGTTGGGCTGGAAAGACGACGGCAGTTTGATGTTTCTCACGCCCGACGGCGATAGCTCCATCAATCCGCGTGCGTCGATCCTGGCGCTTGGCGGAGCCAGCTGGCCGCGACTGGGTTCGGATGGCTCCTGGCGTGGTCTCTTGATCGCGCGCGATATCCACGTCACGGATCTGAGGCCAGCCAATTGCGGGTTTACCGTCGCATGGTCCGATGTCTTTCGTGATCGTTTTGAAGGCCAACCGCTCAAAGCCGCGGTCTTGTCCTGCGGTGTGCGTACGTCACGTGGTGAGATGGTCATCACACGAACGGGTATTGAAGGCGGGGGTGTCTACGCGCTCTCGACAGCATTGCGCGACGAACTGCTTGAGCATGGTTATGCGGTTCTCAACGTCGATCTGCGACCGGACCTGTCGATATCTGATTTAATTCAACGCCTTTCCCTGCCGCGCCAGAAGCGAACGCTCACGACCGTCCTTCGTAAAGCAGCCGGACTTTCGCCGATTGCGATCGGGCTGTTGCAGGAAGGCGCCGTTCGGAAAGGTGACAGGTTAGCCGACCTGTCGCCGGGACTGCTGGCAGAGCGCATCCGCAAGCTGCCAATAGAATTGAACGGCGTGGCCTCGCTTGGCCGGGCCATCTCCACGGCTGGCGGCGTCGCTTTCGATGATATTGATGAGAATTTTATGCTCCGAAAGCTGCACGGCGTAGCGGCCGCCGGCGAAATGCTGGATTGGGAAGCCCCCACTGGAGGCTATCTGCTGCAGGCGAGCTTTGCCTCTGGCGTAGCTGCGGCAAACGGCGTGCTCAGATATCTCGCCCGGTAAGCATTTCGGACGATAGAACTATGGCAGTGTCGTATAAAAACGGTAGGCTCATGGCGGACAGGCGGATTCAAGACAGTTTTCGCACTGCAAAATAATAGTCTGGGAGTGAGACATGAAATACCGTTTTCTATTCGCGGCTTCAGCCGTCGCGGCGCTTTGCTTCACCAGTTCGTCCTTCGCTCAAGCACAAGGCGTCAAGATCGGTGTGCTGAACGATCAGTCGGGTGTCTACGCCGACTTCGGCGGCAAGTGGTCGGTTGAAGCCGCCCGCATGGCGATCGAGGATTTCGGTGGCGAGGTCCTCGGCAAGAAGATTGAGCTGGTTGACGCCGACCACCAGAACAAGCCGGACGTTGGCGTAAGCATCGCGCGCAAATGGTATGACGTTGACGGCGTTGATATGATTGCCGAGCTGACCACGTCATCAGTTGCGCTGGCGGTGCAGGATCTTTCCAAGGAAAAAAAGAAAATCGATATGGTTGTCGGTGCAGGCACCTCGCGTCTGACCGGCGACTCCTGTTCGCCTTACGGCTTCCATTGGGCGTATGACACCCACGCGCTTGGCGTCGGTACCGGCGGCGCGCTGACTAAGGCCGGCGGCGACACATGGTTCTTCCTGACCGCCGATTACGCATTTGGCTATTCGCTTGAGGGCGATACGGCAGCGATTGTGAAGGAGAACGGCGGCAAGGTGCTAGGCTCCGTACGTCATCCTCTGAACACGTCGGACTTCTCGTCATTCCTGCTTCAGGCTCAGTCCTCGAAGGCCAAGGTGATCGGTCTTGCCAACGCAGGTCTCGACACTTCCAACTCAATCAAGCAGGCGGCGGAGTTCGGCATCGTGCAGGGCGGGCAAAAGCTTGCTGCTTTGTTGTTCACGCTTGCCGAAGTCAACGGTTTGGGTCTGCAGGCGGCTCAGGGTCTGGTTTTGACCGAGGGCTATTACTGGGACCTCGACGACAAGTCGCGTGATTTCGGCAATCGCTTCTTCAAGAAGACCGGTCGTATGCCGAACATGATCCAGGCAGGTACCTATTCGGCGGTCTTGGCCTATCTCAACGCGGTAAAGGCGGCAGGCACCAAGGATACTGAAGCAGTGACCGCGAAACTGAAAGAAACACCGGTGACCGGCATCATGAACGGCAAGGTGCTTCGCAATGGCCGTTTCATCCACGACATGTATCTGTTCGAAGTGAAGAAGCCTTCGGAAAGCAAGCAGCCATGGGACGACTATAAGTTGCTTGCAACGGTCCCCGGTGACAAGGCCTTCTTCACGGAGGCACAGAGCGGCTGTCCGCTAGTGAAATAAATACCTGAAACTTTTAATCCGCGCCGCGGTTCATGCCCGGCGCGGATTTTTTATGATGATGCCTGATCGATTTCTTCGCGCAGGATTTCCAGTTCGAGCCACTTCTCTTCAGCCGTGTCCAGGTCGTTTTGCGCCTTTGTCAGTGCGGCGGAGGACGTATCGAAAGTCTTTCGGTCGCGTGTGTAGAGTGTGGGATCGTCGAGCTGTTGCTGCAGCCTGGCGATGTCGCGCCGTAATTTTTCCATCGATTTCGGCAGTGTCTCGAGTGCGTGTTTCTCATTGAAGGACAGCCGCCGGCGCGCGGCGGCGGAAGGAGCCGAAGAGGACGTAGCCGTCTTCGCTTCTTTGCCGGATTGCTGTGTCCCCTTGACGGTTTTTTCCTTCAGATCACTGCCGCGCTGCGTGAGCATGTCGCTGTAACCGCCGGCGTATTCGATCCAGCGTCCTTGGCCCTCAGGCACGATCACCGATGTCACGACGCGATCGAGGAAGTCACGGTCGTGGCTGATCAGAATCACCGTTCCGTCATAGTCTCCAAGCATTTCTTCCAGAACATCGAGCGTCTCGAGGTCGAGATCGTTGGTCGGCTCGTCGAGTACCAGAAGATTCGAGGCTTTCGCCAGGGCGCGCGCCAGCATCAGCCGTCCGCGTTCGCCGCCGGACAGCACTTCAAGCGGCGTTCGCGCCTGCTCCTGCGAGAATAGGAAGTCCTTCATATAGCCGACGACATGTTTCGGTTTGCCGTTGACCATCACCGTATCGCCGCGGCCGCCGGTGAGGGCCTCGGCCAATGTGGATTTGGGATCCAGGCTTTCACGGTGCTGGTCGAGCGTGGCCATCTCGATGTTGGCGCCTAGACGCACGATCCCCGAATCCGGAGGCTCGGCGCCGGTCAGGATATTGATCAGCGTGGTCTTGCCCGCTCCATTTGGACCGACAATACCGACACGGTCACTACGTGCGACACGGGTTGAGAAGTCATCGACAATCCGCCGCTCACCAAAAGACTTCATGATGTGCTTGGCTTCGATCACGAGCTTTCCGGAAGCATCGGCCTCCGTCGCGGTGAGCGTGGCCTTGCCTGTGGCGCCTCGGTAATCGCGGCGCTGGCCACGCAGTTCATGCAGGTTGCCCAGCCGCTTGACGTTGCGTTTGCGACGTCCCGATACGCCGTATCGCAGCCAATGTTCTTCGGCCACGATCTTGCGATCGAGCTTATGTTGTTCGCGTTCTTCTTCGGCGAGGATTTCGTCGCGCCATGTCTCGAAGGCACTGAATCCCTTCTCGATCCTGCGCGTTTCGCCGCGGTCGAGCCAGACCGTCGCGCGCGACAGATTGGAAAGAAAGCGCCTGTCGTGACTGATCATCACCAACGCACCGCGCCGGGAGTTAAGTTCGCGCTCCAGCCATTCGATGGTGGTGAGATCGAGATGGTTGGTCGGCTCGTCGAGCAGCAGAATGTCCGGTGAGGGGGCCAGCACGCGCGCCAGAGCAGCGCGCCTCGCTTCGCCGCCGGAAAGATTTGCGGGATTTTCCTCGCCCGTGAGTCCGAGTTGTTCGATCAGGTAACGCGCCTGATAGCTATCGTCGCCCGGATGCAGTCCGGCTTCGACATAGCCGAGCGTGGTCGTGTAGTTCGCAAAATCAGGCTCCTGCGGCAAATATCGCACGGTGGCGCCCGGCTGCACAAAGCGCGTGCCGCGATCCGGCTCGATGATGCCCGCAACGATTTTAAGCAGGGTCGATTTCCCTGAACCGTTGCGTCCGATCAGGCAGATTCGCTCGCCCGCTTCGACCGATAGTTCGGCACTGGTCAGGAGCGGCGTGCCGCCGAAGGTCAGGGCGATATCTTTGAGCTGGATCAGGGGAGCCATGAATTACGGTGTCTGCTGCTGACTACGTGTGATGCGGCGAATCGTTTGGTCCAGCGCTCCGAGAAAGGCCGAGCGGTCACGCGGGGAAAAGCCTCGCGGGCCGCCGGTGATCTCGCCGGTGGAGCGCAGATCGGTCATGAGGTTTCGCACTGCCAAGGTCAACCCGATCGTTTCCTCGCTGAACGGCTTTCCATTCGGTGCGATCACTTCGGCGCCACTTTTCACGCAACGGCTGGCCAACGGCACGTCAGACGTGATCACGATGTCGCCCGTTTTTGCACGCTCTGCGATCCAGTCGTCGGCGGCGTCCATACCTGAACCGGCGGCGATACGCTCAATCATTGGATCATTCGGGATTCGGATGAAATTACCCGCCACCACGCTGACAGGCCAGCCATGACGCTGCGCCACCCGGTAAATCTCATCCTTAACCGGGCAGGCGTCTGCATCGACATAAATTCGCATCATGTGAAGTTCAACCAGCGAGACCGATCCATACCGCAGTGCGATATCACGCTCCGGGTCGTGCGGGAAGAAAGCATGTCATTCCAACCCATTTGATACGGTTCCAAGGAGCTTGTTGCGCCCTATGGGGCTGCGCTGATAGGTTTGGTGCGAATACGATTTTCGGCTTCAAAAGCACAGATTTGGATTCGCATGGCGGACAAAGGACAGCCATGTGCCGGCGATGCGCTTGGCACAGGGCTGCTGACAGAGGACGTCGCGGCGGCGCAGTTCGCATCGGCGCCCGGCTATGCCGCGATTGACCTTGGCACAAACAATTGCCGGCTCTTGATCGCGCGGCCGTGTGCTGGCGGCTTTCGCGTGATCGATTCCTTTTCCCGCATTATCCGTCTTGGTGAGGGTATCGTTTCAACCGGCCGCATCAGTGATGCGGCGATTGAGCGTGCTGTCGGGGCGCTGTCCGTTTGCCGGGACAAGATCTACACACGCGGCGCAAAACGCTTACGCACGATCGCAACAGAGGCCTGCCGCGCGGCGGACAACTCGGAGGCGTTTCTCAGCCGTATCAAATCGGATACCGGGATCGCTCTTGAAATCGTCGATCGCGAGACTGAATCGTCGCTGGCCGCGGTAGGTTGCTCGCCTCTGCTTGACGAGGAAGCAACCGGCGCAATCCTGTTTGATATTGGCGGCGGCTCGACCGAGGTGATGCGGATCGCGCGACCCAATGGCGATCTCGGCGCCGCTCCCCTGAAGGGCGGATGGATCTCGCTGCCGCTCGGTGTGGTGACATTGGCGGAGCATTTCGGAGGCGTTGACGTCTCTTCCGAGTCCTACAGAGCCATGGTGGATGAAGTCGCACGACACCTTGCTCCGTTCGCTGCAGAACAGGCCGGGGATCTCGGCGGAATGCATCTGCTCGGCACCTCGGGGACTGTGACCACGGTTGCCGGCGTTTTCCTCGGCCTGCCTCGCTATGACCGCCGGCGGATTGACGGTTTATGGATGAGTGAGCGCGACGTCACGGGTGCGATCGATAAGCTCGTGGCCATGACCTACCATGAGCGCGCCGATAATGCTTGTATTGGAGCCGAACGCGCCGATCTGGTTCTTGCGGGCTGCGCTATTCTTGACGCGATCCGCTTGGCTTTTCCGCTGCCGCGCCTGCGGGTTGCAGATCGCGGTCTGCGGGAGGGAATGCTGGTCGAAATGATGCGCGAAGATGGTTATATCCACAGCGCGTAACCGGACGGCATTGGATCAAGGCGAGAAATGGCAAAGGACACCACGGGGCGGCTGCACGTCACGGTTAAGACCGGCGGCAAACGCAAGCTGTCCTCGAAACTCTGGCTCGAGCGCCAGCTGAACGATCCTTATGTGGCGCAGGCGAAGCGCGAAGGGTTCCGCTCACGTGCCGCCTTCAAATTGCGCGAGATGGACGACAAATACCGCTTTCTGAAGCAGGGTCTGGCGGTGGTCGATCTCGGCGCTGCGCCCGGCGGCTGGAGCCAGATCGCGGCAAAGCGCGTCGGCGCGGAGAGCGGCACGGGCAAGGTTGTCGCTATCGATCTTCTTGAGATGGGAGAAGTCCCCGGAGTCACCTTTGCGCAACTCGACTTTCTGACCGACACTGCGCCGGAGAAATTGCGCGCGATGCTGGGCGGTGGCGCGGACGTTGTTATGTCCGACATGGCAGCCAACACCACAGGGCATCGCAAGACCGATCAGTTGCGAATTATCGGCCTTGTCGAGAGTGCGGCCGCGTTTGCCACCGAAATCCTGAAGCCGGGCGGGACGTTTATTGCGAAGGTCCTCCAGAGTGGCGCGGATGCGAGTTTGCAGGCGGAACTAAAACGCAACTTTGCGACGGTGCGGCATGTCAAGCCGGCGGCCAGCCGGCAGGATTCGTCCGAGCGGTACGTGCTCGCGACCGGCTTTCGGGGCTTCTCCGAGCAGAGCTAGCCAAGCCGCTGGTCACGCGCATCCGCCGTGGATTCGTTGGTAACAGCCTCGGCGGCCCTGGGCCCTTCGAGCGTTGTGACCTTCTGCCCTGATACCTGGTGGCCGGCGTCGGCGGGCAATCGATAAAACGACCAGAATGAAGAAAACGAGATCAGTGCCACGATAAGGAAAGCGGGCCAGAAGTCGCTGGCCGTCAGTTGCTCCGTGCCACGCAACGACAACGTTGCCTCCAGAATAAAGGCACCGGCCGCAACGCCGGCTGAAATTGCAAGTTGCTGGTTGACGCTGGCGAGCGTCGTCGCGCGGCTCATCTGGTCGGGTTCAACATCGGCATAACCGAGTGTGTTGATCGCGGTGAATTGCAGTGAACGGAAGAAGCCTCCGACGATGAGCACGAACATGATCAGCAGGAGAGGCGTTGATGGCGTGAACAGCGCGCAGGCCGCGAGCGAGATCGACGCCATGCAGACATTGATCAGGATGACCTGACGAAAACCAAACGTCTTGATGATGCGCGCCGCCAGCGTCTTCATGCCCATGGCGCCCACGGCGGAGGCAAATGTTACAAGACCAGATCGGAACGGCGACATGCCGAACCCGAGTTGCATCATCAGCGGCAACAGGAACGGCAGCGCGCCGATACCCATGCGAAACAAGAAGCCGCCGCCGAGGCTGGCGCGCATCGTATCCAGTTTCAGCAGTGAGAAATCAAGCACGGGTGAATCGGTGCGCTTGGCGTGTTGTAGATACAAGATCATCGAAACAGCACCGCCCGCGATAAGGCCCCCGACAATCGGCCACGGCAACAGGCCAAGGCCGGCGACCGACAGGCCGAAAGCAAGACCGGCCACGCCAAGACCGGCGAGTGCCATTCCGACAAGATCGAAGCGTTCTGGATTATCGCTTCTGATCGGATCGATGAATTTCAGCGCCATGTAGATGCCGAGAATGCCGATCGGAATGTTGATCAGGAAAATCCAGTGCCAGGAAAAGTAGGTGGTGATGAATCCGCCGAGCGGCGGCCCGATGACCGGGCCGACCAGCGCGGGCACGGTCACCCACGCCATGGCATTGACCAGTGCGCTCTTGTCGATGGTTCGCAGCAGGACTAGGCGGCCGACCGGGGTCATCATCGCGCCGCCGAGGCCTTGCACGATGCGGGCGATCACGAACCCGTCGATCGAGTTTGACAGTGCGCAGCCGATTGAACCGATCATGAAGACCGCAATGGCGCTGCTGAATACAGTCCTCGCGCCAAAACGGTCGGCGGTCCATCCGCTCGCCGGAATGAACACGGCCAGCGAAAGCAGGTAGGAGGTGATCGCGAGTTTCAGCGTCAGTGGACTGGTCCCGATGTCTTTTGCGATCGCGGGTAGCGAGGTCGCAATCACCGTCGAGTCCATGTTTTCCATGAACAGCGCACAGGCGACGATCAGGGGGATCAAACGTTCTTTCTGCATTCGAATTGAAACCGGATGACTGCGCGCGCAGGGTGAATCGTGGGACAATACCGCTTAGGACATGCTCACGTGGGGGATCAATAAACTCGCTGTGATCCCGCCGTTCCGGCACAGCAGCTCGTATTTGGGGACGAATCCGTGCGTTTAAAGGCCCTGAAAAGTGTGGGAAACGCTTTGAAACGCACCAGTCACGTGCTATCGACCACCGCCAACCCCACTGACGGGCACGATTCGAGAGCAACGCCATGGCGTCGCTGGATTGTCGCACATCGGTATGTCTGATAGCGCAGCCTCAACGCTGCTGGAGGGAATGGCAATGGCGTCCGTGCAAGACAAGGTGATCCGCGAGGCATTTACGTTTGACGACGTGCTGCTGAAGCCGGGCCTTTCCGAGGTAATGCCCTCCGACGCCGATATCCGCACATATCTCACCCGTTCGACGCCGCTCAATATCCCGATCATTGCGTCGGCGATGGACACCGTCACCGAGGCGCAGATGGCGATTGCCATGGCGCAGGCCGGCGGCATCGGCGTCATCCATCGCAACTTCGATCCTGAGGGACAGGCGGCACAGGTTCGGCAAGTGAAAAAGTATGAGTCCGGCATGGTTGTGAACCCGCTCACGATCGGACCTGATGCGAGATTGGCCGATGCGCTGGCCTTGATGAAGGACCACGGCTTCTCGGGCATTCCTGTCGTGACCGGCGGTGGCAATGGCCACCCGGGAAAGCTGGTCGGAATCCTGACCAACCGCGATGTGCGCTTTGCCACCAATATGGATCAGAAAGTCTCGGAGCTGATGACGCACGAGAACCTGATTACCGTGCGCGAGGGCGTTAACCAGACCGAGGCCAAGCGCATGCTTCACCAGCATCGCATTGAAAAGCTTCTGGTCGTCGATGACCAGTATCGCTGCGTTGGCCTCATTACGGTGAAGGATATCGAGAAGGCGGTAGCCTATCCGCTGGCCTCGAAGGATGAGCAGGGCCGCCTGCGCGTCGCTGCCGCTACGACGGTTGGCGATGGCGGCTTCGAGCGGACAGAGTTGCTGATCGACGCTGGCGTTGATGTTGTGGTGGTTGATACCGCGCACGGTCATTCGCAGCGCGTGCTCGACGCCGTCAACCGGATCAAGCGGCTGTCAAATGCGGTTCAGGTCATTGCCGGCAACGTTGCGACCAGGGAAGGCACCCAGGCCTTGATCGATGCTGGAGCGGACGCGATCAAGGTCGGCATCGGTCCGGGCTCGATCTGCACCACGCGCATTGTCGCGGGCGTTGGCGTGCCACAGCTCACCGCGATCATGGATTCGGTCGAGGCTGCCAAGAAGGCCAAGATTCCCGTCATCGCGGACGGCGGCATCAAATATTCCGGCGATCTTGCCAAGGCGCTCGCGGCTGGTGCGGATGTTGCGATGGTCGGTTCGCTTCTGGCAGGCACCGACGAGACGCCCGGCGAAGTTTTCTTGTGGCAGGGGCGCTCGTACAAGG
Organism: Xanthobacteraceae bacterium; assembly: GCA_019750915.1. Taxonomy (GTDB): domain Bacteria; phylum Pseudomonadota; class Alphaproteobacteria; order Rhizobiales; family Xanthobacteraceae; genus Afipia. The sequence continues at coordinate 22,162 of JAIENY010000086.1, forward strand.
CCTATCGCGGGATGGGTTCGGTTGGGGCGATGTCACGTGGTTCGGCCGATCGTTATTTCCAGCAGGACATCAAGGACACGCTCAAGCTGGTCCCGGAAGGCATTGAAGGACAGGTCCCGTATAAGGGACCAGTGGCTGCGGTGCTGCATCAGCTCGCAGGCGGCCTTCGTGCGGCGATGGGCTATGTTGGCGCCAAGACCCTGAACGATTTTCATGCCAAGGCGGAGTTCGTTCGTATTACTGGGGCTGGCCTGCGCGAGAGTCACGTGCATGACGTGACGATCACCCGCGAAAGCCCGAATTATCCGGGCGGCGGCTAAATCCGCTTGGCATGCGAACAATTTCGCTTTGGTGAAATTATCAGTGTGGCGGCGACACGCCGCCTGCTTTTGATTTCATTGGAGTCCATGCATGCTTTATCAGAATATTCTGCTGCCTGTTTTTGTGCTGGTGGCCTTGAGCTTCGCGGTTGTGTTCTGGACGGGACGGAAGCTGTCGCTCTCCGGTGGTCCGCCGGAGACTGAAGGTTCGTTCAACTACCATCTGCACACGCTCTTCTATGTCCTTGTGGCGTATGCCATTACGCTGCGGCATGCCGATCTTATTCTGGTGCTGCTGTCGTGGGTTTTTGTCGTCGTTCAGATCTTTCACGCCGGTCTGTTCGTCGGCGCGACCGCCTCACGGGGATCGTCGTTCTTCGTCGCCGGTGCACTGGTGCTGCTGGCGATGTGGGTCTATTTCGCCGTCCATATCCTGTTTCCGTTCTGGTGGTAGGATCGCTTCTTGAAAGGTTCATATGACGCCCGCCGCAAGGCTTTCCGCCGCGATTGAGGTTCTCGGTACGATCGACACGCAACGCACCCCGGCACAGAATGCGCTGAAGGACTGGGGCACAGCCCATCGGTTTGCCGGCTCAGGCGATCGAGCGGCGATTTCCGGCCTTGTGTTCGACGTGCTGCGTCGGCGTGCATCGAGCGCCTATCTGCTTGATGAAGACACGCCGCGTGGCCGGGTGCTCGGTATGCTGAAACTCGAGCGTGGCCTCGGCGTGGACGAGATCGCTTCAATGTTTTCCGGCGAGCGGTTCGCGCCGGAGCCGCTGAACGATCACGAACGCAAGGCTCTGACGTCGTCGACGCTGGCCGACGCCGCTCCGTACGTAGCGGGCGATTACCCGGAATGGCTCGATCCTTATCTGACGGATGTGTTCGGCGACGACAGGGTGGCGGAAACGGCGGCGATGGCACGTCGCGCGCCGCTTGATCTTCGCGTCAACACGCTGAAGTCGAAGCCGGAGAAGGCGCTCGCCGCGCTGGATTATCTTGGAGCCCGGCCGACGGCCTGGTCGCCGATGGGGCTGCGTATCGATCTTCCGGCCGACGCCCGCAATCCGGGCGTTCATTCCGAAGAGATTTTCGTCAAAGGCGGCGTTGAAGTTCAGGATGAGGGTTCGCAGCTTGCCGCGTTGTTCACACAGGCGAAGCCGGGCGAGCAGGTGATTGATCTTTGTGCCGGAGCCGGAGGCAAGACACTTGCTCTGGCGGCGATGATGCAGGGCAAGGGGCGACTGATCGCGACCGACCGTGACAAGCGCCAGCTGGCACCAATTCATGAGCGTCTGTCCCGTGCAGGAGTTCACAATGCCGATGTCCGCGCCCCGCGGGGGGCGGAGGTTGCCCTCGCGGACATCAACGCTTCAGCCGACCTCGTCGCCGTTGACGCGCCGTGCACCGGGACAGGAACTTGGCGCCGCAATCCCGATGCGAAATGGCGGATACGACCCGGCGCGCTTGAAATTCGTGTGAAAGATCAGGTCGAAGTGCTTGATCGTGCAGTAATTATGGTCAAGCCCGGGGGGCGGATCGCCTACATCACATGTTCGGTGCTGCCGCAGGAAAACAACCAGCAAGTCAGGGCATTTATGGGCCGTCATTCGGGCTTCACGGTGGTGTCCCCGCGCGAAGTAATCGGTGCTCTCGGTGACAAGGCTGCCGCATTCGGTGAGGCAGTTCGCCTGTCGGACGAGGGGCTTTTGATGACGCCGCTACGGACGGGAACGGACGGTTTTTTCGTCAGCATCCTGAGGCGGACCGGGGCTTGAAATCCGGCCGATAAATGCTTTTCCGGCATTGCGGCGAGCGTTGCGGTCGCGTATTTCCTGACCATGACAGCACACAGCCAGACCGCCTCCGCGACGCCCGATGTGGCGGGAGCGAACAATAAGAATTTGCACGAGAAGATTCTCATCGTCGATTTTGGATCGCAGGTCACCCAGCTCATCGCGCGCCGGGTGCGGGAAGAGGGCGTTTATTCCGAGATCGTGCCGTTTCAAAAGGCCGAAGAGGCGTTCGCGAGCATGAAGCCCAAGGCCGTGATCCTGTCCGGCGGGCCAGCCTCCGTTCTCGACGATAACGCGCCGTCCGCACCATTATCGGTTCTTACCGCGGGCGTGCCAGTGCTCGGCATCTGTTATGGCGAGCAGACCATGGCGCAGCAGCTGGGGGGGACGGTCGAGGGCGGGCATCATCGCGAGTTCGGCCGCGCCACCATTGAAGTCACCGACGATTGCACATTGTTCGACGGCGTCTGGGAAAAGGGCGGTCGTTACGAGGTGTGGATGAGTCACGGTGACCGGGTTACCAAGCTGCCGGAGGGCTTTCGCGGCGTCGCGAAGGCTCCGGGATCCCCGATCTCCGTGATTGCCGACGACGAGCGCAAGTTCTATGCGATGCAATTCCACCCGGAGGTTGTGCACACGCCGGATGGTGCCAAGTTGATCCGCAATTTTGTGCGCAAGGTCGCCGGCCTCAAGGGCGACTGGACGATGCGCGCCTTCCGCGATGAGGCGATCGAAAAGATCCGCGCGCAGGTCGGCAACGGCCGCGTGATTTGCGGTCTTTCGGGCGGCGTCGATTCTGCGGTGGCTGCTGTTCTGATCCACGAGGCGATTGGCGACCGGCTGACTTGCGTGTTTGTCGATCACGGGCTGTTGCGAATGGCGGAAGCCGAGACAGTCGTCGATCTGTTCCGGCATCACTACAATATTCCGCTCGTACATGTTGATGCTTCGAAGCTTTTCCTGAAAGAGCTTTCAGGCGTTTCCGACCCCGAACAGAAGCGCAAGATTATCGGCAAGCTGTTTATCGACGTGTTCGATGAAGAAGCAAAAAAGATCGGTGGCGCAGACTTCCTTGCGCAGGGGACGCTCTATCCGGACGTGATCGAGAGCGTCTCGTTCACAGGTGGTCCGTCTGTCACGATCAAGTCGCACCACAACGTCGGCGGTTTGCCCGCGCGCATGAAAATGAAACTGGTCGAGCCGCTGCGCGAACTGTTCAAGGATGAGGTGCGGGCGCTCGGCCGTGAGCTTGGCCTGCCGGATGTGTTCGTTGGCCGTCATCCATTTCCCGGGCCGGGACTAGCGATCCGTTGCCCCGGCGAGATCACACCGGAGAAACTCGACATCCTGCGTCAGGCGGACGCGATCTACATCGAGGAAATTCGCCGCGCCGGTCTTTACGACACCATCTGGCAGGCTTTCGCCGTATTGCTGCCGGTCAAGACGGTAGGCGTGATGGGTGATGGGCGAACGTACGAATATGTGGTCGGTTTACGTGCCGTGACATCGACCGACGGCATGACCGCAGACTTCTATCCCTACGATATGAAATTCCTCGGCATGACCGCGACCCGCATCATCAACGAGGTGAAAGGCGTCAACCGCGTGGTCTACGACGTCACCTCGAAGCCGCCAGGCACAATCGAGTGGGAATGATTTTTACCCATCCGGGCGTATCCGAAACTACGCCAAAATACGACTTAATAAACTGAAATATA
>JAIENY010000015.1 GCA_019750915.1 Xanthobacteraceae bacterium
GGTTCTGCGGGCGGGCCGCCCGATCCCGGAGGAGGTTGTCGACGGCTATCGCGTGCGAAGCTGGACCGACGGAAATTTAATCTATGTCGCGGTCTGCGATTTGTCCGGCCAGGATCTGGCGAGTTTCGAGCGCGCATTCCTCGCCAAGGCTGCTACCTGAACGCTGCTGCGGCATGGCCGGCGGAAGCCGAATGGGAGTTCGCAGCGCGTGGCGGACTCGACTGCGCTGAGTATGCATGGGGTGATGAATTGAATCCCGGCGGAAAACATCTTGCAATACATGGCAAGGTTCATTTCCCCATGAAAGCCTGGCGAGTGACGGTTACGAACGCACGTCGCCAGTGAAGTCATATCCGCCAAACGGATATGGATCTACGACATGATTGGCAATGTCTTGAAGTGGACCACCGATGGGTACACGACCAAGCATTTCGCGGACGCCAAGAAGGCTTGCTGCATCCCGCAGAATCCACGCGGCGGCAGTGAAGATGCAAGTTACGACCCTAACCAGCCTGAAGTCAGAATCCCTCGCAAGGTCATCAAAGGCGGCTCGCATTATGCGCGCCGAATTACTGCCGTCGGTACCGTCCGGCTGCACGCCATGCCGAGCCGGTCAATGCTGGCGAGGCGCCCAAAGAGGATTTCAAGATCGACGGTCAGTACGTCAACACGCCGGAGAAGGGCGTCGTTGGCATTCCCTTTTCGACGAATATGTTGAGAAGGCAGCGCTCGGGTATCTCGACCGCAACGCCAAATCGACCACGCCCGCGAAGCCCGATGTCAGGCGGCGGCGACAAACTCCACACCGATTTGATCGCCCTTTTGCCAGATCAAGCGGCACGGCGTGAGCTTGCGCACATCATTGGTCAACGCCAGCGCGATTTTGTTACCGAGCTTGTTGCCGTTCGCGACCTGCAGGCGAGCGCCGGTCACCGAAAGATCAAGCACGGTGCAGCGACGCTTGGCGAAGCCGCCGTCGAGCGTGAGCCAGACTTGAAGCGTTGTTTGGTGACGCGGCTTGCGCGCTTCCCGTTTGAAGACGGCCATAGGAACCTCCCTGAAATCATGACCAAATCGCTATCAGGCAGAACTTTCGGAAAATTTGATCGAAATCTGCAAACAACGGATCATTCAAAAACGATCTATTAACCCTACAGCGCCAGTGTGGGTGGCCCCTCAGCACAATTTCTCACGCCAAAACAGGGGCTTGGCTCACCATTCGGCGAAAGCATGTTTAACGCGATCCAACCACAGTCCCGCCAGAGTCTTGGGATTGTCTATCGTCGGACGTTAGGTGCTTCGGGGTGGACTGTTTTTTCAATGCGGGGACGCATTCTTTTCGCTTTGGCGGTCTTGTTGGGGGCTGTCGCACCGGCGCATGCCGATCTGCGTATCACCCGCGATCATGGCGGCTATGTCGAGGAATACAAGGCAAGGTATGAGCGCATTCGCGAGCGTGGCGAGCGCGTTATTATCGATGGCATTTGTAATTCGGCGTGCACGCTGGTGTTCGGCATCGTGCCCAATGCCAAGATCTGCGCAACGCCGCGCGCCAGCATCGGCCTGCACCAGGCCTATTACGACAAGGCTTTCACTTTTGGCATCAAGGTGACGAGCGCGGAGGGGACATCGGAGTTGATGTCCTACTATCCTCAGCCGGTGAAAGACTGGCTCGCCGAGAATGGCGGCCTGACCATCGACATGAAGAAGATCAAGAATGGTCCCGATTTGTGGAAGATCGTGGACCCGTGCCCTGACGAATTCTGACTGCGCTTCGCAGCAGATTCTAAGCCGTCAAATCCGCCCCAGCAATTTTGCGCACATGACGGGCGGCGGTTGCCGCATCGACAAATTTTGCGCTTAAACGTAAGTATTTCCAGCAATTTAGTTTAATTGGCGGGCAATCGTTCGGAGGTAAATTTCGAAGCAGTGGCGTTATGCCGCTTTCTCTGGAGCTGCAACTCTATGGTCCGCCCATCCCTCACTATCTCCAAAGCAATTTTCATCTTCGGCATTCTTATCGTCGCGGGCTTCGGCACAGTGCTGTGGTCCGCCATTTCGACCCTCAACGGGTTACGGGTGGGCGGACCACTTTATAACCAGATCAAACTCGGAAACGACCTCGTGGCGGACATCCTGCCGCCGCCAGAATACGTGATCGAAGCCTATCTCGAGACGACGTTGATTTTGCAGCATCCCGATCAATTCGCCGAGCACGCCGCCAAGCTGCAGCAGTTGGAAAAGGATTATCAGGACCGCCTCGATTACTGGAAAAAATCCAATCTCCCCGCGAAGATCAAGTCAATGCTGACTGTTAAATCGGACGAACTGGTCGAGCAATTCTGGAACGTTCTGAACAAGGAATTTTTACCTGCGCTGCAGCGGCGTGATATGCAACTTGCTGCAACGTCTTACTCACACATCGCAACTCTTTATAACGAGCATCGCGCGGTGATTGATGCTGTCGTGCAGAATGCAAACGACGGCAACGCGAAGCTGGAAAAATACGCCGACGAGCGCGTGTCGTCGGACATGCGTTTTGTTTGGGGGGTTGGCATCACGCTCATTCTGGTAGCAGTCGCAGGGTTCTGGTTCTTCAATCGTGCTGTCATCAAGCCGATCGTGGCGATGACGCGCACGATGAAAGACCTTTCGCTCGGACAGCTCGATGTTAAAATCCCATCCGAGGGCCGTCGCGACGAACTTGGCGCAATGGCGGCGTCACTAACGATCTTCAAGTCAAGCGCGATCGAAAACAACAAATTGCGCGAAGAGCAGGACAGGCTGGCGGAAGAAGCTGAAATACTCAAACGCGATGCGTTGCGCGGCATGGCCCAGACTGTGGAAATGGAAACGCAGACGTCGGTCGACAGCGTTGCAAAGGCTTCGCTCGATATCATCGCCGTATCCGACGGGCTGAATACGCTGGCCGAAGGCTTGTCGGGCAGGGCGGGCGATGTCGCAATGGCCTCCCATGAGGCCCTGAGGAATGCCGAGGCAGTCAGCGCCGCGGCCGAGGAGTTATCGGCATCGATTGCCGAGATTTCATCACAGGTAGCCCGCTCGAACGATAAGACGCAGACCGCTGTTGCAGCGGCCGCCGACGCGCAGCGTACCATCGAGTCTTTGACTGGCGTGGTATCTCGCGTTGCAGATGTGACCAAACTGATCGAAGGCGTCGCGGCCCAGACAAATCTGCTCGCGCTCAACGCGACAATCGAAGCGGCGCGTGCAGGCGAAGCGGGAAAGGGCTTTGCGGTGGTGGCGTCTGAGGTCAAAAACCTTGCCGTTCAAACCGCGCGTTCGACCGGTGAGATCGGGCAGTTGATCGGCGACATACAGGACGTTACGCGGCAGGCCGTCGGCGCTGTCAATCACATCACCGGCAACATCGCGGAGATGGAGCAGATATCTCTTGCGGTTTCTTCTGCGATCGAACAGCAGAGCGCCGTTGCCACCGAAATCGCGCGCAATATCGGCTTGTCGGCTGAAGCGACCCGCCAGATTTCGGAGAAGATTGAGGCCGTCAACGATGCTGCAGCCTCGGTGTCGGTCAAGGCGTCGGAAGTTCGGACGTCGATCCGCGGCGTCGACGACAATCTTCTGACCCTCAGGTCGTCATTGACCAGAATTGTCCGAACCTCAAGTTCAGATGTGGATCGCCGTCAGCTCCCCCGCCTGTCGATCGACGCGCATGTTGAAGTCCATTCGCGTCAGGGCGGGTGGGTGGAGGGCAGACTGGAGAACATCTCCGAGGCAGGAGCCTTCTTCACCTCGGCAGCTGACCTTCGCGCCGGTGACAAAAGCCGGATGCGAATTGCTGGCCTGCGGCATGAACTGAGTTTCACCGTCAACGATGCCGATCGGGACGGAATTCGGGTGACTTTCAATCTTCCCGAGACGGTTCGCTCAGCGTTTGCGGGGTGGCTTGGAACCGCTTTGGCCGGGCAGACAGCAGCTTGATCGCCTGATTAGGCTTCTCGCCAATTGTCCCGAACAGCATTCAGTGGCATGAAAAAGTGATTCTCGTGCGACTCGCTTTCCGGGGTGCGGCGCTTGCTGATACTTTTTGATGGAAATTTCGGTCATCGGGATACCCTTCGATTTTTGGAAGAAAAGCTCGGCGCTGGTCTTTTTTCCTGGGATATCGCGCAAGACCGGCTGCTCTGGTCGGGCGGGATGTTTGCTCTGTTCGGTTTCGCGCCGGGCGCCGTCGAGCCGACGCGCGCGTTGGTCGAGAGCATGACCCATCCGCAAGACCGGCGACCGCCCAACTCACTGGAGCGTGCCATACAGCAGGGACTGCCGCTCGATCGGCAGTTCCGCATCATCTGGAAAAACGGTCGGGTTCGCTGGCTCTCGTCATCGACGGAGGTTCTGATGGATCATGACGGCAAGCCGGAACGCCTGATCGGGCTGGTCGTGGACATCACGTCATCGCGCGAGGAGTCGATGCGCCTGGAGTTGCTGGAACATCGCCTCCAGTCAATCACACAGGCAGCGAAGTGCGCGTCCGGAGGAAGCGGAGGCGTTCTTGGTCCGGGCGAGCAACTTGCTGACGTTGCCGGGCGATTGTTGAGCGATCCGGAGGACGCGCTCCGTCTTCAGGATATACTTCAAAAGGCCAATGCCAACCGCGCCGCTTTTTCACTTGAGCACCGCACACCTGAGGGAGCACTCGCACGGTCCAGCATTGCGCCCGTGTTCAATCGCGAGGGAAGCGTCGTCGAGTGGCTTGGGCTGAGCTTGAATTTGGCTTCGGAGCAGAACGCCGGCTGTTCAGCGCCGCCGACGCTGACCGGCGCGCTGATCCGGGGCGGCCGGGGTATTCTCAACTGGTCGGTGAAGGATCTTTCAGAGGCGTCGGAGGTCTCCGCAGCCGTTCTGCGACGGATCGAGGAATTCGATGGCGTGTCCAGCAATTCGGACGTTGCGCTCGCGAAAATTCGTGCGGTCATGCAAAAGGCGGGCGTGGAGTTTTGCCTGAGCGAAAACGGCCAGGGGGCGGTGTGCCTGCGCAACGGCTCGGCGGTGCATCGTTCGTAATTGCTACTGCACCGGCTTTAGCACGCAGCTCATATCCTTGCCGCCCGGCAGCGCGATTTGGGCGGTGTCGCCCTTGTTCCATAAACGCGCCTGGCCCTTGGGATATTGTGCCTCATATCTGGCTCCGGAACCGGACAGTGCCTGCTTCAGCACGACGGAAATGTTTCCGGTGCTGACATGTGCAAAGGAGGGATTGCTGTTTACGAACGTCACATTGAGCGGCGTGTGATCGCCCTCGCACGTCGCGGTGAAGGGGCCGGTGCTGACGCCGTCCTTCGACGCGCGCGCGGCGGGATATTCCTGCATGAGAACGGCGATCCGCCGGACGTAGGATTCAGCGATGCAACGCTCCTTGTCTGTCGACGACGCGCAATCATTGCGCTGCCTGAGCCACGCGTTCTGGCTGACCGTCAGCCTGCTGTCAGATTTACTGTCGGCGCGCGCAAGGTTGAACAGGCGTGCGGACTCCCGGTCAAGCATCGTGAGCGCGCTGTTGGAGCAGATCAGTTTTTCGACCGCGTTCTGGCTTTTCGCGCAATCGAAACTGGGCTGAAGGGCCTGCGCCTGCGCGAAGGCCGTTGTCATGCCAAGCATGGGGCCAACGGTAGCGATCCAGGCGACGGTGACGAGAGACTTCATGCTGTGCATCCTGTGCGTAGGCGGGAAGGCGGAGGTCACTCTCAGGCCATACCACGGATCGGATGCTCCTGCCGAGTGAAAGCGCAATCGTCATCTCCCGTACCCGCGTGCGGTCCCGTTTCCGGCATTGTCAGCATGAACAGGACGGCGCCAGCGGCGCCGACCACGCCGAGTGTCACAAACGCCGCGCTGTAACCGAATCGAACCACGATCAGCCCCGCGAGCGTGGTCGAGAGCGCCGCCCCGATTCCTTGCGCAGTAATGACCGCACCCTGCGCGAGGTTGAAATGACCGGTGCCTCGCATCAGGTCCGCGATGATGACCGGAAAGATCGCGCCGAAAATGCCGGCGCCAACCCCGTCGAGAAGCTGAACCCCGACCAGCCAGAAAGGGTCGTCGGAGAGGGTGTAAAGCGCGCCGCGCAGGGGAAGCACGGCCAGTGCGGCCAGAAACAGCGGCTTGCGCCCCCACTTGTCAGCGCGCGCACCGACAAGGAGGGCCATCGGGACCATGACAATCTGGGCCGCCACGATGCAGGCCGACATCAGGCTGGTGCCGATGTTCTTGTCCTGCAGGGACAGCTTCTGGCCGACCAGCGGCAGCATCGCTGCATTGGCAAGGTGGAACAGAAAAGTACAGATCGCGAAAATCAGCAGAGGACGGCAGGTCAGAAGGATTGAAACGGCGGATGGCTTGCCCGGCGCTGTGTCCGCCTCGTTTCCATCCACGCGATCGTTCAGCCCGCGCGCCAGCCGGTGATCGATCGCACGCGCGGGGATGGCGATCACGCTAAAAAGACTGCCGACGGCCATGGCGGCCAGCAGATAGAAGACCACGCTCGGCCCCCAGCGATAGGCGGCTGCGCCGGCGGCGGCGGCGGCGAATGCGTTGCCGATATGATTGAAAGTCTCGTTGCGGCCGATGCGCCTGCTGAAACCGCGATGTCCGAAAATGCCGAGCGTGATGGCCGCAAGCGCGGGTGCAAAAACCGCTGAACCGGCTTGCGCAATGCCTTGCGACAAAGCAACCGCTGGAAAGCTCGACATCCAGGGCAGCAATATCGAAGTCAGGGTGACGAACAGCGCGGCAATAATCATCACGCCGCGTTTGGCTCTGGTGGCATCGACCAGTGCGCCGGCCGGTGTCTGCGCGATAATCGCCGCGCCCGCTGCGATTGTCATGACAAAGCCGATGCTGGCCTCGTCCCACTGTTTCTCGGTAAGCAGAAAGACCGCGAGGTAGGGGCCTAATCCGTCGCGGACATCGGCGAGGAAAAAATTTGCGCCATCGAGCGCCCGGGCTGCCTGCTGCCGTCCGATCGGATGCAAATTTCGCTCGGACATCGGCGGGCCGCAATGACATTGGGACTTCACATCAAACAGCGAAGCGCCATTGTAGTTCCGGTCTTCTGCGCGTGACGTTCAGCCGGGGCTGCAGCTAGGCTGGGCTGGGCCGACCGTTCTTGCCCGATGCGCGCGGCGACAGGAAGCGCACGCCGATCTCGTCGCCGCTGACCCTGACAAGCTCGCAACGACGGTAGACGGCCCCGGTCGAGGATAACGAAAGAAAGAACTCACGCAATGAAAGCCCCTCCAGCGATCCCTTGACGGTAATTTTAGCGCCGGTCGATGAGGCGTCCTTCACCACGCAATCGCGAGCCCAGGTACCGTCGATGCCGATCATCCGCGCGTTAATGCAGCCACTTTCAAGCGCAACCCGGGATGCTTTGCGTTGATCAAAGCTCATGTGATTTCTCCATGGTTTCCGCTACTGGATTGATCTGCCACGCGAGGATCCTTTGCCCTGCCAGGAACGAAGCATGTGCTGCGCTGCAGATATCGAGAGCCGGCGAAAATTCAGGCGAGCCACATCCAGGTCGGTATCCGTTGTCGACAAGAAGCGACTCATGATGACCGCACGTGCGGTTTCCCACTCAAGTTCGGCGGCCCTGCAGACAACGATCAGTCCGTCATTGCGGTGCGATCGTATCAGCGGCCGGATCAGGTCGACCGGCGCGGACGCCAGCGTGGCAAGGGTGACGACCGTTGCCTCGTACTGGCGGGCCGTTGCGAATTTTGCCAGCACGGCTTCGGTGAGTTCGTTGTTTTTCTTCAGGCGCCAGACCATCTCCACCGCCGATGCGAAATTGCGCGGCTTCTCCATCTCGGCCTTGTCGCTCTCCTGAGCGTCGGCGACGGCACGCCGGATTTCATCCTTCATGGATGCGGGCGCCAGCGCCAGCAAACGGCTGCGGACCGCGTCGGCGGCTTTGTTGATAAGTTCGGTGAGGCGATGCGGCGGCAGGTCGGGCCTCAGACCGGTTTTCTCGGCCAGCAGCGCGTCGCGTTCAGACGACGCGATCAGCTTGCCGAAGCCGGCTGGCGAAATCTTCGACCCCGCGTTGCTCGCCACGGTAAAGCAGACGTCGCGGTTGCCGCGGTCGAGCAGAACGTCGGTCACGTCTTCGTCGAGCGTGCGCCGTCCCGCCACCGCGAGCAGATGTTGCTGTCCGGCGGAGCAGGCGATTTCAATCAGGTCCGCCGTGGTCAACAGTGGCGATCGCGAAAGGACCGGTGAGGCGACTTCGACGTCGTAGTGGTGAGCCAGCCGTTTGAGGACCTTGACGGGGATGCAATCGAGCGCCGCGAACTGGTTGCTGAATTCGGACAGGGCGCCGCTCTCGATCCGATCGACGAGCTGCAGAAATACCTGTTCGAAAACCGCGATTTGGTGGTCGGAGTAGCGGTCTGCATCACCCAGAAAAAGCGATGTGACTCGTCGAAGCGTCTCAAGACGGCGATCAGACGATTCATTTCGTAGCGCGACTTGCAGCTCTTCGATGAGCGAATTGCTGGCGCTCATGGCAAAATCCGATTTTAATCGATTGTGACAACAGCAGCTGCCGCTGGCCAAAAACCGACACGGCAATAAAACACCAATAAATGCTGAAAATATACGTATCAGATGTTTCCGGCGGGTTAAGGCTCAAGCTTCCTGCCTCGGCCCGCCGGGGTATCGACGGTTGCGAATTGTCGCAACGGGTCGGTTAGAACGTCACCACGCCGCGGATCGACTGGCCCGTCTTCATCAGGTCAAAGCCCTTGTTGATGTCGGCAAGCGGCATCACGTGGGTGATCATCGGATCGATCTGGATTTTGCCCTGCATGTACCAGTCGACGATCTTCGGCACATCCGTGCGGCCGCGCGCACCGCCGAACGCGGTGCCTTTCCAGACCCGGCCGGTGACAAGCTGAAATGGACGGGTCGCGATCTCGGCTCCCGAGGGCGCAACACCGATCACGATCGACTGGCCCCAGCCGCGGTGGCAGGATTCGAGCGCCTGACGCATCACGGTAACGTTGCCCGTGCAATCGAAGGTGTAGTCCGCGCCACCGATCTGGTCCGCACCCTGCTTGGTCATGTCGACGAGATAGGGGACCAGATCCTTGCCGATCTCCTTCGGATTGACGAAGTGCGTCATACCGAACCGTTCGCCCCACGCCTTGCGGTCGTTGTTGATATCGACGCCGATGATCATGTCCGCGCCGGCCAGCCGCAAGCCCTGCAGCACGTTCAGTCCGATGCCGCCGAGACCGAACACAATGGCCTTCGCGCCAATCTCGACCTTGGCGGTGTTGATCACCGCGCCGATGCCGGTGGTGACGCCGCAACCGATGTAGCAGACCTTGTCGAAGGGCGCGTCCTCGCGGATTTTCGCTACCGCGATTTCCGGCAGCACAGTGTAGTTGGCAAAAGTGGAGGTGCCCATGTAGTGATGCACGGGCTTGCCCTCAAACGAAAAGCGCGAGGTGCCGTCCGGCATCAGGCCTTGACCCTGCGTTGAGCGGATCGCGGTGCACAGGTTGGTCTTGCGCGACAGGCAGGAGGGGCACTGGCGGCATTCAGGGGTGTAGAGCGGAATGACGTGATCGCCTTTCCTGACGCTGGTCACGGCCTTACCGACATCGACCACGATGCCCGCGCCCTCATGGCCGAGAATGGCAGGGAAAAGTCCTTCCGGATCGGCGCCCGACAAGGTGAATTCATCGGTGTGACATATGCCGGTCGCCTTGATCTCCACCAGTACCTCGCCCTCGCGAGGGCCTTCGAGCTGCACAGTGGTGACTTCGAGGGGCTTGCCGGCGGCAATGGCGAGGGCGGCGCGAACGTCCATGATGATCTTTCTGCAACTGCGATTTGCGTCGGGTCTGGTATCATGCATGAAGCGTCGATGGCCCCCGCATTTTTGATGATTGCCATATCAGCATAGGCTGGGGCAAACACCTCCGCAAATGAATCAGAATTTTGAAAAACTGGCTGCGCGCGCCGCGCCAGCGGTCTTTGTCGTGCTGTGGAGCTCCGGTTTCATCGGCACCAAATATTCGGTCGACGAAGCCGATCCGCTGACATTCCTGACCATCCGCATGATCTACGTCGTGGTCGTCATGCTGCTGATCGCCGCGATTGTGCGTCCGAAATGGCCTGACCGCGCGGGCATCGGGCACAGCATCGTCGCGGGTCTTCTGGTGCACGGCTTTTATCTGACCGGTGTGACGGTCGGCCTCCATCTGCATGTGCCGGTCGGCGTCTCGGCGCTGATTCCGGGATTGCAGCCGATTCTGACCTCGACGCTGGCCAACCGATGGCTTGGCGAGCGCGTGACGCCGCTGCAATGGGGCGGTCTGGCGCTGGGATTGCTCGGCGTCCTGCTGGTGTTGCATGAGCGGCCGATTGAAGGCGACATCGGCTGGGGCTATTTCGCGGTCAGCGTCGCGCTGGTCGGCATCACACTTGGCACATTGTACCAGAAGCGCTATTGCGGCGCGATCGACTGGCGCACCGGCAACATGATCCAGTTCATCGCCTGCGGCATCGTGTTCGCAACCGGTGCGTTCCTGTTCGAGGATCGCGTGGTGCACTGGACGCCGCAATTCATTTTCGGCGTCAGCTATCTGGTGTTTGCGCTGTCGATCGGCTCCATCGGCGTACTGTACTGGCTGATCCGTCATTCCGCCGCGACGCAAGTCGCGAGCCTGTTTTATCTGGTGCCCGCGGTGACGGCGGTGATGGCCTTCGTGCTGTTCGACGAGCGGCTGGACCTGATCGGCATCTTCGGCATGGCGATTGCCGCCGCGGGCGTGTTTCTTGTCAACAAGCCGCAGGCCGAGCCGGATATCTCGCCGGGGAGCTAAGCTCTGGTTTTCCGATACGCCGCCAATGCGCGCTCGCGGGCGGCTTTGTGATCGACGATCGGCTCCGGGTAATTGTCGCCGAGCACGATGCCCGCGCTTTGCAGTTCGATCGGCGTGGCGTCCCACGGGTGATGAATGAACTTTGGCGACAGCTTCGCCAGTTCCGGCACCCACTTTGAGACGTAAGCGCCGTCGGGATCGAACTTCTCGCCCTGCAGCACCGGATTGAAGACGCGAAAATACGGCGCGGCATCCGCGCCGGAGCCCGCGACCCATTGCCAGTTCGCCGGATTGCTGCCGGGATCGGCGTCGACCAGCGTATCCCAGAACCATTGCTCACCGAGCCGCCAGTCGAGCAGCAGATGCTTGACCAGGAACGAGGCCACCACCATGCGTACCCGATTGTGCATCACGCCGGTGTGCCACAGCTCGCGCATACCCGCGTCCACGACGGGATAGCCGGTTTGTCCGCGCTGCCAGGCGCGTAACGCCTTGGCATCCCGCCGCCATGGAAAGTCATCGAACGATGATTGCAGGTTGCGTGTGTCGATGTCCGGATTGTCGAACAAGAGATGACGGCAGAATTCACGCCATCCCAGTTCGCTCAGGAATTTGTCGATGTCGCGAGCGAGCGCAGGCTGGCGCTCGGCTGCAAACTTCGCCGCATGAAAAACCTGTCGCGGAGAGATTTCGCCAAACCGCAGGTGCGGGGAGAGGCCGGAGGTGTGGTCGCCGTCCGGCCGGTCGCGGTCTGTCGCATAGCCCTTGATTGGTCCGTCGAGAAAATCGTGCAGACGCTGCTGGGCGCCGTTTTCTCCCGGCGACCATGCTTCGCGGAAACCCGTCGCCCAATCCGGTTTGGATGGCTCGAGTTTCCAGTCCTCGAGCCGCTCGCTGGCGACGGAGCGAACGGGAGGCGGAAGCGTTTTCGGCGCAGCCAGCGGGCGAGCGGGGTCGTCCAGACTGAGCACGCGTTTCCAGAACGGAGTGAATACCCGAAGGCCGTTGCCGTCTTTGTTGCGGATGTTATCCGGCTTCGCCAGCAGGTCGCTGCGCAATATCCGCGCCTCCGATCCTGCCCGCTGCAGCGCTTGCGCGACCTTTCGATCCCGTGCGGCCTGAGCCGGTACCTCGCTTTCAAGCCACAGCACCGCGCCGGTATCTGCATTGGCCGCAAGCTCCGGAATGATCAGCGCGGCGTCGCCCTTACGAAGCACCAGGGTCTGCCCGAGCTTCTTCAGGCCGGCATCCAGCGCACGAAGTGAATTCGCAAGCCACCAGCACGACGCTGCGCCATGAGGACGGCCGCCGCCGCGCTCATCCAGAACATAGAGGCAGACCAGCGGTCCGCCGCGCTGCGCCGCCTCGCGCAAAGCTGCATGATCCGACAGGCGCAGATCATCACGGAACCAGACAATGATGGGGGACTTCATCGCGGCAGTCTATCCAATCGCGAAGGCCATGATTGCGACACGGTGTACATAACCACAAAATCAAGGGAGCACCCGGAGGCGCTCCCTTGACGGCAGTCAACGGGTTTTCCGCTCAGTTCGTCGGCTGCGGAACGATGCGAATGTACGGCTTTGGTTCTTTCCAGCCGTCCGGATATTTCTTCTTTGCGTCTTCGTTGCTCACCGAACCGGCGATGATCACGTCTTCGCCCTGTTTCCAGTTGGCCGGCGTTGCGACACTGTGCTTTGCGGTCAACTGCAATGAATCGATCACGCGCAGGATCTCATCGAAATTGCGGCCCGTGCTCATCGGATAGATCAGCATGAGCTTGATCTTCTTGTCCGGACCGATGACGAACACGGTGCGGACGGTTGCGTTGGTCGCTGCCGTGCGGCCTTCGGATCCGCCGGAGGTATCGGCGGGCAGCATGTTATAGAGCTTGGACACGTGCAGGTCGGTATCGCCGATCATCGGATAGTTCGGAGCGATGCCCACGACGTCCTTGATGTCGTTGCCCCACAAGTTGTGGTTGCTGACCGGGTCGACCGAAAGGCCGATCAGCTTGACGCCGCGCTTGTCGAATTCCGGCTTCATGCGGGCGAGCGTGCCGAGCTCGGTGGTGCAGACCGGCGTAAAGTCCTTCGGGTGCGAGAACAAAAGCGCCCATTTGTCGCCGATCCAGTCGTGAAACCGGATCGGTCCTTCTGTGGTCTCAGCCTCGAAATCGGGCGCGGTCGCGCCAATCTGCAATGTCATGATTTGCCTCATACGCTTGATGGGATAGGTAAAATTCCCGGTGCCTGTATAGACCGTGCGGCATCCCCACGGAATGGGTGGATGAAAAGGACAAATCCTTCTGTCCTGACTTCGCTCCCTAGAACTTCAGTGCTGCAGGGGTGCGACCGAAACGACACGTTTCCGCGATTTAATCAAATGCCCTGAATCCGCCTTTGATGCGCCGCACCAAAGCCGGGGCAGGTTGGCATTTCATGCCCATGCGGTGGGTGTTGCGGCAAAACGGCATCACCGCAAAAAGATGGTCTCGGTCACAGACATCTTTAACGAATCATTTAGAGCCGTGAGCAAATGCTACGGAATACCGAAACGAGTTCAATGTCATGACGTTCCAGTCAGCCCCGGCGAGTCTTGCCGACCTCATCAGCCAGATCGAAACCCTTCAGGACGAAACGGCGCGTGCATTCGCAGCCCGGGCACTCGGGATCGTTCGGGACGGCGTAATCACCGGGGAAGGGCCGACCACCAAAGGCCGGATCCATTTTTCCCGGTCGCTTGATTCCGATGACGCCGCGTGGTGTGCCCGGATCTTGACGGCAGCGGGCGTGAAGGACATGCCGGTCAGCCGCGCCGAGGCCGAAACCCTGTTTCAGATCAGCGAAGCAGCCGCCGACCGGACCGACGATGGCCTGTTCGATGATCTGCTCGCCAAGGCCGTCGTGCATCATGCCGCGTCTGCCTCCGGCCTTCCGGTCCCATCCCGCGCGGTGGCGTTGTCGCCGGAAACCGACATCGAGAGCTGGGCACCGACCGCAGCGGTGGGTGTCAGCATCGAGGTGCTGGAGTGGATTGCAACCCAGATGCGTGGCAAACGCCGCAGCAACCGCGTTCTGAAGTCGATGGTGGCCTCCACCGTGATCGGCGCGGCAACGCTGCCGATGCTCGCGAACCTGCCGAGCTTTATCGATATGAGCACCTGAACCGGGATCGGTGTCCCTGGAAATTCGAAGGCCCGGCAGCTTGCGCTGACCGGGCCTTTGCTTTGATCGGGGCGTGGGATCAGCGCTCCGATGCATCCGCGTGTTTTTTGTCCTTGGCCTCGGCGGAGGTCAGATTTTCCAGACCGACCGTGCGGCCCGGAAAGCCCGCGACGTCGAAGTAACGCTGGCTGATGACACGCTGGTATTGCACGACGGTCCGCAGGCCACCCTCGCTCGGCTTGGAAATCAGCTTGCTCGTCACAACCTTCGGCGTGATGCCATTCGGGAGCGCCTCGGAAAGCACGCGGCCGGTGAGGCCGCCGATCGGAGTGATCCGCAGTCCAAGCATCTGCGCGATCGTCACACCGACATCGGCGTTGCTGGCCGGCAACGTATCGACATAGCCCGATTTGAAATCCGGACCGATGGCAGCCATGAAGTTCATGGTGTCGGCGCGGCTGAAATTGCCGTGCATGCCCTGGCCCTGTTGCAGCCTCGTATCGCAAACGGTGACGGCACAAAGCACTGGATCGTCACAACCTGCTGAATAGGAGCGGAAGTTGATCACGATTGCCGGATGCGGTGTGACGCCTGCGCCGCGCAGATCGATCGCAGACAGCGGCAGGGTGCCGGGGATGCGGCCGAACTCGTCATGAACGAAGATGCCGCTGACGTAATCTTGCTTCAGCAGCGCGGCCACGACCTTGCGGGCCAGCTCCTTGTTGAGCTTCTTGCCCTGCTTGGGAATGTAAAGCAGGTCCGAACCGCCATTCGCTGCGACGATGACATCCGGATTGGCGGGGTCCTTGCCGAGCAGGCCATTGCCGAGCCGGGGATAGGTGCCAGCCGCAACCGGCTCGTTCTTGCTGTCCGGATCGAGCAAGGGAAGATCGAGCGCCTTGGCAAGGTCGAGCGCAACGAAGCCCGGCGGGACCTGACCTTTCGGGACGCCCTTGTAGTCGCCCTTGGCGGCTTCGCTGGTCTTGCTTTCCTTCGAGATCGTCGAGAAGCCGTGGTCGGCGGAGACGATGATGTTGGTCGAGGATTCGAGGCCGAGATCTTTCAGGGCCTGCCGCACCTGGGCGAGGTTGTCGTCGGCGTTCTTGATCGCGGCCAGCGACGTCGGACCATTGATGCCCGGCGTGAGCTGGCCGAGGCTGTCGCCCTGATTGTGCTGGGTGCCATCCGGGTCGCGCGACCAGAGCACCAGAACGAACGGCTTGTTGCGCGCCTTGAACATCGGCAGCACAGCCTTGGTCACGACATCGGTGAAGTACTTCTGCTGGTCGACGTTGGCGGCGGTGGTGCCGGCCTTCTCGGCATCTCCGGCTTTGCCGTTGTCGCCGCGGCCCGGTGCTTTCAACGGCAGGTTGGCTGCAGTGAGCGCGGCCTTCACTTCGTCGGACAGCGGAATACCGAGGGCCTTGTCGTCCTTGGTGGCGCCTGTCTGGTCGTCGATGATGATGGTCTTTGCCCCGGAGCGCTCGGTGTGGTCGAACATTAAAATCGGACCCAGCTTGCCGATCGCTGCGGTCGAGAGGCCTTCGCGACGCGCCGCCGCGAGGATGGTTTCCTCGTCCAGATAGTTGCCGGCGAAATGATCGTCGACGTCGCCCAGCACCGGATCGTTTTCCAGGAACGGCGTCATGCTGCCGCCTGCGGCTCCGACCGGGTAACCTGTGTAGATCGTGTTGCTGTAGACGCCCGTGTCGCCAAGGTGGTGCCCGGTCGCCATGCCGGAGGAGTTCGGCATCGTGAATGTCGGAAACAGGGAGTGCGGATTTTTGAAATTGATTCCCTTATCGCGCAGCTCCGCCATGGCGGGAGCTGTTTCCGGTGTCACTTTGAGGGCGCGGAGACCGTCCGGCACGAACAAGATGAGGTTGTGGGGCGTTGCGTTTTGGGCCGAAGCTGCGGATGAAACCGCAAGGATAAAGCTGAACGGCAAGGCAGCGAGCGCGCGCATGGGACTCTCATGAAATCGGAGAAAGAATGGCGACCTGTGTAGATTTTTGATGTGACAGTTTTGTTACAAAAGACGGAATAGAGAGTGACCATCACCATTCGTCATTTGATCATCCACGGCCGCGTGCAGGGCGTTGGATTTCGGGCATGGGTCGTTGAGGCCGCCCGGCAAAAGAGGCTGGCCGGGTGGGTCCGAAATCGCAGGGACGGGACGGTTGAGGCGGTGTTCGCCGGACCCTCCCAAGAGGTGGGCGCGGCGGTGGCCGTTTGCCGGTCCGGGCCCCCTCACGCGCATGTGGCCAACATCGTGGAGCGTGAAGCGGGCGAAAGCGATTTGCTCGTGGGAGGCGGGTCGGAGATCTTCGTCAGTCTGCCGACGGTCTAGGTGACAGCTTGCCGGAATGCAGCGGCGATGGTGCGAAGAGCAGCGAGCTTCGAAGCGTCACTGACTTTCGAATAGAGCATCACCTTCGACGGTCCGAGTTTAGGCAGGCCAAAACGAGCGGTGACGTCGATGGCTCCCGGCGGCGCGATGCGATGCGCCAACGCAGCCACGCCGAGGCCAGCCTGCACGGCAGCGGTGACAGCGCTCACGCCGCCGCCGCTGAAACTTTCGATCCACGGCATATGCGCCTTGTCGAGGGCGCGCAGAGCGAGAGTCCTGACGCCGCAAGGTGCGGCAAGCGATGCCAGCGGCAACGGCGTGCCGGCGCTCCAGCTGAACGAGGGAGCGGCGAACCACCCGAAGCGGTCTTCGCCTAGCGTCTCGCCGCCGCGGCGGCTGGCCTCCTGCCGCACAATCACGGCGTCGAGCTTGCCGGCGTCGAGCGTATCCAGAAGGTCGCGCGAAAACCCGACCGCCACCGACATCATGAGCGAAGGCGACAGAGCCGTGAACCGCTCCATGATGCGTACCAGCTGCGGGCCCGCGGCGTGATCGCTGACGCCGAGCAGCAACCGCTGTTGCGGTGCGGTTGTGCCGTGAAGGGCGCGATCATGAGCTTCCACGAGAGCGCGGGCTTTGTCCCGAAACGACGTGCCGTCGGCGGTGAGGCGTACCGCGCGCGGCGAGCGTTCGACCAGCCGCTTGCCGAGCAGGGCCTCGAGCTTTTGCAGCTTCATGCTGACCGCGGCCTGCGTGGTGCCCAACGCCTCCGCCGCACGGGTGAAGCTCTCAAGTTCGCTTACCAGCAGGAAGGCCTTGACCGATGGGATATCGAGAACCGTCATCATCAAAAAGACTTATGATTGATATCAATGATCATAACATAGCAAGATGATGCCGCGAGGTCTAGGTTCTCCTTGTTCAACACAAGGAGAACGCAGATGCCGCTGATTTCAATCCAGTACAGTTCGAAAAAAGCCAGTCCGTCATTGAAAGCCGAGATCGCTGCCGCCGCGAGCGAATTGTCGTCCTCGATCCTGCACAAGGATCCCGACGTCACGGCTGTGATCGTGCAGGCGGTGGACGCGCATGACTGGTTCGCCGGTGGCCGCTCGCTTGCGGAGCAGAACCTGGCAAGCGTGTGGTTCGATATTCACATCACCGACGGCACCAACAGCAAGGACGAGAAAGCGGCGTTCATCGCCGCTGTGTTCAGGCGTTTCGGCGAACTGCTTGGGCCACTGCATACCGAAAGCTACATCCATGTCCACGACGTGCGTGCGGACGCCTACGGTTACGGCGGGCTGACGCAGGAGCGGCGCTATGTGGCAGGCAAACTGAAAATGGCGGCGTGAGCGGTCAGGCTACGGCGTGAAGGCCTTTTCCGGGAGCGCCTTCTGCGCTGGACCGAACAGCTCGGCGAATGCCTGTTTCAGCGCAATATCCACGTCCTGCATCGTCACGGGCAGGCCGAGATCGACCAGGCTGGTGACGCCATAGCGCGGATCGCCGACGCCGCACGGCACGATGCCGCTGAAATGCAAAAGCTCCGGCTCGACGTTGATGGCGATGCCGTGCAGCGACACCCAGCGTTTCAGGCGCACGCCGATCGCTGCGATCTTGTCCTCGTGGCCCGCGCCCTTGTCGGGCCGCGCGACCCAGACGCCGACTCGGTCCTCCCGCCGCTCGCCGCGCACGTTGAAGGCGGCGAGGGTGCGGATAATCAATTCCTCAAGATTGGCGATATAGGCCCGCACGTCCGGTCGCCGTCGCTTGAGATCGAGCATGAGATAGACCACGCGCTGGCCGGGGCCGTGATAGGTGAACTGGCCGCCGCGGCCCGTCGTGAAGACGGGAAAGCGCGGGTCGAGCAGGTCGCCGTCCCTGGCGCTGGTCCCTGCGGTATAAAGTGGTGGATGCTCCAGCAGCCAGACCAGCTCAGGGGCGCTGCCGTCGGCAATCGCGGCGGCTCTGGCCTCCATTTCGGTCAGCGCCATCTGATAATCGAGAGGCGAATCCGAAATTCGCCACTCGACGCGGTTTCCCATGGGCCCGGAAAATGGCTGCAGGATCAGGCTTTCTCGCGCGTTAACCATTGATTTACCATGGCGTGGTGACCTGACAGAAGTAAGCCCTATAGGTCAAAAATACAGTGACGACACTCGATAAGGTTTCCGTCGATCTCATGGTCGTCCTCGGTACGACCATGATGCCGATTCATCAGGTCATGCGGCTGAGCCGCGGTGCCATCATCGAACTCGACGCGACCGAGCAGGACGAGGTGAAGGTGCTTGCCAACAACCTGCCGATCGCGACCGGCTCGGTTGTGGTCAACCGCAACCGGATTGCGGTTGAAGTCAAGCAGATGCTGCCAAAATCACCTGACCACAGATAATTCAAAAGCCTGCCCGCCGAGGCTTGTCCCTGCATCATCGATTTGTTACATCGGCGCCGTGACGAGGGGCCGGTCGACGGCTCCAGCCGGATCTCGATCCGGCGTCAGTCCCAAAGCGCTCGTGGCGGAATTGGTAGACGCGCTGCCTTGAGGTGGCAGTGAGTAAAATCGTGGGGGTTCGAGTCCCTCCGAGCGCACCACTCAAAAATTATCTCACTGATATTATTCAGGTTTAGGCGCGGACGCCCGAACCTTGTTGTTAGGTGCGGGAACAGATGTTTCCGTTTTGATCCTCGACAGCTTTTCATCGCAGCCGCTGAGAATGCACGGCGGTTTGCGGAGCGTGTGTAGAGCGAAGCCATTTGACCACCGGCCCAACCGAAGATTGCTTCAAGCTCAGCGACCGTCGCACCATGGTTTGCAGCATTGGTCGCGGCAGCCTTGCGAAGACCGTGGGCGGATTTCTGTACGCCTGCCAAACGACACGCAAGAAAAACCGGCGCCGGAGCAGCGCGCGAGGCCCGTAAAACTCGTCTATGTAAAGTGCAATTTGATTATCCCACGGCTGCTTGCATTCTTAGGGCGTCACCCTCGTCTCGACGTTGAGGTGCCTAACCGTACAGCAATATCTGGCTCTCGATGATCGCATCATCGATCTAGAGGCTGATCGCGGGCCGCGAGATCGGTGAAAGTACAAAGCGACAGGATTTCAGTGGAAAGCCGAGGATGAACCGGCGTCCGGCCCCATGCTTTTAATTCGTATCCGTTGACACATCCCAAATTGCGCGATTGAATTTTCCGACGGATTTTTTGAACATTCGGATCGGCCATGACCAGAACGGTCCTCGATCAAACGCTCGCGATTATTCGCACTATTGAGCGAGCACAGTCGCCCGCAGCGGTTTCAAGTTCGCTGCTTTCGGTCGCCACCCGCTTCGGATTCACAAAAGTTCTCGCCGGAATCATTCCCCGGCCAGGCATGACCCCGGAGCAGCAGGTCGCCAACGTCGTCCTTCACGATTGGCCGGACCAGTGGAGTCATCGCTACTTTGCCCAAGGCTATCTTTTCCAAGATCCGACAATAAAGCGGGTGTGTAGTTCAACAGAACCCTTCACCTGGGCCGAAATTGAGCCCAGTTATAAAAGGCAGCCAGACGAAGCTCGGGTGATGTGCGAAGCTAAGGACTTCAAACTTGGCTCCGGACTGACGATTCCGATGCTGACTCTCGAAGGCGAGAGTGCTGGCTTATCGTTTGCTGGTGAACAGACTGAGTTTTCTCCAGAGCAAAAAGGGATGCTCCAGCTCATCGGCATCTATTCGTTCGCTCAGGCCCTAAATCTCTCCGCAGAGCCGAAGCCCGTTCAGCTGACACCTCGAGAACGAGATGTTCTGCATTGGCTGGCTGAGGGGAAAAGCGAATGGGAGATTGGCCAAATTCTGCACGTTTCCGAACACATGATCGATAAAGTCGGTCGCAACATTCGGGCAAAACTTGGGGCGACCAATAAGACTCACGCGGTCGCCTACGCTTTCCGACACAAGCTCATTCAATAGTCAAGGTACGCGTTTCCGTACCTTTCTGAATGAGGGATTTAATGTTCGTTTCCTTCTTATTGCGAAAGGAAACGAGCATGATTCATATAGTTACTGCCGAGAACTTCCCTCGGTACCGAACGGAAATGCAACACGCCTACAAGCTTCGTCATGACGTATTCGTTGATGAGATGGGCTGGGAAGATCTTCGAAAGCGCGACGGACTCGAGATCGACCAGTTCGATAACGGACACGCTCTTCACATGCTTTATCTCGAAGGCGAGCGAGTGCTTGGCTATCAACGAATGCTTCCCTCTACCAGGCCGCACCTTTTGTCCGAAGTTCTCAATAGTCTTTGCGAAGTCGATCGTCCCGTGGGTCCTCATGTCTGGGAATGGACGAGATACTGCGTGGCCAGACCGCACCGCGAGAGAGGCCGTGTATTGAGCCCCGTGGCCAACGCACTTCTGTCTGCTATCGTGGAATGGGGGCTCGAGTCAGGCGTCAGCGAAATCATCATCGAGATGGATCCACTTTGGCTTTTGCGGCTCGTACAACTTCATTTTCGCGTCACACCGCTGGGCATTCCCCAAAAAATGGGGAAAGGCGATGTTGTCGCAGTGAC
The DNA here is from genome assembly GCA_019750915.1 of Xanthobacteraceae bacterium. Taxonomy (GTDB): domain Bacteria; phylum Pseudomonadota; class Alphaproteobacteria; order Rhizobiales; family Xanthobacteraceae; genus Afipia. Next base: position 20,949 of record JAIENY010000015.1, read on the forward strand.
CGCCGCATTTGATAAGCGGACGCTCGCCAGACTGCGCGAAATGCGGGGTAACCAAGAGCGTGTCATCGTAGCGCAACCGCAATTAAGTGGAATGGTGATTGCCTAATTAAGAGTGTGCGCCGCTCATTGTGCTGCGCACAAGCTACCATTGATCAGCTTGATGAATGGTTGGTCCCCGAAGACAATTCCGCATAACGCTCAGCCAAATCCAGAATCTCTTGTCGTTTGTTGGCGTCTGAAATTCGAAAAAATGCCTTAGCGAGACGCAGACCTTGTTCAGTCTCAGCATCAGTCGAAGTCGATTTTTCCGTACTGACTAACTTCAAATATTTTTCGTCCATATCCGTGCCGGGGGTTCGAAATGAAGTCGTATCACTTAAGTCGATTGGGGGACTTGTTAGCCGAGGCGCTCACAACGGCCGAGTCAATGCAGTTAGGCTTTCTATCACGACTGATCAAAATGACTCTCCTACAACTTGCGGAAGAAATCAAAATAGCGGGCGCTGGAGAATACCGTCCCGAAAAACGATACGGCATGGTCAACCCCCTTGGTCCGGATTTGTATGACCAACCACCAAATATCGTCGGAAGTTGGGAATGGGATTTGGAAAAAAACACTGTCGTATCCGACCCAGAAGTCGCCCGTTTGTTCGGCCTGGACACAGCAAAGGCGAAAAGTGGTTTACCAATCGAGTGTTACCTAGATTCAGTCTTTAAAGACGATCTGGAGCGCCTAAAGTGCTCGATAGAACGAACCATTCATGACGGCAGCGCCTACAGTGTAGTCTATCGTGTCCGTCAACCGGATCGAAGCCTGCGTTGGGTTTTTGCAATCGGGAAAGCCGTTGTTGAAGATGGCCAGATTGTTCGTTTTCCGGGCACAATCATTGACATCACCAATGACGAAAAACGTAAACAGCGAGCCATCAAGTTTAATCTAATGCCCTGCGTTTCCAAGGTGGAAGACTACAACTAGCGTTTCCGATGTGCACTTACACTCGTTACAAATTGATAGCTTGCTTGTGTCTGCACGAAAGCAAGACGACCTGTTTAATAGGAAGGGTCTTTCGGAAAAATTTGTTGTTCAGGGAACGGTGTGACCTGAACGTCTCGAAAGCGAGACTGAGGATCGTCCTATGACGCTAAAGCACATAGATGAATGTCAAATTCGAGCCGGCGAGCAATGGACCACCATCGGCATTGAAGCCGCTCTTAATCAGCGTGACCTCACAATGCGTTGTCCCTCTTCAAGGAGAGAACATTTTCGGGAAGGCTTCCATGCACACCAATGCTCTTGAATGATACCTGGTCAGCTCACTAAGCAAGGAAGCCGATGAAGAAATTTCGGAAATTGTCAAAGGTGTCTAGCGTTCGTGCCTCGGGAAACTGAGATAACCTCGCTCGTTACCGCGCACCTTATTCGAGTGCTGAGACATGTCTGAATGCTTACACATTCGTTGGCTGGCGCTATGGGCATCGCGTTCGAGGCAATATCGGAGCTTGCTTACGAGATGGAGACGCTATTTGAGAATGCAGATTGGGCTCAACAGTCTGATGTTAATCGCAGTCGCTTATCTGCTGGTATCTCTCTTAGCGGTGTCAGCAGGCCGCATGTCCCGTTGTCACTTCGTAATTGGAAGCAGCAAATTGAGTTTTGGTCCTAATTGACCTGAGTCTTCTAGAGGTGAGGGCGTCACTCAAAATAGCCAATTTGCTTCAAAGCGTGTTTTCGGCCCGCACCTTTCCTTATCATATTGATATATTTGACTGAAACGACATCCTCCGAGCGCACCATGTCCATTCCCAATCCATTTGAACTGTTCGCGGTGGCGTGGCCGAATGCCCGGTGTGGGCGCATCCGGAACCTGCCGCAGCGGTCTTGAGCTGAAGACCTGCGGCGAATTGCGGCGCACGATCCGGACCACAAGTCTTCGCCGCATCCAACTGGCCTCGCCGGGGTCTCCAGCACTCTGACGTATGCGAACAATCCCCCAACGCAACGCAACGCTGCGAAGCGATTCGTCAAGTCATGGCTGGCTACGGGCGAGCGTGACCGAAAAGAGCCTTTCCGATCATAAGTTTGCGGTGCGTCAAAATAACGACTGATGAATATTGACAATCGTCAGTCAATATAGGAGGTTCAAAACGCTACTCGCAGGGGCCGTCAATGTATAAAATATCAAAATCATCGTTTAGTTTCAGTGTCTTGCATATCATTACCATTATGCTGTCGGCACTCGCTCTGGGGGCTTGCAGCAAGCAGCAGGCACAGGAGAGCGAAAAAGGCCGTCCGGTTCTGGTCGCGACGGTCCATTACGAGTCCCAGTCTCCGGAGCGCAGTTTCGTCGGCACGATCCGCCCCCGCATCGAAACCGACATGGGTTTCCGTGTTCCGGGCAAGGTGGCCAAGCGTTTGGTCGAGGTCGGGCAGGTGGTCGATGTCGGCCAGCCGCTGGCGACGCTCGACGAGGTGGATCTGAAATTACAGGCCGAGCAGGCTGAGGCCGAGCTGAGCGCCGCGACGGGCGTGCTGGCGCAGGCCAGCGCCGCCGAGGGACGCGCCAACGAGCTGCGCGGCCGTGGCTGGTCCACCCAGGCACAGGTCGATCAGGCGAAAGCCACCGCCGATGAAGCGCGGGCGCGGCTCAATCGCGCCGAGCGTTCTGTCGAACTGACGAAAAACAGTCTTTCCTATGCCAGCCTTGTCGCCGACACGCGCGGTGTCGTGACCGCGACGCTGATCGAGCCGGGCCAGGTCGTTGCCGCCGGCCAGACCGCGATCCGCGTGGCGCGGTCCGCGGAGAAGGAAGCCGTGGTGGCTATCCCCGAGACGCTCATTGGCTCTGCCAAGACCGGTGAGGCCAGCGCTACCTTGTGGTCGGAGCCTGGGAAGAAATATGTCGCCAAGCTGCGCGAAATCGCGCCCGCGGCTGATCCTGCCACGCGAACCTATCTGGCGAAATTCTCGCTGCCCGACGCGGGCGATGAGATGTCCCTCGGCATGACGGCGACATTGACGCTGGCCGATCCGGCGACAGAGCGCGTCGCACGGCTGCCGCTCTCGGCACTGTTCAGCCAGGGTGACGGTCCCGGCTTTTACGTCGCCGATGCGAAGACCGGTGACGTCTCGCTGAAGCCGGTGACGGTGAAGGCGTATGAAACCAATGACGTCCTCATCACCGGTGGTGTGGAGGAGGGCGTCAGCGTGGTCGTGCTGGGCGTTCAGAAACTCGACCCGGCACAAAAGGTTCGCGTCGTCTCGTCACTGACATTCTAGTGGCATCATTGCGGATGGCGGCTTCACAGAAGATCACGCCTAAACACACGAGGGCTCGATGAAGCGCTTCAATCTTTCAGCCTGGGCGGTCGCGCATCCGACGCTGATCCTGTTTTTCATCGTGATGCTCGGCGTCGGAGGCTTCTTCTCCTATCAGCGCCTCGGCCGCGCGGAGGATCCGTCGTTCACCATCAAGGTGGTCATCATCAACGCGATGTGGCCGGGCGCGACCGCCAAGGAAATGCAGGAGCAGGTCGCGGACCCCATCGAGAAGAAACTGCAGGAACTGCCGTATTTTGATAAGGTCACGACGTATACCAAGCCCGCTTTCACCGCGATGCAGCTTGCCTTCAAGGACAGCACGCCTGCCAAGGAAGTGCCGCAACTATTCTATCAGTTGCGAAAGAAACTCAGCGATATCAAGAGCGATCTTCCGCCGAACCTGATCGGTCCGAACATCAACGACGAATACGGCGACGTTGATTCGATTCTCTACATGCTGACCGGTGACGGCGCGGATTACGCCCAGCTCAAGAAAGTGGCCGAGGGCCTGCGCCAGCGGCTGCTGAAGACGCCGGACGTGACCAAGGTCAATCTCTACGGCACCCAGGACGAACGCGTCTTCGTCGAATTTTCCCACGCCAAGCTCGCCACGCTTGGCATCACGGCGCAGGCGCTGTTCGACTCGCTCGCCAAGCAGAATGCGGTGGTGCCTGCGGGTACCGTCGAAACATCGGCGCAGCGCGTGCCGCTGCGAGTAACGGGCGCTTTCGATAGTGTCAGGGCCGTCGCGGAAACGCCCGTTGAGGGAAATGGCCGTGTGTTCCGCCTTGGCGACATCGCAACCGTCACGCACGGCTTTGTTGATCCCCCCGACTATCAGGTGCGTCAGGAAGGCAAGCCGGCAATCGGCGTCGGCGTGGTGATGGCGAAAGGCGGCAACATTCTGGATCTCGGCGAGGCCGTCAGCAAGGCCACCGCGGAGTTCATGGCGGCGGTGCCGCAGGGTTTCAACATCGATCAGATCGCCGATCAGCCGCAGGTGGTCGAGCATGCGGTCAGCGAATTTGTCCATTCCTTCATCGAGGCTCTGACGATCGTGCTGTTCGTGAGCTTCCTTGCGCTCGGCTGGCGCACCGGCATTGTGGTGGCGCTGTCCGTGCCGCTGGTGCTGGCGATCGTTTTCATTGTCATGAATGCGATGGGTATGGACTTGCATCGCATTACGCTCGGCGCACTCATCATCGCGCTTGGTCTTCTCGTCGATGACGCCATCATCGCGGTCGAGATGATGGTGGTGAAGATGGAGCAGGGATGGGATCGGGTCAAAGCCGCGTCCTTTGCCTGGGAATCTACCGCGTTCCCGATGCTGACCGGCACACTGGTCACGGCCGTCGGCTTTCTTCCCATCGGCTTTGCCAATTCGTCCGTCGGTGAATATGCCGGCGGCATCTTCTGGGTGGTGGCAATCTCTCTGGTGGCGTCATGGTTCGTGGCAGTGATCTTTACGCCTTATATCGGCGTCAAGCTGTTGCCGAACTTTGCCAAGGGCAAGCACAACCATGATCCGCATGCGATCTACGAGACGCGGATGTACCGCGGCCTGCGCCGGGTGATCGAGTGGTGCGTTCGGCGGCGCGGCACGGTCGTTCTGGCGACCATCGGCATTTTCGTGGCGTCGATCGTCGGCTTCGGCCACGTCCAGCAGCAGTTCTTTCCGCTGTCGGAGCGGCCCGAGCTTTTCCTCCAGTTGAGGTTACCTGAGGGGACCGCTTTCAACGTGACGAAAGACAGCGTCAAGAAGGCGGAGGCGCTGCTCAAGGATGACAAGGACATTATGACTTACACCACCTATATCGGGCAGGGCTCGCCGCGTTTCTGGCTCGGCCTCAATCCGCAACTGCCGGACGAATCGTTCTCGGAAACCGTGATCGTGTCAAAAGACGTCGCGGCGCGCGAACGCATCAAGGCGCGTCTTGAGAAGGCAGTGGAGGGTGGGGCGCTGTCCGAAGCGCGCGTACGCGTGGACCGGTTCAATTTCGGCCCGCCGGTTGGTTTCCCTGTTCAGTTCCGTGTGATCGGACCTGACACCAAGACCGTGCGCGACATCGCCTACAAGGTCCGCGAGGTGATGCGCACCGAGAAACGCGCGGTCGATCCGCATCTCGACTGGAACGAGCAGACCCCTTATCTCAAGCTCATTGTCGATCAGGACCGCGCCCGCGCGCTGGGCCTGACGCCGCAGGACATTTCGCAATCGCTGGCGATGCTGATTTCCGGCGTGCAGGTGACGACGCTGCGGGACGGTATTGAAAAGGTGGGCGTGGTTGCCCGCGCCGTGTCATCGGAGCGGCTCGATCTTGGACGAGTCGGTGATCTCACCATTTATTCCCGCAACGGGGTTGCCGTGCCGTTGTCGCAGGTCGCAAAGATCGAATATGACCACGAAGAGCCGATCCTATGGCGGCGCAATCGCGACATGGCGATCACGGTGCGCGCCGACGTTGTCGATGGTGTGCAGGCGCCCGACGTCACCAACGCGATCTGGCCGAAACTTCAGGGTATCCGCGACAGCCTGTTGCCTGCCTATCGCATTGAGATCGGCGGCGCGATCGAGGAGTCCGAGAAGGGCAATGCGTCGATCAACAAGCTGTTCCCGCTGATGGCGATCGGGATGCTGACCTTGCTGATGATCCAGTTGCAGAGTTTCTCGCGGCTGACTCTGGTATTCCTGACAGCGCCGCTCGGAATCGTTGGCGCCTCGCTCGGCCTGAATGTCGCCAACAGCCCGTTCGGTTTCGTCGCATTGCTTGGCCTGATTGCGCTGGCCGGTATGATTATGCGCAACGCTGTGATTCTGGTCGATCAGATCGAAACCGATGTCGAGCATGGACTGACGAGGAGGGAGGCGATCGTGGAAGCGACGGTCAGACGTGCGCGTCCTGTGGTTCTGACGGCTCTCGCGGCCATTCTGGCGATGATACCGCTGTCGCGGTCGGCGTTTTGGGGGCCGATGGCGATTACCATCATGGGCGGATTGTTTGTCGCGACGTTCCTGACCCTGCTGTTCCTGCCTGGCCTCTATGCGCTATGGTTCCGGAACAGTCTGGACGAGCGCGGTCCTGCGGGGGCTGAAACCCCGGCGGCTGCGGAACCGGATCGCCGTCGTCACGCGCCGTCGCTCGCCGCGGCGGCTGAGTAAAAAACCTTGGTGCTTGTAAAAGACATGACAGTTCTTCACGACGATGCCGATTCGGAAATGCGAGCGCGCATTCTCGCCACAGCGGAACGGCTGTTCCGCGACGTCGGCTATCTCAAGACCACCGTCGCCGATATTGCCAAGACGCTGAAAATGAGTCCGGCCAATATCTACCGCTTCTTCGATTCCAAGAAGGCCATCCACGAAGGTGTCGCGCGCCGCCTGATGAGCGAAGTCGAAGCCGACGCCCAGGCCATCGCGCGCCGGGCGGCGCCGGCCTCGGAGCGGTTGCGCGAACTTCTCGGGACGGTGAGCTGCATGAATGCCGAGCGCTTCGTGGGTGACGCCAAGATTCACGAGATGGTGGCCATCGCGATGGAGGAGAGCTGGGACGTTTGCGAAACTCATATGATGCAGATCACCACAATCATCGGGTCAGTGATCGCGGATGGTGTGCGCGACGGTGAATTCAAGGTTGCTGACGTTGAGCTTGCTGCAATGAGCGTGTGCACGGGAATGATCCGCTTCTTTCATCCCCAGATGATCGAGCAATGTGCAAAAAAGCCGGGACCGACTTTGCAGCAGATGATCGATTTCTTGATAGCAGCCTTGAAGCACACGAAGTGAATGCCCCGCTGGTCCGTTACATGATTTTTGGTTTACAACATTCCGATGGTTGCCGGAATTGTACGGGATGCTGACGGTCTCCGAGCCCCATGCCTAAAATCTGCCCTTGATTTCGTGTGATTTTTTTGGAACGACGCGCCCGGCTGCACATTGGGATGCAGACACGGAACCTCCGGCAGGGGATAGCGATGTCGCTGGCAAAA
>JAIENY010000084.1 GCA_019750915.1 Xanthobacteraceae bacterium
GGGCTGAAGACGCTCGGTGGTCGCCGTGAAATTCTGAATATCGGAAAAGAAGATCGTCAGTTTTTTGCGTTCGGTGTGGATCGTCACGTCCTTCTGGCCACTGAAGATGCTGGTGTAGATTTGGGGCGAGATGTAGCGTGAGATCTTCATTGAGAGCGAGGCTAGGAAATCGTTATTCGATTCCAGCTCCTTGTTCATGCCTTCAATCAGCTTGCTCTGCTGGTACTGCATGATGAAAAACGCCGCGCCGCTGGCCGCGGCCAGCGCAAAATAGATCAGCAGATACTTAAACGAGAGAATATTGGCCGCGATCGGCTGGCCGATCTCGACCTCTTGGATCGCACGCACATCTCCGACCTTCCAGTCCGTCTTCGGGCTGTCCGGGTGACTGTTGTGACAACTGACGCAAGCCGGCCCCATCACTACCGGCACGATGAACCGGATCTTGTCATGGAACGGCGACCATGTCGTCTCGACGATCTTCTGGTCAGGATTTTTTCGCAAACTGTTCAGGGAGCCGGTCTCGAAGGAGTCGAGATTGTGTGAGGCGCGGCCTTTGAATGGATAATCGGAGACAAATTTGTAGAGAATATTTTTTTGCTGCTCGCTGATGACGTGACCAAGCTCCAGCGACAGCGTCGCGGGGATCGGAATCGCTCCCGGCACCGTTTCGTAATTGTGGATGACCTTGGTGGTGCTGCCGGGATTGGACAGAATACGACCGACGACGTTGCTCGCGTAATAACTGCGGAAACTCGTGATCAGTGAATTGAGATCATTGGCTTGCCGCCGCAACGAAGCGTCCGCGAGGTTGGACAGATCCAGCCAGACCGCGACCGGCAACGCCAGAAGCAAGGCCAGGATGGCCAGGCCCAAAAGGTATCCACGTCGACCCGACCAACCAGCCCCCGGCGCAGATGTGGCGTTCAAAAGCGGCTCCCAGAATCCGGATTCCGAATGTGTCGCATGAAGCTATGAAAACCACGCTCCGTCCAGAAGCGAATGACGAAAAAGGCGACGGCCGCGCTGACCATCGCCTTTTCCGGTTGGATATCCGCCTTCAAGGAAAGATCGGATTTAGCTCAAAACACCGTATTTCTTGAACCAGCCTTCCATTTCGGCCCACGCTTCCTCTGCAGCCTGTTTCCTGTAGCTGGGGCGGTAATCCGCGTGGAAGCCATGCGGTGCGCCCGGAAAGATGTGGAATTCTGCGGTCTTGCCGGCGGCCGCCAGCGCCGCCTTCATTTGCTCGACCTGCGCGGGCGGGATGCCCTGATCCTCGGCGCCGTAAAGACCAAGCACCGGCGCCTTCATCGCGGGGGCAAGTTGCATCGGGCTTTTCGGCCATATCTCATTCGGCGGATCGATCAGCGAGCCATAGAATGCAACGGCGGCCTTGAGCTGACTGCTATGGGCTGCGTATTCCCAAACGCTGCGTCCGCCGCGGCAGAAGCCGACGATCCCGAGCCTGTTGCCGTCGCCACCCTGCTCTTTGGCCCACGCAACCGTGGCATCAAGATCAGACAACAGCTCAGCGTCCGGTTTGGCATTTACGATCGGGAGTAACTGCTGGATGTCGGTGATCTTCGGCAGATCGGCACCCGAGCGGTAATAGTAATCTGGCGCCACCGCCAACACGCCCAGCTTGGCGATGCGACGTGTCACATCCTTGATGTATTCGTGCAGCCCGAAGACTTCCATGCACACGACAACGATTGGTGGATTCGTTACGCCTGCCGGGCGAGCGAAATAGCCGGGCATGGTGCCATCCGTTACCTTGATCTTGGTATCGCCAGTGTCGAGTCCGCTCGTGTCGGTCTTGATCACGTCTGCCCGCACTGGACCAGCCGCAAGCGTGTAGCCCGCTGCAGTCGCCGCGGATGCAGCCATAAATCCGCGGCGCGATAACGGCGCGGATTTAGTCAGGCCAACAATATCGGGCGCAAGCGTAGGTTGAGGACTCATCGGCGATCTCCCATTTTCTGTCGAGCGCACCTTATTCAGCGTTTATGACCTCTGCAAATCAAACGCTGCTGATTGAGCAGATCGTGAGTGCGAACGCCGTCGGCGACCCCAACAACAAAGGAGCCGCCTTCGAACAAAGGCGGCTCCTGTATTCAGTGAGTTGTATTTCTAGATGCGTCCGAGCAGCACGAGAATCAGAAGAATAACAACGATCAGTCCGAGTCCGCCGCCGCCGTAATAGCCAGTGCCGTAGAAAGGTCCGCCGCCGATGCCGCTAAAACCGCCTAACAACGCAATAACGAGAATTATCAGAATAATTGTGCCGAGTGACATTGTCCGAACTCCCAGTCCTTTGACGTAGGGAAAACTGGCGTCGGAAATTTTAGTTCCGGAAATGCAACTCACAAAAAATGCTGTGAACGCGGAACGAATTAGCGCGAGACGCTCCGCTTACGCAGTGCATCGCGCAAGCCGTTCATGTCGATTTGTCTGTCCCAATCCTCGACCGCAAGCGGAAGCCGCCTCCGCCAGTTGGGATGCTCTGTCGTCGTGCCAGGCACATTGATCTGATCGACAACACCCATGAGATCTTCCACCGAAACACCGAGAAGTCGCGACGGTGTATCCACCAGATGACGCAAGATCGTGTGGAAATGTATATCGCCATGACCGGCATCATGAAGCGTGCTCTGGAGCAACCCGACGGCGCGATGACGATCATCATGGCTTTCGCCGGGATCAATCTGCAGGGAGTGCTTGAGCGAAATATCGTGGGCTGAACGCCAGCCCGCGAAAGTCGGCAGGTCATGAGTATTGAAGGTGACGAGTGCATCGGCGGGATATTGGTCGACTGTCTTGAACTGTCCCTCCGAGTTGCGTTCGAACATCATCACCCGATAGGACCACAGGCCCCATTCCGACATCCGCTCCCGAAACCCGTCAGGCACGGTGCCGAGGTCTTCGCCGATGACGACACAGCGATAGCTCGCGCTCTCGATCGCCACCAGCGCGAGCATGGCTTCGAACGGCATGCGTATATAGGCACCGCGGTCCGGCGAGGCACCGTCGGGCACGACATAGATCCGGTTCAGCCCGAGCACGTGGTCCAGACGAATGGCTCCGGCATACCGCATCGACGCCGCAAGCATGTCGCGAAACGGTGTGAACGACCGCGCCGCGAGCCCTGCCGCGTTATAGCCAGCAAGCCCCCAATCCTGGCCCGCGGTATTGAGCTGATCGGGCGGCGCGCCGATCGATAGCTTGCGGGAAATCGCCTCCTGCTCATTCCACGCGTCGAAGCCGCCGGACTTCACACCGACGGCAACGTCGAGATACAGCCCGACTGGAAGGCCAATATCCTTTGCGGCCTGTGCGCAACTCTGCAATTGCTCATGCGCGCACCATTGCACGAACTCGACAAACTCAATCTCGATCGCGTCATTACCCCTGCGAAGCTGCTCCAGCGCGACATCGTCCGGGCTCTTCCATGGATCAGGCCAGTCCCACCAAGGGCCTTGATGCCTTCGACGCAAAACCTCGAAGCAGGCGAAACGATCGAGCGTCACGCCACGCGCGGCCCGGAATTTGTCGAACGCGGTACGCCGTCTCAGCGTTGTGTGAGAACGGAATTCGCTGAATGCCAGTCGCAATGCGCGCTGCTTGAGGTCTGCGACCGCCGGATAGTCGATCAGCTCCGATCGCTGCAGGCCGTCGATGAGCTCGGCATTTTCCTGCACAAAGGCTTTCGGCAATTCAGGAAGCGCCGCGACGTCGATGTAGATGGAATTGAGAAACAGGCGGCTGTTGGGTGAATACGGACTGCAATCGTCCGGCTCGTCGTCAAACAAGGCGTGAAGCGGATTAAGGCCTACCCCTGCTGCCCCAAGCGAGGCAGACCACTTCAGAACATTTTGCAGATCGGAGAAATCGCCAATGCCCCAGTTGCGCTCCGAGCGCACACCATAAAGCTGCACAGCGAGCAGCCACGAGCGATCAAAATCACCGCCAAAGGCCGTCGGCGGCGCGACGATGGACATCTCATCCGGCGCGGCATCGTTGCTGCCGGATCGGATACGATAAACCCCGAATGGCAGGGGAGCGTCCCACTGCGTTTTGGCTCCGGCAAGAACCCCGCCGCTCTGGTCGAGCAGGGCCCAGTCGCCCGCCAATGACAATGGTGCGACGACTTGCGCGACGTTGAAGGGGGCTGACCCGCGCAGCACCCTGGGGGCGACGCCCGCTCCTGCATCGGACTGGGCGTCCAGCGCCCCAAGCACAGCCTCCAGGACATCGGGACCGATTGTGCGGTTTTGTCCATTGCCGTCCATAAAACTGGAGTCGATGCCCAATCGTGCTGCTTTTTCAAGCAAATCCATTCGATTCACCAAACTCCGTCCCTCGGCAAGACCCGACGCAAAGCTTTAACAATGCTCACAGAAAGCCGTTCCGCTGGAACAAATCTCATATTGCTCTGCTTATAATGGGATACCCCTCAACACCGGACAAGGCGTTTCGGATGTCAGTTCTGCTGCCTGTTAAGGATATCGTTTTCTCATCGCACAACGCACATGGCTCCGGGGTGTTTCACATCGAAGATATATATCCGCGCGTGGACAATGGCCGTTTTGCGGTTAAGCGCGTCGTGGGCGAACCGATTGAGGTCTGGGCCGATATCTTTCGCGGCGGACACGATGTTTCCGCCGTTGCGCTGATCTGGCGGCTGGAAACCGAAACCATATGGTCGCAGACGCCGATGATTCATTTCGGCAACGACCGCTGGACCGCGACATTCACGCCTGCTGCCGTGGGGCGGTACGTCTACGCTATTGAAGCGTGGACCGACGAATTTGAGACTTGGCGGCATGGCACGCTCGCGAAGATCAAGGCCGGACAGGATGTCGCGCTCGATGCGCTGGAGGGCGCTGCGATGATAACCAGGGCGCAGCCGAAAAATGACGCGATAGCAAAAGTCGTCAGCGGCGCCTGCGAGATGTTTCTTCAAAACGGTGAAATCGCGCCGCTGCTCACCGACGACGTCGCGGCCGCAATGGCACAAAGTCAGTCGCGTTCCGATCTGACGACTTCGCAGCTGTTTCCGCTGATGATCGACCGGCCGCGCGCCGTCGCTGGCGCGTGGTATGAGATGGTCCCGCGCAGCCAGGGTAAGGTCCCCGGTCAACATGGCACGTTCAGGGATTGTATCGAGCGTCTTCCGGACGTGGCGGCGATGGGCTTCGATGTACTCTACTTCCCGCCGATCCATCCCATCGGCCAGACCAACCGCAAGGGCCGCAACAACGCGCTGAAAGCCGAGCCCGGCGATCCAGGCTCCTTCTACGCGATCGGAACCGCCGAGGGCGGACACGACGCCGTCCATCCCGAACTCGGTACGCTGGATGACTTCCGGACATTGGTCCGCGAGGCAAAATCGCATGGAATGGAAATCGCACTCGATTTCGCCGTGCAATGTTCGCCGGACCATCCCTGGCTGAAGCAACATCCGAATTGGTTCAAGCGCCGTCCTGATGGCACGATGCGCTATGCCGAAAACCCGCCGAAGAAATACGAGGACATCCACAATCCGGACTTCGACTCATCCGACGCCCAGGCGATCTGGCAGGCGCTGCGCGACGCGGTATGGTTCTGGGTCGAGCAAGGCGTCGAGATTTTTCGTGTCGATAACCCGCACACCAAGCCATTCCCGTTCTGGGAATGGTTGATCAAGGACATCCAGCTCAAGAATCCGAACGTGATCTTTCTCGCCGAAGCCTTCACCCGGCCTAAACTGATGAAGGGCCTCGCGAAGCTTGGTTTCAGCCAGAGCTATACCTATTTTACCTGGCGCACGTCGAAGGGCGAGATGCAAGAATATCTGCGCGAACTCACCGGCTATCCCGAGCGCGAATATTATCGTCCGAATTTTTTCACCAACACGCCGGATATCCTGCCCTACCATCTTCAGGCCGGCGAAGAATGGATGTTCAAATCGCGCGTCGCTTTGGCCGCTGCGCTCTCCGGCAGCTACGGCATTTACAACGGCTACGAGTTGCTTGAGCACATCCCGATCCCGGGCAAGGAGGAATATCTCGACTCGGAAAAATACGAGATCAAGGTGCGGGACTGGAACGCGCCGGGTAACATCAAGAATTATATTCGAGGCTTAAACCTGGCCCGCCGCAAAAATCCGGCGCTCCTGCAGACGGCAAAACTAAATTTCTTGAACGTACAGGATGATGGCGTGATCGGCTTTTCGAAAACTTCAACGGATAACAGCAACACAATCGTCGGCGCAATCGCGATCTGGCGCGAGCCCCGCGAGGTATGGATCCCTATGAATGACGTGCAGGTCGGACACGGGGCGGACCGCAAACCCGTGGCTGCACTGGAAAACATCATCACTGGAGAACGGCACGCCGTGGAATGGGGAGGCGTCCGGGTTCGGCTGGATACGCCCCGCGATCCGGCCGCTCTGTTTCGTTGCCTGGCTTGAGGTAGCCCGATGAATCTCATGGCGCCAGTTACAGATGCTCCGAGGGTCGAGGGCAACGAACTTTGGTACAAGGACGCTGTCATCTACCAGCTTCACGTCAAGGCATTTTCTGACAGCAATAATGACGGGATCGGCGATTTCGCCGGCCTCACCGAGAAGCTCGACTATCTGCAGGAACTTGGGGTCACCTGCCTTTGGCTGTTGCCGTTCTACCCTTCCCCGGGCCGCGACGACGGCTATGACATTGGCGACTACGGCGCGATCAATCCCGACTTCGGGACCATGAAAGAATTCCGCCGCTTCATCTCCGAAGCAAAGCGGCGGGGACTGCGCGTGATTACCGAGCTTGTCATCAATCACACCTCCGATCAGCATAAATGGTTCAAACGTGCCCGCCGCAGCGGCGCCAGCACCAGCGCACGCAACTGGTACGTCTGGAGCGACACCGACCAGAAATATCAGGGCACCCGCATCATCTTCACCGACACCGAGAAATCGAACTGGACCTGGGATCCGGTTGCCGGCGCCTACTATTGGCATCGTTTCTTTTCACATCAGCCGGACCTGAATTTCGACAACCCGCGTGTCGTCAGTGCCGTCGTGCAGGTGATGAAGCGCTGGATTGATGCGGGCGTCGACGGGTTTCGGCTCGATGCCATTCCCTATCTTTGCGAGCGCGAAGGCACCAACAACGAGAATCTCCCCGAGACGCATTCCATCATCAAGCATTTGCGCAACGAGCTTGATGCCTATGCCAAGGGCAAGGTTCTGCTGGCGGAAGCCAACCAGTGGCCGGAGGATGTGCAGCACTACTTCGGCGACAGCGACGAATGCCATATGGCCTATCACTTCCCGCTGATGCCGCGATTCTATATGGCAATCGCGCAGGAAGACCGTTTTCCCGTGACCGATATCCTGCGGCAGACGCCCGATATCCCGGCCGATTGCCAATGGGCGCTGTTCCTGCGCAACCACGACGAACTCACCCTCGAGATGGTGACCGACGTCGAACGCGATTATCTGTGGTCGACATATGCCAACGATCCACGTGCTCGTATCAATGTCGGCATCCGTCGCCGTCTTGCGCCACTGATGGACAACGATCGCCGCAAGATCGAACTCATGAACTCGCTGCTGCTGTCGTTTCCCGGCACGCCGATCATCTATTACGGTGACGAGATCGGCATGGGCGACAACATCTATCTCGGTGACCGCAATGGCGTGCGGACTCCGATGCAGTGGGCGCCGGATCGCAACGGCGGCTTCTCACGCGCCGACCCGGCACGGCTCTACGCACCGTTAATCATGGACCCGGTCTATGGATACGAATCGGTCAACGTTGAGGCGCAATCGCGCAGCCTGTCATCGCTGCTGAACTGGACCAAGCGGATGATCTCCGTCCGCAAGACCAGCAAGGCCTTTGGCCGTGGCACCATCACCTTCATTCGCCCGGCAAACCGCTCGGTGCTGGCGTATGTCCGACAGCACGGCGACGACGTCATTCTGTGTGTCGCCAACCTTTCACGCTCGGCACAGGCCACCGAGCTTGCCCTTGCTCCGTGGAAGGACCGGGTCCCGCTCGAAATGCTGGGGCGAACCAGTTTTCCTCGCATCGGCGAACTGCCTTATCTGGTCACGCTTGCCCCCTACAGCTTCTACTGGTTCAAGCTGGAAGAAAAACCCCCGGAGGGGCCGAGCCATAATGAACTCTTCGCTGAATTCGAAACGCTTGTCGTTCCGGCCGGATCGACATGGGTTACGCTGGAACGCACCCGCGGCATCTTCGAGCGCGACGTCCTTCCCGTGTTCCTGGCAAAGACACGATGGTTTCCCCAGCACACAACATCCACGATTATCACCAAGGTGACGTCCGCAATCCCCTTCACCAATGAGGGGACGGCGGTCGATAACGAGAGCACATCGCGTTCATGGCTGGCGACTTTCGAATCCATTCATCACGGCGAAATCCAGCGTTATGCCCTGCCAATGCGCGTCGATTGGGTCCGCTTCGATCGCGAGCGTTATAATCCGAAAGCCCTTGCAGCGGTGCGGCAGGCGGCACGCGAGGGAACGCTGTTCGATGTGGCGACCGACAAGGATTTCATAAAGCTCCTGCTCGATAACGTCCGGCACACCCGGACCACAACGAACGGGTCGGACCATCTGGCTTTCCAGCCGACCGAGAAGTTCAACGCTTTCGCCGATCATCCAATCGTGGATGTTCACGCGGTCAGCACGGAACAGTCCAACAGCACTAGCATTGTCGACGAAACGCTGGTTGTGAAGGTTTATCGGCGGCTGGAGGTTGGGTTCAATCCCGAGATTGAAATGGGCCGTTTCCTCACTGACGTCGTGGGATTCCCAAATGTCCCCGAACTGCTGGGCAGCGTGGAGCTTATCGAGGGCGAGAACCACACCGCGATTGCGATCATTCACCGCTTCGTGCCCAATCAGGGCGACGGATGGTCATTGACGGTGAACTATCTCGACCGTTTCATCGAGCAGCGCCGACTTTTGGGCGCAACCGAGAACAGCGAGGAAAACCCCGAGCAGGTGTCGTATCTGCGGTATATGACGCAGGCCGGCAAGCGGATCGCTGAAATGCAGGTCGCGCTGGCGAGTCGTGATGATCTGCAGGACTTCGCGCCCGAGCCAGTGACTCATGATGACGTTCAGTCATGGATCGAGCGATTTGTCTCCGGCACCGAACACATCTTCGAACGTCTGCAGCAGCACCGTGCATCGGCAAAGGACTGGGACCGCGAGCTAATCGATGCTCTCAACCATTACCGCAACACCCTGCCCGACCTTGCGCGGCTGCTCTTGGCGAAAGCGGAAGGAGTTTTGAAAGCCCGCCATCACGGCGACCTTCATCTTGGACAGCTGCTGGTAGCCAAGGACGACATCCTCATCATTGATTTCGAAGGCGAGCCCAGGCGTCACATTAAGGATCGGCGAAGCAAGACGCCGGCCGCGCGCGACGTCGCGGGTCTGTTGCGCTCGATCGACTATTCCGCCGGTGCGGCATTGTTGCGCGCGCTGGCAGCAGGGCCCGATGAAAGCGGCTCGTTGACCGACGATCTGGAGCAGTGGCGGCAGGTGGCACGGGATACCTTCATGGCCGCCTATCGCGAAAACATCAGTGACGCGCGGTTATGGCCTGCCGATCCGGCAGAGGCGCGGAATCTGCTGAGATTCTTCCTGCTGGAAAAGGCCTTCTACGAAATTGATTATGAACTGGCTCACCGGCCAGATTGGTTGAACGTGCCGCTGCGTGGGGCGTTACGTATTCTGAATAATCAGAAAGAGACCGCCTCATGACTTTACCTGCAGAAGCCTATGCGATTTTGGAAGGACGCCATTCCGATCCGTTCCATTATTTGGGGCTGCACCCGGAAGATGACCACAAGGTCGTTCGTGCTTTCCTTCCTTATGCTTCTCAGGTCGAAGCCGTCGACGAACAGGGTCAAACGGCGGTGCTATCGCGCGTGCACGACGCGGGATTGTTTGTCGGCGCTCTTCCCGGGAATGTGGAGAGCTATCGGCTACGCGCAAACTTTGGCGACAATGTCGTCGAACTGCACGATCCTTACAGCTTTCCGCCGGTGCTGAGCGAATTCGATCTCTATCTGCTCGGCGAAGGCCGGCACCAGGAGCTTTACCACAAGCTTGGTGCTCATCCGATGACGCTGGAAGGTATCCGCGGAGTGGCGTTTGTCGTGCTCGCACCGAATGCCAGGCGCGTCAGCGTGGTCGGGGACTTCAATTTCTGGGACAGCCGGCGACACGCGATGCGCGTGCGCGGCAATGGTTTCTGGGAAATCTTCATCCCGGGCGTCAATGTCGGCGATCATTATAAATTCGATATCATCGGCCCACACGGGGAGCAGTTGGCGTTGAAAGCCGATCCGCTGGCGTTCCGGTCCGAGGTTCGTCCGAATACCGCCTCCATCGTGTTCGACGAGATGAAGCTCTCGCCGCAAACGAAAGCTCCGCCCAAGGCAAATGCGCTATCCTCTCCGATGTCGATTTACGAGGTGCATCTGGGGTCGTGGCGCCGCAAGGACGGCAACGAGTGGCTAACCTATCGCGATCTGGCAGCAACGTTGCCGAAATACGTCAAGGATATGGGTTACACCCACATCGAGCTGTTGCCGATCAGCGAGCATCCCTTTGATGGTTCTTGGGGCTACCAGCCCACCGGGCTGTTCGCGCCCACGAGCCGGTTCGGCACGCCCGACGACTTCGCCGCGTTCGTCGATGCCTGCCACGATGAAGGGCTGGCTCTTTTGCTGGACTGGGTGCCCGGTCATTTCCCCGATGATCGCCACGGCCTTGGCTTTTTCGACGGCACGGCGCTTTACGAACACGCCAACCCGCTACAAGGCCGGCATCTCGATTGGGGCACGCTGATCTACAACTACGGCCGCACGGAAGTTGTCAACTTTCTCGTCTCCAACGCGCTGTTCTGGCTGGATCGCTATGGTATCGACGGACTGCGTGTCGATGCGGTCGCCTCGATGCTCTATCTCGACTACAGCCGGCCGTCAGGCGGCTGGATTCCCAACAAGTATGGCGGCCGGGAAAATATCGAGGCCATCGAGTTCCTGCGCCGCTTCAACACCGAAATGTTCTCCCGATTTCCCGACGCGACTACTGCAGCGGAAGAATCCACTGCGTGGCCGCAGGTGTCGCGTCCTGTCGAATTCGGCGGTCTCGGCTTCGGCTACAAATGGAATATGGGCTGGATGCACGACACGCTGAGCTACATCAGCAAGGATCCGATCCACCGTAAACATCATCACGGTCAGATTCTGTTCGGCCTGCATTACGCGTTTTCCGAGAATTTCATCCTGCCGCTGTCGCATGACGAAGTGGTGCACGGGAAGCGTTCGATTATCGGACGGATGCCGGGTGACGAATGGCAGCGCTTCGCCAACCTGCGCACCTATTACGCATTCATGTTCGCCCACCCGGGCAAGAAGCTGATGTTTATGGGCTGCGAATTCGGACAGGAACGCGAGTGGAATCACGACAGTTCGCTTGACTGGCACCTGTTGGATGATGAGCGACACCGCGGCATCCAGTCCCTCGTGCGCGATCTCAACCATCTCTACCGTTCGCAACCCGCGCTCCACGAAATGGATTGCGAACCGGGCGGCTTTGAATGGCTGATCACAGACGATGCCGAACGTAACGTTTTCGCATGGATGCGGAAAGGGAGCGCACCGCGCGATCGATGCCTGGTCGTGGTGAATTTTTCGCCCAATGTCTATCACCACTATCGCGTCCGCGTACCATTCCCCGGCAAGTGGCGTGAGGTTTTCAATTCCGATTCCGCGCACTACGGCGGCAGCAACACCGGGAACATCGGCGAGCGTGAAACGTTGGAAGGGCTTGTGCCTTTCCTCGATCTCACCATTCCCCCGCTCGCTGCAATCTATCTGGTGCCGGAAAATAAATAATGCGCCTCTCAGAAGGGACTCACTATCGCCTCGGTTCGACATGGGACGGGCGCGGGACCAACTTCGCGCTCTTTTCAGCTCATGCTGAAAGAGTGGAGTTGTGTCTGTTCGACAGTCAGGGCCGGAGGGAGATTGAACGCATCATCCTCCCCGAACGCACCGAAGATGTCTGGCACGGCTATCTGAACGACGTCTCGCCCGGCCAACTCTACGGTTATCGGGTCTATGGTCCGTATGAACCCGAACAAGGGCATCGATTCAACAGCCACAAACTTCTGATTGATCCTTATGCGAAGCGGCTCGCTGGACGCCTGGTATGGAGTGACGCGCACTTTGCCTACCGGACAGGAAGCTCACGCGAAGATTTATCGTTTGACCGCCGCGACAATGCGCGCGGTATGCCGAAGTCGGTCGTGATTGACGAGAGTTTCAACTGGGGTCGCCGTGAACTTCGCCCTGCAACGGCGTGGTCCGATACAATCATTTACGAGGCCCACGCCAAGGGCCTTACTCAGATGCGTGAAGACATACCTCCGGGTCAACGCGGCACATTTTCCGCATTGTCATCACCCGCAATGATTGATCACCTTCGGCGACTCGGCGTGACCACCATTGAGCTTCTTCCGATACACGGCTTTGTCGATGACCGCCGGTTGGTCGAGCAGAAGCTCGTCAACTACTGGGGTTACAACACCATCGCATTTTTTGCGCCGGAAGCGCGCTATGCCAACGAACCCGCACTTGATGCATTCCGCACCACGATCGCGCGGCTGCACGACGCAGGTTTCGAGGTAATGCTCGACGTTGTGTACAATCACACCGCCGAGGGCAACCACCTTGGGCCCACGCTCTCGTTCCGCGGCATCGATAATCTGTCCTACTACTGGCTGATGCCCGACAATCCGCGTTTTTACGACGACTTCACCGGCACGGGCAATTCACTGAACCTGATGCATCCGCGTGTGTTGCAGATGGTGATGGATTCGCTTCGTTATTGGGTCGAGGTTTGCCATGTCGATGGTTTCCGGTTCGACCTTGCCAGTACCCTGGCACGCGGACCGAACGGCTTCGACCGCGGCGGCTCCTTTCTTACTGCGGTCCGGCAGGATCCGGTGCTGGCCTCTGTGAAGCTGGTAGCCGAACCGTGGGACGTGGGCCTTGGCGGCTATCAAGTCGGCGCCTTCCCCTCGCAATGGTCGGAGTGGAACGATCGCTACCGCGGCACACTGCGCCGCTACTGGGCGGGGGAAGGCAATCTGATCGGAGATCTCGGTGGCCGAATGACCGGATCGTCGGATCTTTTCAACCATGATGGCCGCACACCGCAAGCGAGCATCAACCACGTGACCGTCCATGACGGTTTCACGTTGATGGATCTGTTTAGCTACAATGAGAAACACAACGAAGCCAACGGTGAGGACAACCGCGATGGCTCGAATGACAACAGCAGCAATAATTTCGGGATCGAAGGCCCAACCGACGATCCAGACATCATTGCGCTGCGGCGGCAGCTGCGCAAGAACCAGCTCGCATGCCTTTTCCTCGCTCAGGGCATTCCGCTTCTGCTGGCCGGCGATGAAGTCGGCAACAGCCAGAATGGCAACAATAATGCCTATTGCCAGGACAACGAGATTGGCTGGGTGAACTGGGACAATCTTGGCCGGGAGGGAGAAGATCTCACCGGCTTCGTTTCCAATCTTACCACGCTTCGCAAGCAGTTTCCGCAACTGCGGACTCGCATGTGGGTGGACGGACGCAAGGCAGACGGCTCCTATGGTGTGCTGTGGCTGACGCCACAAGGCGCGGAGATGGAAGAGTCGGACTGGAATTTTCCGGAGGGGCGCTTTCTCTCTTACATCCTCGGCCCCAGGGAACAAGGGCAGCATCCGCTGTTTATTGTCCTGAACGCGGCGCCCGAACAAATCGAATTCACTTTGCCGAACCTGCCCGAATACAAAGAATGGACCTGCATTCTCGACACCACAGCGGACGGCAGGCCAACGGCCCGAATGGAATCGGGATCGACGATGGCTGCCCCATCACGATCCGTGCTGGCCTTCTCGGGGGCGGCATGAATGCACGCGCCTTCGGACCTCAACTGACCAGAGACGGCGTCCTCTTTCGACTCTGGGCGCCTGCGGCAAACTCTGTCGAGGTCATGCTAGACCAACCATACCCGATGGAACGCGACAAAGCGGGCTGGTTTTCCACCACGGTCAAAGGGACGCAGGCAGGCACGCGGTATCGCTTCAGGATTGATGGCGAACTTGACGTGCCCGACCCTGCCTCACAGTTCCAGCCGGATGATATCGCCGGTCCGAGCCAGGTCGTCGATCATGACACCTACACCTGGAAAGCAAGAAACTGGCTTGGCAGGCCCTGGGAGGAAGCCGTCTTTCTCGAGGCGCATGTCAGCACATACACGCAGGATGGCAGTTATCGAGCGATGATCGACAAGCTCGATCATTTGACCGGGATCGGAGTTACAGCGCTCGAATTGATGCCGCTGGCGGACTTCCCGGGCCGCTGGAACTGGGGATATGACGGCGTGCTATGGTACGCACCCGACAGTACTTACGGCAAACCGGACGATCTGAAAGCATTGATCGACGCGGCTCATCAGCGCGGCCTGATGGTTTTTCTCGATGTGGTCTATAATCACTTCGGTCCGGAGGGAAACTATCTTGGCCGTTACGCGCCGCAATTCTTTTGCGACAGCCATACACCGTGGGGACACGCGATTGATTATCGCGATGAAACTGTCCGGCAGTTCGTCATCCAGAACGCGCTGCATTGGCTGCGTGACTATCGTTTCGACGGCCTACGGCTCGATGCGGTGCATGCAATCATCGAACACGATAGCGCGCCGCTGTTGCGCGAACTGAGCGAGGCCGCCGGACGCTTGGCTAAGGAAACCGGTCGTCACATTCATCTTGTTCTGGAGAATGACGATAACGCCAGCCGGCTTCTTGATCCTCTCACCGATCCGCCGGGCGGAAGATTTCGCGCACAGTGGAACGACGACTATCACCATGCGTGGCATGTACTGCTGAGTGGCGAGCGTCACGGATATTATGAGGATTACCCAAAACCGCACGCCCAACTCGCACGAGCGCTCGAAGGCGGTTTCATCTATCAGGGCGAGCCGTCGCCTCACCGTCAGAACGAGCCACGCGGCGAAGCCAGCGGTCATCTGCCAACAACCGCATTCGTGAACTTCCTGCAGAACCACGACCAGATCGGCAACCGCGTGCTCGGGGACCGCCTGGAGACAAATGCAAAAAGCGCGGCGATGGAGGCTGCGCTTGCCGTCACGATGCTCACGCCGATGCCGCCGATGTTGTTCATGGGCGAGGAATGGGGCACGACCAGGCCATTCCCGTTCTTTTGCGACTTTCAGGGCGATCTTGCCGAAGCGGTGCGTGAGGGACGCCGCAAGGAATTCAGGGCGGCCTACGACGCATTCGGCGGCGACATTCCCGATCCGCTGGACGCCAGGACGTTTGCGCTGGCCAAGCTCGATTGGCAGGAAGCCCGTGAACAAGGGCGCACACGTACCGAGTTGATCCGCTCGCTGCTCGCGGTGAGAGCGAAGGAAATCGCGCCACGGCTGCGCGGCGCCCGTTTCGGCAAAGCGCTGGCAAAGGACGAGGGCTTTCTTGCCGCCCGCTGGCAGCTTGGTGGCGGAGAAGCACTGTATCTCGAGGCAAACCTCTGCGACCTGCCGCGGACCAGTGCCGCAGATCCCGGCGCGCGCCTGATCTGGGGCACGTCCGGCGACTTCGCACCGTGGCAGGTTCGCTGGTCGATCGGTGACGTGTGATGCCTCCCGCCATTCCGCTCTCCACCTATCGGCTTCAGCTTCATGGTCAGTTCACGTTCGATGACGCGGCCACGATCGTTCCTTATCTCAAATCGCTCGGCATCACCCACGTCTACGCCTCGCCGTTCCTTAAAGCCCGCAAGGGCAGCACCCACGGTTACGACATCGTCGATCACAACATGATCAATCCCGAACTCGGCGGCGAGGAGGCGTTCGAGCGATTCAGCAGTATCCTGAAGCAGAATGATCTTGGCTTGATTCTCGATTTCGTGCCGAACCACATGGGTGCGCATTATGCCGATAATGCCTGGTGGCTTGACGTTCTCGAATGGGGTGAAAATTCTCCCTATGCCGAGTTCTTCGACATCGACTGGGAACTTCTGCCCTTTCGCGCCAAAGGCGGAATCCTGCTGCCGATCCTCGGCTCGTCCTATGGCGAGGTATTGAATAAAGGCGAGATCGAACTTCGCTACGATGCCAGGGAAGGCAGCTTCTCTGCGTGGTATTATGAGCATCGGCTTCCCATCGCGCCCGAGCGTTACAGTGAAATTCTGCGCGTGGCCGTCACCGAGGCGAAAGCCGAGCAGGATCCCGTGGGAAAAGCCATCCTCGACCTGTCCGCGCATTACACCGGTTTGCATCGGCCGCGCCGCAATGAGACGCCGACATTCAAAACAGCGCTATCGTTGACGAACGGCGCCGCCGACATCATTCAACGTGGCCTTGATGCCTACCGCGCCGGTGATGGGCGCGAAGCCCAGGCCAATGCGCTGCATCGTCTGCTGGAGCGACAGCACTACCGCCTCGCTCACTGGCGGCTTGCTGCGAGCGAGATCAACTATCGGCGCTTTTTTGACGTTAACAG
This sequence comes from Xanthobacteraceae bacterium, assembly GCA_019750915.1. Taxonomy (GTDB): domain Bacteria; phylum Pseudomonadota; class Alphaproteobacteria; order Rhizobiales; family Xanthobacteraceae; genus Afipia. The sequence continues at coordinate 16,608 of JAIENY010000084.1, forward strand.
CCTGGCCGGTCTTCGCGTCGAACAACGCGATACTTTTGACGGTATTCATCACCTGGTTCGCAAACTGATTGCCGATGGCAAGCTCCATGGCCTTCGCCTCGACCACATCGATGGCCTGCGCGATCCCGCGCAATACTGCCAGCGCCTGCAACGGCTGATCCGAGAGGCGCGCGGACATTCCCGCGAGCCATTCTACGTTCTGGTCGAGAAGATTCTCGGCGAGGGCGAACGCCTCCCGAAGTTTCCCGGCGTGCACGGAACGACAGGTTACGAGTGGCTGAACGTCATTACGCATTGGCTGCTTGACGAGTCGGGGCTCGATGACCTCGACGAGACATGGCGTCAGGTCAGCAATGTCGCACCACATTTCCCGCCCGTTCTGAAAGCCGCCAAACAGCGCGTGCTGGAGACAATCCTGATCAGTGAGTTCACCGTTCTGACGCGGCTTCTGGCGCGCATTGCGAGCGGACATTACTCAACGCGCGATTTCTCCGCTGACAGCCTGAGGCAGGCCTTCGAACTGTTCGTGCTGCATTTCCCTGTCTATCGCACTTACATCACTTCGTCCGGTCCGGCTTCCAGCGATCTCACCCTGATCGAGGAAACCATCGCGAAAGCCCGTGCGGAATGGTTCGGAGCCGACGAAGGAATTTTCGAATTTCTGCGAGATGCTCTCACTCTTGACCTTGCGGATCCCGCCCGCGCGACCCACAGCCGTCCCCGCGTCCGGGGCTTCGCGCTCAAGGCGCAGCAATTCACCGGACCGATGATGGCGAAATCGCTCGAGGATACCTCGTTCTATCGCTATCATCGTCTGCTTGCACTTAATGAAGTCGGCGGCGACGCGGCGGCGGTGCATATTCCAACCGGCGCCTTTCATGACTCGATGCAGGCGCGCGTTAAAGATTTGCCTCATGGCATGACCACAACCGCAACTCACGACACCAAACGCGGAGAAGACTCGCGCGCCCGTATTCTCGCGCTTTCAGAACTCGCGGGTGAATGGACGAGTCTTGTTGGCCGCTGGAAGGCGCTCAACGCCAGGCACATTGTCACCGACGAGCGGCGACGCGCGCCCTCAGCTGCATCCGAATACATGCTGTATCAGGCACTCGTCGGCTCCTGGCCTGACAAGATAGACGACACGTTCGTTGCACGCTTCAACGCCTATGCATTGAAGGCGGCGCGGGAAGCCAAGCTGGAAACCAGCTGGCTGAACCCACATCAGAATTATGAGCGAGGCCTTGAGACATTCATCGGAAGAATTCTTGATCCGAGTGAATCTTCGGAGTTTCTGGAATCGATCGGCGCATTTTCCAGCCGCGTATCGCTGCTTGGCGCGCTGAACTCGCTGTCGCAGATTACACTGAAGTTTATGATCCCGGGGGTTCCGGATTTGTATCAGGGCACTGAACTGTGGGACCTGTCCATGGTGGATCCGGACAACCGCCGGCCGGTCGATTACGCCTCGCGCGCGCGAATCCTTACCGAGACAGATGGCCTTGACTGGCGGTCTCTCGCCGACGCGTGGCCGGACGGCCGGATCAAACTGGCCTGGACAAAAACCCTGCTCAGCCTTCGCAGTGCTTATCCTGACGTATTCCAACGCGGCAACTATGTTCCTCTCAATGTCGAAGGGCCGCATCGCGAACATGTCCTGGCTTTCGCACGAACCTTCCGGAAGGATGCGGTAATCGTGGCAGTAAGCCGCTGTCTTGCGCCCTTTACCGACCAAGGACGATCTTGGCCGCAACGGATGCTTGACGGCGCGATCGATATCAAGCCGTTGCGCGTGAAGGCGATTGAACAAGATCCGGCGAGTAATTCATTGCCGCTGCAAGAGCTTTTCGCTGAGATGCCCGTGGCTGCCCTGCGCGCAAGCCTGCTCTGAAGGCAAGAGAAATGGGCAGGCCGTCCGGGATCGACCAGCCGGACGGCCTCGCGGACGTTGTGCCGAATCACCGTTCGGTTCCCTCCCCCCGCGCCATAATTATTTGCCGGTTCTGAAAATTTTCAAGATTCCGAGCGGAAATTTGCAAAGCATCTTCTGCTGCGTGGCAACAAACCAGACTCGATCTCCTGCGCGCCTGCAACCAAAATGCTTGCGTTACGTCATCCACGGAATACTTGTGGAGGAAATGGAGGAGTTCTCGTGTCGCAACCGCTTGTCGTCTCGATTCCGCACAACCTCGGCAAGGAAGAGGCCGTTCGCCGAATGAAAAACGGTCTTTCCCGCGTGCAGGAGCAGTACGGAAGTTATGTCACTGTCAATGAGGAAAAGTGGACTGGAGATCAGCTCAGCTTCAACGTGACGGCAATGGCGCAGAACGTCAGCGGATTGATCAATGTCGCCAACGACCATGTCCAGCTCGAAGTGACGCTACCCTGGCTCCTGGCGCGTCTCGCGAATGGCGCGCAAGCGATGATCCGCGATAAAGGCCGTCTGATGCTCGAAAAGAAATAAGCGGCCGGGAATCCGACCGCTCACCTTTTTCTCATACGGCCTGTGTTACCGTCTTGGTGTTCAGATAGGCTTCGACCGCCTCGATGCCACCCTCCGAGCCATAACCGGAATCCTTGATCCCGCCGAACGGCAACTCGGCAATCCCGATTCCATGATGGTTGATGCCGATCATACCGCTTTCGATATCGTGTCCGACATTCGCCATCGTCCTGGCTGACGTTGTATAGGCATAAGCCGCAAGCCCGTATGGCAAGCGGTTGGCCTCGCTGATCGCCTCGTCGTAATTCTTGAAGCGGCTGACCAGAGCAACCGGGCCGAATGGCTCGTCGTTCATGATCCGCGCATCGGTCGGTACGTCGGTCATGACCGTCGGCTTATAGAAATTTCCGCGATTGCCGATCCGCTCGCCGCCGGTTGCGATCTTCGCCCCGCGCGTCGTCGCATCCGCAATCAAAGCGTCCATCGCTTCCACACGCCGAATATTGGCCATTGGCCCCATGCGGACCCCCTTTTCGAGGCCGTCACCCACTTTTAGGGCTTCGGCGGCTTTTACGAAGCCGTCGAGGAAATCGTCATAGACGCTGTCCTGGATCATGAAGCGGGTCGGCGCGACGCAGACCTGTCCAGCGTTACGGAATTTATTGGCTGCCAGAGTCTTCACTGCCAGCGATACATCGGCATCATCGAACACAATCGCCGGCGCATGACCGCCGAGCTCCATTGTCACGCGCTTCATGTGACTACCCGCCAGTGCGGCAAGCTGCTTTCCGACAACCGTCGATCCAGTGAACGATATTTTCTTGATGACCGGATGCGCGATCAGATAGGACGAAATCTCGGCCGGTACGCCGAATACAAGATTGATGACGCCCGCAGGAACGCCCGCATCGGCAAATACCGCGATCAAGGCCGCGCAGCTCGCCGGAGTTTCTTCAGGGCCTTTCAAAATGATCGAACATCCTGCCGCCAGCGCGGCGGACACCTTTCGCACCGCCTGATTGACCGGAAAATTCCACGGTGTGAATGCCGCGACAGGTCCCACGGGCTCCTTGACCACGAGCTGGGTGACATTGGAGGCGCGCGCAGGCACGATCCGTCCATAGGTACGCCGGGCCTCCTCGGCGAACCACTCGATGGTGTCGGCACCGCCGTTGACTTCCAGTCCTGCTTCGATCAGCGGCTTGCCCTGCTCCAGGGTCATCAGCCGCGCGATCTGATCGGCACGTTCGCGCAGCAGATCAGCGGCACGGCGCATGATCTTGGACCGGTCCAGAACGCCCTTTTTACGCCAGATCTCGAACCCGCGCTGGGCTGCCTGCAAGGCCTCGTCGAGGTCTTTTTTATCGGCATGAGCCAGTGTGCCGATTGTCTCTCCGGTCGCCGGATTAAGAACGGGAAGCCGAGGCTTGCTCCCGTCGCGCCAGTTACCGTCGATGAAAAGCTGGGTATCGGTGTAACCGCTCATATCAGAACCTTTTCAAGCAAACGCGCGCGGCAGCACGCCAAAGAATGCAAAGGCATATAAACTCATCCCGCGCGCCGACCAAGGGACAAACCGCAGGGGCGTCATGCAAAGGCACGCGAGCAGCATTCCGGAAATTCGAACGCTTCGAAAAGCGTAAAGGGCATGGATCATGGAAGCTGCAAAGATGCTTCCGGCCCGCAGAGGCAAATTCCCAATCTGCAGGTGGGCTTACTTCCGGCTTTCGCATCGATCGTCCTGCCGGACTCATCACACGAAAGAGGCGCTTAAGCTCAGCTTATGACGCCCGGCACGGGTTCGGGCCAGGCCTCGCGATCGCGGCGGGAAAACAACATCTCTTCCCACATTGAAGCGCGGGACACGATCGTTCCGGATTCGATGAAAGAGCTTTTCGCCCTGGAGAGAGGATCATCCTCCCTCGCCGGCAGATACGCTTTTATGGCGAGATAGCCCACCCCTATCAGGATCGCCCCACCCAAGACGCCACCCAACAGCCCGAGCCAAAACGTTCGGTTATCCATCACTTATTCCCCAAGTGATGAGACGTTATCCGAGACTTCAAAGCATGTAAACGACGGTCGCTATGTGCAAATCTTAACACAGAGTCCGGGACTGAGCGGTCTATTCTGCGGCCTTCGGCACTACGCTCTCAATGATTGAAGCATCCAGGGACTCATAGTCGTGCAGCCTGATCGTCGCGTAAAGCTCGGCTCGAGTCTGCATCTCCGGGACCATGGCTGATGTGGTGCCATCGCGTCTGAGGACGCCGAACAGTTTTTCCTGCGCCTTATTGGCCACGCGCAGCGACGACACCGGCCAGATGACCATCCGGTACCCCATCGCCTCGAATTCAGACGCGGTAAAGAAGGGAGTTCTGCCGAACTCTGTCATGTTCGCAAGCAGCGGAACGTCCGGCATCCGCTTTGCAAATTCCTCGAACATCTCACGCGACGTCAGCGCTTCCGGAAAAATCGCGTCTGCGCCCGCCTCCATATAGAGTTTGGCACGCGCAACTGCCCCGTCGATCCCCTCGCTCGCTGCGGCGTCCGTCCGCGCGATGATGAAGAGATGACGGCGAGCCTTCGCAGCCGAGGCGACTTTGGCCGCCATGTCATGCGCGTCGGCAAGTCTTTTGTCGTTGAGGTGTCCGCATTTCTTGGGCAGCAACTGGTCTTCGATATGGACAGCGCCCGCGCCTGCATCCTCGAAGGTGCGCACCATGTTCATGACATTGAGCGCTTCGCCATAACCGGTGTCGCCATCCACCAGTACCGGCAATGCCGACGCACGCACCACCTGGCGGACGAAAAACGCAACTTCATCGACGGTGATGACGCCAAGATCCGGTAACCCCATTGACGCTGTCATGGCGGCGCCCGACAGGTAAAGCGCCTCGAAACCAGCATCCTTGGCCTGAAGCGCGGCCATCCCGTTGTGCGTTCCGGGAAGTCCGAGAATTTCCTTGCGCTTCAACAGATCACGAAACCGCTCGCCCGCCGGGCGGTCAGGCAGAGTTGCACCAACAAGATAAGTCATCGCTGTCTCCTATGGCGCTTTCACGCGAAGCGAATGCTGCTCCGCTTCAGGAAAACACATCAAAACAAAACCGAAAATCCGGCTCCGTGCACCGGAGCCGGATTTCTATGCCGCCCGGGTCGCAGCGGACTTGCCGCCTCTCTGGTCGATAGGCACGAACTTCAAATTCTCTGGACCGACATAATTGGCTGACGGCCTGATGATCTTGTTATCGATGCGTTGCTCGATGATATGAGCCGCCCAACCGGAGGTACGCGAGATCACGAACAGGGGGGTGAACATCGCAGTCGGCACGCCCATCGCGTAATAAGAAGCAGCGCTGAACCAGTCGAGATTCGCGAACATCTTCTTGGTATCCGCCATCACCGCTTCGATCCGATCGGCAATCTCAAACATCCGCATGTCGCCGCGCTCGGCACTCAGCTTGCGCGCCACATCCTTGATGATCTTGTTACGCGGATCAGCGATCGTATAGACCGGATGGCCGAACCCGATCACGACTTCCTTCGCCTCCACTCGGCGGCGGATGTCCGCCTCCGCATCCGCCGGACTGGTATAACGCTGCTGGACCTCAAAGGCGAATTCGTTGGCGCCGCCGTGCTTCGGCCCGCGCAGCGCGCCGATCGCACCGGTAATGGCCGAATACATGTCCGAACCCGTACCGGCGATCGTGCGCGCGGTGAACGTCGACGCGTTAAACTCGTGCTCGGCGTAGAGAACCAGCGAGGTATGCATCGCGCGCTCGTGCGAAGCAGACGACTTCTTGCCATGCAGGAGGTGGAGAAAATGTGCACCGATCGAATCGTCGTCGGTTTCGACTTCGATACGTTTGCCGTTATGCGAGAAATGGTACCAGTAAAGCAGACACGACCCCAGCGACGCCATCAACCGATCTGCGATGTCCTGGGCTCCCGATTGATTGTGATCGTGCGCCTCAGGCAATACGCAGCCAAGCGACGAGACGGCGGTACGCATTACATCCATTGGATGCGTGGCGGCGGGCAATTGCTCAAGCACATGCTTCACGGCTGACGGGATTCCGCGCAGCGCCTTCAGCTTCTCTTTGTAACCGCTCAACTCGACCCGCGTGGGCAGTGTTCCATGAACGAGGAGATAGGCGATCTCCTCGAACTCGCAGGTTTCTGCCACATCGAGAATATCGTAGCCCCGATAGTGCAGGTCATTCCCGGTCCGACCGACAGTACAGAGCGCGGTGTTGCCGGCGACGACTCCCGAAAGGGCAACGGACTTCTTGGGTGCTGGCTTTGCGTCCATTACGTTTCCTATGCTTTCCTGTTGTGCGCTTTTTTGGCGCTTATCCTTATTGCCAATCGAAAATGCCGCGCGACGGCCTGTCGCCAAGAACCTTGGCATTGACCGTGAATGTCAACCGCGTCAGATCACCTGGTTTCAGTGAACTCAGATCCTCGACCGCAGCAATGAACCGGTCCTGCTCAGCGGTGGCAATTATGCCTTCGGAGAGGGTACGGAATTTTTTGATGTAGTCGGGGCGCTTGAAGGGCCGCGCGCCGAGCGGATTGGCATCGGCGATTGCAAGCTCGTCTTCGATGATCTTGCCGTCTTTCAGCTTGACCACAACCTTGCCGCCGAAGGCTTTTTCCTTCGGATCAGGGCTGTGGTAGCGCCGCGTCCAGTCGGGATCCTCGACTGTGGAGATCTTGTGCCACAGCGCGACCGTCGCCGGCCGCTGCGCGCGCTCTGACGCATAGGATCGCTCGTGATGCCAACCGCCATCTTCAAGTGCCACCGCGAAGATATACATGATAGAGTGGTCAAGCGTTTCACGGCTCGCGTGCGGATCCATTTTCTGCGGATCGTTCGCGCCAGTTCCGATCACGTAATGGGTGTGATGGCTGGTGTGGATGACGATGCTGTCCACCTTCGACAGATCACCGATCTTCGGACCCAGACGACGCGCCAGATCGATGAGCGCCTGGCTCTGATACTCAGCCGAATGCTCTTTGGTATACGTCTCGAGGATCGCGCGCTTCGGCTCGCCTTTCTCCGGAAGCGGTACGATATATTGCGCCTTCGGCCCGCTCAGCAGCCAGGCGATGAAGCCGTCCTCACCTTCATAGGCCGGTGACGGCGCACCCTCCCCGCGCATCACGCGATCAACGGCCTCGATCGCCATCTTCCCCGCGAAGGCCGGCGCGTAAGCCTTCCAGCTCGAAATCTCGCCCTTGCGTGACTGCCGCGTGGTCGTGGTGACGTGGAGCGCCTGTTGCACAGCCTGATAGATCGTTTCGGTCGGTAATTTCAGCAGCGTGCCGATTCCGGCAGCCGCAGATGGCCCGAGGTGGGCGATGTGATCGATCTTGTGCTCGTGCAGGCAAATGCCCTTCACCAGATCGACCTGAATCTCATAACCCGTCGCAAGCCCCCGGATCAGGTCCGCGCCCGACCGGCCGCAATGCTGAGCCACCGCGAGAATTGGAGGAATATTGTCACCGGGATGCGAGTAATCAGCGGCGAGAAACGTATCGTGGAAATCGAGTTCGCGGACCGCGACGCCATTGGCCCATGCAGCCCATTCTGGCGAGACACGCTTGTCGGCCGCAAGACCAAAAATCGTCGCGCCGGGAGCGAAGGGATGCGCCACAGCCTGCGCTCGCGCACTAACTACCGGCCGACGCGACAATGACGCCGCCGCAACCGAGGCGTTGTCGATAATGCGGTTGCCGATCATCTCCACGACTGCGGGCTCGACCGATACCGGATCGGACGCAACTTCGGCGATTTTCCACGCCAGTTGATCGGCGCGCTGAAGTGGTTCGGCGGATTTATACGTGCGTACGGTATGCTGCTTCACGGTGACGTTCTTCCCTGCTCATTGATTTTCTTCAGGTTCGATGCGGACGGGCCGCCCTTGTTCGTTGACGGCAACCATCTCGAATTTTCCGCGCACCGCCACGCTGCGTTTAGTTCCGGATAGGTCCTCACGCACGATCTCGACGGCAACGGTCATGGAGCTTGTACCGGCGCGTTCAATGGCGGCGATGATCTGGATCAGTTCGCCAACCCGCACCGGTTCGAGGAAATCGACTTGGCTGGCGGTCGCCATCACCACATTGCGGCGGGCTCGGCGTGCACCTGCGACAAAGGCAGCCTTGGCCATCAGGCTCAGCGCATTACCCGCGAACAACGTGCCGTAATGATTGGCGTGCTCCGGAAAAACCACTTCGAGCATCCGGGTTTCACCGGAAGTCGCTTCATGGATCGATGTCGATGGGGTGTGGGCCCGGTTGGTCATGCGGCCCGCACCCTAACGGGCCCGGCGGCCGTTTGAAATGACGAAGAAAGTCTAGTCCGGGCGCCGCACACAAACCGCAAAGTTTAGCCAAGGCCCTGATATAAAATGAGTTTCCGATTTGGAACGGAAAGGGCCGGCTGAAATGTCCAGCCGGCCCTCACCCAAACACAAAACTCAAATCACATTGTCTTCAGCTTCCCGACCGCCTCGCGGACGTTGGGATCAAGTCCCGCGCCGCCGGCGTCGAAATGCGCCAGAATCTGCTTTCGCATCCGCGGATCCCAGAATTTTCGGATGTGATCCGCCACACCGGCGACTTCCTTGTCGTGCCCTTGGCTCTCAAAGAACTTGCCGATCTGGTTGGCCATGTAAATGAGCCGTTCTCCGGTCGTCGATGACATCGATTACTCCGCGGCTTCCGCGTGCTCGGCAATGCGGCGCGACTGCCGTGCCTGCTCGTCATAGTCCTTTTGCCATTCGGTCGGCCCGTTGGACGGCATGACTTGAGCGGCGGTGACCTTGAATTCCGGACAGTTGGTCGCCCAGTCCGAATAATCGGTGGTGACTACGTTCGCCTGCGTGCCCGGATGGTGGAAGGTGGTGTAGACGACGCCAGGTGCCACGCGCTCGGTGATCTGAGCACGGAGCGAGGTTTCGCCCGAGCGGCTGGCAAGCTTGACCCAGTCACCATCGCGAACACCGCGTTGCTCCGCATCGTGCGGATGGATCTCAAGAACATCTTCCGGATGCCACGCGACGTTGTCGGTGCGGCGGGTCTGCGCGCCGACGTTGTAGTGGCTGAGGATGCGGCCCGTGGTGAGCAGGAGCGGGAACAGCGGTCCGGTGCGCTCGTCGGTCGGCACGTACTCGGTGAGGACAAACTTGCCCTTGCCGCGTACGAACTTGCCGATGTGCATGATCGGAGTGCCTTCCGGCGCCGCTTCATTGCAAGGCCACTGAACCGAGCCCAGTTCGTCGAGCTTCTTGAACGACACGCCGGCGAACGAAGGAGTCAGCGCCGCAACCTCGTCCATGATCTCGGACGGATGGCTGTACTCCATCTTGTATCCGAGCGCTTCAGCGAACCTCAGCGTGACTTCCCAATCGGCGAGCCCTGCCTTTGGCGCCATCACCTTGCGAACAAGCTGGATGCGGCGCTCGGCGTTGGTGAAGGTGCCGTCCTTCTCAAGGAAGCTCGAGCCCGGGAAGAACACGTGCGCATAGTTTGCGGTTTCGTTGAGGAAGAGATCCTGAACGATGACACACTCCATCGCGGCCAAACCGGCCGAGACATGCTTGGTATCGGGATCGGATTGCAGAATGTCTTCGCCTTGCACGTAAAGACCCATGAACGTGCCATCGACTGCGGCATCGAGCATGTTCGGAATGCGCAGGCCTGGCTCCTTCTCGAGCTTCACGCCCCAAGCGTCTTCGAACTGCTTGCGCACGCTTTCGCCCGAGATATGGCGATAGCCAGGCAATTCGTGCGGGAACGAGCCCATGTCGCAAGCGCCCTGCACGTTGTTCTGCCCGCGCAACGGATTCACGCCCACGCCCGGACGGCCGATGTTGCCGGTCGCCATCGCAAGGTTGGCGATCGCCATGACGGTGGTCGAACCCTGACTGTGCTCAGTAACACCCAGCCCGTAATAGATCGAACCGTTGCCACCGGTTGCATAGAGGCGAGCCGCGGCGCGAAGTTCATTCGGATCAACGCCGGTGTACTTGGCGATGGCTTCCGGGCTGTGCTTGGGCAACGCAACGAACGCGGCCCAGTCCTGATACTCGTCCCAATCACACTCGGCGCGCACGAAGTCCTCGTTCACCAGACCTTCGGTCACGATGACGTGGGAAAATGCGGTGACCACGGCAACGTTGGTGCCCGGCAGCAGCGGCAGATGATAATCAGCCTTGATGTGCGGCGAACCGACCAGATCGGTCTTGCGCGGATCGACCACAATCAGCTTGGCGCCATCACGCAAGCGCGCCTTCATGCGCGAACCGAACACAGGATGGGCATCGGTCGGGTTGGCGCCGATGACGATGATGACGTCGGTTTCTTCGACCGAGTCAAAGTCCTGCGTGCCCGCCGAGGTGCCGAAGGTCTGGGCGAGGCCATAGCCGGTCGGCGAATGGCAGACGCGGGCGCAGGTATCGACGTTGTTGTTGCCAAAACCGGCGCGGATCAGCTTCTGAACAAGGTAGGTTTCCTCGTTGGTGCAACGCGATGAGGTGATACCGCCGATCGAATCCTTGCCATACTTCGCCTGAATGCGCTTGAACTCGGACGCAGCATAGCTGAACGCCTCCTCCCAGCTCACTTCCTGCCACGGATCGGTAATAGCCTTGCGGATCATCGGCTTGGTAATGCGATCCTTGTGGGTCGCATAGCCCCAGGCGAAACGGCCCTTGACGCAGGAGTGGCCCCGATTGGCCTTGCCATCCTTCCACGGCACCATGCGCACGACTTCCTCGCCGCGCATTTCAGCCTTGAAGGCGCAGCCCACACCGCAATAGGCGCAGGTCGTGACCACCGAATGCTCGGGCTGACCGATCTCGATGACGCTTTTTTCCTGCAGCGTAGCGGTCGGACAGGCCTGAACGCAAGCGCCGCACGACACGCACTCCGAGCCAAGGAACGATTCTTCCATACCGGCCGACACGCGGCTGTCGAAACCGCGACCAGCGATGGTCAGCGCGAAGGTGCCCTGCACTTCTTCGCAGGCGCGCACGCAACGGTTGCAGACAATGCACTTCGAGGGGTCGTAGGTGAAGTACGGGTTGGACTCGTCCTTCTCCATGAAACGGTCGTTGATCTGGCCGTCGGTCTTGGCGAACACATGGTTGTCGCCCTCATAACCATAACGCACCTCACGCAGACCGACTGCGCTTGCCATGTCCTGCAGCTCGCAGTCGCCGGAGGCGGCGCAGGTCAGACAATCCAGCGGGTGGTCGGAGATGTAGAGCTCCATCACGCCCTTGCGGAGCTGTTTGAGGCGCTCGGTCTGGGTCCGGACGACAAGGCCTTCCATCACCGGCGTGGTGCAGGATGCCGGCGTTCCGGCGCGGCCCTCAACCTCAACAAGGCACATGCGGCAGGAGCCGAATGCGTCAAGCATATCGGTCGCGCAGAGCTTGGGGATTTCGGTGCCCATCTCCATCGCGGCGCGCATGATCGAGGTACCTTCCGGCACAGTGATCTGCTGGCCGTCAATGGTCAGTGTGACCATCTTCTCCGACTTGGAGAGCGGTGTTCCGTAGTCGATTTCATGAACCATGGACATTGTGCTGGTCCTTCTACTCTGCAGCCTGCAGATGCGGCGGCTTGGCGCCGAAGTCTTCGGGGAAATGCTTCATCGCGCTCAACACGGGATAGGGCGTGAACCCGCCCAACGCGCACAGCGAGCCGAACTTCATCGTATTACACAAGTCTTCCAGAACAGTTAGGTTCTGGGCAATCCGTTCGCCAGCGCGAATCTTATCGACCGTTTCGACACCACGCGTGGAACCAATGCGGCAGGGCGTGCACTTGCCGCAGGACTCCACAGCGCAGAACTCCATCGCAAAACGGGCCTGCTTCGACATGTCCACCGTGTCGTCGAACACGACGATGCCACCGTGGCCGATAAGGCCATCGCGGGCGGCAAAGGCTTCATAGTCAAACGGAGTGTCGAACAACTCACGCGGGAAGTAAGCGCCGAGCGGACCGCCAACCTGCACCGCGCGGACTGGACGCCCGGACGCCGTACCGCCACCGATGCCCTCAACCAGTTCGCCAAGGGTAATGCCGAACGCAACTTCGTAAAGACCGCCATGCTTGATGTTGCCGGCAAGCTGGATCGGCATGGTGCCGCGTGAACGGCCCATGCCGTAATCGGCATATTTCTGCGCGCCGTTGTCGAGAATGTAGGGAATGGCAACGAACGACAGCACGTTGTTGATCACGGTCGGCTTGCCGAACAAGCCGACATGAGCCGGCAATGGCGGCTTGGCGCGCACCAGACCGCGACGCCCTTCGAGGCTTTCCAGGAGCGAGGTTTCCTCGCCGCAAACATAGGCGCCGGCGCCAACGCGAACTTCCAGATCGAAATCGTATTTCGACTTGCAGATGCCCTTGCCGAGATAGCCAGCGAGCTTGGCACCCTCGATCGCGGCGTTCATCGCCACAACCGCATGCGGATATTCCGAGCGGATATAGATATACCCACGGGTCGCGCCGACTGCGATGCCAGCAATCGTCATGCCTTCGACCAACTGGTAAGGGTCGCCTTCCATGATCATGCGGTCAGCGAAAGTACCGCTATCGCCCTCGTCCGCGTTGCAGACGACGTATTTCTGGTCGCCCTTGGCCTGAGC
>JAIENY010000087.1 GCA_019750915.1 Xanthobacteraceae bacterium
GCTGGTGCCGGTTGAGAGGATTGAACTCCCGACCTTCGGTTTACAAAACCGCTGCTCTACCGCTGAGCTAAACCGGCGCGCCGCAGATAGCTATCAGCGTCCCTCGGGATCGACAAGACCGTCCAAAACTTGACCGGCGATCCTGGGATCGCCGGTCGGTATAAGCGGGGTATTTTATAATTGTCGATCAGCGGCGGTGGTGACCACCGCCACCGCCGTGATGACCGCCACCGCCATGGTGACCGCCGCCGCCGTGTGGCCGTCCTCCGGGGCGGCCGCCGCCGACATGAGGCGGGCGTCCACCGCCATGATGCCATCCACCGCCCGGGGGGCGACCCGGTCGGGCGCCGTGCCAGCCGTGTGGCCGTCCCGGCGAATGCCAGCCGCGCCATCCGTGACCGCCGCCCCAGCCAAAACCGCGCCGCCATGCATAGCCGCACCAATAAAATCCGGGGCCATGCCAGCCGCTGTTGTACCAGCAGTAATTACGGCCGCCGAAGATGAACTGGGCCTGTTCGACGTTGTTGGGGATGTCACCGAATCCACCGGCTGGCATGGCACTGGCAGGGGTGAGCGCTGCGGATGCGGCGAGAGCGCCGCTCGCGACGGCGGCCAAAATCCAATTTCGCATCAAAAACTCCGTGTCGGGTGGCCATGAGGCCGGTAATCAGGTGAGGGCGGATGTATCAAGGTGCTCGGGCTGGGCAACGGCTAAGCCGAAACCTGTTAACCTTCGCCGAGGTCATTGGTTCCTGATTTATGCGGGACCGGGAACAATCGAACACACCGTTAGTCTTACCAAGCGATCGCTGCCGACGGTTAACCTTCATCGGGAGCGGGGTGATCTAGAATGGGCCAAATTTAAAGGTGTGTTCGATGCGTATCGCCCTCGCGCTGGTCCTGTTGTTGAGCGCCTCGGTTGCCGCCATGGCCGAAACAGGCGCCGTTATCGTGATTCCGGGTCGCCCCGGTGTGCCCGTGATTATTAACGGTCGCGATGCGTCCTACGCGATGGTCGAGGGCGACTGGGGGCTTGAACGCAGCATCCATGTGCAGCCGACAGTTTACGGCGGATGGGACCGATACGAAGGCAAGGAAGTCGGTCACTATTACCCGAACCTCGGCCGCAAGCCGGGGTCCGGGCGGCTTGAGATCGTCAGTCCCGCTGACAAAGCGCCAAAGCCTGCCGAAAGCTTCCATCAGTCATGGTCCGGTCAATCGACGCCCCCCGCATCGGCGCTTCAACCGTTGCCAAACCTGAATTTAGCGGTTCCTTATTATCCGCCCGCGGTCATACCGGCGCCGCGGCCGCGTTAGAATTCGAACGAGACGTCCGACAAGAGACGATCGACAGGAGAGTGTGATGCGTTTCAAACTTCTGGGTCTTGCGACCGTGCTGGCTGCCTCCGTCACCGCTGCGCCTGCGATGGCCTGCTACTACGGCGGCTGCGACAGCGTCTATGCGCTGAACGGTATCGATTATAGCTCGCGCGTCTATCTCGGTGACTGTGGTTACGCCTATGGCTGCGCCGTCACTTATCGCGAGCGCCTTCCGGATCTCGACGGCGGGCCGCAGTACTATTTCGTCAATCACGGGCCGACCTATACCGGTCCGGGCGATATCGCTCCCGTGCCGACCTATCAGGAACGTTCCGTATCGGGTTGGGCGGCTTACAGCCGGCCGTATTATTACGGCTACAACGGCGGGCCCTATGCCAACGCGACCAGCCATTACTACGATGGCGCTTATGAGCAGGGCCCGGCAATCCACAGCTACCGCTGGAAGCGCGGCCGCGTCTATCGCACGCATGATCGCCGCAAGGCGCCGCGTCCGCGCTATTATTACACGGAGCGCCATCCGTCTTATGTGCGTAACGGCGCGGGCGTGATGGAAAAAATCAACTGAGCCCGGTCGGCCGCGCTTTGCCGCCCCGCGGCAAGCGCCGCTCTTAAGTCATCAGGCCAAGCCGGGTCGCGCCGATATACAGCGCGAGCGCGGTTGCGTTCGAGACGTTCAGGCTTTTGATATCGCCGGGCATGTCCATGCGCGCGACCACGCTGCAGGTGTCGCGCGTCAGTTGCCGCAGGCCTTTGCCTTCAGCGCCCAGCACAAGCGCCAGCGGCGCCTGCAATTCCACGGCGCCCAGATTGACGCTGCCCTCGCTGTCCAGGCCCACGGTGAGAAACCCGATCTCCTTCATCTCGGCGAGCGCGCGCGCGAGGTTTTGCACCGTGATCACCGGTACGAGTTCGAGCGCACCGGACGCCGACTTGGCCAGTACGCCGGTGGCTTCCGGACTGTGGCGCGCCGTGGTGACAACGGCCGTCGCCGCAAACGCTGCCGCCGAACGCAGAATTGCCCCGACATTGTGCGGATCGGTGATCTGGTCGAGCACCAGCACGATGCCGTCCTTGGGCAAGTCGGAAATATCGAGGACGGGCAGTGGATCGGCTTCCGCAAGCAGGCCCTGATGGACTGCATCCGGGCCGAGCCGCTGGTCGATGACGCTCGGGCGCACGACCTCCGGCGTCACCTTGAGGGCGATGTTCTCCTCGGTGAGGCGGCGCAGCGCGTTTTCTGTAACGAACAGTGACCTGATCTGACGCCTGGGATTGGCGAGTGCGGCGGTGACCGTGTGCCAGCCATAGAGGATCACCGGGCCGTTGCCACGGTCATCACGGTTCCGCCGTGCGGGACTTCCACCGCGTCCGTCCTGAGGCGGCCGATTTGGGCCCTTGCGTGGCCCTCTGAAACGCTGCTTTTGATCGCGACTCGGCATGCGTGCTTCTCTCACGCGACCAAACCTGTGGCAATTCTCAATTTTTTAGGATTTTGGACGCGGAAATATCCGGTCCCCTTGGTTGACTTTCACCACCGGCTTCGCTCATAAACGCGCCAACCGGGCGCCCGTTGATCGGGCTCGCTTTTCACCGTCATTTCAGACTGTGTCCCGCCTTTGGCGGACGGTCCGATGACGCTGAGCGGGGGAGTGTCCCGAGTGGCAAAGGGAGCTGACTGTAAATCAGCCGCCGTATGGCTTCGAAGGTTCGAGTCCTTCTTCCCCCACCATATTGAAGACGCTCGCGAAAAGTAATTTTTCGCGGGCGTTTTTTTATTGCAATAGTTCCATGAAATGGGCTGGCGTGCCGCTGCGGGTAACCTGAAAGCCACCGACAAAAAGTATGAAGAGGGACCCGCAAACTCTTAGAACTCGAATTCTATTCCGTGCACCCACTTCGGGGCAACTTGAGGACGCTGATCTCTAGCAAACGAGTGCGCTCCGGCGGGCTCAAAATGAAAGAGGAAACAAGCATGAGGGCTGTCAGAACTGCTTTCGCGTTTGTGGCTTTATCCTTCCTCTCGACGCCGTTGCAGGCGATGACTGTATCGCATTCGTCAGGGTTGTCCGCGGACATCGTCCATGTCGCGGACGGATGTGGTCAAGGGCGTTACCGTGGACCAGGCGGCGCGTGTCATCGATTTGGACGCGGACCCTATCCTGGAGGATACTTTGGAGGCAGTCACCGCGGTGAGGGGTGTGGTCCCGGCAGATACCGAGGTCCGGGTGGCGCATGCCACAGGCTGGGGAGAGGGCCTTATCCGAGCGGATACTGGGCGCCTCGTTGACGGATAAGTTGGTTGGCGCATTTTGATTGCAAAGTGAACCCCGCTGCGGCGGGTTCAGCCGATCAGAACTTACAGCTTAGCACCGCGCGGCCGACATTGAAGTGAGTTTTCACGTCAAAGATGTGCGTGTCGCCTCTTGCCGAAATCGTATTGATCCGCGCGTTGCCGAAATCGTAGCAGCCATATTCGCTGCTGAGAACGAAGTGTGTGGTCGGGATCATCCCTGCGGGCTTGTCACGGCAGGCCGCTGCGTCAGAAATTTTCTGGAGAGCCACCGGCGGATCGGAACATCGTAGACAAGGTCAACGGCGACCGAAATCAGGAAAATCACGACCAGAAAGATCATGCCGCCGTAGATTCCGATTGGATCGAGCAGCTTTTGCAGTTTTAGGTAGACGCCCAGATGCAGGAGATAAATCGGGTAACTCGCGCCGCCGATCACCGCCAGCGTCTTGGCCAGACGCGGCGATTTTACGCTGTAGCTCGCACCCGCAAAGATCAGCGCGGGCCAGACCAGAATGATGGTCAGAAGATCTGCAGTCGTGCGCCACTGCGGGCTGACCTTTACGAACAGAGCGATCGCAAGGCCGGCAAGCGGCAGGATGGGATTGATCCCGTATTCAGGTCTGCGGCGAAGCCAAACCCGATACAGCAATGCTCCGGCGAAAAACGAAAAACTGACCCTGATCAGGCCGGCGGTAAAGCTCGCCCATGTGTGGCCTCCGCTTACGCCCTCGTAAATGAAGCCGAGAGAGTGGGTTGTTGCTCCGACGATCATCAGAAGGGCTGAGACGACGACGATCGCCGCCAGCACCCAGGCCGGCGTTTTCTTCAAAGCTGCAAAGACCAGATTGGCCAGCATTTCGAAAAGCAGCGTCCAGGCGAACGCGCCGAATGGGTAGATGGCCTCATCGAAAGGTGAGGGCAAGAAGACCAAGGCCAGTCCAAGATTGATGAAATAGACAGGCTCGTGATGGCTTGCGTGTTTGAGCAGGCCATACAGGCTGATGAGAATTGAGAACAGGTAGAGCGGATAAAGCCGGATCAGCCGGAGCTTGAAGAAATCCCAAACACCGATCCGTTCGAATTTATCCTCGTAGGCGTTCGCCAGGACGAAACCGCTCAGCAGGAAGAAAAAATCGACCGCGAGTTGCGGGTCCGCCATACCCGATGCGGACGCGCCGACGCCGGGAAAGATGCGCCCGGTGTGGACCGTCACAACGGCGAGCGCGGCAATCGTCCGCATGACGTCCAGGACCACGAAACGGTGCACACTTATCGTCATGGGAACGCGCGCGTATGGAACACGCTGTGTCGGGATTGCATCGAGCGAGCCTTCAATGATCGGTCAGGTAGCGGATACGGCCTGAGCGGCAAAACTTCAATGCTGGTGGGTCGTCCTGGCGCGATCTCACAGTCAGATTGTTCGACAATCTCATATATTGTTCTGATTCGATGGCAGTGGAGGCGAAGATGACTGAAGCCATGCGCTGCGCTTGAAAATTGAACAACGTTGCTCCGGGGAGCCGACCGCATGAAATCCCTGATGATGGGCCTTGTTTTGTTGTTTGCCGGATTTCGCCGCGGGCTGCGCGATCCGGAATTCAGGGCGATTGGCTTTTTGCTCCTGATCGCTGTGGGGATTGGGACATTTGTTTTCCGGTTCGGGGAGGACTGGTCGTGGCTCGACTCGGCTTATTTTAGCGTGGTGTCGTTGACGACGGTGGGGGACGCCAATCTCGCGCCGAGCCGCACGATCACCAAAATCTTCGCCATGATTTTCTCCTTGGTAGGGATCGGCTTGATGCTGGCTTTCCTGTCGCGCCTGACAACATTCCGTGACGAAATCAGCCAAGACTATGATTAGTATACGGCGCTGACTGCGCCGCAGCGCCGGGCGCTATTTGAGCAGAGGCTGGTGCTCTGGAAATGTTGAACGATCATGAGCGCAAGCCCAACTGAGGCGCCGACACTCCGTACTGCTGTTTTCCCGGACAAGGCAGAATGGTTGATCAACGGCCGGTTTGTCACCCAACAAATGACGGGCGTGCAACGATACGCGCACGAGATCGTGCGCAGCCTCGATGCGATCCTGACCGAGAACGAGAATATCGCACAGCGCATCGGGCTGACCCTGATGATGCCGCGCTCCGAGGTTGTCCACCGGCCTTCGCTGCATAAGATCCCGCAACATGAAGCGGGTTCTTTCTCGGGGCACCTGTGGGATCAGTTGTCGCTGCCGCGCCTTGAGCAGGACGGCATTCTCAGTCTTGGAAATTTCGGCCCTGTGTTTGCGCGTCGTCAGATCGTCTGCATTCACGACGCCAACACGTTCATCGTGCCGGAGAGCTATTCGCGGCCGTTCAGGATGGTCTATCAGTCGCTGCTTCCATGGATCGGCCGGAATGCGCGCCGAGTTGCGACCGTTTCGGAATTCTCGGCCATGATGCTGGTGAAGTACGGAATAAGCCGTGCCGAGAAGATCTTTGTCGCGCCGAACGGATACGAGCATGTCCTGCGATGGGATCGGAGCAAGGCGCAGTTGCCGCTGCTCAACCAGATTAAGCGCCCCTATGTTCTGGTTCTGGGCAGCAGGGCGCAGCACAAAAATGTCGGCGTGATTCTCGATCAGGCGAAGGTCCTCGATGAAGCTGGGATTGATCTGGTGATCGCGGGCGGCGCGTCGGGCATCTTCTCGGCGGAAGGCGGGGCGCCAGCGAGCCAGAATTGTCACTTTACCGGCTTTGTCGGAGACGACGAACTGGCGGCGCTTTACGCGGGCGCCGTCTGTCTTGCCTTTCCCTCGCGGACCGAGGGATTTGGAATTCCGCCTCTGGAGGCGATGGCGAGCGGGTGTCCCGTCGTGTCGTCAGATGCTGCGAGTTTGCCGGAAGTCGGCGGCGATGCTGTCATCTACGTGAAGCCTGATGATCGCCGGGGCTGGGGTGAGGCGCTGGTGGCGCTGTCTCGCAATCCGGATCTTCGCGGCACGATGATCGCGAAAGGACGGCAGCGGGCTGCGCTTTTCTCCTGGGAGAAAAGCGCCTCGCTTTATCTGGACGAAATGTTGGCGGTCAGCCGGGCCGCTCAGTAGACCGTGGTGTAGTGCGGGGCGTTGGTGCCGCAGATCAGAACATCTTCGTAGCGAACGCCGTAAGGCGTTTGCACGCGCTCACGTCTCAGGCAGCCGGGATAAATCGCGAGGTCGTAGTGGAACGGCGCGTCGGTGAAATAGCCATGGAGCTTGCAAAGGTAGGCAAGGCCGGGGCCGCATTGGACGAGCGGAAACTTGCTGCGTGCTGATGCGCCTGTCGCCATGAAAAGTGATGCCAGAGTGGCGGCAAGAACAATTCGAAGGGCATATGACATCTGAAAAGTCCTAAAGAAGATATGCCCGAACGGGGCCGACGAGGCAGCTTATCGTAAATACGGCGGCTTCGACAATGACCCCTTAACGGGACGATCAGGGGCTGGGGGCACAAAACCGCACCCCGTTGACGTTAACCCGTTGAACAGACTGCATTGTGACGGAGCGGGGCGTTCGATAGTGTGTCTGCGGTCAGCTGAGATGCCATGAAGCCTGAAAAATCAACGGTTGAAATGGAGAAAAGCGATTCCCCGCCCATGCAGGAGGTGGAATTCGCACTGATCCTTGCGCGCATGATCGACGCCGTGAAGTCCGATCCGGTTCAGCTTCGGACGGCCGTTTACGAGTTCGCGCGCTCCAGGCTCAACAACGAGATCTCGTGGGCCGATGAGACCGAGCAAGAGCGGATTCGTGTCGCGTTGGAGACGGCGATCAAGGGGGTCGAAGACTTTTCTGCCCGCCGTGACGAGACGGAAAAGTTGCTGTCCGGCCCATCGCAAGCTCGCTCCGATGCCAGCCGGCAAATCGCTTCGTCGGTGCGCGAGGACCGCCCCGCAGCACAGGTGCAGGTTCTGCCTCCGGTTCGCATTTCCGAACACCCGGAGCGGCCAAGATACGCGCGGCGAAATGAGCGCGCGCCGGGCAAATTCCTGTCTCCCGTCTTCAGGCTTGCCGCCGGCCTTCTGGTCGCAGGCGCGCTCGCCAGCGGCGCGATCTACGGTTTGCGCCACAATGCCTCACAGCCTCCGAAAGGTGCTGTCGTGGCGGCGAAGCCGAGCTTCGCCGCCCGCTCAGGCAACATCAAGTTCTCGGAGGCAGCCACACCCGAGACAGCCGTTCCCGCGCAGAAATCGCCGTTTCCATTGCCGACGGTTTACGGCGTCTATGCCCTTGTTGGTGATGCGCTGAAGGAAATGGACGTGTCGTTCGAGCCTATTCCCGACAAGCGGATCGGCATTTCAAGTCCAATCAACACCCCAAGCAACTTGATCCTGCCTGATGGCCGCGTCCGGTTTGTCGTTTACCGGAGAGATATTGCGGCCAGTGCGCCCGAGCGGATCGAGGTGCGTGTTGTTGCGGCGGTGAAGCGCGCCATGGTCTTCGATCCGAAGGGGAAAGGCCACTTCGTGCCGGTCAACAACGAATGGAGCATGCGGAACATATCGTACCAGCTGCGCGTCCGGCCGGTGCCGCAAAGCCAGGAAATGCTTCTGATCGAGTCGGAAAATCCCGATTTTCAGCTTGCTCCGGGCCGCTACGCCCTCATCCTGAAAAATCAGGGCTACGACTTCACAGTCGCGGGTACGCCGACCGATCTGGTTCAGTGCCTTGAACGGACCGACGCCGCAAACGGCTCATTCTTCACCGATTGTCGCGCGCCCTAGTCTCAGACGAGGCGGGTGCGATGGCTGTTATTGCTCCAGATCCATCGTGCGAGCAGGCCGAAGAAGTACGCGCCCTGGATGATGAATTGGGCGGCAAAGACCGTCAGAATCGTACCAGCCGCGCCGTAACCCCTCATGATGCACAGCGGTACGGTCAGAATGAGCAGAACAGCGATAAACGGCAGCAGGAATTTAAAGCGGAAGTTCAGCCCCAGGCAAAACCCCACAAGGGCTACCGCGATTGCCCCATATTCCATCCTCGTCCCCATCTCATGGCCTGTCGGGCTTTGCAGTGCCGCAACAGGACTTTGCCTTGAAGGTCCGCGTATGAATCAAGCGCCACAGTAGCCAACGAAGGGTTAACAACACTCTCACCCGCCGGTTCGCGGGATCATCCGGGTAGCGGTCGATGCTTGGGCGATTTGTTCAATCCGACAATTGATGCCGGAAGCGCAGAGGGGATAGCCGCGATCACAGAAGGCATTGATCTGGTTCGCATGTTCGCCGCCTTCTCTTCGGTTAGGCCATGCCTGTCACGTCGGCTTGCTTTGGAAGTATGTGACCGTCCTCGGCGGATCGTCCATGCAGGGGGCCGGATTTTTCCACAGGCCTATCTTCGTTTTCCTCTGGCTTGATGAAAGCGGGCCGCCCGCCGCGGGTGCGGATGATCACGCTGCGGAAAAAATGTGCTTGCTAGGCAAAAAAATCTCTGTGGCCTGAATGCAACGATTTGTGTCCAAACGACCCTTGGCCAGCTCCGGCCTATGTCAAGGCAAGAACCGGTCCTGTAAGGTATTTGCATAGTGGAAGTGCCGCGTTTTTGACTTCATCGTGCTTTTGGGCTGGGGCCGTGAAAAATATAGTTTTTTCAAATACTTGCTGTCCGAACACGGCGTTCTGCGGACGCGGTTTAAATGAGTGCTCCCCGGGAATAGGGAACACCCGATTCGCGACGGGTTCGGCCTTACCCTTGGTCGGGCGCTCCTAGATGCGGGTCGGCGCTCTCTCTTCGCTCGCCGTTGTCGCTGCCGCGGCATTCCTTTCGGCGTGCGCTCTGATTCCTTCTTCAGGACCGTGGAGCCATGACGTCAACACCAACGCTACTGCGGGTGTTTCTTCGGCGACGCCGCTTCCATATGCGCTGGTCGATGTGAGCGCGGACACCGTTGGATTTCTTTCTCAGCCTAATCTGGTGTCGTTCCAGGGGGTATTCCCGGACAAGCGGCCCAAGCCGCTGCAAACCATCGGCGTTGGCGACGTTCTGAACATTTCGATCTTCGAAGCTGCGCCAGGCGGCCTTTTCACGCCGCCCACGGCGGCCGGTGCCCGTCCCGGGAACTTCGTCGATCTGCCGCCACAGGCTGTTGACCAGAAGGGCGCGATCTTTGTGCCTTACGCGGGTGAAGTACCGGCTGCCGGCAGAACGCTTCCCGATATTTCACAGGCCATCATTGCGCGCCTGCGAAACCGTGCAATCGAGCCGCAGGTTGTCGTCAGCCTGAACTCGCAGCACGCCAGCATCGTGACGGTTCTGGGCGCTGTGAATGCCCCCGGCGTTTTGGCATTGAACAGCGTTGGCGAGCGCTTGCTTCAAGTGATCGCGCGCGCCGGCGGCCCGAGGTTCGAAGCTATCGAGAGCTATGTGAACCTTCAGCGCGACGGCCGGCAGGTTCGGGTTCTGCTCAGCCGGGTTGTGAAAGATCCACGCGAGAATATCTTCATTCGTCCGAACGACGTGATCTTCATCACGCATGAGGCGCCGAACATCACGGCTCTTGGCGCAACCGGACTGCAGGAGAACATCCCGTTCGATGTTGAAACGCTCACATTGAGTCAGGCGTTGGGCCGGGCCGGCGGCCTTGTCGACCAGCAAGCAGATCCTGCTCAGGTGTTCGTCTATCGCTATGAGAATCGCCTGTTCCTCGAGAAGCTGGGTATTGATACCAAGCGTTTCGTGTCCGACCAGATTCCGACTATCTACCGCGTCAACCTGCGCGATCCATCCGGCCTTCTGTTGGCGTCTGGCTTCCAGATGCATAATAAGGACGTGATGTATGTCGCGAATGCGAAGGCCATCGATTACTACAAGCTGCTGGCACTCGTGGCGACGACCAGCGAGACGATCCGCAGCGTGAATTCCGCAGTCAACGAAATCAAGTAAGCCTCGCCGCCGATCCCCAAAAGACTGGTCCCCACATTTCTCGGGGACCTGCGGCAACATCGGGTTCAACGGTGACAAAAAAATCCATACAGCTCGGGCTGACCATCGCCGCGATGGTTCTAAGCCCGCTGTTTTTTGGTTCGATCGACCTGTTCTGGACGGTCACGTGGACCATCGTTCTGTCCGCTGCGGCGCTGCTCTGCCTCTGGATTCCTGTCGACAGCCGCGCGCAGCGCATTCTGAACATTTTCGTCTGCGGCTGCTTTCTCTACGCCCTTGTTGCGGCAATCCAGATCACGCCCGGTTTGACCGGATCGCTCAACGATCCGATTTGGCAGTCCGCAAAGGATGCCTTGAATATCCCGACGTCCGCGCGCATTTCTGCCCGAGCCGAAGTTCCATTGTCCGCCATCGGACATTTTCTGTTGTTCACCACAGCCATCATCAATGGCTTTTTTGCCGGGACATCGCGACGCTCCAGCGCAAGCCTGCTGCTGTTTGCGCGTTACGGAGTTTTGGTTTGTGCCGCCTATGGATTGTTCGCGCTGGTTTTTACTCCGGACCTGCTGCTTTGGACGACTAAAATCGCGTACCGCAACAGTCTGACCGCGACCTTCGTCAATCACAACACGGCGGCGACGTTTCTGAGCATTGGCGTGATACTTTGGCTCTGCAACACGCTGGCCAAGGTCCAGTCGTTCAGGTTGACGTCGTTTCGCGCACTTCTGATGTCGCGCGAAACGGAAGGGCAGGCGCTTCGGATTATTCTTTCGGCCGCCGCAACGGCCATCTGCCTGTTCGCTCTGTTTCTGACAGGCTCCAGGGGAGGAATCATCGCCTGCGTAAGCGGCGCGGTCGTCGCGATGATCTTGATGCTGGTGAACAGAGGCTCCCTCAGCCGGCGCAATGTTGTTATCGTTATTGTCGTCTGTTGCGCGCTGGCTTCGCTCATTCTTTTCAGGGCCGGCGCCATCGTGAACAGAGGGCTGTTCGATGAAAATCGCTGGAGCGTCTACGTCGCGGCATTTGGATCGATCCGGCAAAGGCCATGGCTGGGGACAGGGTTGGGTACCTTCCCCGACATTTTTCCGATGTTGCGCGGCGACGATTTTTATAGCTGGGGCGTTTGGGACAAGGCGCATTCGTCGATCATCGAGATCGCCTTTGAGATGGGCGTTCCGGTCGCACTGATGGTGGCAGCGGCCGCGGTCGCGTCACTCGTGATGTTGTGCCGGGCTGCGGTCAAAGCCTCCGACCGCCGAAATCAGGTGCTGGCGGCGATCGCAGGTGTGGCGGCCGCCGGCTTCCTGCATTCGCTCGTGGATTTTTCCCTGCAGATTCCGGGTTACATGATTATCTTCGGAATCCTGCTGGGATGCGGACTGGCAAATACTCTACGTCAGCAGGCCATGGATCACAGCACGAGCGGCGTTTCAGCCAGAAGTCCCGCGCAGCTCAGTACCGAATCCGCTTCGCGGACGCTTGCAAGCTGAATCTCGGCTCCATGCTCGTTCTGCTTGGAGGGATTGCCCGCTTCGATTTGAGGCGCCGGAGCCAGATCTGTTTCGTCAGGTTTGGCCTGCTGCTTGAGCGGGCTTGCCTTTAGGACTGAAGCATTGACGACAAGAGATCCAACCTGATTCCAGAATTTTGGATTGGACGCTGACTGGACCTTCACCCACTGGTAGTTTGTGTTCTGCCAGGGCCGGATCGACTCGGTGAGATTGTCGAGAACATAATCGCCCTTGGTGGTGGCGACCGTCAGCACCAGATGCCCTTCACCCCACGCCGTACGTACGACCGACAGTCTCAACGCGTGTGACGGAAAACCGTGTGTGAGAAGTTCATGCCGCTTGGTCACGGCGTAATCGTTGCAGTCACCGGCGTAAGGCGAAATGCTCCACCCGTCACCGAGATTGTCGCCGTAGCTCTTGGTGCGGGGCTGGATCGACGCGTTGACGCGATGGTTTACCCTTTTCAACAGAGCCATCGTCTCGTCATCGAGTTCGATCCGATTCCCCGATGCGAGATCGTTTTTGCAATCAATCGGATATTTGAGGCAGAACCGAACATGCTGAAACGGCGCCAGCGACGGCGAGCCTTCGTTGATCATGGTGATGGTCGGAGTATCCAGGACGAAACGGCTACGCGCATTTGCGTTCGCGCTGAAACCACATGTGGCGGCAGCGGCGGGAAACAAAATCAAAAAGAGTCTTCGGTTCTCAAAAAAACGAAACATGACGCGCACCCCAAAACGACCGCATACGGATGGATCTTGAACGTCCATCTTCGATGTCTTGGTTTAGACCGTGCGACTTAAGCCTTCGCTATTTAAGAGCGTTAGCAGAAGGTTCTTAATTGCAGTGAATTTTATACACCTGGATTTGTCGGTTGTTAATCATGCCGGTTTGTCGAGCTTGAGATGCCACTTCCAGGCACTGTCGATGATCGACCGCAAGTCGTGACGAGGCTCCCAGTTCAGAGCCTCTTTTGCGAGCAGATTGTCTGCGACAAGGGCAGGGGCGTCGCCCTCGCGAGGCGGTGCATGCTCGATCGAGATTTTCTCTCCTGATACATCCTGAATCGTTTGCAGCAGCTCTTTCACCGATGTCCCGGTCCCTGTGCCGAGATTTACAGCAAGGCTCTGCCCTCCATTGAGCAGATGCTCGACGGCGCGCGTATGAGCATCTGCAAGGTCGGCGACGTGGATGTAGTCTCTGACACACGAGCCATCGCGCGTGTCGTAGTCGGTTCCGAAAATCTTGAAGCCGTTTTTGCGAAGCATGGCGGCTCGGATGGCAAGCGGGATCGCGTGTGTCTCGGGGTCGTGCCATTCTCCGATGCGTGTCTCGAAATCCGCGCCGCTGGCATTAAAATAACGAAGAACCACGGATCGCATTGCCTGATAGGTATCGAGATCTTTGAGGATCTGTTCGACGATAAGCTTGCTGCGTCCGTAGGGGTTAATGGGCTGTTGGACGTGATTTTCCGCCATCGGAATCGCCAGCGGCACGCCGTATGTCGCGCAGGTCGAGGAGAAAACCACTTTGTCGATGCCTGCCGAGCGGGCGGCCTGAAACAGCGTGATCGAGCCCGAAACGTTATTGGAGAAGAAGGCGTCTGGATGCTTTACGGATTCCCCAACCTCGATCAGTGCAGCGAAATGGACGACCGCTGCGGGCCGATACTTTTTAAAGACCTCGTCGAGCCGCTCACGATCGCGAATGTCACCTTGCTCGAGCGGACCCCATTTGACGAACTCAGCATGGCCGTTCGAAAGGTTGTCGTAGACGATCGGAGTGTAGCCCTTGCTGTGAAGATCGAGGCAAGTATGAGAGCCGATATATCCGGCGCCGCCGGCCACGAGTATGTTGGTCATCAGCTGTCCGCTTTACGCAACGCCAGCAAGCAAATTGCGGATACCGGTCCACAACCACCCAACGGCCGAGGTCACGCCCCAACCAAGCAAGCAGAGCCACGCGATCATGGCGATCGCAACCACAGAAACGAGCACGCAAGACACCAGCGTTCGATTTCGATGACGTAAAATGAATGAGCTTCCTCCGCATTCCTTCGCGGCACTCTCACATTCGTTTGAATATTTTTTCTGATCCATCGACTTCGACCGACGACACTCTGGGTACACCACTTGGTAGTTATGCGTAGGCCTGTCATCTCATGTCAGCAATTGAGAACAGAAATTAACGTAAAGGACTGCGGCAATCCTTAAACAAGCTCCCTGCGTTTTAGGTTGATGATCATAAACTTGGGGCGATCGTCGATTTGATCTGTTTAATATCCGGCGGGTCATTGCCGGAGGGGTTCCAGTGCCAGACTTGCCGGCTTTATCTGTCCTATTCGCTCTCGCCCGCGGTCTCGGCGACCGCAGTTGGCGCCAGCACGAAGTTTGCGGCCTTCCGGCTCGATCTCAGTAGGCGTTATCAGAATTCAGCAGAGCGGGAACCGTGACAAGGATGATCTTGGTATCGAGCATCAGTGACCAATGCCGCGAGTAAAACGAGTCATAAGCCACCCGCATATCGTACGTGGTGCTGCTGCGGCCGCTTACCTGCCAAAGGCCCGTGATGCCGGGACGGCAGGCATAGTAGGCCTGCACGCTTGTCGAGTACCGCAGAAGCTCCTCTTCCGTTACCGGGCGGGGGCCGACGATGCTCATGTCGCCCTTGAAGACATTGAAAATCTGCGGAAGCTCATCGAGGCTGGTTTTGCGCAGCAGGTGTCCGATCGAAGTGACTCGCGGATCGAATCGCAACTTGCGTGCAGAAATCCATTCAGCGTTGGCATCCGGATTAGCTGACAGATACTCGCGAAGACGCTCGTCTGAGTTCGTCATCATGGTCCGGAATTTCAAACAGCCAAACGGCTTGCCTTGGAAGCCGATCCGACGGTGCTTGAAAAATACCGGGCCCGGCGAGGCGATGCTGATTGCGGCAAAGCAAAGGATAAAGAGTGGCGCAAGTAGAAGAAGAGCTGCCAGCGCCAGCACGATATCGATAACCCGTTTGGTCAGACGTCCAACGGGCTGGTCGCGGGTGAGGCTTGAAAATGGCTGACCCCCACGCAATTGGACGAGGTCACTCATAAAAATACTCCAAAATAGAAAATTAAAAATTCTTAAGAGTTTATTAGCAATTTTACTTGCACTGCACAATTCATGCATTGCGCAAATCTTGAGTAACTTGTTGTTAAGCTAAATATTTGGAAAGAAACAGATAATTGCCGTTTTGGGACAGCCTGCGACGATTTGGTGTGCGGGAACTGCACAATTTGTGATCGCTGATCCCGGGCTGGGACAACCGAACGCCTAATTTGTTTGTCCGCGCGCGATGGGGACAAAATCCGACGGCTGTCTGGTGGGGCCCGACGTTCCGTTGAACATAAAAAGCCCCTTGGTCGTCGATATGATATCGCCACGCTGAAGGCTTTCGTCGTTCACCACCAGCTGGTCCTGGGCGAGGGCCTGTTCTTTTGCGGTGTCGAGCGGTTCGATGGGCGCGATTCTCGCGCGGGCGACGAACTCTTGGGATCTTTTCCGGGACTCTTCGAGTCGGGTCTGCCAGGCCTGTCTGGTCGATGTCTCGTCGGGAAAATCCGAAGGCGCCACGCCTTGTTCGAAAGCACGTGCAGATCCGCCGCCAATGATGGCAATTGCTAACACGGCAACAAGCAGACGCTGCATCGTCGTTCGCTCCAGCGAATATGGGAGCAAACTAGGATATCGCGCGCGAATTGCCAATCGCCAAGCTGTTACGAGCGAAGCTGATCCAGGGCGTCGCGGAAGGAATCCTGTTCCTTCGGTTTCAGTTCCTCGATCCGCGCCCTCAACAACGCCTGAGTTTTCTCGTTCGCGCCGCGATAGCCGCTGGCGGCATCCTTGCTGAACCCGTTGATGACCAGTAACTGAAACTCTCTCAGGATGGGCGGACGCAAGGCATCGGGCGCTGCTTCGAAAAGCCTCACAGCCAAGGGGTTTCTGCGAATGGCGATCCATGCCTCGTTTGGCGAGGTGGCGTACGACATCGCCAAAAGCTGGAATGAATGATCGTTGATCCGCCCATGAAGGACGTCAAGAGCGAACGCCATGAGCCAGCTGAAGGAGTGGTGAGGCGCACATGAGAGCACCAGACGCAGGCGCGCTTCGATCGCGTTCGCGCGATCGGTAAACGTCTTGGTGTTCCCGGACAAAAGCGCGGCCTGTGTGAGCCGCATCTCGGCGAGCGACAAGGCATTTTGCGAATGTGTATCGCATCCGCTCAGGGATTTCGTCTCGGTGCTTTCCAGGCGCCGCGCCAAGGCGTTCGCTGAAAACTCCTCATTATGGAGAAGGATAGCCTCGAAGTCGCGAAGATCGTCGAGGCTCTCGCTCTTCGGCAGTGTTGCGATCCCCCAGGAGAGACCGGCCACCGCCAGCAGAGCAATCAGCAATCTGTGCATGTCGTTTCAGTCGAAGGAGGGCAGTCGCTACGCAGAGGTCGGGATTTTTTCGTCGGAGTAATAATTGTAGCGGCGATCTGAGTATCCCTCGAAACGGCGCATCGCGACTTCGTCCGCCTTATTCAGAACGGTACCGAGGAGACGCTCTGAAAGGACGGATGAAGTCTGTACCGCCTTGAGGATTTCGTCGGTGGAGGTGCTGCCCCATTCGACGACCAGCACGAACGCATCGAACAAGTGTGAGGACGCCTTGACATCGACGATCGGCAGAATCGGCGGCAAGTCGACGATAACGTAATCGTAGGTTTCGGCAGCTTCCTTGAGCAATCCCTTGACGGTGCTCGAAATCAGAATGTCGGCACTGTTGGAGGGGCGGATGCGGGTCGAGGCCGGAAGGAAATCGAATTTGAACTTCGGCTCCGTCACGATGAAGTTCTTCGCATCGACCTTGTCAGCGACGGCGTTTAGAAGGCCGGGTGCATCCGAGTATCCAAGGGACCGGGTCATCGATGGATTGCGCAAGTCGCCATCGATCAGCAGCGTGCGGGCTCCGCCGCGCGCGATGAAGGCGGCGAAGCTCGCTGCCACGGTTGTTTTTCCTTCGCCCGGAAGAGCGGAAACCATGCCGATGATCTTGGCGCCGGTCGGATGAAGATCAATCGCAACCTTGATATGGCGCATAGCCTCGGCGGTCGAGGAGAACGGCGCCGCGTTATGGATTCTCTCAAACGCGCCGGTATCGTGCTGGCGTTTACGCAGGCCGATCTTCTGCGCGTGCGACAATTGCTGAACCTCGGGCAGAACTGCAAGGCAGTTCACGCTGAGAAGATCCTCGATCTGCGACCGCGTATGAATCTGGCGGTTCATGCGCTCGCGGGCGAGGGCGGCGAGCGTACCGAGGCCGATCCCGCAAACCATTGCCAGGGCGAGAGTGAGGCTGACCTTCGGCGAGCTCCGCCCGCGGGGCGGCGAGGCGACGGTCACCAGGCGAGCTTCGGTGGAGGGAAAGGACTGCTGCTGGACCGACTGGGTGAAGCGGCTCAGGAACGTCTCATAGATGCCCCTATAGGTGGTTGCCGCCGTTTCAAGCTCCCTGAGGCGCACTTGCGCCTGCCGTGTCGTACCGGACTTCTGAAACACGTCCGTCATTCGCGCATCGATGGAATGCTCCTGGCTTCTCGCGATCTGAAGCTCGCTTCTGTAGCTTTCCGCGATCCGCGAGATTTCGTCCCAGATCGCGCGCTGCAGGGCCTCCATTTCGGATCGAAGGTTCCTGGCCGCCTGATGGTCAGCGCCGTAGCGGGCGCTCCACTCGGATTCCTGCTTCTGGTCGTCGAGGAATTGCTGCCGGAGCTTGGTGATCACGGGATTACTGAGGGCATCCGTGACCACCGGATCAGGAATGTCGACATTGGCCTTCGGGTCGGCATGCTGTTGCAGCACGTGGGAAATGCGCTCGAATTTCGCCTGGGCCTGGGTCGTGTCCGCGCGGGCCTTGGCGAGCGCCGTCCCAAGCTGGTCGAGCTCGACTTCGCTGGCGAGCTTGCCGTCCGTGCCGATGATGATGTTGTTCGCCGACTTGAAGTCCTGCACGGCTTTGTAGGCGTCGCTCGCCTGCTGGCGAAGTTCGCCGATGCGCTGCTCGAGCCAGACGCTGGCGCGATGTGTTGCTTCGTATTTTGCCTTGAGCTGATCGTCGACGTAGGCGTCTGCGATCGCATTCGCGATCGTGGCAGCCTTTTGCGGATCAAGCGATGTATAGGCGATCTGCTCGATGTAGCTGCGACCCAGCCGCGTGACCCGCAAATTCGATTTGAACTCAGCAAGCGCGCGTCGTGTCAGCTCGTCCTGGGAGAGGTCGGCATCGGAGTGGTCGCCGGATCTGAAAATCGTGAAAAGCCTGCGGGAGAGGCTCTTGCCGTAACCAATGAATTCCGGGTCTTCAGTGAGCTTCAGCCGGTCGATGACGGCGAGGGCCACTTTTTCCGATTTGGTGGTTTCGATCTCGCTCTCGACGCTCGCGTCTTCAACGTTTCTGTTTTCCGACGAAAGCTCGGACTGCGTCCATGTCACGCGCTTGGTGTCGATGATCATGTCCGCCTGAGCGGTATATCGGTTGGGGGCTACGATGATGTAGCAGACGCCGAGGATGATGGAGAAAGCGGTGATGATCGCGATCAGTCGCCATTGCCGCGCAAAAAAATCACGCACCTGAACCAGCGAAATGGCGTGATCGGCCGGACTGGGCTCGATCGTCATCTGGCCACGGGGAAGAAATTGTCTAGCAATATTCATAAGTGGCTTTCCAAATACGCGATAACCAGCATGAGAATGGCTAGGCCACCCTCACGCTTACTGGACCGGGCTGATCGGATCAGCCGCCGTCGTTCCGACCGGGGTATTGACGGTTGGAGTTGCGATCGCAAAGAGAGTGTTTGTGAAATTGGTCTTGGTGCCTTGCGGAACGTTACTGACGTTCGTTGGCGATGAAACCGGATTGTTGATCACCACGCTACCGGCACCCGCTGCCGCAGCACCCGCTGCCGCCGCTGTTGCGGCGGTGGACAGATCGCCCGATATGGCCGCAAACGAGGCCTGGAACTGACCGTTCTGAACGCTGGCGACCGCCTCCTGAATGAGCTGAACCGCTTCCCGATCGATGTTCGTGCAGGCGACGGCCGCCTGGGCGAGACCCGCGGCGATAGCGGTCTGGATTTGCGGGCGGGCATCCCCCGCGACGCGGACCAAATCCGCCGCCAGCTTGGCGTCGGTAGCAGCTAGATCACGGGTGAGTGCTTCGACCGCTCGCGCATCTGCCTGAGGCGAGGCCAGGTTTGCGGGATTGGATTTGAACTGCGCGATCGCCTCCGGCGAAGCTGCGGGGTCAACACAGCCGGCGAAAGCGGAGCTGCCAACCGAGACAAACGCCGACGCGAAAATTGCAACCGCGAATATATTGCGCATGAAATGCCTCAATAATCGTTTCTAACGACGTTAATAATTTCTAACTTTATATCACTACCGGTTTGTATCAGGTGGAGCAATGTTAGGGTACAAATATGGTTGATTTCCGGGTCCGGTGGTTGTGACCGTAAGCATTTGGTTTTATTCAATTATTCATTTTAGCGAGCGTAATTTGCCGGGCTTGGCCGCCTGCGCCGCGTCCGGTTGCCGTCCATGGGACGCCTCCAGGAGAACAGCTATCCCATCGATAAGAATTCACAGGCTGGAATCCGGTTTGCATTTGTTGTCCGGTAAAGTTCGTAAAAATTGCCCCGCGGGGATTGTGTAGCGTGCGAACTTTGCTGACCGGTCAGGAGATTTTGAAGGTTCACCGGCGGCGCCCGTCGCTTCCGGAGGCAACGCGCATTTATGCGGTGGGCGACATTCATGGCCGTCTCGACCTGCTCGATGCGTTGATTGCCGCAATCGAGAACGATCTGAAACGGCGACCCGTCGCGAATTCGCTCTGCGTGTTCGTCGGCGACTACATCGATCGGGGCGCACAGTCGCGCGAGACGATCGATCGCCTGATCGAATACGGCCAGCAACGGGATTGTGTATTTCTCAGAGGCAATCACGAGCAACTGGCTCTCGGCAGCTTGCGCGATCCTGCGACCTTCGAAGCGTGGTTACGGGTCGGTGGCCGTGAGGCCCTGATGTCTTACGGGATTGCAGTCGAGACAAATTGCGTGGCCAAGCAGATTCCCAGCATGCAGGCCGCCTTTCACGACGCGCTTCCGTCCTCACATTTCAATTTCTTCCGGAAACTGCGATCGACCTTCGAAATGGGCGACTACTTCTTCGTTCACGCCGGAGCGAGGCCGGAGGTCGATCTCGCCAGGCAAAAGGAAGAGGACCTGTTATGGATTCGAAGCCTCTTCCTGAATTCGCCCTATGATTTCGGAAAGATCATCGTTCACGGCCACACGCCGGTGATGGAGGTCGAGGTCCGGTCAAACCGCATCAATATCGATACCGGCGCATTCGCGACCGGACGGCTGACGTGCCTTTTGATAGAGGGGCAGGAGCTCGCGCTGTTGCGGCCATGACAGCCTGTTTGGGCTCAGGGGCGCGCACTCGAGCGTGCGTTGAGCAGACCGTCGATATGATCGCGCATTTTCGTCAGGAACGGCTCGCGCCCGAACTGGCGTGAATGTGCTGCAATCGCCGCAGGATCGACTGGCATTTGAGCCATTCGCTGAACCGCGTCGGAGATCGCCGAAACCGACTGTTCCTTGAAAAACGTGCCTGAAAGCCCTTCCTTGACGGTTTCGACGGCGCCGCCGCGGCCAAAGGCGATCACCGGTCTGCCGCTTGCCATCGCCTCCACCGGCACCATTCCGAAATCTTCTTCGCCGGGGAAGATCAGGGCTCGGCACCGGGCGTAATGTGATCGCAGAACATCGAAAGGTTGAGGGCCAAGGATCGTGATTGTCGGGCCAGCGAGGCGCTTGATCTCATCGAGCATTTCGCCGCCGCCAATGACGACCAGCTTGAGCTTGAGGTCATTGAATGCACGGACCGCCAGATCCGGTCGCTTGTAGGAGACCAGCTCGCCCGCCATCAGATAATAGTCCTCAAGCTCGGACGGCTCCGCGATCGAGAACGCATCGGTGTCCACCGGCGGATAGATCACGGTGGCGTCCGCTCCGTAGTAACGGCGAATCCGGCCGGCGACGGTCTGCGAATTGGCGACGAAGCTGTCGACGCGGGCTGCGGAGGTAACGTCCCAGGCGCGCAGATAATGCGACAGAGGCGGCATGAGGAGCCGGGTCAGTCGTCCGGCACCCGCCAGATAGTCGTGATACATGTTCCACAGATAACGCATCGGCGTATGGCAGTAGCAAACGTGAAGCGCGTTCGCCGGCGGGATGATGCCTTTTGCCGGTCCGGATTCGCTGCTGATGACAAGATCGTATCCGCGAAGGTCGAGATGCTCGAGCGCCATCGGCATGAGCGGCAGATAGTTTTTGTACATCTTGCTCGCGCGGGGGAGCGAGTTGATAAACGAGGGAATGACCTTGTGCCGGCGGATTTTGTCCGACACCATTTCGGGCACATAAACATGAGTGAAGATATCGGCCTGCGGATACATATCGCAGAGCGCCTCGACGACTTTCTCGCCGCCGCGCATCCCGACCAGCCAGTAATGAATAATAGCAACGCGCATGGAAACCGGATCCCTAAATATGACCGCTCTCATATCATCGATCCCATTCAGGATCACAGCATCTGGCAGGAATGTTTAACGCGGCTCGTTAACGACGAAGATTGTAATCCATTGGGCTGCGCCGGTGACGGGTGACGCCCCCGGATTAACCAGCTACAAAGCATTGTTTCATGCGGCTTGCCGGTGATGCTATGATTTCAGACAGCTTTAGTGGCGTTTATTATTTTACAGGGGCGTATTGTGAGAGTGACGGTTCTTATTTGCACGCGTAACCGCGCTAAATCGCTTGATCGAACGCTCGGTACAATCACGCGCGCGAAACATCCTAAGGATGGCGACTGGGAACTTATCGTCGTCGACAACGGCAGCACCGACGAAACCCAGCAGGTGATCGAATCCTATCGCACGAAATTACCGATCCGTACGGTTATCGAAACGGCGTCCGGACTGTCACACGCGCGTAACCGTGGTGTGGCCGAGGCGAGCGGAGATTTCATCATCTGGACCGACGACGACGTGGGCGTCAACGAGACTTGGATGGACGCTTATCTGAAGGCCATCGAAGCTAATCCCAAGGCAGCCGTGCTGGGCGGCAAGATTTTTCCCGATCTCGACGAGCCCGAGACGGATTGGTTCCGGAGAAATCTTGATCTGCTGGGCGAGTTGGCCGCGTACCGTGATTTCGGCGACAAGCCCCTGCTGTTTGATCCTGCAAACGGGATCGAACCATTTGGTGCGAACTTTGCGGTCCGCACCGAAGAGCAGCGCCAGTGTCTCTATGATCCGAATCGTGGGCTTGTTCCAGGTAACGAACGGCGCGGTGAAGAAGTCGATGTTGTCGCGCGCATTCTGTCGCAGGGACACGAGGGAGTATGGGTGCCGGAATCTTCGGTGCAACATTACATTACCCGCCAGCGCCAGACGGTTGATTATGTAAAGGCGTACTACAGCAGCCAGGGCCAAAGTCTGGGCCTCGACGAGTATAATCGCTCGACCCCGACTGTTTTCGGAGCGCCGTTGTCGATCTGGGCCAAGGCGGCGATTTATAATGCTTGTCGCCTCGTCATGCGTCCCTTCAATGAGAAGCTCTGGGTGCGATCCCTGATCGGTTCGTCGGTGCAGAACGCCCGTTTAAAGGTCTGGCGCGCCGGTGGAACCGTTCCGTCGCAATAAATTCAGCGCCGCATTCATGTCGGAACACATGCCGATGAGGCTTGGTCTTGTCATTGCAACGCATCGACGCCCCGAGATCATCGCGCCGTTGCTGGGCATGATCGGACGGCAGTCGGTTCAGCCCGATTACATCGTGCTTTCCGTGGTGGATGACAGCGATCTGCCGGTTTCCAAAGACGTCGGGCTTTCCACGATTGTGCTGAGAGGCCCGGCAGGTTCCTGCGTTCAGCGAAATCGCGGCATCGATTTTCTGCACGACCGCGCCGATGTCGTCGTGTTTCTCGATGATGATTTCTGGATGGCGCCGGACTACCTGGAAACCGTCCAGAATGTCTTTTCGAGTAATCCGGATGTGGTGGCGGTTACGGGAAACGTGATCGCTGACGGCGCAACGTCCGAAGGTTTCTCGATCGACGAGGCAGATGCGATGCTGCAGCAGTATCGATCAAACCGAAAGGACGCTGAACACCCAAAAGTCGTTCCGGTCGAGGACACCTACGGCTGCAACATGGCGTTTCGGGAGCGGTCGATCGGCGATGTTCGTTTCGACGAGAAGCTGCCGCTTTACGGCTGGCAGGAGGATGTGGATTTCAGCGCACAACTGCGTGCGCGAGGCCGTATTGTCAAGGTCGAGCGCGCGGTGGGCGTGCACCTTGGGACAAAGCGAGGCAAGACCAGCGGAATGCGCTTCGGCTATTCGCAAGTGGTCAACCCGATCTACATCGTGTTCAAGGGCAATATGCGGTTTGGCAGGGCGCTTGTCCTGATCACCAAGAACATTCTCGCAAACCTGGCCGGGAGCATTTCACCTGAGCCGTTCATCGACCGGCGAGGCCGTTTGCGCGGCAATCTTACCGGGATTCGCGATCTTCTGCTCGGGCGGCTGGATCCCTCGCGAATTCTGCGGCTCTGAATAGCCGATGGCGTCGCGTCGCTTCTAGGCACGCAACGCGCGCGCGCTCAAATGATCCGACAACCGGAAGGCAAGGGCGATCAATGTATGCGTCGGGTTGGCATAGCCCGCTGTCGGAAAAACGGACGTGCTGCACACGTAGGCATTGTCGAGGCCGAAGATCTTGAGATTTTCATCGACCACGCCGGTCTTCGGTGACGTCGACATCCGCGTTCCGCTGAGATGATGGAAGATGTCGCGGAAGCTGCGCGACAGTTCAAGCCCGTCCGACTGAAGTGATTCATATGGGATCACGCGGCCAAGGCCGTTACGATGAAAGACGTCCCGGATGACTTCCACATAACAGCGGATGGAGTGAATTTCCTGTTCGGAGAATTTCCAGTCGACTGTCGCACGATATTGTCCAAGCGCGTCTTGCCGCTTCGACAGTGTGATCCTCCCATCCGACAACGGGCTTTGTTCGCCGTTGATGCAAAGCTTCAGTTTGCGATTGGCGGAGCGCCGGCTTGCCTGCATCGATTTTGAGTAGGGTATTTTATGCCAGAGCAGCCGATGGGAGTGAGCGGCAAGATGCGCCAGCCGCCCGAAACTTAGCTTTTCGTACCTGCGCGTTCTGAGCCAGCGAATGGTCTCGAAGGCCATGGCCATGTCGTCGTGATCACCCGAAAAATGCGTCACGAAGCCCGCGATATCGAGGGTTTCCAGGCGAGCCTGTACTTCGCCCCGCAGTTTCATCTTGTGCTGAAAACGGAATCCATCGATGGCGACATAATCGAGGTAGACGTCGGGAAGGTCAGCGTCGTTTTCGATGACGTCAGCGACATGACAGGAGAGGTGGTCCTGAAAATGACGTCCGACCAAGTCCTCGCGGTTCCACGGTGATGGCTTGCCATTGCTTCGAGGCTGAAGAAGAAACCTGTTGCTTTCGATTCCGCCCAGGCACAACACGAATGTCTGCGCGGAAAATTCTATCGTTCGGCCATTCAGTGTCTTGCAAAGTATCCGTTGAACTGACCGGTCATGCTCGTCGAGAATCATCTCGCATGCATTCGCATGCAGACAGACCGTCAAATTCGAATTGTTGTGAAGCTCGTCCTTGTGGATGCTGGCGAAGTCGGTTTGAGGGCAGAACTTCGAAAAACTCGACTCAATATCGGCCGCGAAATCCGGCGGCTTGAGGCCGAGTCCATCCCAAATGACCTCGCTGTCGCTTGGCGATCTCGTCAATCCTTCAAGCGCGAGCGCGCGCTCATAATAGGGAATGAGGGTATCTTTGCTGATCGGCCATCCGCTTCCTTCAACCCATGAGCGCTTTTCGAACGCAAGGGCATCGAGTTCGAGGATCTGTCCCGCCCACTGGGTGGTCGAGCCGCCAAGTACCCGGAATCGCCCATCATAAAGGCCCGCATAAGGAAGGCCGCTTACATCGCCGCTGTAGAGATCCTGATCATGGGGCGAATATTTTTCGCCGCCCGCTTCAAGCAGGAGGACGCGCTTGCCAAGTCGAGCGAGTGTCGTGGCCAAAACAATGCCCGCCGCACCGGCGCCCACGACGCACACCTCGTAGGGCCCGGTATCGATATTGGCATCCCGTTCAAGATCGACAATCAATTGAGCACCAAAGCACGCAAGAAAGAATTCGCCGGTCACGGCGGCAAAATGATCTAAATAAGATATAGCAGATGTACCGGCCGTTTGTTGTCTCGGGCAAGTGAGGGGTTAACTGGCTGCTGTTAACCTGAATGGCGATTTTCAATAGAGGTCACTTGCCCCGGCTGCATTAATTTGTGACCACAGCATAGTTTTTGATCGGCAAGTTTTTAGCAAAATGAATTCCGACACGCAGAGCATCCAGGCTGGCAATAAGGATCGTATGATCGTCGCAGCAGCGATTGATCGTTCTTTTGTCGAGCCTGCCAGCGTCCTTCTCGCCTCGATCGCAAAAAACGGCGACATCCCCGATTGCTCGCTCGCGATCCTCGGGCTGGGCCTGAATGACGCCGACCGCAAGATGCTGAAACAAAGCTGCGGCGCGATGGGCGCGAAGTGCTTGTTCGTCGATCTCAAGCAGGTCGAAGGGCGCCTCAAGAAGTTGCCGGTCACGCTCGCTGTGCCAAGTGTGGTCTCTTACGCAAGGCTGCTGGGACCGGATCTTCTGAAAGGCCGTTGCGAACGGATTTTGTATCTCGACAGCGACATCGTCGTGCAGCACAGCTTGCGGCCGCTGCTGGAAATGCCGTTCGACGATTATGTCGCGGCCGCGGTTCCAGACCAGCCCGGCAATGAATCCATGCGAACGTATCGGGTCGAAGCGCTCAAGATTCGCGATCCGGATCACTACATGAATGCCGGCGTGCTTCTGATCAATGCCGACGCTTGGAACAAGGGCGGCTATACCGAGAAGGCGTTCGAGTTCATCGCCGATTTCAAGGGGGGCAGTTTTCGCTACCTCGACCAGGATGTGGCCAACTCGATCCTGCAGAACGATTGGAAGCCGCTACCCCGCGCGTGGAATTTCTTTCGGCACGGCGACGAGCCCGAGTTCAGTCTGGATCAATATAGCGATGCGAGCATCGTGCATTTCGCGTCCGGCATGAAGCCTTGGGTGCGCAATTCGCGCCATCCGGCTCGCGAGCTTTATCTTTCGTATCGAAAGCTGACGCCGTTCGCCGACAAGCCGCTGATGACTGAAAAGGGCCGGCGCATCGGACAGGCCTTGCGATCGCCGATCAGCACTTTGAAGGGGATCATTCAGCGACTACGCGGGGACTGACTGCAATCCAGTTCGGACGTGCGACGGTTGAGTCAGATCGTCGCCGCAGACGCGCGTTCCCGCAAAAACTCCACTCTCTGTTTTTCGACATTCGCATAAGGCGACGGGATAATGGAGGCGAGTGCTGCGTAGGCGAAGAATGGGATGCCGAGGTCCAGCAACGCTCCAGACACGGTGGTTCCAATCAGCCAGGCAAGGCAGGTCGATTTGGCGGCTTCGCGCAAGGCCCTGTCTAGCGGAGCCGCCGTCGCTGGTGTGGGAGAGCCTATCATCACATAATAAAGGAACATCCCGTACATGATCGTTCCAATGAAGCCGAGGCTTGCGAGGCACGCCACGACAAAGCTCGATGCTCGAACGCTCCCGTTGCCGACGCCAAAGCCAAACGTGTCAACGAAGCTCTGAAGCGCCTGCTGGTTCCACATCGATCGTTCGACACCCGAGTCGGTCGACAATTTGTTGAAGACCATGGTGTCGAGCAAGCCGCCGATATAGGCGGAATACGTATCGCTGAACTGGATCAACAGCACCGCGAAAGCGGCGACGATCGGCCCCGCGATCAGGAACAGCACCATCCGCGGCGTCGCGCTCTTGGTCGCGAAGCGGAAAGCCGTCGCGCCGTAGACCACGATCAGGTAAATGCCCAGGCCGACATAGGCCGTGGTCGACGTGGAAAACACAAGCGAGATCAGCGATAGCATCATGACGACAAAGGTCAGGCGAGGGCGGACCCCGTTGAACCAGAGCTGGCTGGTGAACGCAAAATAGCCGAGCGTGCAATAACCGAACGACGAGGCCTCGGTGAACGAGCCGACGATGCGCTTGAAACCGGCGACCTCGGTGTCGCTGAGCAGCGTATAGTTGGCGTTGCGGATG
This sequence comes from Xanthobacteraceae bacterium, assembly GCA_019750915.1. Lineage (GTDB taxonomy): Bacteria > Pseudomonadota > Alphaproteobacteria > Rhizobiales > Xanthobacteraceae > Afipia. Next base: position 27,405 of record JAIENY010000087.1, read on the forward strand.
AATGACAGCAGATCGGTTGTGCCGGTCCAATAGGTTATGAGATCGAGGGCGGCAAAGCCGAGATTAAGTATCGCGCATGCCAGCGCCGCGTTGAGAAGCACGCGCCGGCCCGCTGCGGAGTTTGCATAAGCGGACAGCAGGATAAAGCACACGAAGTTGCCGATGAAATAAATGGACTGAGTGATGTTCGACATCGACGGTGCCAGCAGAACGCTGCCTGAATTTTGCGCTCGGACTGCGAAGACGAATGTCTGGCCTTCGAAAAATCTCGGCAGGAAGTAAGCCGAAAGAAGACTGTAGATCAGGGTGACGAGAAGCCAGAAGCTCGCACCGCCAGACTGAATGCTGGTGAGTGCATTCCTGCGAATGTCCGGTTGGCTCAACAGCGTCAAAGACAGGAAGCCGAGCAAAAGATGCGAGGGAGAAATGTTGGTGCCTCCCACGGCTTCCAGAATGAACGCCGCGGCCGCTCCGAGCAGCGTGGAGGCCATGAACACATAGACGATAAATGACGGCTGCAGGAACAGGCCCGCAATACCGACGACCAGAGTAATAAATCCAATGATCTCGACGGTCATTTCAGACGCTTCGGCCAGCCGAGCCTGACGGTGTCAGGGCCCGGCGCATCACGGATTGATCTTATAAACGTGGATGTAATCGATATCCATGAAAGAAGGGTTGGGTGTTTTATCGAGTGGAAAGCCGGGCCCCAGCGCCAGATTTGCAAGAATGCCGAGCGGCCGGGTGTGTTCCTTGGGCGTTTCCTTCCGGAACACTTCGTTTCTGTTCAGATAGAAAATGATCCATTCCGGATCGACCTTCACCCCGAACGTGTTGAAGTTTTCGCACAGCGAGTTGGAGGGCACCTGGATTTGTTTCGGCCGCATTTGCGGCCCGGTGTCGTCCGCTGGATTGGTGTGCCACACGTGCAAATTGGCTTCGTAGGAAGCGGGGGCCAGTCCGTAATATTCGATGACGTCGATTTCGACACTGGCAGGAGCGGATTTGTCGAGAATGCTGTTCAGCCAGAACGCAGGCCATACGCCGGGTCCGCAGGGGAGTTTGGCTCGCATTTCGAAATAGCCGTACTGCTGTGAAAATCCGCGTGCGCTGGGATCGGTGGATGCAAGCAAGCCGGATTCCCATTTGCCTTCGGCATTTTTCCTCGCCTCGATCCGCAGGATGCCGTCCTTGGTTGTGAAGGGAAAGACCCCGAGGATCGGATCTGCGAAACGGGAGTCGCCGAAATCGCCGGCCCATGGTGTATGGGCAATCCAGCGTGTGTTCGGTCCCCACGGTGACACGCTCAGTGAATCGAAGTCCTCCTGGAAGGTCATCGTGAGCTTGCTCATATCCAGTTCCTGCGCGTGGACATTGGCTGGGCACAAAGCCAGCATGCTGGCGGCGACAAGACCTGACGCGATCCAAAATTTCTGGGTCATGATACTTCTTGAAAAATGTTGGTTAATTTCCGCAGTTCGAAAATATCGGTAATTCAAGGTCGTTTCGTGGTCTGTGTCTAGAGCATGAGCACTTGCCAGCAAACAAATCACTATATGTTAGGTAAACCCCATGTCATATGGAACAAGTATGCGCGGGTTTCGGTGCGCGTTGGAACGCGCCCGCCGGCCAGAGCAACTCACGAAAAGCGGAGGCGCATGTGGACTGGGTACTTTTGGTGTCTTTGCAGTGGGTGGTGATGGGAAGTCCGACCCAGCCAACGACAACGCAGATTGACTCATTCACTTCGCAGGAGCTGTGCCAAAAGGCCGCTGAAGCCATCAAGGCCGAAGTCGGCGGATCGCCTCAGGGCCAGCGGTCTTACACACTTTCCCACGTCGTTTGTTTCGCCCGCAAGTAGCCAGCGGCCGCTGCGCGCTTCAAGCTGGTCACGGAGTTGAGCGGCGCCGGATGAGGGGACGGATGGACTGCCAATCTTCCATCAGGCCGTTCCTGTCGATCAGCAGCATCACCACCGCGAATGTGGCTGCGCCAAGAGCCAGACTCAAAACGGTCCATCCCATGCTCGGGGGATAAAGCTGCAAGGCGAGAAGGCATGCACCCGCGGCCGCCGCACTTGATATTGCCGGCTTCGCGAGGCTCGCAAGGAGTGGCCGAACCCGGCATCCGGTGGGCTCTTCGGAAAAAATCAGAAGCGCCGCTGATCCCAGGACATTGACGATGCCAAGACCGAAAACCATGCCGGTCAAACCAATCCATGGCGCCAGGCACACCACGACGACCCTGCTCGCGCTCTGAGCCATCGAGCACCAGAACAGGATGTCGAACCGGTTGATGGCCAGCAGGACGGCACCGACCTGAGAGGCAATCGCTGCGATCGCGGCGGTCGGCAAGAACACACGAAGCAAAAGCGCGATGTCGGTCCACTTCGGTCCGAGCAGAATGTCGGCAATCTCGGGCGCGGCAGCGCATGCCAGAAAAGTTGCGGGCAACAGGATCGAGCCCAATAGTCGGCTGAGTTTGCGATAAAGTTCGGGAATATCCTCTTTTTTGCTCGTCAGTACCTGCACGTAGAGAACTGACCAGATCAGGTTTCCTGCGGAGTCGCACACAAACCGCGACACCTGGTTTGCGAATGTGAAGCTGCCCAGAAGGGCGGTCCCGAATGCGCGATCGACGAAGATGTTTTCGCCGAAACGTCCGGCATATTCACCGAGCCGTGTCCCAACCAGCATGCCGCCAGCAACCATGTGGGGGCGAATGGCATTGATGCTGAACTCGAAGCGCGGCATCTTGAACGCTGCCAGATTCAGGACGGCGGCACGCGCGGCATAGGTCACGATGTATTGGGCGACCAGACTCCACGCGCCCGCGCCCTTGATTGCCAGAAAAACAGCGACCGCCGCGCCAAGCGTATTGCCGAGGAGTTCGGCAATCGCGCCTCCGACAAGGTTCTTTCGCCGGTTCAATCGTGCCGTCGGTCCAACGGAAACCGCAAGAAACATCAGGCTGAAAGAAAGACATGCGATCATCAGCGGGACGCGCGGCTGATCGATGGCGAGCCCGAGGATGACGCCGAATAGGGTCGTGCCGAGCGCGAGCGCCGAGCAGGTCAGCAGCAAAACCCAGAACGCGCTTGACCACACGACAGAGTGGGATTCCTCTTCTCTCGCCAGCGTCGCGCCGAGGCCGCCGTCGGCGATCAGTGCAACGAAGGCGACGGTCGGAAGCGCGAGCGCATAAACGCCGAACTCTTCCGGGCCCAGCAACCGGGCCATGATCGGTAACAGCAGCAACTGTATGACGATCTTGAAAACGCTGGCGGTGGCTGATGCCACTGCGCCGAGAGCAAGCTTTCGGCCGCTGGAATGTTTTTCCTCAGCTGATCCGGTGTGGAAGCTCACTTAGCGATACCTGCTGGCAATGATTTGGTCCTGATCCACGGTCCGGTTCATGCGTTTTCTGTTGCAGCCGACACGTCGCGGCGAGGAAAGGGTTTTCGCACAGAGCTGCCTCTATGTCGGGGTGGCGGCGTCTTTGTGGTTAAGAAATCAAGGACCGATATATCTTGTCGTAATCTGTAACCACCCGATCCACTCTGAAATATTCAGAGCCGTTGCGGGAGCGGCTTTTCCAATCCTGCAACTCGGCAGGCGAGGACATGAGGTTCAATAGTTCTCGCGTGATATCGGCCGGAGAGCCCGGCGGAACCAGTTTGCCGGCCTCACCGTGCTCCAGGAGTTCGGGCGTGCCGCCTACCGCTGTCGCGATGATTGCGCAGCCAGATTCCCGGGCTTCGGCGACCGCAAGGCTGCATGGATCGGCATAGGACGCGAGGACGAAGATGTCCGATTTTTCGAGGAATGCTCGGGGCGTTCCGATCGGGCCGAGGAATTCCACTCGGTCCTGAAGCCCCAGTTCCTGAGCGAGCGCCTCAAGTTTAGCTTTGTCGGGCCCATCACCGATAATGTGCAGCGTCCATTCCGGTTGTGCCGCAGCCGTGTCCTTGAACGCGCGCAGCAGATCATGCACGCCTTTCCGATGATGAAGGCCGCATACAGTGATGACGCTAGGCAGACGAAGATCGTCGGGGTTGTGCTCTCGTCCCAGATTCAGAAAGCCCTCGCGAGGGGAAGCGTTCGGCCCATTGATGACAACGGCCATCTGATCTTGTTTGTATCCTTTCTCGAGCAGGGACTGCCGCTCTGCTTGCGAGACGGCGACCACCTTGTCGCCAAGTCGCATCAAGACCGAGTGGCGGTCGAAGGAATTGTGCACCGTGGTCACCAATGGAGTCCTGAAAATCCGCGTTGCGACATATCCCATCGCGGCGCCGGCCATCATGTGCGCATGAACAACGTCAGGTTTGAATTTTCTCATCAGCCCGAATAACTGCAGAACGGATTTGACGAGTGTGAGCGGATTTTTCCGGTTCTGTACAAGCCGGGGAGATGCCACGCCATGCGATTCGAGAAGGCCGTTGTAGTCTCCACCTGCGCTCGCGAGCATAACGTCGTGGCCACGATCCGCCTGAACGCAGGCAAGATCGACTGCAACGTGGGCGTTGCCGTTTGCGTGGTTGCAGTGATTGACGAGATGAAGGATGCGCATATTCAAGCCGGCTAAAGGATGCTCTGTAATATCATCAAAAAATCGTGAGCGAATGATCGAATGCTATTGTTTCTGAATTTCGAAAAGTCCCGCCGGTGGGCCAAAGGTTTGTATGGGAATTTGAGTTGAAAGGCTTCTGCATAAGCGTCAATCCGCCGTCGAGGACAAAGTGACGCTGAGCTTAACCGAGGCAGATTACGCTATTTCGATGCCCCGGGGCGGTCGTGGATCATTGATCTACATTGTTAACCTGAGCATTGGTTACCATATTTGTTTAGCTTATTCCGCACTGCGACTTGAGCGGGAAATGCAAATCCTATACCGCGAATTAAAGCGAGCATTGGGATTTGTTTGAATGCCACGCGTTGGTTGTAGAGAGTTATTTGCGTTGACGCAGGTTATCGCCCGGGGGCAGTTGCTCCGGTATCGTGGCGGTGAAGGTGGATTCACGGAAAAATTTGAGAACGAGCTGAGAGAGAAGCTCGACATCAAGCATGTGCTCGCTGTTAACAGCGGCACAAGCGCGCTGATCTCGGCGCTTGTCGGTGCCGGTATCGGTCCGGGCGACGAAGTGCTTGTGCCGGCCTACAGCTGGATTGCGACAGCGACAGCGCCGCTTGCTGTTGGGGCCGTTCCGATTCTGGTCGACATCGACGAGAGTCTCACAATCGATCCCGAGGACATCAAGCGCAAGATTACGCCCTACACCAAGGCGATCATTCCGGTTCATATGTTGAACCTGGTTGCGAACATGGACGCGATCATGGCGATCGCGAAACAGCACCGTCTGATTGTCATAGAAGATGCGTGTCAGGCCGTCGGCGTCACATACAAGGGTCGGCGCGTCGGTACCATTGGTGATGCGGGTGCGTTCAGTTTCAACCAGTTCAAGAACCTGAACGCGGGTGAGGGTGGGGCGATTCTGACGAACGACGATCGCATCTTCACCAGAGCGCGTATGTATCACGATGTCGGAAGCTTTACACGCGAGCATGAGTTCGAAGGCAACGAGCCGGTTTTCGCGGGCGTGAACTTCAGGGTTTCCGAACTGACCGGTGCGGTGTTGCACGCGCAACTGTCCCGTCTGGACCCATTCGTGCGACGACTGCGGAAGCGTCACAAGGTCATGTACAATGAGCTTTCGAAAGCTCGCAAAGGGCATGTATCGCCGCACAATGATTTGTCCAATGCCGCCGCTCTCAGCATGATTTTCGATACCCCCGACGAGGCGAAGCACTTCGCCCGGTTTACTGGTGTCGAGCATCTCATTGATACCGGCCGGCATCTCTATACGAACTGGGTGCCACTGCTCACACAACGCACGTTCGATGAGAGAATGAATCCTTACAAATGGGCAAAGCGGCAGATCGATTACTCGGCGGATATGTGTCGCGCCACGCTTGATATCCTCGGGCGTACATGCCGGGTATCTTTGGGAGCACAGTATCCGCTGCCTTACATGCGGCTGCGAAGCAAAATGCTTCTGAATTCGTTGAAATAGCAAACGCCCGCCGGTGTTGAGCCTTTACCGATAGAATTGCGGTTGAAAACACCTCCGGAGCTCCCGGATCCGTGGATACAGGAGTGTTCCTTCGGGCACTCAGCAAAAAGGCCTTTTGCTGGCGTTGGATTTTTTAATCCGCGTTGTTGAGGACGGGCCGAAGCCGTGCTACGTCGGTCGAAATACGCGGGTGTAGCTCAATGGTAGAGCAGCAGCCTTCCAAGCTGAATACGAGGGTTCGATTCCCTTCACCCGCTCCATCTCCCCCGCCGATCACTCGTCCGTTTTTTCGACGTCGTGCGGCGTGACGAAACGGATATTGCAGACAAAGCCTGAGGGCGGGTAACGCATATCCGCCGACCCGTTCAACTGCTTGGTCAGGTTTGCGATCAGGCGCGTGCCGAATCCTTCGCGCTGGGGTTGGGAAACAGCCGGGCCGTCCGTCTCGCTCCAAATCAAACTGACGGCCGTTCCATTGTCTTCGTCCCGTGCGCTCCATTGAACGGTGACGCGCCCCTTGTCGTTCGACAGGGCGCCGTACTTCAGCGAATTGGTGCACAGTTCATGGAAAATCATGGCAATCGGCACCACGGAAGCTGACCGCAGACCGACAAGCGGTCCGGTGAGGGTGAAGCGGTGGGCACGGTCTTCCCGAGCCGGCGCAAGCGCCGCCTCGATCACCTCGAGCAGATCGGCGCGCTCCCAGTTGCGCCGGGTCAGCAGGTCATGGCTTCGCACCAGCGCATGCAGCCGATCATGAAAGTTGCGCAGCGCTTCAGGGCCCTGACTGTTGCGGAAACTCAAACTTGCGATCGACTGCACGGTGGCGAGCGTGTTCTTCACTCGATGGGCCAATTCGTGCACGAGAATTTCGCGGCGGGTTTCGGCCAGTTCGCGCTCCTGCTCGCGCTGGATGTTCTCGTCCATCAGCCGGTCGAATGTCTGCCCCAGAATTCCGATCTCGTCCTTCCGTCCGGAAAGGCCGGTCCGCGCGTCGCCCTGGCCGCGGCGCCAGGATTCCGCCGTAACGACCATCTGGATCAAGGGCCGGCGGATAATGGTGTTTCCGACAAGCCAGGTGAGGAGAAAGGCCGCAATGCAGCCGAGCACGAAAAGCATGATACTGAAGCGAAACGACCTGTCGGTCGCGGAAAGGGCTTCTTCCTTCGAAATGCCGGTGCTTACGAATAGTCCGAATGGCGTGATCGGTGAGGGGACGAACCCGATGATACGCTCAACGCCGTCGGGTTCCACAATCTCGGTCGTTCCGGGTCCCGAGGACAGCAGATCCATCTGGCCGACCGGAAAGCTGGTTCCGATGAATTGTTCCGGCGTCGGCTCACGTGCGACGATAATCCCGTTGCGGTCGGCGATGGTGACGATGCCGCCGCGCGACATGCCGCGATCAAGCAACTGTCTGCCGAGCCATTCCAGATTGAGGCCCGCCGTGACGATGAAGTCGATGTCGTCACCGTGGGCGTCCGGTAATGCGACCGGCAAGATGTGCAGTCCAGTCGCACGGCTGACGACATAATCACCGACCGCGAATTGCTTGGTCGCCTTCGCTTCGCGAATGTAATAGCGATCTCCGAGATTGATGTCGGGGAGAGGGGCGCTGCTGTAGCAGCGCGGCTTGCCGTCCTTGTCCAGCACCAGGATCGAGGTCAATTGCGGCAGTCCGGTGAGGACTCGCGCCAAGTAGGATCCACAGGTTGCCGGATTGTCGTCGCGGACTTCCGCAGCCTCCGCAACCGCATGCAGGGTGCT
>JAIENY010000062.1 GCA_019750915.1 Xanthobacteraceae bacterium
GTCTTCAGCCCGAGCTGATCACTCAGTTGCTGAACGAGTATTTTACCGAAATGTCGAACATCGCGATGTCCTATGGCGGGACCATCGATAAATTCATCGGCGATGCGATGCTGATTTTCTTCGGCGACCCGGAAACCAGGGGCGATGCGGCCGACGCGCAGGCCTGCCTGAAGATGGCGTGGGAAATGCAGCACAGGCTCGTCGAACTCAATGCGAAGTGGCGCAACGCCGGCATCGAGGAGCCGTTCCGCGCCCGCATGGGCATCAACTCCGGGTTTTGCAATGTGGGCAATTTCGGCAGCGCCGACCGGATGGACTACACGATCATCGGTGCGGAAGCGAACCTCGCCGCGCGGCTGCAATCGATCGCCGAGCCGGGCAAGATTGTCATCAGCTATGAAACCTACGCTTTGGTGCGAGGAGATGTTCTCGCCCACGAACTGCCGCCGATCACGATGAAGGGCATTTCGCGGCAGGTTGTTCCCTATGCGGTGGATCGTGTGCTCGATGCAGCCAGCGACAACAGCGATATCGTGGTCGAACGCATGGCGGGATTGGATCTCTATCTCAATCCGGCGGCGGTCGCACCGGCCGATGCCGAGCGGATCAAAAACATTCTGACACAGGCGCTTGAGACGCTGGACGGCAGCCGTCCCAAACCGGCCTGAGCAAGATTACTTGTCGACGATCTCCGTGGATGGGCGGTCATCGCCCCGCACGGTTTCCTCATGCCATTTGCCGTTTTCGTCCTCGTACTGAATGACTTCGGTGCGGCCCGGCACGCGCTGTTCCTGCGCGGCGGCGGCAGCGGCTTTGCGTGCCGCCTCATGCGAAGCAAACGTCTCGGAAAAGACCCCGTTGAACTTGTAAGCCCAACCGCCGTCATGTTCGACGATCTCATAGACGACTTTGGTCATGACCTGTCCTCTCACTGCCTGTGCGCGTTAGGTGCTTTTATCTCAATATTTTTCTTGCGAGACGGTGAGCGGCTTCCAGTGGGTCGGTGGCTGCGGGCCGATCACTCGGTTTTCGATGTCCGGGATCCTCACATTGGGTGACCAGGCCTGACTGGGCTTATGCCAGAAACCCTCCACCGCTGTCGGCCAGGTATTCGAATGGAGCATCACAAAGGTCCCGTCTTTGGGGGCCGTGGCAATATCCTGCCAATCACTCATCGCATGTTCCGTACGTGTTTCCTGTTTATCCGATAAGTTAAGCAGACAGTAACCGTTCATCAACGGGCAGATCGGCCAATTAACGCATTTGGTGCGGAATGCATCGATTTCCCGGTTCGTGACCTCAAAAATAGTCGCGCGTCCGCAAAGCGACACTACATCTCGTCGTGAACGACGCCCGCCATGGTATGAATCCTTGATTCGGGCGCGTTTCGTTCCACCCGCGTTCCGAGTGTTAAGGCTCGTCCGGTCCATGCGTCACAAAATGGGGCATGTTGCCGATATCCATGACGTTCGGAGGCCACTCATGTCGAAATTTGCGATCATTGTCGCGCTGTTGGGGCTGCTGTCGTCTCATGCACGGGCGCAGGACGTGCCCGGTATCGAAATCTGCACGGCTGAAAAGAATATGGAGCGCCGTACGGGCTGCCTGCAAAGCAACGTGAACTTCTTGATGCAAAGGCTTTCCAAGGTTTCGCTGGACAATCAGCAGAAGCTCGACGCCGCAAACCGCCAGATCGATGCCCTGAAGGCTGCGGTGGTTGGGTTGCAGAAGAAGATCGACGATCTGCAGCCGGCCAAGGACGCCGCGGCCAAGGACAAAGCTAAGGACGCGCCGAAGGAAACGCCCAAAGAAGCGCCCAAGGATGTATCCAAGGATGCGCCGAAATAGGCTGCGCGCTGCCGATGACATGTTTTGTGTACGTATTGGGGAGTCTGCACCGCGGCCGCGTCACGACCTATGTCGGCTGGACCAACGATATCGAGCGTCGGCTCGCCCGGCATAATGCCGGAACGGGTGCGCGTTCGACCCGAGGGCGGGTCTGGATGCTTCTTCATTCAGAAAGTTTCGAGACTCGCAATGAGGCCATGAGCCGGGAATGGCATCTCAAGCGCGATCGCGCTTTTCGCAAGCAGCTTGCGCGGCTTGTCACATGAAATAGGTCATCCCTCGCGGCGATTGAGAAATGCCAGCCGCTCGAACAGATGCACGTCCTGCTCGTTTTTCAGAAGTGCGCCGTGCAGCGGTGGAATGAGTCTGCGAGGGTCGCGTTCGCGCAGCGTTTCGGGCGTGATGTCTTCGTTCAGCAGAAGCTTGAGCCAGTCGAGCAACTCGGACGTCGAGGGCTTCTTCTTCAATCCCGGTACATCACGTACCTCGAAGAAAATCCGCATCGCTTCCTGCACCAGCCTCTGCTTGATGCCGGGGAAATGCACATCGATGATCGCAGTCATGGTCTCTGCATCTGGAAATTTGATGTAGTGGAAGAAGCAACGGCGCAGGAACGCGTCCGGAAGTTCTTTCTCGTTGTTCGAGGTGATGAGGACAATAGGGCGCTGCGCGGCGCGAATTGTCTCACCCGTCTCATAAACATGGAATTCCATGCGGTCGAGCTCGAGCAGGAGATCATTCGGAAACTCGATGTCGGCCTTGTCGATCTCGTCGATCAAAAGCACGGGCCGCGCCGGATGGGTGAAGGCCTCCCACAATTTCCCGCGTTTGATGTAGTTCGAAATATCCGATACGCGGGAGTCGCCGAGCTGGCTGTCGCGCAGCCGCGAGACGGCGTCATACTCATAGAGGCCCTGCTGCGCCTTGGTGGTCGACTTGATGTGCCAAGTGATCAGTGGCGTAGACAGCGCCTTGGCGACTTCCTCCGCCAGCACCGTTTTTCCGGTGCCGGGCTCGCCTTTGATCAGCAGCGGTCGTTGCAGAATAATCGCGGCGTTGACCGCAACTTTGAGGTCGTCGGTGGCGACGTAATCTTTTGTGCCGGTGAATTTCATTGATTGTCTTTTTCTACAGCGGGATACCGGCGCAGTGGATATCGGTCAGCTTGCTGCCCAGTTTCAGACTCGCCGTATCAACGACAGAATAACGAGGACAATAATGCCGCCGATCGTGGCATTGATAATATCGCGGAGCGCGCTGCTGCCGAGCCCGACGCCGAGCCGTGGAAGCACCCAGCTCGCAACAAAAGCGCCGATGATACCCACGACGATGTTTCCGATCAGTCCGAAACCGGCGCCGCGCACGATCAGGCCGGCCAGCCAGCCGGCGATGGCGCCAATGATCAGAACGACAAGAAGCGACTGTGCCGTCATATTGAATTCCCCGCAGTTTCAAATTTGCCCAATGAGATTTGTGAAATCGCCCAACACGACTGGAATACCTCAATACTGTAGAGAAAATTGACGTCCGGTCCAGCGGTCAGCGTTGCAAAATCGATCTGCTTTATGAAACAGACTTGCGAAACAGGATATTGACGCCCCCGATCGGCTGGGCAAACGTCGCTGGATGTTTCTGCAGTTCTTCACATCGCTCCGGCAGGCGCAGATCCCGGTCACTCTGCGCGAATATCTGACGCTGATGGAGGCGCTGGATGCCGGTGTTGCCGATCGCTCAGTCGAGGACTTCTACTTTCTGGCGCGCGCTGCGCTGGTGAAAGACGAGCGCAATCTCGATAAGTTTGACAAGGTGTTCGGGGCGACGTTCAACGGGGCTGAGTCGCTGGTCGATGTCGTCGAAAAGGCCGATATCCCAGCGGAGTGGCTCAAGAAACTGGCGGAGAAATATCTCAGCGCCGAGGAGCGGGCGCAGATCGAGGCGCTCGGCTGGGATAAGCTGATGGAAACGCTCCGGCAGCGACTGAAGGAGCAGAAGGGTCGTCATCAGGGCGGCAAAAAATGGATTGGCACCGCCGGCACGTCGCCGTTCGGCGCTTTTGGCTTCAATCCCGAAGGCGTCCGTATCGGGCAGGATGAGAACCGCAATTTCAAGGCAGTGAAGGTCTGGGACCGGCGCGAGTTCAAGGATCTCGACGGCGACGTCGAGATTGGCGTGCGCAACATCAAGGTAGCTCTCAGACGTCTGCGAAAATTCGCCCGGACTGGCGCATCGGAAGAACTCGATCTTGATGCCACGATCCGCGAATCCGCCAATCATGGCTATCTCGATGTGCACCTGCGGCCCGAACGGCGAAACGCCGTCAAGGTCCTGATCTTCTTCGACGTCGGTGGATCGATGGATGCCTATGTCGCCCAGGTGGAGGAGCTGTTTTCCGCCGCGCGGACGGAATTCAAGCACATGGAGTATTTTTACTTCCACAACTGCCTTTACGAGAGCGTGTGGAAGAATAACCTGCGCCGCTATAATGAGCGGATCCAGACTTGGGATGTGCTGCATAAATATCCGCACGACTACAAGGTGATCTTTGTCGGCGATGCGTCCATGAGCCCTTATGAGGTGGTTGTCCCCGGAGGCTCGGTCGAGCATGTCAATCAGGAGGCCGGTGCGGCCTGGCTGCAGCGTGTGATCCAGACCTATCCGCGTGCAATATGGCTCAATCCTGAGCAGGAACGCTATTGGCACTATTCGGAATCGAATACCCTGATCCGCAAGCTGTTCGACGGAAGGATGTATCCGCTCACGCTCGAGGGTCTTGAGAGTGCCATGCGCGAGCTGACACGCTAGTAGTCGTTCAAAAAACAGTCCAACAACAAAAGGTGAGGACATGACCCAAACCATTCATCGCGGGATCAAGGATTTGCTCGCGGAGGCGAATGCGCAGATCGAGACGATCTTGGCGCCCGAATTGATCGCGTCACAAAACGATGACGGCATCGTCATCGTCGATCTGCGTGATCCGCGAGAAATCGAGCGGGACGGGCGTATCCCCGGCGCGTTTCATTGTCCGCGCGGGATGCTGGAATTCTGGCTCGACCCGGAAAGCCCATATGCAAAGCCTGTCTTCCAGCAGGACAAGAAATTCGTTTTTCACTGCGCATCCGGTTTGCGTTCGGCACTCGCCGCGAAGACGGCGCAGGACATGGGGTTGAAGCCGGTGGCCCATCTCGGCGGCGGGTTCGCGGCCTGGCGCGACGCCGGCGGGTCGGTCGAACAGGTGCAGTCTCACACGCATAAGGCAACGACATGAGCGATCCTCTGGTTTCCACCAAATGGCTGCACGATCACCTTCAGGAGCCGCATGTGCGGGTCGTTGACGCGGCCTACCGCATGCCGGCACAGCGGCCGCCGACGACAGCGGAGGACTACGCCGCCAGACACATTCCGGGCGCGATGTTCTTCGATGTTGACGCGATCGCCGATCGCAGCAGTGCGTTGCCGCATATGCTGCCGACCGAGCTGCAATTTGCGCGCGATGTCGGTGCGCTTGGAATTGCAGACGATGATCTCGTGGTTGTCTACGATCGCGGCGACTACATGGGCGCGCCGCGTGCCTGGTGGATGTTCGGCGCATTTGGCCACGATCAGGTGAAAGTCCTGAACGGCGGTCTGAAGAAGTGGATCGCGGATGGATATTTGGTCGAGAGTGGGGTGGTCGCGCCTGCGCCGAAAATATTTCGTGCGCAGTTCAACGAGAGCCGCGTGCGGAATCTCGACCAGGTAAGAGCGAATATCGAGAAGCAGGCAGAACAGGTGATCGATGCTCGTTCTCGCGAGCGTTATGAGGGCACCGCGCCGGAGCCGTGGCAAGGACGCAGGCAGGGTCGTATTCCGGGTAGCCTCAACGTGCCATTTCAGAATCTGATCGATCCCGTCACCGGTGAAATGCTGCCGGAAGCACAGCTGCGCATGATCTTCGCCGATGCCCACGCGGACCTGACCAGACCGGTCATCACGTCATGCGGTTCGGGCGTTACTGCAGGTGTTGTCTCTTTGGCGCTCGCGCGGCTTGGTGTGAACAGTGCGCTCTACGACGGGTCGTGGGCTGAATGGGGACTTCCGGACGGTCCGCCAGTCGCCACGGGCAAACCCTAGCTCCGGGGCTTGTTGATCGGCGTGGTAGTCTGGGTCTGATAGGTCGGGTTTTGCGGGTTCGGTCCGAACAGCGGAAAAAACGTCGTATCGGGCGGACTCGGTTGCGGTGGTTGTGGCGGGGGGGCCGGCGCACGCCGGATTCTGTGCAGCACGAGCCGGCGTCGGTGAATGATTTTTGCGCGTTTATGGAGTTTGCCGCGACGAACCACCCGATGGGGCGTAATGGCCTCCGGGCGCGGCGAGACTTGCGTCACCGGTGCCGCAGGATCCGTACGAGCCACCACGACGGGCGCAAGGGCCTGCTCTGGTGCAGCGGGATTGCCGGCGGAATCTTTGGCGAGCAGTCGCGGTTCGTTGGCCGAAGGCAGAGTTTGTTCTTGCACCGAAGCTGCCGGTTCGGGAGAAGGAGTTACTTCCGCCTGCACCGCCTCGGTTTGGCCGGCCTCGCTCTGGGCTGCTTCAGCCCGGACCGCCTCAGCTTGGACCGCGTCGGTCGGTGCGTCGGCCGCCTGATCTTCCGACGCGACAACCGGAGGATCGACCCGGAGCAACGCGATGATGGGTGGCGGCAGCGGCGCCTCTGCCACCACGGGCGACGCCGGTGTCTGCAGGCTGCGAAGGGCGGGGGCCGCCGCAAACTCTTCGTGAGTCGCGCGCAGCAACGCAGCCGCGCCGAGGCCGAAAACCAGCACCGAGGCCGCGAGCAGGACAGACGTCAGGAGAAGACGAAAGCCAGGCAACATTCAAATATCCCGCCCCACGCGCCGCGCGGACTGTTGTCGAAGGGTTGTTGGAACCTGACGTGACCGGTCCGCGCCTCGAAAGGACCGTCGAATCAGGGCGATGGTCAAAGATACCGCAGTCGCCATACATCGTGCGGTTGTGAGCGGGATTTCACGCAAATTGGCGGTGGATAGCGTGATCGTGTTCCAGAGTGTCGCAAAAAAGTCAGTCGCGGCGGGTTTTTTCGCCAATGTCTTGAATGTGCCGCGATCATGAGCGATCAGGCGTTAAGGAAGAAGTTTCCGCTTCGCGCTATGTTAGGGGCATGATGAACAATCGGATTTTGACGGGCGTTTTGGCGCTAACAGCGTGTGCGGCCGGTATGCCATCTGCGTTCGCGCAGAATTATCCGCCGCCGCCGGGCTACAGCCAGCCGCTTCGGCCGGTGTCCTCCGATCCCGGCAGGCCCTCGGGCGTGAACCCTGATTTCGATAGCCTCGACGACGAGTCGGATGCGGGACAGTCGCGCGCCGCCGGTACGCTGTCGCCCCCCGGCTTTCAGCAGCCTGGACCGCCTCAGGCAGGCTACGGGCAGGCCATTCCGCAGGGTCCGATTCTGTCTCCGGATGACCCGCGTTATGGCCGTCCGCCCGTTCAGGCGTCAGTCCCGCAGGGCCCTATTTTGTCGCCGGATGATCCGCGTTATGGCCGCCCCCCCGGAGCGCCGCCGTTGGTGTATTCGGACCGTGCGTCCGCCCCCGGAAACGATGGCTATCGTCCGCCGGGCGCGATCGATGGCCAGACCGGAACCGCTTCCCCGCGGCCGCAGTTTGACAGCCAGGGCCGGACCGTCGCCGTCCTGCCGCCCGACGATCAGCCGGAAACCGGTCCGCGTCAGGAACTGCCTCCGCGCCTGCGCCGTCAGGAAGTCGATTACGTCACCAAGGAGCCTGCGGGGACCATCATCGTCGATACCCCGAACACGCAGCTTTACTATATTCTCGGCCACGGCCGGGCGATCCGCTACGGTGTTCGCGTCGGTCGCGACGGGTTTACGTGGACGGGTGTCCAGAAAATTACCCGTAAGGCGGAATGGCCGGATTGGCATCCGCCGCCAGAGATGATCGAGCGTCAGCCTTATCTGCCTCGCTTCATGGCGGGAGGTGACGGCAACCCGCTCGGCGCTCGCGCAATGTACCTGGGCAGCACGGTGTACCGCATCCACGGCACCAACCAGCCGTCCACGATCGGCAAGTTCGTGTCGTCGGGCTGCATCGGTATGCTGAACGAGGACGTCGAGGACCTGTTCGATCGCGCCAAGGTCGGCACTCGCGTGGTGGTCCTTCCGGGCGGACCGCCGCCCGCTGCTGTTACGGCATCAGCGCAACCTGCCGATGGCGCGGGATACGGACCATCGGCAAGCGCCGTTGTTGGCGCTCCCGGTCAGGGCCCGACGGCGGTTCCGCCGCTTCCGACGCCGGTCACGGTGCGATAAGGCAGCGTCCCGATTGTTTCAGGACAATTCGCGGGCTGGCTCTCCCCTGAGCCAGCCCGTAATGTTTTCAACCATGTCGCCGTAGTAGCGGCGATAATTTTCCTCGGTGACGTAACCGAGATGCGGCGTCAGCACGACATTGTCGAGTTTGCGGAATGGATGAGCGACCGGCAGCGGCTCGTTCGCGAACGTGTCGAGCCCGACCCCTGCAATCGCTTTCCGCTGTAGAGCCTCGATCAGCGCAGCCTCATCGACGATAGGCCCTCGTGCTGTGTTGATCAGATAGCTTGTCGGCTTCATGCGTGCGAGGTCGGCGCGTCCGACAAGGCCGCGCGAGCGATCACTCAAGACCAGATGAATGGTGATGATGTCGGCGGTGGCAAACAGTTCATCCTTTGTGGCGTAACGTACGCCCGCCGCGGCGCATTTTTCCGGTGTCAGATTAGTGCTCCAGGCGATCACGTCCATGCCGAGGGCCTTGGCAATGGCTGCGACTTTCGTGCCGAGCTTGCCAAGTCCGATGATGCCGAGCGTTTTGCCCTCGACGTCCTGGCCAACGGTGCTCTGCCACGGTTCTCCGGCCTTCATGCGGGCATTCTCGAGGCCGATCTTGCGGGTCAGTTCCAGCATTAGTCCAATCGTCAGACCGGAGGTCGGGCTGCCGAACGCTTCGGTGCCGCAGACGATGATGCCGCGTTCCTTTGCTGCAGCGAGGTCGAAGGCGGCATTGCGCATGCCGGAGGTGATGAGCAGTTTGAGATTGGGAAGATCAGCCAGCGTTTCCATGCCGAACGCGGTTCGTTCGCGCATGGCGCAGATAATATCAAACTGCTTCAGCGCAGCCGTGGCGGTGGGCCCGGAGGAAAAGGGCTGGTTGAACACCGTAATGTCGACCCGGTCCTTCAGCGCCGACCAATCGGCGAGTTTGAGGGCAACATTCTGATAATCGTCGAGAATGGCACAACGATAACGCACGTGATTTTACCTCCTCCGAATGACCCGGATGGGCACCGGCGGGAGGGTTTACGCCTGCATTTCAGGGGCGCAAGTGCGAAGAATTGCTATGGCTGTCGAGGCTGCGCCGGACCTGCCTTGGCGCGCGGACGTCGTGTTTGTCCGGGTACAGGCTGAGGACGGATTCCATGAACTCAAGGCAGAACATCATGGCAGCCGGACCGAAACCCTCGGTATAGGTTGCCTTGAAGCGGTGCTCGGCAGCTTTTGCCAGCGATAATCTGGCCAAGGGCGATCTGGTCATGGTCGTAGCCATCGTTGAGGTGGCAATCCCCGTTGCCGCCTTCCACACAGAGGCTGCGCCGCCATCGATTAAAGCGCCGTTGCAATGTCGGGCGAGGGGCCGATTCCGTTCAACACCCTTTCTAAATGGTGACCGGGGCGGTTGCCCTCGGCTGCTCGCGCAGTTACATCAGGCATCAGCAAAACCCCGACAAGATTGTTCCCAAGGATTACGATGGCGCGCCAGTTCGTCTATTTCATGCAGGGCCTGACCAAGGCTTATCCCACCCGCAAGGTTCTCGATAACGTCCATCTCTCGTTTTACCCCGACGCGAAAATCGGCGTGCTGGGTGTCAACGGCGCGGGTAAATCGACGCTGCTCAAGATCATGGCGGGGATCGATAAGGATTATAACGGCGAGGCATGGGTCGCCGAGGGCGCGCGCGTCGGCTACCTCGAACAGGAGCCGCAGCTCGACGCTACCAAGACCGTGCGTGAGAACGTCATGGAAGGCGTCGCCAAGCAGAAGGCGATCCTCGACCGCTACAACGAACTGGCGATGAATTATTCGGACGAGACCGCCGACGAGATGACCAAGCTGCAGGATGAGATCGAAGCCCAGGGCTTATGGGATCTCGACAGCAAGGTCGATCAGGCGATGGATGCGCTGCGCTGTCCGCCGGACGACGCGGATGTGACCAAACTCTCGGGCGGCGAGCGCCGCCGGGTGGCGCTGTGCAAGCTGCTGCTCGATGCACCCGAACTCCTGCTGCTCGACGAACCGACCAACCACCTCGATGCGGAATCCGTGTCGTGGCTGGAAGGTCATTTGCGCAATTATCCCGGCGCGATCCTGATCGTGACGCACGATCGCTACTTCCTCGACAATGTGACGAGCTGGATTCTCGAACTCGATCGCGGCAAGGGCATCCCTTACGAAGGTAATTACTCGTCGTGGCTTGTTCAAAAACAAAAGCGTCTTGAACAGGAAGGTCGCGAGGACGCAGCGCACCAGAAGACGCTTCAACGCGAGCAGGAGTGGATCGCATCCTCCCCAAAGGCGCGTCAGGCCAAGTCCAAGGCACGCTACCAGCGCTATGATGAGTTGCTCAAGCAGGCCAGCGAGAAGCAGACCCAGACCGCGCAGATTATTATTCCGGTGGCAGAGCGCCTCGGTCAGAACGTCGTGGACTTCGAAGGGCTCTCGAAAGGCTTCAACGACAAGCTGTTGATCGACAATTTGACCTTCAAGTTGCCTCCGGGCGGTATCGTCGGCGTGATCGGCGCCAACGGCGCGGGCAAGTCCACGCTGTTCCGCATGATCACCGGTCAGGAGAAGCCCGACGCTGGCACCATCACCACGGGCGAATCTGTGCAACTCGGTTATGTCGATCAGTCGCGTGATGCTCTCGACGGCAAAAAGACGGTGTGGGAAGAAATTTCCGGCGGCACCGACATTATTTATCTCGGCAAGAAGGAAGTGAACTCGCGCGGCTACTGCTCTGCGTTCAACTTCAAGGGCGCGGATCAGCAGAAGAAGGTCGGCGCGCTGTCAGGTGGTGAACGCAACCGCGTGCACCTGGCCAAGATGCTGAAGTCGGGCGCCAATGTGCTGCTGCTCGACGAACCGACCAACGATCTTGACGTCGATACGCTGCGCGCTCTGGAAGAGGCGCTGGAAGATTTCGCCGGTTGCGCCGTTATTATCAGCCACGATCGCTGGTTCCTCGACCGCATCGCGACCCACATGCTGGCGTTCGAGGGCGACAGCCATGTCGAATGGTTCGAAGGCAACTTCCAGGAATACGAGAAGGACAAGCTGCGCAGGCTCGGTCAGGACGCAGCGATTCCTCATCGGATGAAGTACAAGAAGCTGACGCGATAAGGAATCGCCGTGGCAGAATGGAATGCGAAGCTTTACTTGAAGTTTGCGAGCGAGCGGACGAGGCCCGCTCAGGAGCTTCTGGCGCGCATTCCTCTCGAAAACGCACGTCGCGTAATTGATCTGGGTTGCGGTCCGGGAAACTCCACCGGGCTGCTCGCCGCGCGCTGGCCGGACGCGCAGGTGACCGGCATCGACAGTTCGCCGAACATGCTACGCGAGGCGCGCGCAGGCCTTCCCAATCTTTCGTTTGAGCAGGCCGATATTGCGAGCTGGAGCGCGCCGGCGGACGCAGACGTGCTGTTCGCCAACGCTGTATTCCAGTGGGTGCCAGATCAGATCGTCCATTTGAAACGTCTGCTCTGTTCGCTCGGGGCCGGCGGCGCGCTTGCCGTCCAGATGCCTGACAATCTAGGCGAACCGTCCCATGTCGCGATGCGGGAGATCGCCAGTGCGGCTGATTTTGCGGGTAAGCTTAGTGATGTCACCAAGGTCAGGCATCCGCTGCCGGATCCCGGCGTCTATTACGACGCATTGAAGCCGCTTTGCGCCTCGTTCGATATTTGGCATACCTATTACTACCACGTGATTGACGGTATCCACGACGTTGTCGAGTGGATGAAGGGGACGGGCCTGCGCATCTTTCTCGATCCGCTTGAGGAACGAGAACGTGATCAGTTTCTGAACGCCTATACCGAGCTTATGGCCCGCGTATATCCGGTTCATGCTGACGGAAAGGTTTTGCTGCGCTATCCCCGGCTTTTCTTCGTGGCGGTTCGCTAGTTCGGCGTCATCATCGATCTTTCGTCCGCATTATACGCGGTCGACGTGAGGAAGGGAGTTTCCACTTGCCGCACATGATGGTGCGAAGCGCGATGCGTCTCTTTGTAATTCTTGCGGTTGTCTTGCCGACATTTGTCGGAGGATTTCACGCGTATGCTGCCGACGCGGCCTTTACTCAGTTCATCGCTTCACTTTGGCCTGAGGCGCAGAAAGCAGGTGTCAGTCGCGCAACCTTCGATTCGCAGACACGCGGATTGGAGCCGGACTACAAGCTGCCCGACCTCTTGCTGCCCGGACGGCCGCAAACCGGCGCGCCCGCGCAGGCGGAATTCGTGCAGGTGCCCGCGGATTATTTGAAGGAAGCCAGCATCGCGCGGCTTGCTTCCGAGGGGCAGCGGCTGATGCAGCAATATCGTGATACGCTCAGTGCGATCGAACAGCGGTTCGGTGTACCCGCGACGATCATTTTGGCGATCTGGGGACGCGAGACGGACTTCGGACGCTACAAACTTCCTTACGACGGCTTGCGCGTGTTGGCGACGCAGGCCTATGTCGGTCGTCGCAAGGATCAGTATCGAACCGAGTTTATCGATGCGCTGAAGCTTCTCCAGGGCGGCTCGGTCACGAGAGCGCAGTTGACCTCATCGTGGGGCGGCGCCACCGGCCTGACGCAGTTCCTTCCCTCTGAACTTTACAAGCACGGCGTCGATTTCGACGGCGATGGCAAGATCAACATCTGGACATCGGTGCCGGATGCGCTCGCCTCCGCCGCGCAGCAACTGGTCAACAAGGGCTGGCAGCCCGGTGTACGCTGGGCCTATGAGGTGCGTGCGCCGGCGAATGTCGATTGCACGCAGGGCGTACCGGAGGTGACCAAGACCCTTGGAGACTGGCTGGGCGAGGGTTTTGTGCCGGTACGGGGTTTGCGTTTGCGCGCGAACGAACTGGCGCAGTCCGCTTCGCTGTTGCAGCCGGAGGGAATCTACGGTCCCTCATTCCTGGTGACAAAAAATTACTTCGTCATCAAGGAATACAATTTTTCCGATCTCTATGTATTGTTCGTCGGCCACCTCAGCGATCGCATGACGAATCCGCAATCCTTCGCACAACCATGGTCCGCCTCAAGGCAACTGAAGACGACTGATGTCGACGCGATGCAGAAAAACATGGCCAAGCGTGGACTGTATGCGGACAAGGTTGACGGCAAGGCCGGGATGAAAACCCGCGCCGCACTCGGCGCCTATCAAAAGGCCGCAGGCCTCAAGGTCGATTGCTGGCCGAGCGAGAATGTCCTTCGCGCAATGCAGGCGGGGCGTTGATTGCGGCAACAGCTTCAGCGGCGAACTCAGCGGCAGACTTAGTGGCAGACTTGGACGTCACGCGAGCGCCAGGCATATCCATCGAAGAATCGTTCCGTCTCGATGCGGCAGTAGGGCAGAACATAAACCCTCGGCGCGTACACAACGGGCGGCGTGACATAGCCGCGTGCATCCGGCACATCGGCGGCCGCCGCCGGCGTTACAGGCAACGGCGAACCTGCGACGATGAGCCATGCCAAGATGATCGTTCTCATCTTTCGTCCTCAATCAGCACGGTTGGACATCTGTCTTAAACGCCAATGTTTAAGGGTTGCCGAACGACAAAGCCCCGGCGGGACGCTCCCGCCAGGGCTTTTTCATTTCATTCAATGACTTTGGTAGTGTTACTCGCAGACGCGGACGTTGCGAATTCGCCAGCCATAACCATCCCAGAACCGTTCGCGCTGGATCTGGCAGGCAGGCTCCACATAGACGGGCTCTGGCGCATAATACGCCGGCGGCGGCGGAGCCGCATAGGCAGGGCGGCTATTGGCGATTGCAGCGCCGAGCAAGGCGCCACCGATCAGGCCGCCCGCGACACCAGCGGCGACGCGTCCGCCGTCCGCCTTTGCGGCGGGCGTCATGGCTCCAAGCGAGCCCGCCACGATGGCGGCAGCCAGGACGCCGGAAACGAACTTCTTCATCATCGATCTCCTCATGCGCGCCGTCATCGGCACATGTGATTCTGTTCTCAAAATAAATCACCCCGGACGACATGGCTATCCGGGGTGAATGTTCAAATGATGGAACCGATCAGATCACTGACAGACCTGAACGCGGCGGACCCGCCAACCATAGCCGTCCCAGAATCGTTCGCGGCGCCAGAAGCAAGGCGGACCGGCAACATAGGCTGGGCCGGGGCCGTAATAAGCGGGCGGCGGGGGAGCGGATGCAACTGCTCCGCCGATGATGGCGCCAGCGGCGAGGCCACCCAGAACACCCGCTGCGACCGCGCCTCCGTCGCGTGCGCTGACAGGCGCCGGCGCAACAAGGCTTGCTGCAACAAGGGTGGCGGCCGTTGTGGCTGCCAGGATCATCTTCTTCATGGCTTCACCTTTCATGTGACTCAACGGCTCCGTAAAGATTGCCGCGCCTAAATATTGTACCCGAAGCGTTGAATGGAGGCTGAACGGGCGCATCCGCTTTTTGCCATGAACGGCGGAGTCGTGCAGCAAAAAATCCGGGCCTTTCGGACCCGGATTCCGCAATCTGGAACAATTCTCAGTGCTCAGAACAGCGAAGCGTACTGCGCAAACCCTGCACGCTGGGCAAAGTTCATCGCAACCTGTCGCTGGTTGTCATCGAGAGTTGCCAGCAAAGGCGACACGGCTGGTGCGGCGCGGCGCACAGCATCCTCGGTCACCGGACCGCGCGACAGGTTGCGCAGCGCAGCGGCGACAGCCGGCCAATACTTCTGTTGTTCGGCGCGCAGCTTCAAGGCGGCGCGGCAGCGCAGAATTGCGACCTCGCTCATCGCAACGTGCAGCGCCGAGGGCTTCTCGGCTGGCTCGATGGACTGGGTGGTCACGACAGATGCTTCCTGCGCGAAGGCCGGTGCACTCAACGACATCAAGGCAATAGTGATCGCAATCGGAAGCTTCCGCATGATCCTCACTTGGGTTTTGAGGGGTTCGATGGTCACGGGGTAGGGGTAAGATATGACGAAAATGCGATCAGTGGGTTAATCATTCGTTCTCGGCGAGTGCTTGTTGATAACTATAAGTATTTGAATTATATGTATTTTATCTAATTTTGTGCGACGCGGTAACATTTTTTGATGATTGTTGATCGCTGAATGCATGGCTGAATCGGAACGATCCACACGGTTCTGGACGTCAGACCCCGTAAACCTGCCTTGTTCGGGCCTTCGGTCCAGTTTGGAATAGCTAGAAAGTGGCCGATTAGATTTTGCATCGGTGATGGCGAGGTGACATATCCCTGCCTAGCGTAATCATCATTGAACCAAGCACTTCCATGATCGTCTGCTCTTGTAACGTGTTGACTGACCGCGACGTTCGGAACGCCGTGTCAGCCGGAGGGGACTCCGTTCCGCGCACGGCCAATCAGGTCTATGGCTGTCTGGGCTGCAGCGCGCAGTGCGGCCGGTGTGCTCGCACCATCCGGCAGATTATGAACGATGCCTTGGGCTCCTGCGCGAAGTCCTGCTGTGCCGGTTGTCCGCACAGCCATGCGGAAGAGACGCACTCCCACCTCCACGAAGAAACAGCCGAGATCAACGCGGCCGCCTGAGCTTCGCAATTCCAACCTGCGCTGGATAACCGCCGAGCCCGGCTTGCCCTCGACCACGAGCTCATTTAGAATCATTCTAAATGCGGTGAGCGGTGAATCGGGCCGATGAGGGAGTGGTTATGAAAGGTGATGCGAAGGTTGTCGAGTATCTCAACAAGGGTCTGCGAAGCGAGCTGACCGCGATCAACCAATACTGGTTGCATTTCCGCCTGTTGGACCATTGGGGTCTGAAGGAAATGGCAAGGCACTGGCGCAAGGAGTCGATCGAGGAGATGCATCACGCCGATCGCTTCACTGATCGCATTCTGTTCCTTGATGGCTTTCCGAACATGCAGGTGCTTGATCCATTGCGGATCGGACAGAACGTCAAGGAAATCCTGGTGTGCGATCTGGCGGCCGAACATGGCGCACGTGATCTCTATCAGGAGGCCGCGACTTACTGCCACAGCGTGAAGGATTATGTCTCTCGCGACCTGTTCGAGAGCCTGATGAAGGACGAGGAGGGCCACATCGACTTCCTCGAAACCCAACTCGATCTCGTCGAGCGCATAGGCCTTGAGCTGTATGAGCAGAAGCACATGGGACATATCGGCGACGATAATCCGCCGGGCGAGGGCTAACGCCCGACATGGTCACGCAACTTGCCCCGCGCCGGATTTGCCGTCGCGGGGCGTTTTGCATGAGGCATTATGCGGCAGCACAAAACTACGCTGCGAGATCCAATCCAGAGCTTATGATTCCTTCAGCTCTCTGGGCTGCATCGCCGCGGTCAGCGTTCCGACAAGCACCGTCAGCGCAAGACACCAGAAGCCGACGAAGGCATAGAGCAGCGCGGCTGCGGCGCAGCCGATCGCAAAGCTGAAAAGCGACAGGCACAGTCTGCGGAATCTCACGATGGTTTGTGCGCGTAGTTCCGAACGCCAATTCGTCAACAGATCGACCGCATCCATTGTTGCTTGCACCGTGGTTCCTGTCATGACCGTCGAGGGCGGCATGTCGGCCATATGAACGCGCTGTACGGCATTCTGCATTGCCATTGCAGCGATACCGGCAAATCCCGTCAGCAAGGCGGTCGGGGAGTCGCCGTCGTCGAACGGACCGTAAATGACCGCGAGCAGGAAGAAGGCCAGCAGCAACCCAACCTTGACCGCGAACAGGATTCGCGCAGTCGAAAGATCGGTAACGCGCAGACCGTGACCGGCCAGCCGTGCCAGAGCGACAACCATTATGAATTCCGGCAGCGCCAGAATTTTGTTGACGACACCGTGACTGCCGTTCACCAGCGCCGCACCGAGAGTGACGAAATTACCGGTGACATGCGCGACGAACAAACCGTGCAGGCCCAGAAAGCCAGCCGTATCGACGAAGCCGCCGTTGAAAGCGAGAAGCGTTGTAATGCCAAGCGGGTGTCTTAGAAATTTCATCGGTCGCGCCCCAGTCCCCTGCGGAAGTATGCGTGGCCGCATGATTCCGGCAAGCGTTCTAACCGGTATTCGCAATCTTTCGACCAGCCAAGAGACGATGTGAATTTGCCGCTTTTAATCCGGAAATCTCGAGAGTCGCGCCCCCTCATCGGCAGGTTCAAAGCGGGCCACGTTCAACTCCATCGCAAGCCAGGCGTAATATCCCGCGATCGCCGTCATATCGACGACACCTTTGGTGCCGAAGCGCGCCTCGGCTCTGGCGTAGGTTTGATCCGAAACACGCCGCGTCTGATGCAATTCGCGAGTGAAGTCGTAGACGATTGCCTCGTCATCGCTCATGGAGACGGGGCGGCGGCCGTCGCCGATGGCGTCTGCCACGGTCTTGTTGAGGCCCGCCTCAAGCGCGATCGGGTAATGCAGCCACCACTCATAGTTTTGCGACCACTCCCGCGCCGTGATGAGGATAACGAGTTCGCTGAGCATATTTCCAATCGCTGAATGATAGCGAAGATAGTCGCCGGTCGCGCGCGCAAGACTCATGACTTTTGCGCTGTGCATCATCGGCTGAAACGGGCCGAACACCGGAATTTGTCGGGCCGCGAGAAAGGCCTTGGCAGCTTCTTTCTGCTCATCGTCGTATTGGTCCGGCGGAATGGTCGGCAGGCGTCGTTGCGTCATCTTGAAGGGCTCTCCGGCGGGATGGAGATGAAGGTTAGCGCAGATGTGGGGGATCACAAGACTGTCGACTACAACGAACGAACCTCGAGAAATAGACCTGCAACGAATGGTCTTCGTCTCCGCGAACCGCTACATTCACCGCAATTGCTGATTCACCGCGCCGTTCATTCTAGGCGTTATTTCATTAAGGGAGAGCCATCATGAAGCTGCCATCCACTTTGCGTGCCGTGTTGATCGGGTTTGTTGCCCTGCTGGGGCTATCATCCATAGCAAGAGCCGATGACGGCACAATTTCGCTGACGATCTACAAAGCTGGCTGGTTCATTGGTGGCTCCGGTGGCGGTGGCGCGCTGAATTTCCGTGGCAGAACCTATCCGCTCTCGGTGGGCGGTATCGATGCTGGTCTGGTGTTCGGTGGTTCTAAGACGATCCTTCGCGGCCGTGTCAGCCATATTTCCCGGCCTTCCGACGTCGCGGGCGTCTACGGCGCTGCCGGTGCAGGTCTTGCGCTCGGCGGCGGGGCGCGTGCGATCGTGCTCAGCAACGAAAAAGGGGCGGTGCTGGAATTGTCCGGGCGCCAGATCGGCTTGATGGCCAACGTCGATCTCAGCGGCATGGCAATCACGCTGAAATAGGTGGGCCAATCGATGCTATGAAAAAGGCCGGGCGATGCCCGGCCTTTTTTCGTTTTTCATTTCGCCGAGGCTGCAGAGTGCGTCTTGCCTGTCGCGGCCAGAAATTCCTGAAGTTGCTGGCTGTACAACTTCGCCGACGCGGTGGTGGCATGACCGCGCGTTTCGGTGCTTGCAGGGATCAGATAGATCTTTCCGTTCTTGACCGACCTCATCGCGTCTTCCGTAATCCCGGTCTCCGGCGGATTGCGCTCATCGTCGGCGGCGTTGATTAACATCAGGGGAGCTTCGATCTTGTAGAGGGCGCCGAACGGATTGTAATCGTGCGAGGCTTCCCACTGGTATACGAAGTCGTTCGCGTCGACAGGGAGTGTTGCCTCGATACGGTCGTCGTAAATCTTGTCGGCCTTGGCCGTGCTCGGCGCCAGCGTTTGGTAGCCGAGCGTACCGCCCGCCGATGCAAATCCGAATGCCGCAACAGCGTATTTGATCATCACTGGCTGGGTTGTGTAATTGCCGTCCTGGTAGGACGGATCGTTGCGGATTGTCTCCAGCATTGCGCGCCGCAGCAGCCAGTTGCGCGCGGCCATCGCCGTCGGTTGTGACGCCATCGGCACCAGTGCATCCATGAACTTCGGATACGTCTCGCCCCACAGCCAGGTGTGCATACCGCCCATTGAGTTGCCGATGACAAGGCGCAGGTGTTTGATGCCAAAGCCCTCGGTCACCAACCGATACTGCGCCTGAACCATGTCGTCGTAGTCGTAGCCTGGAAACGCGGTTTTCAATCCGTCGGATGGCTTTGCCGATTTGCCGTGACCGATGCTGTCGGGAATAATGATGTAGTATTTCGTGGCATCGAGCGGCTGACCGGGGCCAAACAATTCACCGGCAAAGCCTGCCGTCAGCATCGTCTGCGCGCTGCCGCCGGATCCGTGAAGCACGAGCACCGGCTGGCCAGCAGGATTGCCGACGGTGGCGTAATGCATTTTCAACTCCGGTATTGTCTGCCCGGTGTGAAAAGAGAAATTCTTCAGAACGAAATCGCCTTCTTTCGGCGATGGAAAACTGGCGGCGCTTGCACTCTGCATCGAACAAACAGATGAGAATGCCAATGCGACGATCGCCCCCACACGAAACAAAGTCATTGATGTCTTCTCCCCAAAAGGCTGCCGCTGCGGGCCGCTCCGGCTCAAGCCTAGCACGATGACCGAGGCAAGCGAGGCTACAAATTTATGAGAGAGATGGAATAACCATGCTGCGATCTGTGCAGTGCAACATGCGATGGATGTGCGATCGGCGTACCTTAGACTGAAGCCAAAGACCGGGTGAGCCTATTTGTCCTTTCGAGCCGATGTGGTTCGATGCATTCGTAACCACCCTCCGCAAATGAGGTTTCTCTTGGAAAAGAAATTTGCTGTCGCTTCGATTTGTGCCGTCGCATTATTTGGTTTTGCGAGAGCGTCTTACGCGTGCACGCGCATTCTCTGGAACGACAACAAGCTGTCGGTGTTCGTCAGCCGCACGATGGATTGGCCCGAGAGCACCGAGCCGAAGCTCGCGATTTTCCCGCGCGGCACGAAACACGACGGTGGTCTGATCGGCCGGGGTCCGGCAAAAGCGTTTGAGAGCAATCCCGCCAGGTGGGCGTCGAAATACGGCAGCATCGTCACCACGGTCTATGGTCTTGGCGCGGTGGATGGTCTGAATGAAAAGGGCCTTGGCATCCACCTGCTTTATCTGAATGCCACGGACTTCGGTCCGCGCGATCCGGGCAAGCCGGGTGTTCATGCCGGTCTGTGGGGGCAATACGCTCTCGACAACGCGGCGAGTGTCGATGAAGCGTTGAAGATTTTGCAGAATGTACAGATCGTCATGGTCGAGGCGCGGGGCCACAAAGCGAATGTCCATCTTGCGATGGAGGACGTCAGTGGCGATTCGGCGATTGTCGAATACATTGACGGCAAGCCGGTGGTTCATCACGGTCGTCAATATACCATCATGACCAACGATCCGAAATATGACGATCAGCTCGCGCTTCTCAAGCAGCAGGACTTTTCCAAGCCGTCGAGCACGATGCCGTTGCCGGGTAACGTCAATCCGCAGGATCGTTTCCAGCGCGCGACGTATTACGCGTCGATGCTGCCGGAGCCCAAAACCGACCGCGAGGCTGTGGCCGGTGTGCTGGCCATTGCGCGCAATGTATCGGTGCCGTTTGGCGCGCCCTACAAGGACTTCGGTATCTACAATACCGAATACCGGACGGCGATGGATCTGGGAAAACGCTGGTATTTCTTCGAACTCACGACAGCGCCAAGCGTGATATGGGCGGACCTGACCAGGTTCGATCTCGCGCCAGGATCGCCGTTCATGATGTTAGACCCCGATGACATTTCACTCTCGGGCAACGTGATCGGGAAATTTCACAAGGCGAGAGCGCCTTTCTAGCGCAAAATAGCGCCTCCGTTCGCGAGCCTTCGACTTCAATATGGCGTTGCCCACGAACGTCATGCGTTGTGTAAGATAATCCCGGACTTCGCTTCGGGGATTTCGCTGCCATCCGTCGAGTACTGACGGATCTTGTTGCGCAGCGTCCGCACGGACACGCCGAGCACCCGCGCGGCATGAGTCCGATTGCCGTCGCATCTAGCGAGTGTCTGCAAAACAAGTTCTCGTTCTATCTCGCCCACCGTCGCACCGATCAGCCATGAGACAATCTGATCGGGAGCCAGCTGTGGTCCGAGCGAAACATCCAATAGTTCGAGTGATGATCTATGGGTCATCGATACCTCCGATGATGATCGGCCATCCCGAGCCGACTTTGGAAGACAACGAAGCCCAACCCCGTGAGAGCATGGTCGACGGTCATGGTTAATAAATGCCTAACGGACCGGTTAACTCATTCTACTTATTGAAGAATGGGAACCGGACAAACACGAATTCGTTGCGGCGACGCATCGCTGCGTCTGTGACAATAAAGGCCGGGCTTTCGCCCGGCCTTTATAACCGTTCTGTTTCAGTTCTTGTGAGACCGAAGCGTCACAGTGCCTTGTTGCTTTTCTTCACCTTCTCGGCGTCGAGATAAACATCGCCGCCCATGTCGATAAATTTCTTCGACATCTGAGCCATGCCTTCCTCGGCAGTGACACCGGCGACGGCGCGCTTGTCCGGATCGTTGAGCGTTGCCGCATAATCACGCACGTCCTGCGTGATCTTCATCGAGCAGAACTTCGGGCCGCACATTGAGCAGAAGTGGGCGACCTTGTGTGCTTCCTTCGGCAGCGTCTCGTCGTGGAAGGCGCAAGCCGTATCAGGATCGAGACCGAGGTTGAACTGATCCTGCCAGCGGAAGTCGAAACGTGCGCGAGACAGCGCATCGTCGCGCAATTGCGCCGCCGGATGGCCCTTGGCGAGATCGGCGGCATGCGCCGCGATCTTGTAGGTGATGACGCCGGTCTTGACGTCATCACGGTTCGGCAGGCCGAGGTGTTCCTTCGGGGTGACGTAGCAGAGCATTGCGCAGCCGAACCAGCCGATCATCGCCGCACCGATACCGGAGGTGATGTGGTCGTAGCCTGGCGCGATGTCGGTCGTCAGCGGTCCGAGGGTATAGAACGGCGCTTCGCCGCATTCCTTGAGCTGCTTGTCCATGTTGATCTTGATCTTGTGCATCGGCACGTGGCCGGGGCCTTCGATCATGACCTGGCAGCCCTTCTTCCAGGCGACCTGCGTGAGTTCGCCGAGGGTTTCCAGTTCGCCGAACTGGGCGCGGTCGTTGGCGTCGGCAATCGAGCCCGGACGCAGGCCGTCGCCGAGCGAGAACGAGACGTCATACTTGCGCATGATGTCGCAGATCTCGTCGAAGCGTTCGTAGAGGAAGCTCTCCTTGTGATGCGCAAGGCACCACTTCGCCATGATTGATCCGCCGCGTGAGACAATACCGGTGACGCGGTTAGCGGTCAGTGGAACATACTGCAGACGAACACCGGCGTGGATAGTGAAGTAGTCGACGCCCTGTTCGCACTGCTCGATCAGCGTGTCTTTGTAGACTTCCCAGTCGAGCTTGACCGGATCTCCGTCGACCTTCTCCAGCGCCTGATAGATCGGCACGGTGCCGATCGGGATCGGCGCGTTGCGCATGATCCATTCGCGCGTGGTGTGGATGTTGCGGCCGGTGGAAAGGTCCATGACGGTGTCGGCTCCCCAGCGGATTGCCCACACCATCTTGTCCACTTCCTCTTCGACGGACGACGTGACGGCTGAGTTACCGATGTTGGCGTTGATCTTCACCAGGAAGTTCCGGCCGATGATCATCGGCTCGAGTTCGGCATGGTTGATATTGCAGGGGATGATGGCGCGGCCGCGCGCGATTTCTTCGCGCACGAACTCCGGCGTGATGAACGGCGGCACCGAGGCGCCGAATGATTCGCCGTCCGCCAAAGCGGCTTCCGCGCGCTCCAGCATTGTCTTGCGACCGATATTTTCGCGCTCGCTGACGTAGATCATCTCCTTGGTGATGATGCCGGCGCGTGCAAACTCAAGCTGCGTGATAGGCGCGTCGCCAACGCCGCGCAGGGGGGTGTGATGCGCCTTGAAAGCGACCGCTGCATGAGCTGCACCGACATTGCCGTTGTCTTCCGGCTTGATGATGCGGCCTTGATATTCCTCGACACCGCCGCGCTCCTTGACCCACGCGGTGCGGGTGCGGGCGAGGCCCTTGTTGACGTCGATCAGGACGTTCGGATCGGTGTAGGGCCCCGACGTATCGTAGACGGGCAGGTTCGGCTCGCCTGCACCTTGCGAGAGGATAATCTCGCGCAACGGCACGCGCAGGTCCGGTGCGCTCTCAGGTGTCGCGTAAATCTTCCGCGAAGACGGAAGGTTTCCTGTGGTGACGGCCGGCAGTGTGGTGTCCGGGTTGGAGCGAATGTTCATGGCGTTTCTCCTCTCAAATCTCGTTTGCGCGACGGCGCTATTCCGTCGCGGCTTGGAAAATGACTAAGCGGCTTCTGCGTATTGCCCGAGCCAGGCGCGCACCCGCGCGTCCGGATCGGCGTTTTGGGTGATGTCGCTGACGACGGCGATGGAATCCGCGCCGGCTGCGAAAATATCCGGCGCGTGTTCAAGCTTGATGCCGCCGATCGCGACCAGCGGAATGTTACCGACCGCTTTCTTCCAGACAGCGATGCGCTCGGGACCCTGCGGCTTGAAACGCATCGCTTTCAGCGTGGTGAAGAAGATCGGTCCGAGCGCGACGTAATCCGGCCTGTGCTGGAGTGCGATCGCGAGTTCGTCTTCGTCATGCGTGGAGATGCCGAGCGTCAGACCCGCTTTGCGGATCGCCGCGATGTCGGCATCGGCCAGATCTTCCTGCCCGAGATGCAGATGTTGTGCGCCGCAGTCGATCGCCGCGCGCCAGTAGTCGTTGACGACAAGTTTCGTCGGTGTCCCCCTGGTCGCGTCGAGCGCCTCGCGCACGAGCGCGTGAGCCGCTGCGTCACCGAGATCTTTGGCGCGCAGTTGTACGGTGCCGACGTCAAGCTTCGCGAGTCTTGCGACCCAAGCCACGCTGTCGACGACAGGATAAAAGCGATCAGGATACGGCATGCCAGAACGGTGTCCCAACAACAGGAGTGGATGGGGAGGCGAAATCGCGTGCGTCCATCAGGCCCGCGAGATAGCCGGTGCGGCCGGCTTCGATCGCCATGCGAAACGCGTTGGCCATTGCCACGGGATTTTCGGCCTTGGCGACGGCGGTATTGAGCAGCACCGCATCGAAGCCGAGTTCGAGCGCGTGAGCTGCATGACTTGGCGCGCCGATCCCGGCATCGACCACGAGCGTAATCTCAGGCAGACGCGCGCGCATCAGCTTCAGCGCATCGCGATTGGTGATGCCTTTGGCGCTGCCGATCGGCGCCGCCCATGGCATCACCACGCGGCAGCCGGCATCGACCAGACGCTGCGCGACGCTGAGATCCTCGGTGCAATAAGGAAAGACCTCAAAGCCGTCCTTGATCAAGAGCGTCGCGGCTTCGACAAGACCAATAACATCGGGCTGGAGCGTCTCATCGTCGGCGATCACTTCGAGCTTGATCCATGAGGTGCCGAACAGCTCGCGTGCGAGCTTGGCCGTGGTGACGGCCTCGCGCACGCTCTTGCAGCCGGCGGTGTTCGGCAGCACGGTGACGCCAAGCTCGCGGATCAGCGACCAGAATGCATCGCCGGTCTTGCCGCCTGCGGTTTCGCGGCGAACGGAGACAGTGACGATCTGGCTGGCCGAAGCACGGATCGCGTCCTGCATGATCTTCGGTGACGGATAAAGCGCCGTGCCGATCAGAAGACGCGAGGAGAATTCTTTGTCGTAGAATTTCACAGGATCGTTCATTGATTACCCTCCCTGCCGCGGGGTGAGGATTTCAACGGAGTCGTTGTCATTCAGAGGTGTGTCAGCCCAGCGGGCGCGGGGCACCACATCGAAATTCACCGCAACCGCAAGATGGGTGCCTTCATATTCGAGCTCGGTGAGCAGGGCATCGACCCGCGTCGCCTTCGCCTCGATTCGCTCGCCGTTCACAATCAGGAACATTGCATCACCTCGTTGTCGATGAGGCCACGCTGCACGAAGTTCACCGTCAGTTCCGCCAGCGCGGGAGCGAGCAGGAAGCCGTGCCGGTACAAGCCGTTCACCGAGATATGGTTCTTTTCGATGGTGATGCGCGGCAGATTGTCGGGAAGGGCCGGGCGAAGACCAACGCCCATCTCGACAATGCGCGCCTCCGCAAAAGCGGGGTGCACCACATAGGCCGCAGTCAGGAGTTCGAGTGCAGAGCGTACGCTGACGCTTTTGTCCTCGCTTTCGATCGAGGTCGCTCCCAGCATGAAAAGGTTGTTCTCGCGCGGAATGAGATAAAGCGGCCAGCGCGGGTGCAGCACACGAACGGGACGCGCGAGTTGGACGTCGGGCGTGGTGATCAGGATCATTTCGCCTTTGACGCCGCGCAGGTTGGGCTCTTGATCGCGCGCACCGAGACCGCGGCAGTCGACGACAAGGTTGCCGTCTTTGGCAAGGTCGCGCGGATTGCATTCGGTTTTGAAGCGGATGGTGCCGCCCGCCTTTGTCAGCTTGTCATGGAGATCCGGCAACACCCGGCGCGGTTCCACATGCCCTTCATCCGGAAAAAACAGCGCCTCGCGGAAACGGCCCTCGAGCGCAGGTTCGAGTGCGGCAATACCCTCCGCATCGAGGCGCTGATGCTCGGTCGTCATTTTTGCGAATCGTTCGAGCTCGGATCGGTCGCGGGAGTGGGCGACGACCAGTGAGCCGTTGAACGGCGTATCGGGAAGAGCCTCCCGCCACAGGTCAAGCGAGCGGATGCCGATCCGCATGATTACGGGCTCGGCGGCTTCGCGCTCGCACCACGGCGCGAGCATGCCGCCAGCAAAATGGCTGGTGGCTTGCGTCATGGCCTCGTCATCGCGATCGAATAAGGTGACCGCATACCCGGCCTTGGCAAACGACAACGCCTGCCACGCGCCAGCGATGCCTGCGCCGACCACACTGATGTGTGGGGTTGGGTTGATATTGCTGCTGTTTTCGGTCGCGCGTGTTTGCGCTGAGCTCTGAAGCATCCCTGTCCCTTCGCCGGCATGACCCGGATCAGGTTCAAAGGGTCACCGCACTCTGCGGTATCTCAGCTCCTGTGACGGAGCCCCCCTCGGAACTGTCATTACGATAGGCTTCATGCCCCCGAGGGTCAATGGTTTAGAGGAATCGACTGTCGCGAATTTACCTTGAATTATGGCGTGCTGCCGTAAATTTCCCGGAACTTGATCCGCAGGTCCCGCGCGCGAATGGCCATTACCAGCGTCGATACCAATTCCAGCAAGAGCCTAACCGGTCGTGCGTGGCTGACGCTGCCCGCCTGGACCTGGTTCGGTCTTTGCACATTCGCGCTGGTGCTGGCCGCAGGCAGCCGGGCGCTTCTGGACAGCGACACACAGTGGCAAATCGCCGTCGGCCAGTCGATTCTGAGCCATCACGTTTTTCCACACGTGGATGCCTACTCGTTCAGCAAGGCCGGGCAGCCTTGGATTTCCACCTCGTGGCTATCGCAGGTGATTTTCGCCGCCGCCTACGATCTCACTGGCTGGACCGGTCCTGTGGTCCTGACAGCGCTCTGCGTCGCCGTAACCTTCGGGTGGCTGACCTGCATCCTGTCGCAGCGTTTTGCTGCGATCCACGCGGTCATCATTGCGATGGTCGCGGCGCTGGTTCCGATGGGCCACTATCTCGCGCGGCCTCATATCCTGGCGCTGCCGGTCATGCTCGCATGGGGGCATGGCCTGATTTCGGCGAGCGAAAAGGGACGCTCGCCGTCATTCTGGCTGCTGCCGCTGATGGTTCTGTGGGCCAATCTTCACGGCAGCTTCGTGCTGGGCGTTGCGCTGACGGCGCCGTTCGCGTTCGATGCGTTGTGGAATGCGGATGCCCCGCAGCGCAAGTCGCTGGCATTGCGCTGGTTCGTCTTCGGCCTTGCGACACTCGCTGCAAGCTGCATCACGCCCTACGGCTGGGGTTCACTTCTTGCGGCGAAGAGTATTCTCGGTCTTGGACAGGCGATGTCGTTCATTCCCGAATGGCAACCGTCCGACTTCAGCAACGTCAGGCCGTTCGAGGTCTGTGTGTTGATTTGCACCGTTGGCTTGCTTGTCCTGGGCCTCAAACTGACGCCGCCGCGTATCCTGCTCGTGGTTGGCTTTCTTTATATGGCGCTGTCGCATACGCGTAACTACGAGGTGTTCACGCTGTTCGTGCCGCTGGTGATCGCCGGCCCGCTTGCCGCGCAATGGCATACCATGCCGTCTCGCCAGCCCGTGTTGAGTCGCCAACGTACGGTGGTTCTTCTTCTCGTGTTTTGCGTTGCGACCATCGCGCTGACATGGCGTCGTACCTTCGCTCCGCCGGCTCAATGGTCGCCGGTCGCTGCCGTGCAGATCCTGAAAGACCGCAAGGCGCAGCATGTGCTCAATAGCCCCGGCTTCGGCGGCTACATGATCCGGCAAGGCATGCCGGTCTTTGTCGACGGACGGGCAGAGCTTTACGGCGAGACATTCGTGGTTGATATGTTTCACGCTTTCCGTCTGGCAGAGCCCGAGAAGCTCGTGACGCTTCTGAACAGCTATAAGATCGACGCGACGCTGCTGGCGCCATCAGTGCCGGCGGTAACCTTGCTCGATCATCTTTCAGGGTGGAAACGAATCTATGCCGACGACAAGGCGGTGATTCACGTCCGGTCCGATAGCGCAGACGACACCGGCACAAAGTTTACTCTGCACTGATTCCGTTTTGACCAGCCGCAGCCCAGTCGGACAGACTAGCCGCGCGGGCAAATAAAGCCGTTTTTACTGCAAAATATGAACACGACAGCGGCCATTTTGCTATTTGTTGCTGCCCGCTCTTTCGCCATCGACATCGGCCGGTTTGGTTATAAATTCGTTGCACGAAGCAGTTAGAGCGATCTGCATGAAACTCACCCGCACCATCAGCGGGCCTTCTCATGTGGCCTTTTCGCCGCGCCATCCTCGCATGGCGAAAGGGGCGTGTCGCAACCAACGTCTGAACCGGAACAAGTTTGAAGTTTTTACGTTGTCGCGCCAGAGAAGCCGGAGCAATCCGGAAAAGGGGTTAAATGTCGGATACCTACATCATCGAAGTCAGTTCCCAGGCGGCAGGCATTGTCGTTCGGGACAAGTCGGGCTTCCGTTTCTTCGCCGCCAATCATCGCTTCAATTCGCTCGAAGGCCGTATCTTCCGCAGCGCA
Organism: Xanthobacteraceae bacterium; assembly: GCA_019750915.1. GTDB lineage: Bacteria > Pseudomonadota > Alphaproteobacteria > Rhizobiales > Xanthobacteraceae > Afipia. Next base: position 28,241 of record JAIENY010000062.1, read on the forward strand.
CGTGAAGCAGAGCGGATCGCGACGCAATTGCTCGCGGGAACTCTGAAAGAGCCTGCGGTGGCGTAACGCCGGAGCGGTTTAATCAGACAAAAAAGCCGGAGCGGATGCTCCGGCTTTTTGATTCGATATTTCCGATCAGGCGAGCACCGGATAATCCGTGTAGCCCTTTGAGTCGCCGCCGTAGAACGTGGTCTGGTCCCACGGATTCAGCGTGGCATTCTTCTTCAGCCGCTCGACCAGATCGGGGTTGGAGATGAACAGCTTTCCAAACGCGATCAGGTCAGCCGCATTCTTTGCCAGCGCGTCCTCGGCAAGCTTCAGATCGTAGCCGTTGTTGGCGACATAGGTGCCGTGGAAACGCTTCCGCAGGCCTGGGTAATCGAACCGCGCAATGTCACGCGGTCCGCCCGTGGCTCCCTCGACCACGTGAAGATAAACGAGCTTCAATGCGCTCAAGCCATCGACGATGTAATCAAACAATGCCTGCGGATTGCTGTCCGAAAGGTCGTTCGCGGGGGTTACGGGCGAAATACGGATGCCTGTCCGATCGGAGCCGATGACATCAGTCACGGCCTTCGAGACTTCGAGCATCAGCCGGGCGCGGTTCTCGATTGAGCCGCCATAGGCGTCCGTACGCTTGTTGGCACCGTCTCTTGCGAATTGATCGAGCAGATAACCGTTGGCGCCGTGAATTTCGACGCCGTCAAAACCTGCTTCGATCGCATTTGCAGTGGCCCGCTTATAATCCTCGATCAGACCGGGGATTTCTGAAAGCTCCAGTGCGCGGGGCTGCGAGATTTCAACGAACTGCCCGCCGACGAAGGTTTTCCCGTTGGCGCGGATCGCGGACGGGGCAACGGGAGCGCCGTTATTGGGTTGCAGATCGGTGTGCGAGATGCGGCCCACGTGCCAGAGCTGGATGAAGATATGACCGCCGCGTTCGTGGACGCGCTCGGTGATCTTCTTCCAACCTGCGACCTGTTCCTTCGAATAGATGCCAGGCGTGTCCTGATAACCCTGGCCCTGCTGGGAAATCTGGCTTGCTTCCGTCACCAGAAGCCCGGCAGAGGCGCGTTGTCCGTAATACTCAATCGCCAAGGGATTCGGAACGAAGCCGGAGAGGGCCCGGTTGCGCGTCAGCGGTGCCATCACCGTACGATTTGTCAGCGTGATGGGGCCAAGTTTGTAAGGCTCGAAAAGCTTCGATGTCATCTGCATGCCTTAAAAATACCGGGGTTGGATATCGGTTCGATACCAGCCCACGGGAGGAAGATCAATGCAAATGCATCTAAGGGTGTCCGGACGCCATGCAAGGCACCCGGACACTTTTATGAAAAGTTTTTGCGGCTTAATCCGAACGACGGATTTAAGATTCTGTCACACCGAGGAAATCGAGCTTGCCGAGTTCGACGTTGTTGTGACGAAGAATGTCGTAAGCGGTAGTCACGTGAAAAAAGAAATTCGGGAAAGCGGCATGATTGATGAAAATCTGCCCTGACACGGTCCGGGTCTTGCCGGCGCCGGATGGGAAAGTGACATCGCGTGCATCAGCCCCCTCGTATTTTTCCGCGGGGATTGCCTTGATGCCGGCGATGGTCTTCTCGATGCGGGTTTGCAGTTGTTCGAAGGTTGTTTCCTCGTCCGGCGTGTTCGGCACATCGATCTGAGCGAGACGAGCGCAGGCCTTTCCTGAAAAATCACAAGCTAGCTGGACCTGCTTGATGAACGGAAGCATGGTTGGATGCAGTCGGGCGTTCAGCAGCACCTCGGGCTTGATGTTCTTTTCCTCGGCATAGGCCTGGCCCTTTTTGAGAATGTTAGAGAGCGCAGTCAGCATGTGAGTGAAGACTGGCGCGGTGCCGTGATAGAACGACATGAAAATATCCCCTGATCTGACGTTCGGACATCCCAAACGTGTCGCGCTGATCTAGTCCGGAGAAAACTTATTGCAAGGCGGTCGCGCCGCCCATTCTCGCCAGCAGTTCGGCGGTTGGCCATGAATCGGCCGGCAGACCATATTTCTTCTGCATCGTCTTTACTGCAATGCGGCTTTGCTGGCCGAGGACGCCGTCGATCTTTCCGACATCGAAGCCCGCGCGTACAAGCAGTCGTTGCAATTCCTTGATCTGATTGAATGACAGTTGCGCAACGGGCCCGCTCGGACGATGCATCGGTCCTGCACCGCCGATCCGGGTGGCGAGATAAGCGGCCGTTGTCGAGTAGATCAGCGAATTATTCCACTCGGTATAAGCAGCAAAGTTCGCATAAGCGAGAAATGCAGGGCCGTTGTGTCCCATCGGAAGCAGCACGGAGGCAGGTATGTCGTCGTTCGGAAGCGGACGGCCGTCGGCGTAAGTCACGCCCCATTTCGCCCATTGCGAACGCGGCAGTTTGATCGTCAGATCGGCCTGATCCCACGGTAAGTTTGGCGGCACGCGAATTTCTTGGAGCCATGGTTCGCCACGGCGCCATTTCAACGCGGTCGCGATATAGTTGGCGGTCGAGCCAATCACGTCGGGAGCGCTGCGCAGCATGTCGCGCCGGCCATCGCCATCATAATCAATGGCATAGTTGAAGTAATGGCTGGGCAGAAACTGAGTCTGACCGAGTTCACCTGCCCATGAGCCGATCATCTCGCCGGGTGTCAGATCGCCGCGATCGATGATTTTCAGTGCTGCGATGGTTTCGTCATGGAAGCGGTCGGCGCGCCTGCAGTCATAGGCCAATGATACCAGCGAGCGAAGTGTCGGCAGTTTGCCCATGTTGGCGCCGAAATCGCTTTCGAGTCCCCAGAAGGCGGCGATTACTTCGGGCGGAACGCCGTATTGCTTTTCCGCGCGAGCGAAGGCTTGCGAATAAGTGCGGATTTTCGCGCGCCCTTGCTCCATCCGGTAGTTGGCGGCCATGCGTCCGGCGAATTCGGTAAAGATCTGCCCGAAGACGCGCTGTCCGCGATCGCGGTTGACGATGCTCTGATCGTAGACGAGGTAGGGCGAAGCCTCCGCGATGGCTCGCTGCGAAACGCCCGCCGTCGCCGCATCCTGCTTCAGTTGCGCCAGAAATAACGGAAAGCTTTTGCCGCCGTGACATGCCGCCCCGCTTTGGGCGAGGGCGGGAGAGGCGAACACAATGCCCAGAAGGGCGAGCGATACGACACGGATCATCGACATCTGATTACCTGAGCGTTTCAAGAATCACGGTGGATCATTGTACCCCGTCGCGCGGAGCCGCAGCAGTCGCCGCTGCGTAACTTATCTGCGCGATCACGGTGTGCGGCTAGATGTCCCGCGCGCTGCTGAACGAGAACGATGAGACCCGACGGGTATTTTCGTCGAGGATCAGTGTACGCGTCAGCGGTGGGTTGGCGCGTTGGCTGCAGTTTTCACGTTCGCACAGGCGGCAGTTGACCCCGATCGGCACACCCTGGGCTTTATCGAGATCGATGCCCTGCGCGTAGACCAGCTTCTTGGCATGGCGGATCTCACAGCCAAGTCCGATTGCAAAGCGCGGCTGCTGCTGCGCGAATGGCGCCGCCGGGCGACGCACCATCTGCGCGATCGAGAAATAACGGTTGCCATCCGGCAACTCGATGACCTGATGCAGCAGGCGGTCGGGCGTGTCGAAGGTCGAGTGCACGTTCCACAACGGACAGGTGCCGCCGAATTTCGAAAACGGAAAGGTGCCGGACGAGAATCGCTTGGATACGTTGCCCGCATTGTCCACTCTCAGCATGAAGAACGGAATGCCGCGCGTGTTGGGGCGCTGCAGCGTTGTCAGGCGATGGCAGATCTGCTCGAAGCTGGCGCCGAACCGCTGACTGAGCACCTGAAGATCGTAGCCGAGTTCGACAGCGGAGGAATGAAACGCTGTATAGGGCATCATCACGGCGCCCGCGAAGTAGTTCGCCAGCGTGATCCGGAACAGCCGGCGCGGGGTGTCTTCAAGCAGCCCCGCCTGTCCGACGATGGTGTCGAGCAGGGCGCTGCATTCGGCAAGGCCGAGCTGGACGCCGAGTTGGAAAATGCGTCCCGGCGCATCGACCATTTCCGAAATCAGGACCTGACGGCGGTGACGGTCCCAGCGGCGCAGCGTTTCGCGCATCACGTCCACGGGCATAATGCGGACCGAGGTCGCGTGTTTTGTCCGTAACCTTTCGGTCAACGCCGCGAACAGCTCCTGCGGAGCGACATTCAGCTCATCTCGGATCGCTTCCGCCTTGGCCTCAAGCTCCGGAAAATGGTTGCGGTTGGTTTCCACGAGATCGCGGACGCGTTCGATCGGATCGCCCTCGTAGCGTTCACCGCTGCTCGCGTCGCGGTCGGCGAATTGCGCGGCAACCAGCGTCTCGCCATTGCGGGCTTCGGTGTAGGCCGCATAGAGCCGTTGTAGCGAGTGAACGACGCCCGGACATAGCTCGGCGAGGTCACGCAACTCCTGCTTGGGCACATCGATCTGTCGAAACAGCGGGTCGGAGAAAATCTCGTTCAGCTCGGCAAAGTAGCGGTCCTCGTCGGCGGTGGCGAGGTCGCGCAGGTCGAGGTCATAGGTCTCCGCCAGCCGGAGCAGAATCTGCGCAGTCACCGGGCGTTGATTGCGCTCAATCAGGTTGACGTAGCTCGGCGAGATGCCGAGTTCCTCCGCGATCTGGGTCTGTGACAGCGCAAGCTGTTGGCGAATGCGCCGGAAACGGGGGCCAACGAATAGCTTTTTGCCTGCTTCGATCGCCATCGCGGCCTCCCATGGGATATCTGTTACAAATTTTACAAAACAACAAACATATCGGCAATTACTATTACACGTTCGCATCAATCCTAAAAATAGCATCTATCATATATTTTCTGAACACGTTCTACTCTTGTAACTTCTTATCGCAACCGAAATGTCACAGATGTGGATCGGATATAATATGACGAAGACCTTTGATCAGCTCGTTCCCGCTCCGAAAGGGCGCTTTGAGGGCATCGAGCGCCCCTACACCCCCGCCGAGGTGGAGCGTCTGCGTGGCTCGGTGCCGATCGCCTATACGCTGGCCGAAAAGGGCGCGAACCGGCTTTGGGAATCGCTGAAGACGGAGCCATTCGTGAACTCGCTTGGCGCCGTCACCGGCAATCAGGCGATGCAGCAGGCCCGCGCGGGCTTGCAGGCGATCTACCTGTCGGGCTGGCAGGTCGCGGCCGATGCCAATACCGCGGGTGCGATGTATCCCGACCAGAGCCTGTATCCCGCGAACGCGGGACCGGAGCTGGCACGCCGCATCAACCGGACCTTCCAGCGCGCCGATCAGATCGAGCATTCCGAAGGCGGCGCGAAGATCGACTGGTTCATCCCGATTGTCGCCGATGCCGAGGCAGGCTTTGGCGGCCCGCTGAATTCGTTCGAGATCATGAAGGCGTATATCGAGGCAGGCGCGGCCGGCGTGCATTTCGAGGATCAACTTGCCTCGGAAAAGAAGTGCGGCCACATGGGCGGCAAGGTGCTGATCCCGACCGCGGCGCATGAGCGCAATCTCATTGCCGCGCGTCTGGCGGCAGATGTCTGCGGCGTGCCGTCACTGGTGATGGCGCGCACCGACGCGGAAAGCGCGAAACTCATCACCTCGGATGTGGACGAGCGCGATCGTGAATTCATCACCGGTGAGCGCACGCCCGAAGGCTTCTATCGCCTCAAAGAAGGCACCGGCCTTGCTCACTGCATCAAGCGCGGCATCGCGTTCGCGAAATACGCTGATCTGTTGTGGTGGGAAACGTCGACGCCGAACCTGCATGAAGCCAAGGAATTTGCCGAGGCTGTGCGCAAGGTCTATCCGGGCAAGATGCTCGCCTACAATTGTTCGCCTTCGTTCAATTGGGAAGCGAACATCGACAAGGCGACGATCGCCAAGTTCCAGCGCGAGATCGGCGCGATGGGCTACAAATTCCAGTTTGTGACGCTGGCGGGATTCCACTCCCTCAACCACGGCATGTTCGAGCTGGCGCGCAGCTACCGCACCGAAGGCATGGCCGCCTACTCGCGGCTGCAGCAGGCGGAATTTGCGTCCGAGGTTCATGGTTATTCGGCAACGCGCCACCAGCGCGAAGTCGGCACCGGTTACTTCGACCTCGTCTCCACGACGATCTCGAATGGACAAAGCTCGACCACCGCACTGGCCGATTCAACCGAGGCGGCTCAGTTCAGGTCTTCACCGCAGGCTCAAGCAGCCGAATGACAGGAGAGTAACATGCAGAACAGCAATTACTGGGTCGTCGGCGGCGAATTCCGCTCGCTGAACTTCCATAGTCTGGTTCATGGCACCGCGCATGTAGAAGGACCGTTCGCCACCCGCCGGGAGGCGGAGGAGACATGGCGGACAGTGTCCGAACAACACCGGCATCGCTGCAACATGCGCTTCTCGATCGTGGAGGAGCCGCAGCGGGTGTCCGCCTGACGCGTTGATCTTCAAGGATATTCCGAAACTCCCCAGGGGGGCCGCAAGGCCCACCTCTTGAACCCCCATCCACTTCGGTGGATGGGGCTTTTTTTGCGCCTTCCGGCGGGCCGTGGTTACTGCTAGGTTAACCAAATAAGTCAAAAGGTTAACGGGTATGGCAGAGCAAAACGCGGACGGAAAGATCACAGCGCCAGGCCGCCTGCGCGAGGCGTTGCACAAGGCCCGCATCGAGGCCGCCGACCGCACCAGCGTTGTCGTCGATCTGCGCGACGCTGAAATGGCGCGTCTTGAGATTCTCAATGAGGCCCTCGACCCGTTGTTCTCTGAAATTCCGGCCGGTGTCGAATTGTTCGATCGCGGCATCAGTCAGGGCGATGCGCCACGTCTGTGGATTGACGCCATCTCCCATATCGGAATGGGACGCGACAAACGTACTTACCGTTTCGTGCAGGACACCCGCTTCGGCCGCACCGTGTTGGCGGAAACCCACGATGTGCCCTCGATGGTCAACGCCGTCACCGATTACATCGCGCGCCGGATGATTGAGCGTGATCAGGCGCTGGTCGTTCCGGCGTTGCCTGCTGTCCAGCAGCCGCGGATGGGGCATAAACCGCGCGGTGCATTCTGGCCGTTCGTGCTCGGCGTGATCGTCGGCGTTGTCGCGCTGTTCGCGGTCGCGCTGTTCGCTTCGCTGCGAAATCTCTGATCTTAAATCAGCTGCTCGTTCTGCAATTCGATGATGGCGCCTGACGGAGCCGTATTGGTGAAGCCGCGCACACGCAGCGCCATGCGCCAGTTGCTGCCGGTCCCCGAAATCGAAAGCAGCTGATACGCGGCTGGCTGATGGTGGCCGCCGGACGATGCCGAGGCGGACGGCACGCCGATGGTGGGGATGCGTCCCTTCAACGCGTCGATCCACACCACGGCGTGGCGATGATCATGGCCGTGCAGCACAAGATCGACACCGCGATGTTTGAGAACCTCGATCACGGCGCTCGCGTCCGTCAGTCGTGCGGTCCAGCGGCCCCGAGCGGATCGCAACGGATG
>JAIENY010000034.1 GCA_019750915.1 Xanthobacteraceae bacterium
ACCGGCAAGAGCCACAAGATCGGCGAAGTGCACGAAGGTGCCGCGACGATGGACTGGATGGAGCAGGAGCAGGAGCGAGGTATCACTATTACCTCGGCCGCGACCACCGCGTTCTGGAACGGCAAGCGCCTGAACATCATCGACACTCCCGGCCACGTCGACTTCACCATTGAAGTCGAGCGTTCGCTGCGCGTGCTCGACGGCGCCGTTTGCGTTCTCGATTCCAACCAGGGCGTCGAGCCGCAGACTGAAACTGTCTGGCGCCAGGGCGACAAGTACAAGGTTCCGCGCATCGTCTTCGCGAACAAGATGGATAAGACCGGTGCCGACTTCTACAAGTGCCTGCAGGACATCATTGATCGTCTCGGCGCGAAGCCGATTGCGATTCAGCTTCCGATCGGCTCGGAGAACAATTTCAAGGGCTTGGTCGATCTCGTTCGCATGAAGGCCGTCGTCTGGAAAGACGAGGCTCTCGGCGCCAAGTATGAAGACGAAGAGATTCCGGCCGACATGGTCGAGAAGGCCAAGGAATATCGCGAGAAGATGGTGGAAGCTGCCGTCGAACTCGACGACGACGCGCTGACCGCGTTTCTCGACGGCAAGGAGCCGGATGAGGCGACGCTGAAGCGGCTGATCCGCAAGGCGGTTCTGACCGGCGCGTTCTACCCTGTGCTCTGCGGCTCGGCCTTCAAGAACAAGGGCGTGCAGCCGCTGCTCGACGCAGTGGTCGACTATCTTCCGTCGCCAATCGACGTGCCTGCCATCAAGGGCACCGATGAGGACGGCAACGAGGTCGTGCGCAAGGCGGACGACAAGGAGCCGCTGGCTCTGCTCGCGTTCAAGATCATGGACGATCCGTTCGTCGGTACCATTACGTTCTGCCGCATCTATTCGGGTACGCTGATTTCGGGCACCGGTGTCGTCAACTCGACCCGTGAGAAGAAAGAGCGTATCGGCCGCATGCTGTTGATGCATGCGAACAACCGCGAAGACATCAAGGAAGCCTATGCCGGCGACATCGTCGCTCTGGCTGGCCTCAAGGAAGCGCGTACAGGCGATACGCTGTGCGATCCGGATCATCCTGTGATCCTTGAGCGCATGGAATTCCCGGAGCCTGTGATCGAGATCGCGATCGAGCCGAAGTCGAAGGCCGATCAGGAAAAGCTCGGCGTGGCGCTTGCCAAGCTGGCTGCGGAAGATCCGTCGTTCCGCGTTTCGACCGATCAGGAATCCGGCCAGACCATCCTCAAGGGCATGGGCGAACTCCATCTCGACATTAAGGTCGATATTCTCAAGCGTACCTACAAGGTGGACGCCAATATCGGCGCGCCGCAGGTGGCGTTCCGCGAGAAGATCACCAAGAAGGCCGAGGTCAAGTACACCCACAAGAAGCAGACCGGTGGTACCGGTCAGTTCGCCGAGGTGTCGATCGTGGTCGAGCCGAACGAGCCGGGTGCCGGTTATGAGTTCGAATCCAAGATCGTCGGCGGTTCGGTGCCGAAGGAATACATTCCGGGCGTCGAAAAGGGCCTCAACAGCGTGATGAATTCGGGCGTGGTCGCCGGCTTCCCGGTGGTTGACGTCAAGGTGTCGCTGGTGGACGGCAAGTATCACGACGTCGACTCGTCGGCGCTCGCTTTCGAAATCGCGTCGCGCGCTGCGTTCCGCGAAGCCCTCCAGAAGGGCAAGTCGGTTCTGCTCGAACCGATCATGAAGGTCGAAGTGGTGACCCCGGAAGACTACACCGGTTCGGTCATCGGCGACCTGAACTCGCGTCGTGGCCAGATTCAAGGTCAGGACATGCGCGGCAACGCCAACGTCATCAACGCGATGGTGCCGCTGATGAACATGTTCGGTTACGTGAACAACCTGCGCTCGATGAGCCAGGGCCGCGCGACCTTTACGATGCAGTTTGATCACTATGCTGAAGCGCCGGCCAATGTGTCGGCCGAAGTCCAAAAGAAATTTGCTTGATTTCTTTGACGAAAGTCAAAGTTGAACGGAGAACGTCATGGCTAAAGCTAAATTTGAACGCAACAAACCGCACTGTAACATCGGCACCATCGGTCACGTCGACCATGGCAAGACATCGCTGACAGCAGCGATTACCAAGGTTTTGGCCGAAGCTGGCGGTGCAACGTTCACGGCATACGACCAGATCGACAAGGCGCCGGAAGAGAAGGCCCGCGGTATTACCATCTCGACCGCTCACGTCGAGTATGAGACCGCGAACCGCCATTACGCTCACGTCGACTGCCCAGGTCACGCCGACTACGTGAAGAACATGATCACCGGCGCAGCCCAGATGGATGGCGCGATCCTCGTTGTGTCCGCTGCCGACGGCCCGATGCCGCAGACCCGCGAGCACATCCTGCTCGCCCGTCAGGTTGGCGTTCCGGCGCTGGTGGTGTTCCTCAACAAGTGTGACATGGTCGACGATCCGGAGCTGCTTGAGCTTGTCGAACTCGAAGTTCGCGAACTGCTCTCGAAGTACGATTTCCCGGGCGACACCATTCCGATCGTCAAGGGTTCGGCGCTTGCCGCTCTTGAAAATTCGGATCAGAAGCTCGGTCACGACGCCATCCTCGAGCTGATGAAGAATGTCGACGCCTACATTCCGCAGCCGGAGCGTCCGGTCGATCTGCCGTTCCTGATGCCGGTTGAAGACGTATTCTCGATCTCGGGCCGCGGCACTGTCGTCACCGGCCGTGTCGAGCGCGGCATCATCAAGGTCGGCGAGGAAATCGAGATCGTCGGTCTGAAGGACACCCAGAAGACCATCGTGACCGGCGTTGAAATGTTCCGCAAGCTGCTCGATCAGGGCCAGGCCGGCGACAACATCGGCGCGCTGCTGCGTGGTACCAAGCGCGAGGAAGTCGAGCGCGGCCAGGTGCTCTGCAAGCCGGGTTCGGTCAAGCCGCACACCAAGTTCAAGGCTGAGGCTTACATCCTCACCAAGGAAGAGGGCGGTCGTCACACCCCGTTCTTCACCAACTATCGTCCGCAGTTCTACTTCCGCACGACTGACGTGACGGGCGTGGTTCACCTGCCGGAAGGCACCGAGATGGTGATGCCGGGCGACAACATCGCGATGGAAGTGCACCTGATCGTGCCGATCGCGATGGAAGAGAAGCTTCGCTTTGCTATCCGCGAAGGCGGCCGCACCGTCGGTGCAGGCGTCGTCGCAAGCATCATCGAGTAACAAGAAACTTTCATCGTCATGCCCGGCGTCGCCGCCGGGCATCCACGACTTCCTTTTTAAGACGTAGATGGCTGGTTCGCCGGCCATGACGGAAAAGAGAGACAACGGCAATGAACGGCCAGAATATTCGCATTCGTCTCAAGGCGTTCGACCATCGAATCCTCGATACGTCGACCCGCGAGATCGTGAACACGGCAAAGCGTACCGGTGCTCAGGTTCGCGGACCCATTCCGCTGCCGACGCGCATCGAGAAGTTTACCGTGAACCGTTCGCCGCACGTCGACAAGAAAAGCCGCGAGCAGTTCGAGATGCGCACCCATAAGCGTCTTCTCGATATCGTCGATCCGACACCGCAGACCGTGGACGCGCTGATGAAGCTCGACCTTGCTGCCGGTGTTGACGTCGAGATCAAGCTCTAAAACTTTTACGAAGTCCGTTCGCGGACAGAAAGAACAGGAACTACGCCGATGCGCTCCGGAGTGATCGCACAAAAGGTCGGGATGACGCGGGTCTTTACAGAGGCCGGCGAACATGTGCCCGTGACCGTGCTGAAGCTGGGCAACTGTCAGGTTGTCGGCCATCGCACCAAGGACAAGAACGGCTACACCGCGCTTCAGCTCGGTTCGGGCGCTCGCAAGTCCGTTTATTTGCCGAAGGCTGATCGCGGACAGTTCGCTGTCGCCAAGGTCGAGCCGAAGCGCAAGGTCGCCGAATTCCGCGTGTCGGAAGATTCGATGATTCCTGTCGGTGCTGAAATCCAGGCTGATCATTTTGTGGTCGGTCAGTTCGTCGATGTCACCGGCACCTCGGTCGGTAAAGGCTTCGCCGGCGGTATGAAGCGCTGGAACTTCGGCGGTCTGCGCGCCACTCACGGCGTGTCGGTGTCGCACCGTTCGATCGGTTCGACCGGCGGCCGTCAGGATCCGGGCAAGACCTTCAAGAACAAGAAGATGCCCGGTCACATGGGCGTCGATCGCATCACCACGCTGAACCTGCGTGTTGTCCAGACCGACGTCGAGCGGGGTCTGCTCTTGGTTGAGGGCGCTGTTCCTGGTTCAAAGGGCGGCTGGATCACCGTGCGCGACGCGGTCAAGAAACCTCTTCCGAAGGAAGCGGTGAAGCCAGGCAAGTTTAAGCTGGCTGACGGTGGCGCGACTGCCACTGCGCCTGAAGCAGCACCTGCCGGGGAGGGCGTGTGATGGAACTGAACGTCACCACTCTTGAAGGTAAGGCAGCCGGTTCGGTCAATCTGTCGGACGAGATCTTTGGTCTTGAGCCGCGCACCGATCTGATCCAGCGCGTCATCAACTGGCAGCTTGCCAAGCGTCAGGCCGGCACCCACAAGGCCAAGGGCCGCGCGGAAGTCTGGCGGACTGGCAAGAAGATGTACAAGCAAAAGGGCACCGGCGGTGCTCGTCACGGCTCGGCTCGCGTGCCGCAGTTCCGTGGCGGCGGCCGCGCCTTCGGTCCGGTCGTTCGCAGCCATGCCTTCGATCTTCCGAAGAAGGTCCGCGCTCTTGGCCTCAAGCATGCACTGTCGGCCAAGGCGAAGGACGGCAGCCTCGTTCTGATCGACAACACCGAAATGAAGGACGCCAAGACCAAGGCGCTCATCGGTCACTTCTCGGGTCTTGGCCTCACCAGCGCGCTGATCATCGATGGCGCTGAGGTCAATATGGGTTTCGCGCAGGCTGCGCGTAACATCCCGCAGATCGATGTGCTGCCGATCCAGGGCATCAACGTCTATGACATCCTGCGCCGTCAGAAGCTGGTGCTGACGAAGGCTGCAGTCGACGCGTTGGAGGCGCGCTTCAAATGAGCACCCAGGACTCGCGTCACTACGACATCATTGTCGCTCCGGTGATCACCGAAAAGGCGACCACGGCCTCCGAGCACAACAAGGTCGTGTTCAAGGTCGCGGCGAAGGCAACCAAGCCGCAGATCAAGGAAGCGATTGAGAAGCTGTTCGACGTCAAGGTGAAGGGCGTCAATACGCTGGTTCGCAAAGGCAAGACCAAGGTCTTCCGCGGCCAGTTCGGCTCCCAGTCGAATACGAAACGCGCTGTCGTGACCCTCGAAGAAGGTCACCGCATCGACGTGACCACCGGACTGTAAGGTTTTACGACGATGGCATTGAAAACATTCAACCCCACGACGCCAGGCCAGCGCCAGCTGGTGATGGTCGATCGTTCGGCGCTCTACAAGGGCAAGCCGGTCAAGGCGCTCACCGAGGGTAAAAGCTCGAAGGGTGGCCGTGGCAACACCGGTCGCATCACCGTGCGCTTCCGCGGCGGCGGTCACAAGCAGTCGTATCGCGTTGTCGATTTCAAGCGCACCAAGGTTGATGTGGCTGCGACGGTCGAGCGTCTCGAGTACGATCCGAACCGCACCGCGTTCATCGCACTGATCAAGTACGCCGATGGCGAGCAGGCTTACATTCTTGCGCCGCAGCGTCTGGCGGTCGGCGACACCGTGATCGCTGGCAGTTACGTCGACGTGAAGCCAGGCAATGTCATGCCGCTCGGCAACATGCCGGTCGGTACCATCGTGCACAACGTCGAGATGAAGATCGGCAAGGGCGGTCAGCTCGCGCGCTCTGCCGGTACCTATGCGCAGATCGTCGGCCGCGACCACGACTACGTCATTCTTCGTTTGAACTCGGGTGAACAACGTCTTGTGCACGGCCGCTGCACCGGCACGATCGGCGCAGTGTCGAATCCCGATCACATGAACATCTCGATCGGCAAGGCCGGCCGCAAGCGTTGGATGGGCCGTCGCCCGCACAACCGCGGCGTTGTCATGAACCCGATCGACCATCCGCACGGCGGTGGTGAAGGCCGCACCTCGGGTGGCCGTCATCCGGTCACTCCTTGGGGCAAGCCGACCAAGGGCAAGAAGACACGGTCGAACAAGTCGACCAACAAGTTCATTCTCATCAGCCGCCACAAGCGGAAGAAGTAAGGATCGCCGGACATGGTACGTTCAGTCTGGAAAGGCCCGTTCGTTGAAGGCTCTCTGCTCAAGAAGGCAGATGCAGCGCGTTCGTCTGGCCGTCACGACGTCATCAAGATCTGGAGCCGTCGCTCGACGATCCTGCCGCAGTTCGTCGGTCTGACCTTCGGCGTCTACAACGGCCAGAAGCATGTTCCGGTCGCTGTGAACGAGGAAATGGTCGGTCACAAGTTCGGCGAGTTCTCGCCAACCCGCACCTTCCACGGTCACGCGGGCGACAAGAAAGCCAAGAAGGCTTGAGGACTAAGTCATGAGCAAACCAAAGAGCGCACGCGCACTTCCGGATAACGAGGCAAAGGCGGTCGCCCGCATGCTTCGCGTCAGCCCGCAGAAGCTGAACCTTGTCGCGCAGTTGATCCGCGGCAAGAGGGCGTCGTCTGCGCTGGCAGACCTGCAGTTTTCACGCAAGCGGATCGCCGGCGACGTGAAGAAGTGCCTGGAATCGGCTATCGCCAATGCCGAGAACAATCACGATCTCGACGTCGATGCGCTGGTGGTTGCAGAAGCGCATGTCGGCAACGGCATTGTCATGAAGCGTTTTGCACCGCGCGGCCGTGGCCGTTCGGGTCGTATATTCAAACCGTTCTCGCAGCTGACGATCGTCGTTCGTCAGGTCGAGGCCGAGGCAGGCGCTTAAAGAGCGCAGGAGAAAACGATGGGTCAGAAGATCAATCCAATCGGGCTGCGTCTCGGTATCAACCGGACATGGGATTCCCGTTGGTTCGCTGGCAAGAACGAATACGCCAAGCTCCTCCATGAGGATGTGCGGATTCGTGAAGTGCTGATGAAGGAGCTGAAGCAGGCGGCTGTGGCGCGCATCGTGATCGAGCGTCCGCACAAGAAGTGCCGCGTGTCGGTTTACTCGGCGCGTCCGGGCGTCGTGATCGGCAAGAAGGGCGCTGATATCGACAAGCTGAAGAAGAAGGTTTCCGAGATCACGGATTCCGATGTCGTCATCAACATCGTGGAAATCCGCAAGCCTGAGCTCGACGCGACCCTGGTCGCTGAATCGATCGCTCAGCAGCTCGAGCGCCGCGTTGCTTTCCGCCGCGCCATGAAGCGCGCCGTTCAGTCGGCGATGCGTCTGGGTGCGCAGGGTATTCGTATCAACTGCTCGGGCCGTCTGGGCGGCGCGGAAATCGCGCGCATGGAATGGTACCGTGAAGGCCGCGTGCCGCTGCACACACTGCGCGCCGACGTCGATTACGGCGTGGCGACCGCGTTCACCACCTTCGGCACCTGTGGCGTAAAGGTCTGGCTCTTCAAGGGCGAGATCCTCGAGCACGATCCGATGGCCCAGGACAAGCGTCTGAACGACACCAGCGGCGGTGACAGCCGTCCGCGTCGTGATGCGGCTTGATCGATAAGAAGAAGTTGAGGGCGTAAGCCATGATGCAACCTAAGAAGACGAAGTTCCGAAAGGCGCACAAGGGCCGTATCCACGGCGTCGCCTCGTCGGGCGCGACGTTGGCTTTCGGCCAGTTCGGCCTGAAGGCGATGGAGCCGGAACGCGTCACGGCGCGCCAGATCGAGGCCGCCCGCCGCGCTTTGACCCGTCACATGAAGCGCGCCGGCCGCGTCTGGATCCGCGTGTTCCCGGACCTGCCGGTGTCGAAGAAGCCTGCGGAAGTGCGCATGGGCTCGGGCAAGGGTACGCCGGAGTTGTGGGTCGCGCGCGTCAAGCCAGGCCGCATCATGTTCGAGATCGACGGCGTCACCGACCAGACGGCACGTGAGGCGCTGACGCTCGCCGCCGCCAAGCTGCCGATCAAGACGCGCTTCGTGGCGCGCATCGCGGAGTAATGACGATGGCCACCAAGAAGATCGAAGATATCCGCGCGATGAGCGCCGATCAGATGGAGGACTCGATCCTCAATCTGAAGAAGGAGCGTTTCAACCTGCGCTTCCAGCGGGCCACCGGGCAGCTCGAGAACACCTCGCGCCTGCGTGAGGCTCGCCGCGAGATCGCACGTATCAAGACCATCGCCGCGCAGAAGCGTGCGGCGGACAGCAAGAAGTAAGGGGCGCAAGATGCCGAAGCGTACTCTCCAGGGCGTCGTCGTCAGCGACAAGCAGAACAAGACCATTGTTGTGCGTGTCGATCGCCGCTTCACCCATCCGATCTACAAGAAGACCATCCGCCGGTCCAAGAACTACCACGCCCATGATGAGAACAATCAGTTCAAGCCTGGCGATACGGTCTGGATCGAAGAGAGCAAGCCGCTCTCGAAGCTGAAGCGCTGGACGGTTGTCCAGAGCGAGAAGACAAAAACCGCCTGACGCCGACCGGCTCTGCCGGAACGTTGAGGGTAAAAGTTGAAGTCAGGCACCGGCCGGACGAAAGTTTCCGGGAAGGTGCCTCAAAGCGCGAAAGCGCAGAGAAAGAGGAAGAGGTGCATCAATGATTCAGATGCAGACCAACCTCGACGTGGCCGATAATTCCGGTGCGCGCCGTGTCATGTGCATCAAGGTGCTTGGTGGTTCCAAGCGCCGTTACGCCACCGTGGGCGACATCATTGTCGTCTCCGTGAAGGAAGCGATTCCGCGCGGCAAGGTGAAGAAGGGCGACGTCATGAAGGCGGTCGTCGTTCGCGTGTCCAAGGATATCCGCCGTCCGGACGGTTCGGTGATCCGCTTCGACCGCAACGCGGCCGTGCTGATCAACAACCAGTCGGAGCCGGTCGGAACCCGTATCTTCGGGCCGGTGCCGCGCGAGTTGCGCGCCAAGAACCACATGAAGATCATCTCGCTTGCGCCGGAGGTGCTGTAATGGCTGCCAAGATCCGCAAAGGCGACAAGGTCGTCGTCATTACCGGTCGTGACAAGGGTCGCACCGGTGAAGTGGTCGAAATGCGTCCCTCCGACAGCAAAGCGCTGGTTCGCGGTGTCAACATGGTGAAGCGTCACCAGAAGCAGACGCAGGCCCAGGAAGGCGGCATTATCTCGAAAGAGGCGCCGATCCACCTGTCCAACATCGCGCTCGTCGGCAAGGACGGCAAGCCAACCCGCGTTGGCTTCAAGATTCAGAAGGATGGCACCAAGGTGCGCGTCGAGAAGAGCTCAGGAGCTGAGATCGATGGCTGAGACAGCTTACATTCCGCGCCTCCGCACGGTGTATGACCGTGAGATCCGCGCCAAGCTGACCGAAGAGTTCGGCCTTGCCAACTCCATGCAGGTTCCGGCGCTCGAAAAGATCGTGCTCAATATGGGCGTGGGCGAAGCCACTTCTGACCGCAAGAAGGTCGAATTGGCTGCCAATGACCTTGCGCTGATCGCCGGCCAGAAGCCGATCATCACTCATTCGCGCAAGGCGATTGCGACCTTCAAGCTGCGCGAAGGCCAGGCCATTGGCGCCAAGGTGACCTTGCGCAAGGCCAAGATGTACGAGTTCGTGGATCGTCTCATCAACATTGCGCTGCCGCGCGTGCGAGACTTCCGCGGCCTCAACCCGAAGAGTTTTGACGGCCGTGGCAACTATTCGCTCGGTCTGAAAGAGCACATCGTGTTCCCGGAAATCGACTACGACAAGTCGGGCGAGAGCTGGGGCATGGACATCACAATTTGCACGACTGCGCCGGACGATGAACAGGCGCGGGCGCTGTTGAATGCATTCAATTTCCCGTTCCGGCAGTGAGACGCTGACGCCCAGTGTTTCAGACGCGGAAAGGTTAGGAGACTATCGAATGGCAAAGAAGAGTTCGGTCGAGAAGAACAACCGGCGTATGCGCATGACGAAGAATGCCGCAGCCAAGCGCGCCCGGTTGAAAGCGATCATTTCTGACAAGACCAAGCCGATGGAAGAACGCTTCGCGGCGACGATCAAGCTGGCCGAAATGCCACGCAACTCGTCGGCGACGCGCGTGCACAACCGCTGTGAAATCAGCGGCCGTCCGCACGCTGTCTATCGCAAGACCAAGATGAGCCGCATCGCGATCCGCGACTACGGTTCGAAGGGCCTGATTCCAGGCCTGGTCAAGTCGAGCTGGTAAGGGAGAGGCGCCATGTCAACGCACGATCCGATCAGCGATCTCATCACCCGCATCCGCAACGCGCAGATGCGCGCCAAGTCGAAGGTTTCGACTCCTGGCTCGAAGATGCGCGCAAACGTTCTCGAAGTGCTGAAGGCCGAGGGTTACATCCGCGGCTACGCCAGCGTCGAGCACGCCAGCGGCCACAACGAGCTTGAAATCGAGCTGAAGTATTTCGACGGCGAGCCGGTCATCAAGGAGATCGAGCGCGTGTCGAAGCCCGGCCGCCGCGTCTACGCTTCGGTGAAGAACCTGCCGCGCGTTCGCAACGGTCTTGGCATTTCGGTGCTGTCGACCCCGAAGGGAATCATGGCTGACCACGACGCGCGCGACGCGAACGTGGGCGGCGAAGTTCTCTTCACGGTATTCTGAGGAAGGACGAACAATGTCACGCGTAGGCAAACGGCCAGTCGCGATCGCCTCGGGCGTTACCGCGAACGTCGATGGCCAGACCGTCAAGGTCAAGGGTCCGAAGGGAACTCTTCAGTTCACTGTGCACGACGACGTGTCGGTGGAATTGAAGGACAACGTCATCCGCGTTGCGCCGCGCTTCGAAACCAAGCGCGCGCAGTCGCTGTATGGCACCGCTCGCGCCCAGATCGCAAATCTGGTCGAAGGCGTCACCAAGGGCTTCGAGAAGAAGCTGGAAATCACCGGCGTCGGTTATCGCGCTGCGCTGCAGGGCAAAAACCTGCAGTTGTCGCTCGGTTACAGCCATGACGTGGTCTATCCGATTCCGGAAGGCATCACGATCACGGTTCCGAAGCCGACCGAGATCAACATCGCCGGCAATGACAGCCAGCGCGTTGGCCAGGTCGCGGCCGAAATCCGCGACTACCGTCCGCCGGAGCCTTACAAGGGCAAGGGCGTGAAGTACGCCGACGAATTCATCTTCCGCAAGGAAGGCAAGAAGAAGTAACGGAGCCCGGTCATGTCGAAACTCAAAGTCACGAATGCCCGGCGCAAGCAGCGCGTGCGCAATTCGCTGCGCCGCACGGCGAACGGCCGTCCGCGTTTGTCGGTGTTCCGTTCGTCGAAGCACATCTATGCGCAGGTCATTGACGATCAGAAGGGCCAGACACTGGCTTCTGCCTCGTCGCTCGAGAAGGTGATGCGCGACGCCGGCAAGACCGGCGCCGACATCGATGCCGCGAAGGCGGTCGGCAAGTTGCTTGCCGAGCGCGCTGTGAAGAATGGCGTGAAGGAAGTGATCTTCGACCGTGGTAGTTATCTTTATCACGGCCGCGTCAAGGCTTTGGCGGATGCCGCTCGCGAAAGCGGGTTGAGCTTCTAATTTTGGATTCAAGGGACAGGGGCTTAAGCCTCTCAAGGATTGGACAGAACAATGGCAGCTGAACGCGAACGCGGTAACCGCGAACGGGGCGGTCGGGATCGGGAAGAGCGCGACAGCGAGTTCGTGGACAAGCTCGTCCACATCAATCGCGTCGCCAAGGTGGTGAAGGGCGGTAAGCGTTTCGGCTTCGCCGCGCTTGTCGTCATCGGCGACCAGAAGGGCCGCGTCGGCTTCGGCCACGGCAAGGCACGCGAAGTGCCGGAAGCGATCCGCAAGGCGACCGACTCCGCCAAGCGCAACCTGACGCGCGTCGCATTGCGCGAAGGCCGCACGCTGCATCACGACATCGCTGGCCGCCATGGTGCAGGCCGCGTGTATCTGCGCGCTGCGCCTGCCGGTACCGGTATCATCGCCGGCGGCCCGATGCGCGCCGTGTTCGAGACGCTGGGCATCCAGGACGTCGTCGCAAAGTCGATTGGCTCGTCGAACCCCTACAACATGGTTCGCGCCACCTTCGATGCGCTGAAGCACCAGGATTCGCCGCGTTCGGTCGCTAACCGCCGCAACATCAAGGTTTCCGCGCTTCAGGCGCGCCGTATTGGCGGCGATGCCGAGGCTGCTGCGGACTAACCGCACGCTGATTTGGAGTTTAGGACAATGGCCACAGCAAAAACCATCAAGGTCGAGCAGACTGCCAGCGCGATCCGCCGTCACTCGTCGCAGCGCGAGACCCTGATTGGTCTTCGCCTGAACAAGATCGGCCGTGTCTCCGAGTTGCAGGATTCACCTGCGGTTCGCGGCATGATCGCCAAGGTCAAGCACCTCGTCCGTATTGTCGACGAGAAGTAAGGAAGAGAACCATGAAGCTCAATGAGATCGCCGATAACGCCGGCTCGCGCAAGAAGCGCATGCGCGTCGGCCGTGGCATTGGCTCCGGTAAGGGCAAGCAGGCGGGTCGCGGCGGCAAGGGCCAGACCGCGCGTTCTGGCGTCCGCATCAAGGGTTTCGAAGGCGGCCAGATGCCATTGCACCGCCGTTTGCCGAAGCGCGGTTTCAACAACATCTTCCGCATCGAATTGTCGGAAGTGAATCTGGACCGTTTGCAGGAAGCCATCGACGCCAAGAAGATCGACATCAAGGGCACCATCAACGCCGAGTCGCTGGTGAAGTCCGGCGTGCTGCGCCGTGCAAAGGGCGGTGTTCGCCTGCTCGGTCGTGGCAAGATCAACTCGAAACTTACGGTTGAAGTGCACGGTGCCACCAAGTCGGCCATCGAGGCTGTCGAGAAGGCTGGCGGTTCGGTGAAGATACTTGCTCCGGCAAAGGACGAGGCCGCGCAGAAGGCCCTGGCCAAAAAGGGCAAGAAGGCCTCCTAATCCATCATGCCCGGCCTTGTGCCGGGCATTCACGTCGCTACCTCTTGAAAATATCCTCAAGACGGGTGGCTGGCGGAAGCCGGCCATCAAGTGAAAGGACCGGCGCTCGATGGTCTCCGCAGCGGAACAACTCGCAGCCAATCTCAATTTTTCATCGTTCGCCAAGGCCGACGAGCTCAAGAAGCGCATCTGGTTTACTCTGGGTGCGCTGCTTGTTTATCGGCTGGGGACGTACATCCCGCTTCCGGGCATCGATCCGACCGTGTGGGATCAGTTCTTCAAGTCGCAGGCCGGCGGTATCCTCGGCATGTTCAACATGTTCTCGGGCGGCGGCATTCATCGCCTGGCGATTTTCGCCCTGAACATCATGCCTTACATCTCGGCATCGATCATCATTCAGCTCCTCGCCACTGTGTCACCGCAGCTCGAGGCCTTGAAAAAGGAAGGCGAGGCGGGTCGCAAGATGCTGAACCAGTACACCCGTTATCTCACCGTGATTCTCGCGGCTTTCCAGGCCTATGGCATTTCGGTCGGTCTTGAAGGCGCGGGCAACACGGTGATCGATCCGGGCATGTTCTTCCGGATATCGACGACGATCACGCTGACCGGCGGCACCATGTTCCTGATGTGGGTGGGCGAGCAGATCACCTCGCGCGGCATCGGCAATGGCACCTCGCTGATCATCCTGGCCGGCATTGTTGCGGAATTGCCTGCGGCGATCGCCAACACCCTCGAGCTTGGCCGTCAGGGTGCGCTGTCAACCGGCATTATTCTGGCGATCATCATCATGGCGGTTGCCGTGATCGCGCTGATCGTGTTCGTGGAGCGCGCGCAGCGCCGCCTGCTGATCCAGTATCCGAAGCGGCAGGTCGGCAACAAGATGTTCGAGGGACAGTCCTCGCATCTGCCGCTCAAGCTCAACACCTCGGGCGTGATTCCGCCGATCTTCGCATCGTCACTGCTGCTGCTGCCGACGACTTTCGCCAGCTTCACCGCAGGCAAGGGTCCCGAGTGGTTTCAGACGCTCACCACCCAGCTCGGCCACGGCCGTCCGCTGTTCCTGATCCTGTATCTGGTCCTGATCGTGTTCTTCGCGTTCTTCTACACCGCGATCGTGTTCAATCCGACCGAGACGGCGGATAACCTGAAGAAACACGGCGGCTTTATCCCGGGCATCCGGCCCGGCGAGCGCACGGCCGAGTATATAGACTATGTGCTATCCCGAATTACCGTTGTCGGTGCGATTTATCTTGCAGTCGTGTGTCTGATCCCTGAAATTCTGATTTCCTACGCATCGGTGCCTTTCTATCTCGGCGGTACGTCGCTTCTGATCGTCGTAAGCGTCACGATGGACACTGTTGCCCAGGTGCAGGGCTACATGCTGGCGCACCAGTATGAAGGCTTGATCCGCAAATCGAAGCTGAGGGGCCGCCGTAAATGAGATTGATCCTTCTCGGGCCGCCGGGGGCGGGCAAGGGAACTCAGGCGCAACGTCTCGTTCAAAAGCACGGCATCGTTCAGCTCTCAACGGGAGATATGTTGAGAGCTGCGGTGGCAGCGGAAACCGAAACAGGATTGATCGCAAAGGACATCATGGCCGCCGGCGGCCTGGTGCCCGATTCCGTGGTGGTAAAAATCATCGCCGATCGGATCGAGCAGCCCGATGCGAAGAATGGCTTCATTCTCGACGGATTCCCGCGCACGGTGCCGCAGGCCGAAGCACTCGACGAGTTGCTCAAGCATAAGCGTATGAAGCTCGATGCCGTTGTGGAGTTGCGGGTCAACGAGGGCGCGCTTCTGGCGCGCGTCGAGAAGCGCGTTGCCGAGATGCTGGAGCGGGGCGAGGGCGTTCGCAACGACGACAAGCCCGAGGTGTTGTCAAAGCGGCTGGAAACCTACCGTGCGCAGACCGAGCCGCTTGTGCATTACTATTCCGAGCAGCGGAAGCTGATCACCATCGACGGCATGATGACGATTGATGAGGTGAGCGCCGAGATCGAGCGGGTGCTCGCGGCGATCGCCACGGCCGGGAAACCGGAACAGGCGGCCAAAACAGCCAAGGCCAAGAGTACCGCGAAGCGGAGCCGGAAGCCGACCGCGGCTAAAAAGGCGACAGCCAAGCCCGAATCGGTTTCAAAGGCCAGTTCCAAAGCAGCCTCGAAGGCTGGACAGAAGGCCAAAAAGGTTTCCAGGAAAGCTGCAACCAGCGGTAAGAAAGCCACCGGTAAAAAGGTAGCGAAAAAATCAACCAGGAAGGCTGCGAAAGCGGTTAAAAAGGGAACCACGACAAAAGCCGGCAAGGTGGCTAAAACCACCGCAAAGACTGCCCGACGGAACCTGACCGGTAAATCGGTAAGGGCAGTCAAATCGGCGAAAAAGGTAACGAAACGGTCCTCCAAGGCCGCCAAGCGGTTGACGAAACGCCGTTGAATCCTTTAATAAGCCCGCATCAAGTCGGATAAGTTCAGACGATGCCGGGCCCCAAAACTGGGGAGGGCGTCGTGTTCGCGTTTGTGAGACTCACATCTGTGAACTCGCGCCCGACTTAAAAGAACAATGCCAGCCTGAGGTTGGCGACAGGAGCGAAGACCGTGGCCCGTATTGCAGGCGTCAACATCCCGACCAACAAGCGCGTTCTGATTGCGCTTCAGTATATTCATGGTATCGGCCAGAAGAATGCAGCCGATATCCTCGAGAAGGTGAAGATTCCTGTCGACCGCCGCGTGTCGCAGCTCTCCGACCAGGAAGTTTTGCAGATTCGCGAAGTCATCGATCGCGACTTCCTCGTGGAAGGCGATCTTCGTCGCGAAGTCGGCATGAACATCAAGCGTCTGATGGACCTCGGCTGCTACCGCGGTCTGCGTCATCGCCGTGGTCTGCCGGTTCGTGGTCAGCGCACGCACACCAACGCCCGCACCCGCAAAGGTCCGGCGAAGGCGATTGCCGGCAAGAAGAAGTAAGCAAACGAATTTGCGGCGCGAGGGCTTCAGGCCGTCTCGCGCCGTCTGGTGTAGTCGCTGGCATTACGGCGGCGTTGAGATCTTGAAAAGGAACCAAAATGGCTAAAGAAGCTACGCGCGTGCGTCGTCGTGAGCGCAAGAACATCGCCTCCGGCATTGCTCACGTGAATTCCTCGTTTAACAACACCACCATCACCATCACCGATGCGCAGGGCAATACGATCGCCTGGTCGTCGGCCGGCACGATGGGCTTCAAGGGTTCGCGCAAGTCGACCCCGTATGCGGCGCAGGTTGCTGCTGAAGACGTCTCGAAGAAGGCGCAGGAGCACGGCATGCGGACGCTCGAAGTCGAGGTCGCAGGTCCGGGTTCGGGCCGTGAATCGGCGCTGCGTGCTCTGCAGGCCGCGGGCTTCACCGTCACCTCGATTCGCGACGTGACCACGATCCCGCACAACGGCTGCCGCCCGCGCAAGCGTCGCCGTGTTTGATTTTTGAGTGTCGCGGACAGAAGTGTCCGCGATTGTTTTCGCATTGTGTCGCGCGGACTGATCCGCGCTCTCCAACACCAGGGTTTTGAGCTCTGGGATGTCAGGGGTGAAGACGTGACGATCCAGAAAAATTGGCAAGAACTTATCCGTCCGAACAAGCTCCAGGTAACGCCGGGCTCGGACCCGACCCGTTTCGCAACCGTGGTGGCTGAGCCGCTCGAGCGCGGTTTCGGCCAGACGCTCGGCAACTCGCTGCGCCGCGTGCTGCTGTCGTCGCTGCAGGGCGCTGCCGTGCAGTCGGTTCACATCGACGGCGTGTTGCACGAGTTCTCCTCGATCGCAGGCGTGCGCGAGGACGTCACCGACATGGTGCTGAACATCAAGGACATCTCGGTCAAGATGCAGGGCGAAGGCCCCAAGCGCATGGTGATCAAGAAGCAGGGTCCGGGTGTTGTCACCGCCGGCGACATCCAGACCGTTGGCGACGTTGTGGTGCTGAACCCTGATCTTCAGCTTTGCACCCTCGACGATGGTGCAGAGATCCGTATGGAATTCACCATCAACACCGGCAAGGGGTACATTGCCGCTGACCGCAACCGCCCGGAAGATGCGCCGATCGGCCTGATCCCGGTCGACAGCCTGTACTCGCCGGTTCGCAAGGTCTCCTACAAGGTCGAGAACACCCGCGAGGGCCAGATCCTCGACTACGACAAGCTGACCATGTCGATCGAGACCAACGGCGCCATTTCGCCGGAGGACGCGCTGGCTTACTCGGCGCGCATCCTGCAGGACCAGCTCAACGTGTTCGTCAACTTCGAAGAGCCGCGCAAGGAAGTCGCGCAGGAGATCATTCCGGATCTCGCCTTCAACCCGGCCTTCCTCAAGAAGGTGGACGAGCTCGAACTGTCGGTGCGTTCGGCAAACTGCCTGAAGAACGACAACATCGTCTACATCGGCGATCTGGTGCAGAAGTCGGAAGCCGAAATGCTCCGCACCCCGAACTTCGGCCGCAAGTCGCTCAACGAAATCAAGGAAGTGCTCGCCCAGATGGGTCTGCACCTTGGCATGGAAGTGCCTGGCTGGCCGCCGGAGAACATCGACGAGCTGGCCAAGCGCTTCGAGGATCATTACTGAGAATCTCGTGACGGCGGGGCAACCAGTCCAGCCGTCACACCCCGGGCGAACGCAGGCAGCCCACCTGAGCAACATGTCCGACACGGTGTCGCGACACGGAAAGATTGAGAACGAAAATGCGTCACGGAAAAGTTCACCGCAAACTCAACCGCACCGCGGAGCACCGCAAGGCAATGTTCGCCAACATGTCTGCTGCGTTGATCAAGCACGAGCAGATCGTCACCACACTGCCGAAAGCGAAGGAGCTTCGTCCGATCGTCGAGAAGCTCGTCACGCTCGGCAAGAAGGGCGGTCTGGACAAGCGCCGTCAGGCGATCAGCGAGATGCGCGACGCCGATCAGGTCAAGAAGCTGTTCGACGTTCTGGCACCGCGCTACAAGGACCGTCAGGGCGGCTACACCCGCATCATCAAGGCCGGTTTCCGTTACGGCGACAACGCGCCGATGGCAGTCATCGAATTCGTTGATCGTGACGAGGATGCCAAGGGACAGGATTCGGGCCCGGTACAGGCCAAGGCTGACAACGACGAAGCGTAAGCTTTCGATCGTTCTTGAGTTTCAAAGCGGCGCTCTCGGGTGCCGCTTTTTTGTTGTGCGTTTGTCATTCCGAAATTCAACTGAAGTTGAGTGGCGCGAGCGCCCGCAATGTCCATATGAACGGCACAACAGGAGCCTTCCCGATGAAAATCGACCTTTCTGGAACCACCGCGCTCGTCACCGGTTCGACCGTCGGTATTGGTCACGCCGTTGCCAAGAAACTCGCGCTGGCGGGAGCCGACATCATCGTCAACGGCCGGTCGCAATCGAAAGTGGATGCGGCGATCGATCTGATCGGCAAAGAGGCGCCTGCAGCGAAAGTGCGCGGCGTTGCGGCGGATGTTTCGACCGAGGACGGATGCGCCAAGCTGGTGAAGTCGGTGCCGGACGTGGATATCCTGATCAATAATGCCGGGATATTCGAACCCAAGCCTTTCTTCGACATCCCGGACGAGGACTGGATGCGGTTCTTCGAGGTCAATGTGATGTCGGGCGTGCGCCTGTCGCGGGCCTATATGCCGGGGATGCTCAAGCGCAACTGGGGACGTATTGTTTTCATCTCGTCCGAGTCCGCGCTGATGATTCCGAAGGAGATGATCCACTACGGCATGACCAAGACCGCACAGCTTTCGATCTCGCGCGGGCTCGCCGAGATGACCAAGGGCACGGCGGTCACGGTCAATTCGGTGATGCCCGGGCCGACCATGTCTGAAGGCGTCGAGACGTTTGTCGCTGATCTTGCCAAGCAGAACGGCCAGTCGGTCGAGACTGCGGCGGCGAATTTCATCAAGGAGCACCGGCCGTCGTCTTTGATCCAGCGCTTCGCGAGCGTGGACGAAGTCGCCAACATGGTGGTGTACGTCTCGTCGCGCGAAGCCGCTGTCACCAACGGCGCGGCGTTGCGCGCCGAGGGCGGCCTGGTTCAAACCATCGCCTAGTTAAGACTTGCTATCGTGGCCGGGTTGTCCCGGCCATGACGCTGCTCACCAGCCCTCGAGGACGATCTTGCCGGTCGATCGGCCGCTTTCGATTGCGGCATGAGCCCGTTTCAGGTTTGCCGCATCGATCTTGCCGAACACGCGGTCAAGCGTGGTCTTCAGGTCCTTCTTGTCGATCAAGGCCGAGACGCTTTCGAGGATATCGTGCTGCCTGATCATATCGGGGGTCTGGAAGGTCGAGCGGGTGAACATCAGTTCCCAGTGCAGCGACGCGGCCTTGCTCTTCAGCGGGAGGGCGTCGAGCGAGGCGGGATCATCGATCAGTCCGATCGCGCCTTGCGGGGCCAGAATATCGACGAGTGCCGGGAAATGTTTGTCGGTTGCAGTCAGGCTGGTGATCAAGGCAACCGGCGGTACCTTCAGTTTTTCGATCTGCTCCTTCATCGGCTTGGAGTGATCGACGACATGATGCGCGCCGAGATCCAGGCACCACTCGATCGATTCCGGCCGTGAGGCCGTGGCAAGCACCGTAAGGCCGGTCAGCTTGCGCGCCAGCTGGATGAGGACGGAGCCGACCCCGCCGGCGCCGCCGATGATCAGCAGCGAACGCTCTTCACCGCGTCCCTGTTCGACACCAAGACGGTCGAACAGCAGTTCCCACGCGGTGAGCGAGGTGAGGGGAAGCGCTGCCGTTTCCGCGAATGAGAGTGTTTTCGGCTTGGCGCCGACGATGCGCTCATCGACCAGGTGGAATTCGGCGTTGGTGCCCTGGCGGGTGATTGCCCCTGCGTAGAACACCTCGTCGCCGGGTTCGAACTGTGTCACGTCAGGGCCGACCGCATCGACGATGCCGGCTGCATCGTATCCGAGGATCTTGTATTCGCCGGCCGGATGTTCGGCGCGTTTGCGCACCTTGGTATCGACCGGATTGACGGACACGGCTTTCACGGCGACGCGGATGTCGCGTCCCCTCGGCTCGGGTTTCTCTGTTTCGAAATCGATCAGCGAGTTGGGATTCTCGATCGGCAGTGACTTTTGGTATCCGACGGCTTTCATCGCGTTCTCCTGAAACGGCGGGTGCCGCTGAAGTGCCTCCTTGGGATGATATTTGCAAGTACTGTCGTAGTTGTGGCATAGTCCCCGTTTAGATACTATTGACCGCGCGAGGTTGTCATGGCGAAACGGAAAGACTTCGATTGTGGTCCCGGGTGCCCGGTCGAGGTGACGCTCGATCTGATCGACGGCAAGTGGAAGGGTGTCATCCTGTTCCACCTGCAGGGGGGCTGCCGGCGGTTCGGTGAACTGCGCCGCCTGATGCCGGGCATCACCCAGCGGATGCTGACAAAGCAGCTTCGCGCGCTCGAGGAAGATGATCTGATCACCCGCAAGGTGTATCCCGAGGTGCCGCCTCGGGTGGAATATGCGCTGTCGGAAACCGGCGAGCGGTTTCGTCCTGTCATCGAAGTGTTGCGGGCGTGGGGCGTCGAGCACAAGGCCCGGCTGGAATCCTTGCAGCCGACAGCCGAACCGGCTCCGGGGACGGCCTCGCAAAAACCGAAAATGCAACGCAAACGAGCCGCCTGACTTAAGCCGGACGCTCGCTTCTCTTGAAGGGGCGGGCGGACTATATCTCTGCGGTTCTCATCGGAAGCCCTTCATGACCCTTGCTCGTTTTGCTTTTGCCGCGCTGCTTTCCCTGACCGCGGCAACCGCCGCCACCGCGCAGGATCGCGTGGTGCCTTTCTCCGCCGCACAGTTGCGAATGTCCTACGCGCCGATCGTGCAGCATGTGCAGCCGGCCGTGGTGAACGTCTACGCCGCCAAGGTTGTTCGCGAGAACAATCCGTTTCTGGACGATCCGATCTTTCGCCGTTTCTTCGGCGTTCCCGGTGGCCAGCAGGAGCAGATGCAGCGCTCGCTCGGCTCGGGCGTGATGGTCGATCCGTCCGGTCTTGTGGTGACGAACTTCCACGTCATCGACGGCGCCGATCAGGTCAGGGTCTCGCTGTCGGACAAGCGCGAGTTTGAGGCGGAGATCGTGCTGAAGGACAAGCGCACAGACCTCGCGGTGCTTCGCCTGAAGAACGTGAAGGAAAAATTCCCGACGCTTGAACTCTCCAACTCGGACGACGCACAGGTCGGAGACGTGGTGCTTGCAATCGGCAATCCGTTCGGTGTCGGCCAGACGGTGACACACGGCATCATCTCGGCGCTGGCCCGAACGCAGGTCGGCATCACCGATTATCAATTTTTCATCCAGACCGATGCGGCCATCAACCCCGGTAACTCGGGCGGTCCGCTTGTGGACATGACCGGCAAGCTGGTCGGTTTGAATACGGCGATCTTCTCTCGTTCCGGCGGATCGCAGGGCATCGGCTTTGCCATTCCCGCCAACATGGTACGCGTGGTGGTGTCGGCCGCGCGTAGTGGCGGCACCACGGTGAAGCGGCCCTGGCTTGGAGCCAAGCTGCAGGCGGTGACTCCCGAGATCGCCGAAACACTCGGCATCCCGCGTCCGACAGGTGCCTTGGTCGCAAGCGTGACGCCTGGAAGCCCCGCCGCGCGTGCGGGTTTGAAACTCTCGGACCTGATTGTGTCGATCGACGGCCAGGACATCGATGATCCGAATGCGTTCGACTATCGCTTTGTCACGCGGCCGCTCGGTGGCACGGTGCAGGTCGAGGTGCAGCGTGGCGGCAAGCCGGTAAAGCTGTCGATTCCGCTCGAGGTTGCTCCCGACACCGGCACCGATGAAGTCACGATCAAATCGCGCTCGCCGTTCCAGGGTGCGAAGGTCGCCAATATTTCCCCCGCGGTCGCCGACGAATACAAGCTCGACCCCGACACGCAGGGCGTCGTCGTGACCGGGGTTTCCGATAATGAATACGCCTCGAATGTCGGATTCCAGAAAGGCGATATCATCACAGTGGTCAACGGAGAGCAGATTTCCAAGACCGGCGATCTGGTCAAGGTGACGCGTGATCCGGCCCGGCTGTGGCGCATCACCGTGATCCGCGGGGGTCAGCAGATCAACGTCACGCTGGGTGGATGAGCGCGAAACGCACACAGCAGCCAGCCACACTCTTCGCCGCAGCGGGGATGGAGCAGGACGCGCCGCGTCCGCTCCCGGAGAAGTTGCGTCCGCATGAATTGTCGGAGGTTGTCGGACAGGATCATATCCTGGGTCCCGACGGCGCGCTGACTCGGATGCTGGAGACTCGCACGCTTGGCTCGCTCATTTTCTGGGGGCCGCCCGGCACCGGCAAGACGACCGTGGCGCGGTTGCTTGCGGACGCCACCGAACTTCATTTTGAACAGATTTCGGCTGTGTTCTCCGGCGTCGCAGATCTGAAAAAGGTCTTCGATGCGGCGCGCGCGCGTCGCGAGACCGGCAAGGGCACGCTGTTGTT
This sequence comes from Xanthobacteraceae bacterium, assembly GCA_019750915.1. GTDB lineage: Bacteria > Pseudomonadota > Alphaproteobacteria > Rhizobiales > Xanthobacteraceae > Afipia. Next base: position 22,379 of record JAIENY010000034.1, read on the forward strand.
CGTCGACGAGGTGCATCGCTTCAATCGCGCGCAGCAGGATTCATTTCTGCCGGTGATGGAAGACGGCACCGTTGTGCTGGTCGGTGCGACGACGGAAAATCCCTCATTCGAACTCAACGCCGCTTTGCTGTCGCGCGCACGCGTGCTGGTGTTTCATTCGCTCAATGACGCAGCGATTGAAAAACTTTACGCCCGTGCCGAGCAGATCGAAAACAGGGTGCTTCCGCTCGATGCCGAGGCGAGGGCCGTGCTGGTGCGGATGGCTGACGGGGACGGCCGGGCCGCGCTGACACTGGTCGAGGAAGTCTGGCGCGCCGCGCGAAAGGACGAAATTTTCACCGCCGCGCAGCTGCAGGAAATTCTGCAACGCCGCGCACCGATCTACGACAAGTCCGCCGACGGCCATTATAATCTTATCTCCGCTCTGCATAAGTCGGTGCGCGGCTCTGATCCGGATGCTGCTCTGTATTATCTCGCGCGAATGCTGGACGCAGGCGAAGACCCGCTGTTTCTGGCGCGGCGGGTGGTGCGGATGGCGATTGAGGATATCGGTCTGGCCGATCCGCAGGCGTTGGTCGTCTCCAATGCCGCCAAGGACGCCTATGATTTTCTGGGTTCACCCGAAGGCGAGCTTGCGATCGCTCAGGCGGTGATCTACGTCGCGACTGCGCCGAAATCGAATGCGGGTTATAAAGCCTTCAGCGCCGCCAAACGGATGGCGAAGGAGGCGGGCTCGCTGCTGCCGCCCAAACACATCCTCAATTCTCCGACCAAGCTGATGCAGGAAGAAGGGTACGGCGCGGGGTATCAGTATGACCACGATACGCCGGAAGGTTTTTCGGGGCAGGACTATTTCCCCGAAGCCTTGGGACGGCAAACCTTCTACAATCCACCCGATCGCGGCTTTGAACGCGAGATTCGCAAACGCCTCGATTACTGGGCGAAACTGAGAAAAGACAAATCGTCATGAGCCGCCGCTTCAGAAAACCGCTTGAGAGGAAGGAAGTGCGCGAAGCGAGAAAGGGCGACAAGCGCGCGACCAGAACTCCAGCCAAGAGTTCTGCAAAGAGTCTCGCAAAGGGCGGTAAGCCTTCCTTCGCCAAGAAGGCCTCGGACAAACGTGGACCGGGCCAGCGCGCTTTCGACAATCCGGCGCGCTTCCAGGACGGAGTGCCGCGCCGGACGGCAAAGCCGCAACACGAGCCGCGTCTCGATGAAAAGCCGGAGAAAGTCGCAGTTCCGCTGCCGACCAAGGTGCAGACCGTCGTCGTGACCGCCGACGAGAACAATATGCGCGTGGATCGTTTTCTCGAGCATCGTTTTCCCGGTCTGTCGTTCTCCCATATCCAGCGCATCGTCCGGAAGGGCGAGTTGCGCATCAATGGAAAACGAGCCGACAGCAAGGATCGTCTGGAGGAGGGCCAGAGTGTGCGCATCCCGCCGCTCAAGCTCGATGCGCCGAAGGTCGTCGATGAACTGTCCGAGGCTGAAGCGAAAACCCGCGATGCGTTGCGGGCCATGATCCTGTTCGAAGACGATGACGTGATGGTCCTGAACAAGCCCGCCGGTCTTGCGGTGCAGGGCGGCTCGGGGCTGTCGAAGCACGTCGATCAGATGCTGGAAGTGATGCGCGATGCCAAGGGCCAGCGTCCGCGTCTGGTCCATCGTCTCGACCGGGAAACGTCCGGCTGTCTTCTGATCGCCAAGACACGCTTTGCGGCTTCCGTGCTCACGGGCTCGTTCCGCCACCGCTCGGCGCGCAAGATTTACTGGGCGCTGGTGGCGGGAGTGCCGAAGCCGAAGCAGGGACGGATCTCGACCTATCTTGCCAAGGAAGAGAACGAGGAAGATTCAATCATGCGCGTCGCCAAGCATGGCGATGAGGGCGCGGCCCATGCCGTGACGTATTACGCGGTGGTTGAGGCATCGGCGCAAAAGCTGGCCTGGGTGTCGCTCAAGCCGGTGACGGGCCGCACTCATCAGTTGCGCGCGCACATGGCGCATATCGATCACGCTATCGTCGGCGATCCGAAATACTTCAACAAGGAGAACTGGCAGCTGCCGGGCGGTTTGCAGAACCGGCTGCATCTGCTCGCGCGCCGGCTTGTCATCCCGCACCCGCGCGGCGGCGTCATCGATGTGACCGCGCCGTTGCCGCCCCACATGCTGCAGTCATGGAATTTGCTTGGGCTCGAAGCCGACCGCTTCGATCCGATCGAGGAAGCGCCGGAAGAATAAGTTCGATCAGGCCGCGTTTGCCGGTTTGGCCGCTGCCGCGATCATCTGTCCGAGTTCGATGAAATGCCGCTTGCGCGGAGACGTCTTGCGCCAGGCAAGACCAATGGTGCGTTTCGGCTCCGGATCGGCGAAGCGCATCAGATGAATGTCGCCGCGCCGTGTCTCCAGCGGCACGCACAATTGCGGCAGCAACGTCATACCCAGGCCGTTGGCGACCATCTGCACCAGCGTCGAGAGGCTCGATGCGCCGAAGGTGTTGATGTTCTCGACCTGCTGAAGGCTGCAGAACGCCAGCGCCTGATCGCGGAAGCAATGCCCTTCTTCCAGGAGTAGCAGACGATCCTGCTGCAGCAGATCGGCGGTAGCACGCACATGCCCCGAGGTTTGCGACGCCGATGCCATCGCCAGCAGAAACGGATCATCGAACAGTACGGTGGTTTCAATATCGGCGTGTTCGACCGGCAGTGCCAGCAGCAGCAGATCGAGCTGCCCTTCGAGCAATTCGCGTGTGAGGGCGTGTGTCTGCGTTTCGCGGATGTGAAGATCGAGGCCGGAATAGGCGCGGCGGATTTCCGGCAGCAACCGCGGCAGGATGTAGGGCGCGATCGAGGGGATGACGCCCAAGCGCAGGGCACCCGACGGGACTTCCTCCTGCTGCTTGGCGGCGTCCACGATGTCGCGTACGTCGGCCAGCACGCGCGCGGCGCGGCGCGCGACGTCCTTGCCGCTTTCGGTCAGCAGAACGCCACGTCGACCGCGCTCCAGAAGCTGGACACCGAGTGACTTCTCCAGTTCCTGGATTTGCATTGAGAGGGCCGGCTGGCTGACCGCGCATTGCTCGGCGGCCGCGCCAAAATGACCGGCCCGGGCGACTGCGTCGAAATATTTGAGTTGCTTGAGAGAAACCATCGATCAGTTTTTCTTATCTAGAATGATTATTAATACGATTAGACCTGATTGAAAAGAGCAATTAGGTTTCGCCCGGATCAACAAACCGTGCCGCACGAAGCCGAGGCAGCCGCCGCTGTGGGACGCGACGGCATCGGTTGGACGTCACAAAAGTTCAGTACAGAGCTCGCGAATCTAAAAGCGCGATTGGAGAAAAAGATGGACGCAAAAACCGACGACAAGGGTGCGGGCAAATGCCCGATGGGGCATGGCGCAAAGGGAAAACCTCATCGCAACAAGGATTGGTGGCCAGGCCAGCTCGACATCAGCGTACTGCATGCCGTCCATCCGTCCGCCGATCCGTTGGGCGCCGAGTTCAACTACGTCAAGGAATTCGAAAGCCTCGACCTTGATGCCGTGATCAAGGACTTACACGCCCTGATGACGGACTCGCAGGAATGGTGGCCGGCCGACTTTGGCCATTACGGGCCGCTGTTCATTCGTATGGCATGGCATAGCGCCGGTACCTATCGAACCACCGACGGCCGTGGCGGCGCCGGTGGCGGTCAGCAGCGTTTCGCACCGTTGAACTCGTGGCCGGACAACGTCAACCTCGACAAGGCGCGCCGCCTGTTGTGGCCGATCAAGCAGAAGTACGGCCAGAAAATTTCATGGGCCGATCTCTATATTCTCACCGGCAATGTCGCCCTGGAGTCGATGGGCTTCAAGACGTTCGGCTTCGCCGGCGGCCGCCCCGACACATGGGAGCCAGAAGAACTCTACTGGGGTCCGGAAGGCACGTGGCTGGGCGATGAACGCTACAGTGGTGAACGCGAGCTTGCCGAGCCGCTCGGTGCCGTGCAGATGGGCCTGATCTACGTCAATCCGGAAGGTCCGAACGGCAATCCAGATCCGCTGGCATCGGCGCGGGATATCCGCGAGACATTCCTCCGCATGGCGATGAACGACGAAGAGACCGTGGCGCTGATCGCCGGTGGTCATACCTTCGGCAAGACGCACGGCGCGGGCGACCCGTCGTTTGTCGGCGTGGATCCCGAAGGCGGTGCGATCGAAGATCAGGGCCTCGGCTGGAAGAGCACCCATGGCACCGGCAAGGGCGCCGACGCGATCGGCAGCGGTCTGGAAGTCATCTGGACCTCGACCCCCACGACGTGGAGCAACAACTTCTTCTGGAATCTGTTTGGCTACGAGTGGGAGCTGACCAAGAGTCCGGGCGGTGCGCATCAGTGGACGCCAAAGAACGGCGGCGGTGCCAACAGCGTGCCGGACGCACACGACAAGTCGAAGCGTCACGCGCCATCCATGCTGACCTCCGACATCGCGCTCAAGGCCGACCCGGTGTACGAAAAAATCTCTCGTCGCTTCTACGAGAACCCCGATCAGTTCGCGGATGCATTCGCGCGCGCGTGGTTCAAGCTCACGCATCGCGACATGGGGCCGATCGTGCGCTATCGCGGCAAGCTCGTGCCTAAGGAAACCCTGATCTGGCAGGACCCGATCCCCGCCGTCGATCATGAACTCGTCGGCGACAAGGATATTGCGGACCTGAAAGCGAAGATCCTCGCCTCGGGCCTCACTGTCTCGCAGCTTGTTTCGACGGCGTGGGCTTCCGCATCGACGTTCCGCGGCTCCGACAAACGCGGTGGCGCGAACGGTGCGCGTATCCGTCTTGCGCCGCAGAAGGATTGGGAGGTCAACCAGCCGGTTCAATTGAAGGCTGTGCTGACGAAGCTCGAGGCGATCCAAAAGGAGTTCGGCAAGAAAGTGTCGATTGCTGACCTGATCGTGCTCGGCGGTTCGGCCGCTGTTGAGAAGGCTGCGAAGGATGCGGGTGTCTCGGTAACGGTGCCGTTCAAGCCGGGCCGCATGGATGCCTCGCAGGAGCAGACCGACGTGCCGTCATTCGCTCCGCTTGAACCGCGAGCAGACGGTTTCCGCAACTATATCAGCGGCAAGCATCAGTTTATGATGGCTGAGGAAGCTCTAATCGACCGGGCACAATTGTTGAGGCTGACCGCACCGGAGATGACAGCTCTTGTGGGCGGTCTGCGTGTCCTCGGCGCCAATGCCGACGACTCGAAGCACGGCGTGTTGACCGATAAGGTCGGCGTGTTGAGCAACGACTTCTTTGTCAACCTGCTCGACATGAACACCGAGTGGCAGCCTGCCACTGAGGGCGTCTATGAGGGGCATGACCGGAAGACCAAGGCGCCGAAATGGACAGCGACGCGAGTCGATCTGATCTTCGGGTCGCACTCCCAACTCCGCGCCTTGGCGGAAGTCTATGGAACCTCGGACGCGAAGGAGAAGTTCGTGAACGACTTCGTCGCCGCCTGGACCAAGGTGATGAACGCGGATCGGTTCGATCTGCACGCCTGATCCACGAACGGGACCGGAACCAACGCGCAAGACGGCGGCCTCGCGGCCGCCGTCTTTTCATTGGCGGCTCGTTCAAGTGATAGCCGGTGAGAATCTTTAAGGTCACGGCAGTCTTGATTTTGGCCGCTGGCGTTATTTCATCTGCATGGTCATGCAGAAACCGTATCTTCTTTTAATGGCGTTGGGCGTCTCGATCGCCGGTTCGATGAACGGCGGGGCTGCGGTTGCGCAGGTGTTTCACACCCCGGGAGGCACGCCCGTTGTTGTGCCGAGGCCCGGTCCGCCGCCTCCGGCGATCACGGTGCCGACCGTTCCGCAGATGGCATCGCCGCCGAAATTCGAGCTTGGCAACACCAGCCCCAGCCTGGTCGACCCCAATCCGCAGCCGCAGGTGAATTTGAAGCCGTTGTCGCGGAAGAAATCATTCGGCGATCGCGTCACCCGCTGCCTCGATCAAGGGGCTGCGCTGGGGCTTGGACCCGGAGAGCGATCGGCTTATTCTCGCGCCTGCGCCCAGCAGTAACGAGAGAGTACGATGCGCGAACTGTTTGATGACGTCGCGGGCAAGTCTCCGCTTGACCCGATGGAGGCTTCGCGAAAATCTTCGCGCGGCCCGGAACGCAAACGCTTCTACAAAGCGGTGGATGTTGCCGAGACGCCTGATGGTTTTGCCGTCCGGCTGGATGGTAAATTGATCCGCACGCCAGGAAAGAAAGTGCTCGCCGCACCGTTACGCGAGATCGCCGACATCATGGCGGCGGAGTGGGAGGCGCAGAAAGAGACGATTGATCCGTTGTCAATGCCGATGACGCGGCTCGCCAACAGCACGATCGACGGCGTGACCGACAACGTGACGGCGGTGCGCGAAGACATCGCGAAATATCTCGGCTCCGATCTGTTGTTCTATCGCGCCAGCTTCCCGGAAGAACTCATTGCAAGGCAAGGGGAGCATTGGGATCCTGCGTTGCGCTGGGCGGCGGATTATCTCGGGGCGCATTTCATTCTCACTGAGGGCGTGATGCATGTGAAGCAGCCGGACACGGCGGTTCACGCCGCGCATCAGGCGTTGCCTGAAAATGCTTGGCAGGTTGCGGCTTCTCATATCGTCACCACCGTTACGGGCTCCGCGCTGCTCGCGTTGGCGTTGCAGCATGGTGCCCGCACACCGGAGCAGGTCTGGGCCGCCGCGCATGTCGATGACGACTGGAACAGCGGCCAATGGGGCGAAGACGAAGAGGTCACTGCACGCCGCGCGTCCCGTCTGCGCGATTTCGAAGCGGCCGCGAAGGTGCTGACTGCCGCAGTTTGAACCGGCAGGTTTGCTGACCTCCGGTTAAAGGCCGATATGTCGATCAGTTTGGTTGCATCAGAGAAACTGAAACGCGACCATCAGGCGGATTGCTTCAGTTTCTCGCGTAACTCACTGGGATGGGGTGGGTTTGACGCCGGGGGTTAACGAGAGGTTTACGACCGCAGATTAGCGTTCTTTTCGAATTATCCCGGAACGCCCATGGTCACCGCGATCAATCCAATTACGCCCGTAATTGCCGCCGAAAGCGTCGGGCCGGACGTTGTCCTTCAGCCGGGCAGCGTGATCGACGCACGGGTGCTCCGGATTTTGGCGAACGATCTGGTTCGTATCGCGGTATCAAGTCTGTCGATCGAGGTGGCGTCCGAGGTGCCGCTGCAGGCAGGGCAGGCCCTGCAACTTGCGGTCACGCAGACGCCTGACGGCATTCGGCTGCAGATCGTGCCGCAACAAGCGGAAGACCTGTTACAGACTCCGGCGACGAACATCGCCAACAGCATTTCATCAGCCGCATTGCCTTCGGCTCAGACGACGATCACCCAGCCGCTGACGCCTCTGGAGGCTGCCGCCGTGGCGCATGCGTTGCAGACGGCTGCGGCAACGCAGGGCGGCGGTTTGTCGCCGCTGTTTGCCAATCTCGCCGCGACGGCGACCTCCAACCAACTGCCTGCGAACGTTCAGGGCGCGGCGTCGGCGTTGCTTGCGCTGCGTCTGCCGCTGAACACACAATTAAGCGGGCAGGACATCGCAGCTGCCTTCAGGCAATCCGGCCTGTTCTTTGAGCAATCGCAAACGGCGCAAGCCGGTGGCGCCCCCGATCTGAAGGCCGCGCTGATCGTATTGCGGCAGACGCTGAATTCGTGGCTTGGCGAAGCATTTCCGGACGGCGGTGCATCGGACGGCGGGCAGCCCGCCGGGCAGTTTGCGCAGCAGGGACAAGTGCGGGCGCAGGCCGAACTCAATGCATCGGCGGCGCCTCCGCTCGCGCCCGACATTTCATTGGAGGAGATCTTCCTGCCTGGCGCGGTGGTGCCGGTCGCCGAGGACGTCGAGGATCTCGGTGTGCTGTTGAACGGATCGCTGTCGTCATCGCGGAGTTCACGACCGGGCAATCCGAGTTCCTTGCAGGAAATCCTTCAGGCATTTCCCAAGGGCGTTCAGGATGCGGTCGCCTCGCTGCTGGCCGACGAGAACAAGGAATTGCCGCCGCCGTTTCGTGGTGCGGCGCCGTCCGCTCAGGCGATTGCCTCTGCGACCGTCGACGAACACACTTCATCAAAGGTCATCGCTCATCGTTTGCTGAGCGATACCGATGCGGCGCTGTCCCGCCAGACTTTGTTGCAGATCGCATCGTTGCCGGATCAGTCCAGTCAGGTTCGCGCAGATCTGACACATCGATGGAATTTCGAGATCCCGTTTGTCACGCCGCAAGGCACGGCGGTGGCACAGTTCGAAATTTCGCGCGACGGCGGCAACGCACGCGATGCGGAAACGCCGGATCGGGTCTGGCGAGCGCGATTTTCTCTCAACCTTGAACCGGCGGGACCTGTTCATGCCCAGATTTCACTCTCCGGCGAGCGCACATCGGTCAGGATGTGGGCTGAACGATCCGAGACGGCGTCGCGGCTGCGCGCGGATCTGCCGAAGCTGTCACAAGCGTTGCGCGAAGCGGAGCTGACGCCCGGCGATATCGTCGTTGGCAATGGGTCGCCGCCGTCTCCGGCGCCGCAGAGCGGTCACTTTCTGGATCGCGCGCTATGACGACGACGCCGATTCAAAATACGGTTGCCGTCGCCCTGCATTACGACAAGAAGGGTGCGCCCCGCGTCGTCGCCAAGGGCCGCGGCACGATCGCCGCGAAGATCGTAGAAGTCGCTCAGGAGCACGACGTTCCTATTCAGGAAAACGAAGTGCTGGCTGGCGCGTTGTCCAATGTCGAGATTGGGGATGAAATACCCGCCGAACTTTACAAGGCCGTCGCGCAGGTCTTGATCTTCGTCATGAGACTGTCTGGCCGGTTGCGCTGACATCGCGCGAGGTATTTCTGCCGATCCGGCCGAGATGCGTGAAGCTGAAGCCCGTTCCGTATTTCAAGCCATAGCCAAGTGCACGGTCCAGCCCGATGTGCGCCAGCCAGATCAAGGTCATCGCCCTTGCCATCGGCGAGGAAAACGTGACGGCGCCGACGCCGGGGATGATCGGCAACAGCGTGGTATGCGCCGCGTTGTAGACCATGGCGCCGATCCGCGGGCCCGCAAGATAGCCGAGAAAGCTGAGGTCCGGCACCAGAAACAGGAGCGCAAACAACCACCACGACATCCCGTGCTGCCGATAGAGCAGGGCGGCGATGACGAACAGCGCCACCCCTCGAGCTTGAGAAGCGTTCGTACGCCGCCGGTGGCGGCTCCGGTCCTATCGTGATGAGAATCGTTGGTCATTCAAACTATCCGCTGTGACTATTGAATAAAAAAAGCCCCGCCGAAGCGGGGCTTTATCTTACGGCAAAAAATCACCAGCGGCGATAGCAACGGCCATAAGGACCGATGCGGAAACCGGGCGGGCAGCGGCGCACAATCGGCCCGCGGTTCGGAACGCAGCCTCCATAGGGACCACGATGGAAGCCGGGACCGCACCCACCAGCAACCTTGATGACGTCGGTGTTGGACGGCGTTGAGGGTGCGAGCGGCATCGCATTCGCGGCGGTCATGCCTGCGAATGCTGTGACGAAAGCGGCGGCTGCAATCAATTTTTTCATGAGCGTTCCTTCTGAATCAGTGCCACGTAGCGTGGCCACGCTGCTTTACAGCCATGGCGGGATTATGGAAATGCGATCAACGTTCGATGACACGCTATTGCGGTGCAACGCATCGATTTCATCGTGTGGGACATCAATTCAGCCAGCATTCACTTTGCTCGGGCAATCCTCCTATGTGAAAAGCAGATGGAGATTCATATGATGGAACGTCGGCATTTCCTGAAGATCACCTTCGGTTGCGCGGCCGGAGCCGTTGCATTTGGTGCCGCCGCCAAGGCTGGCCCGCTTGCGTTGCACATGCCGCCCGTGAATTTTTCTCCAGAACAGACGGCGCAATCTGCGCTCGCAACGCAAGATGATCTCGATCAGGCCACGGTCGAGGAGGTGCGATGGCACGGTCACCGCGGTCATGGTGGGCACGGTCATTGGGGGCATCGGCGTTGGGGACACCGCGGCTGGGGCTGGCACCACCGCCGTCATTTGGGCTGGCGCCGCCGTCACTGGCATCGCCGTCATTACTGGGGCGGATACCGGCGCTGCTGGCGTGACCGTTGGGGCTATCTGCGTTGCCGCCGCCGCTACTATTGGTAAGCGGCAGGGCGGGAGTGATCCCGCCCTGATCCGTCGTCTATTTCGAGCTGAGGAAATTCAGCATCAGGTCGTTGAACTTCTCAGGCGCGTCGAGAAAAACCAGATGGCCGGCGTTCGGAAGAACCTCGGCCTTTGCATTCGCCATCTGCGAGGCAAATGCCTTGGCGAGATCGGCGTTATGTCCCATCTTTGGCCGCAGCGCCTCCGGGGCGTTGGGCTTGCCCGGCGCGTTATGATCGTTCTCACCCATGATGAAGAGGGTGTGCTGGGTGATCAGAGGAATCTCATGCGCCACCGGTTCGCGGTAGATCATCTGCCCCGAACTCACGAATGCGCGCAGCCATCGCTGATAGTCGGCGGCCCCCTTTATGCCGAAGCGTGCATCGATGAAAGGCGTGAGCTGTTCCTGCGGGATCGACGGCGAATAGGCGTTATTGAGTTGCTTGCGATAACCATCCGCGGTCAATTCGTCCTCGTGTTTCAGGATGGCTTCGGTCGGTGTGGGCGGCACATAAAGCCGGTAATCCTCAAGCCCGATGGGCGCAGCGAGCAAAAGGTGATCGACACGGTCCGGGTATGCCCGTGCGATGCGAACCGCGAGCATGCCGCCAAGCGAGTGAGCGACGACGTCGACCTTCTGCAGTTGCAGGTGGTCGAGCAGGGTGATGGTGTTACGAGCGAGCGTATCGAAATGCAGTTCGGAGGAGGGCTTCGATGATTTTCCGAATCCGATCTGGTCCGGCACGATCACGCGGTAACCATTGCCGGTCAGCGTTTTGATCACCGGTGCCCAGTAGCTCCCCGGAAAGTTTCGTCCATGGAGCAGGATGACCGTTCGTCCGTTCGGATTGGCCGGCGCGACGTCCATATACGCCATCCGCAACTGTTCGCCGTCGTTGACGAGCGGCAGCATGTGAACCGGGTACGGATAGGGATATCCCTCAAGGCCGATTCCATAAGGCTCCTTCTGCGGAGCCTGGGCGGCGGTTTGCGCGTGAGCGCATGTAAGGGATGACAGCAGGGCCGTCACGATGAGTAAGCTTTTCATAACAGTCTCCAGGGAGTGGCGCGGCATCATTGAAACGGTGCTTCGCCGGTGTAAAGCGTGTGGGTTTCACTGATGATGACAATGCGGTGAGCGGCAGTATCGGGGGGCGTTCGATGAACGCGGAACGTCATAGTGTCGTCACGGGGCCCGGACACCGACGCAGGATTTTGCGCTGCGGAATTCAGAGTCGTGGTGTGTTGCTCGCCGGACTTTTTTTCGGGTCTTTTTTTGATGCGTCGAGGGCGTCGGCGTCGATTTTTGCAGCCGAGATGATGCGGGTGAAGTCGATCAGAGTGAATGTCGCCTTGCCGACACGATCCGTCGCTGTTCCAGCGGTCAGCGCCACATCGAGAAGGCCATCGCAGATCGCATTCTTGGAGTCTGTTAACAGCGTATCAAGAGATTTATCTGGCTGGGCCTGGATGTGTTTGAGCACGGCGATGCAGCTTCCCCGCCCGCCGGCATCCGACAGCGCGACGGCGACCTTCGGATTGATCGGCGCATTGAGGGCATCGACGGCCGAGCTTTCAGTATATTTTTGCTTTGCCGAAACGATCTTGCCGCTCTTGTAGAAATAATAGAGCCGGCCGTCGCCAATCGCGGTGGGACTTCCGTATTTTTCGGTCACGCGCTGAATCATCTCCCCTTGGGTAGGTTGTTTGCCGGGTGCAAATCCGAGGTCGCGCGTGATGTAATAAGCAAAGTTTCCGCTCGCTGGTGTCGAGAAATAGATGCCGACTGTCTCGGCGCCGCGGTCGCCGCTCGCGGGCGCAGTGAATGTCATTGAGGTGACATAGGCAGTGCCGGTGTTGCCGAATTTGCGCTGGACGGCCTGCGGCGTCACGCCGTGAAAGTCCTTCAGATAGCTTTCGAATACACCGCCAACCTTGGCGGGGTCGTCGTGACTGTTCAGCCCCATGATGTCGGGCTTGAGCTTGCCGGAAAAGGCCGTATCCGGCGTCTTCGGCTTGATCTCGTAACTCGCTGCAGCCGACAACAAAGCCAGCAGCGCGGCTCCCGTAAACACCATCAATCGCGACATGAATATCCCACCGCCTGCCGGTAAAAACCGATTACGACGGGGTTTGTTGCGCGATGTCAACGGGGTGCCCGGCATGGAAAACCCGGCCTGGAGAGGCCGGGTTTGAAAATGTGTGTATCGGGGGCGTTATTGTCCCGAAGATGAACCGGCCGGAGCACTGCTTCCACCGGACGGATTGCCTGTCGTATTGCCGCTGGCCGCAGGTGGAGCCGGCTGCGGCGTGGCCGGCGCCGCTCCTGTCGTCTGGCCCGGATTTGCGTTCGGGCCAGCCGGCGAAGGCGCGCTCGCCGGGTTGCCGCTGGCCGTGGTCTGAGCGGGCGGGTTGGTGGCCGTGTTGGTCGGCGTGGAGCTGTTGAGCCCATAAAAAACCACGCCCAGGATTGCGATCACGGCGATTGCGAACAACGCGATCTTGCCGCCGCTCGCCGGACCCTCCTGAAGCTCTGGATCCGGCTGTAACTGGTTATCCATCGTCTGACTGCGTCGCAGCTCGGCATTGGCCTGAGCCATTTCGTCCCGGTCACGTTCAAAAGCCATGGTGTCCTCCGTCATAGACATTTTGCTTTTGAACTAACAGCACCACGCGATGGCAGTTCCTGCAAAATTGTCTTTTGGGATGAGAACACCGGTTCCGGTTGGCGGACCTTTGGATGGAACCTAAAGATAAGGCCCCGCGCGAATGACGCGCGAGGCCTCAACGTTGAAACCGCGAATTCTCACGCAGCGCGGATACGATCGAGGAAGCCATCCACATTGTTACGCAGCGTTGCTGTCTGCAGGCTGAGTTGTTCGGCGGAGACGAGAACCTCGTTGGCTGCTATGCCGGTCTTGTCGGCGGCCTGGTTCACGCCGAAGATGTTGCTCGACATCTTGCTGGTACCTTGCGCGGCTTCCTGCACATTGCGTGCGATCTCGGCTGTCGCCGCTCCCTGTTCCTCAACGGCGGAGGCGATGGCGGTAGCTATTTCATTCATCGCATTGATGGTGCTGTTGATCACCTGGATAGCCTCCACGGCTTCCGAGGTCGCACCCTGCATGCTGCCGATCTGGCTTGCGATCTCTTCGGTCGCCTTGGCCGTCTGGCTTGCCAGCGACTTCACCTCGCTGGCCACGACCGCGAAGCCCTTTCCGGCTTCGCCGGCGCGCGCGGCCTCGATGGTGGCATTAAGCGCCAGCAGGTTGGTCTGGCTTGCGATGTCGCTGATCAGGCTGACGACGTCGCCGATCTTGCGGGCGGCTTCCGACAAGCCCTGGATGGTGACGTTCGTAAGTTGGGCCTGCTGAACGGCCTGACCGGCGATGGTGGTGGATTTTCCGACCTGACGGCTGATCTCGGAGATTGAGGACGACAGCTCTTCGGTGGCGGCGGCGACGGTCTGCACATTCGCCGAAGCCTGTTCGGCCGCTGCCGCGACCGTGTTGGCCTGTGCGCTGGTCTGCTGCGCGGTCGAACTCATGCCCTCCGAGGTCGTCCGCATCTGGCCGGCGGCCGAGGACAGCATGTCGAGCGAACTGCTCACTCCGGCCTCGAAATCGTCGGCCATCTTGAACATCAGGCGCTGCCTGTCGGCCTCGCTACTGGCTTTGAGTACGTCCTGTTCGCCACGCAGACGGTTGGCCTCGATCATGCTATCCTTGAACACCTGCACCGATTGGGCCATCACGCCGACCTCGTCGCGGCGATCCTGTGCGGGAATCGCGGTAGCGATGTCGCCGCTCGCGATCTTGCGCATTGCCCCGGTCATGGCGTTGATCGGACTGACAATGGTGCGTCCCATCCAGAACGACATGCCGACGACGAGCAGCAGGGTGACGCCGAACAGCATGCCCATCCGGATGACTTCAGACCAGAAGATCGCATCGACATCGTCGATGTAAATGCCGCCGCCGACCGTCCAATTATACGGCTTGAACTGCACCACATAAGAGATCTTGGGGATGGGGTCACCGCCGGCTGCGCGGGGGTAGCGGTAAGACAGGAAGCCGCCGCCGTTCGCGGCAATTTCGATCTGGCGGCGCGCGAAATAAATGCCATCCGAGTCAACGGCATTATAAAGGCTTTTGCCCTCGGAGTTCGGATGGACCTCCAGTTGGCCGTTCGGAGCGAAAACATAAATGTAATCGTTTTTACCGAACTGCATCGAGCGCAGGATGGTTTTGCTGTGAGCGATCGTATCGGCGTCGGAAAGACCGGCTTTTCTGGAGTTCTGGTAATCCGCCTCCAATGCCTCGACCGCGACTTTGACGATGTCCTCGATCTTGGCCTTGCGGTCTTCCAACAAGTTGGTTCGCAGAACAGAGAGGCCCATTGCCGCTGTGACAAGAATGCCAGCGACGGCAACAACGACCATAATCATGAGTTTGTATGAAATCCGTAAATTCCCCAGCATCGCACACCTTCTGTCAAATATGCCTCTCCTTCAGAGGGCATGTCGCGGGCACGTTAGCTGGAATAGATAAAATTGGTCCTAATTGGAGTAATCGTTTCTTGGTATCGGAAAATCCGATAGCGCCGCAGCGAGCGGCGCTATCGTTGCTGCTTTTTTGCAGCAGGTTACTTTCCGAGATGACGGCGAATGGCCGCGACCGAACTGCCGACCTGTTGAATGGCATCGGATAATTGATCAGGCGATATGTTCAGCCGATAGGCCCAATACGCCGTCGCCGCGTCGTCATTGGTATCGACAGCTGAGGGCGGCCGCACGCCGGTTTCGGCGGACAGGACATCGGAAACTTTCACGAGACTGATCATGTGCGGCTCCTTGCACAAATTTTATGACAGGAGCCCGCAGCGCCGAAGCTCGAACGAACGACGGCGTTAAGGATTGGTTACGGCCGCCACGCCGCAGGCAAGCAGCCTTAAGCTGGCACGCCCTCGGCTTTGCGTGCCGTTCTACCCAACCCATAAATCCACGCAGTGGCCGACAGGCCGCAGACGGCGGCAAATGTCATCCACAGCGCGGGCGCGGCTTTGTCGCCGGTGACCTCGATCAGCGCAGTCGAAATCGCGGGCGTGAAGCCGCCGAACAGCGCGGTCGCAAGGCTGTAACACAGTGAGAAGCTCACGGTCCGGAC